>JALUUL010000049.1 GCA_027021385.1 Planctomycetota bacterium | reverse complement strand
CTCCCCGACATACCAGGGTTTCCCGAGGGTGAAGATCTCCGAAAGGAAGCTGTAGATGTCCATCCGTTGGACCCTACCCGGCCCTCTCGCCAAGGGAAGCCCACCCCACTACGAATCCGGAAGACCCTCTTTTCATTTCTGAGGAGGGGCAACTATGATTCAAACTAGGTCATGTCTGGTGAAATCATTGTTGATTTTAACTGGATTCATTGTATCCATCTTCAAGGGAAGTGGAGAGGACGAAATATTTTTAGGCAATCTTGCAATTTATGGCGAAACAGGAGAGATGGTTGTTGGAAAGGTGGATCATTCAGTAGGCATATTTTTGAAGAAGAAGGGAGGGCTTGAAAAAGAAGTAATCCCAATTGTCGTTTTCGATTCGCCAGAAGGTTTCGCGTACTTTGGTGGGGATCGAGGTGTAAACTTTCGAATATCAAAAGAGAGGCTTGTTCTTTCAAGTGGAAACACAGAGGGGTTGAAATTTTCTATGGGCGTTAGTGATTCAGGGGAAGATGTTTTTTTTAGAATTGCTGGAAGCGGTGGCGGGAGTCCGTATTTAAGTTTAGGATTAAATCAAGATGGCCAGCTTTTCAGAATGCATTCAGGGAGTTCGCATATCGGTGCAGCAATGGTGGGGAAGGGCGCTAATTTTGATTTGCGTAGAGCCAAAGCTCAGGGGCATAGTATAGTTATGAGTGAAGAAGGTATATTCTATAGTATCGGAAGTAAAAAAAGAAGAATTAAGGTAGCTGGTACGCCTTCTGAATTAAATTTTGGGATTGAGGTCGGGCGTTATGTGCCTTTGATAAAATATGAAGGCAATAAGGTTGAAGTCTTTTCGGATTCGCCTGAAAGGAAGTGAATATGATTAACATACTTAAAGGATTTGCACAGCCTTTGGTGTATACGGTAATACTCGCATTGGCTGTTTCGAAGGCTTCAAGAGAAATAGGAGCTACTTCGCAAAATCAAAAAATCAGAGGTATTGACGGTAAAGACCTAAGGATTTCATTCAAAGAAGGTGACTTGGTGATAGGGAGTGAAGGCGAAATTTGGGGTGTAAGGTTTATTGGAAATAATCCTGATGGCGTCAAGATGAGCGAATTTGGGGTCGACAGCCAAGAGAGAATGGTGATTAAATTTGGAAGCCAATTTTTAATCCGAGGCAATGCTTTATCTTTTCGTTGTAAAAATAGTGAGGTGAGCTTGAAGAGCAATGCTGCTGATGGCCATTTTAAGATTTCTGTTGCTGATTCAATGAAGAGAAAATCAAGTTCATTCATATTTTCTAAAGAGGGAAACGCATCCTTTGTCTCCTTTAGTAACAATCGTTGCTTTTCCTTGTTAAGAACTCATTCTCAGGTTGGAAGCGAGATGACATTTTTTTCAAATTACATCAAACAAAAAAAGAAAAAGAATTGCATTGCCGTTTTTGGTTCTGGAAAAAGAGGTAATTTTTTGACAATGGCAGACAATTATGGCTTCTCGGAGTCCTTAGGGGCGTTAGATAAGGATAAGGAGGCAGGTCTTTTTATCGGGAGGAAAATGAGAACTGCATTTGCAAAAAGTAATAGGATTTTATTTTGGGGATATGATGGTTCTAATAGGCGGATTCAATTCTCGAAGGGCGGAAGATGAATATGCATTTCAATTCATGTCAGGTTTTAGGCATTTTCAGATCTTCTTGCCTTGTTTCTTTTTCTTTTGGCTTCATCCTTGGTGGGCTGATCGAAGGAAGCAATCGCCCTGAGAAGAATATCGTTGTTGTAGTTCCTGAAGGGAAGATCGTGGTCGGTAAAATAGATAAGAAAGTCGGCGTTTTCTATTTTCGAAAGGATGGAGAGGTCGAGTCGAGTATTATTCTTCATGGGGAGGGTGGAATTTCAAAATTTCAGCTGAAGAAATGGTTTTTAGTCAAAGCTGATAATGAAATGGTTGTAATGGGTATTGGGCGAGGTAATAAGAAGAAAATTATTTTAGGGGTAAATGGCGATGAAGCCACATTGAAGATGTTTAAAGATATGAGGGGGGATAGAAATGGTGTTCCTCAGATTATGCTTGAATGCAAAAATAAAGATTCCTGGCTTTATCTAAACGGCGAAAATTACAATTGTTTGATCGGCACGAGGAATGATTTCAATTCGGGACTTGAAATGTGGTCCACCAATGGTGAGGTTTTTAAGGTTTTAACCGCTCCGGAAGAAGCTTGCTTAGCATTGCGTTCTCCACGAATTGGCAGGCAGGTTTTTGGTTTAGACCAAACAAAATGCGGCTATGTATTGTACGGCAAAGAGAATGACTTGAAGTTTGCGATTGGTAGAACTAAAAAGGGAAAGAATGTATTTATTAAAAGGGAGTGAACTGCATTTGGGATGTGTCCCTTTTTGCTTTTTGCATTTGCGATGAAACGGCAATTCCCTCGGGGGTAAGAGTGCGTGCCTTTCATGGTTTGGGTTATTTTAATAGGAGATTGTTGTGTTGCCTGTCAATTATGAGAAGCGTTTATTCTAATTTGTTTTGACTGTACGGAGAACTTTAGAGATAGGGTCGAAATCTGTGAGCGGTGAGCTGACAAACGAAACGCGGCGTTATCTTGATTCTGGACAAGGTACCGACACCCTCTGGCCCCTACGCGGGGGACGGACACGCCACAATCAAGGCCTTTGCCGATTGCCACGAAAGGACACGCCACGACCCCGAAGGATGCTTTGTCCGAGGTGCTGCGCACCGGAGTACGGCGGATGTTGACTGCGGCGTTGAAGGCCTAAGTCACCGGGTTCCTTGTCGAATTCGCGGAAGCCCGCGATGAAGCTGGCCATCACCTCGGCGTCCGCAACGGGCACTGGGCCGAGCGGAAAATCCAGACCGGACCTTGAAGCGTCAAGGTCCACCGGCCTCACTCAGGACCCCGGGTTTGCGGTCGGGGACGGCGAGCTCGGTTTCTGGAAGGCGCTTCCACAAGTCTGGCCGGGGACGCGTTCGAAGCGGTGCGGGCGCCGCACGGACGACGAACTTCGCGCCTTCGAACCCTTCATAGAGAACTACGAGGCCAAGTTCCCCAAAGCGGTTGCGTGGCCTGCCTGACCATGGTCTTCAAGCCCGGTCAGCCCGCAGAGCGCAAGTGGCGGAAGCTGAACGGATACCAACTCCTCGGAGACCTCCTCCGAGGAATGCGATTCAAGGATGAAACCAAGGTCGCCGCGTGATTCAGCCATCCACAGCTATTGACAATAACTCCATGGAAAAGTCCTCGACGATGTGGAGAAGACACCGTGGAAGGGGTGCTTTCCAAGAAGTGAGGGTGGAAGCTTGAGAGTGGGGGTGAATAGGACCGGGCTTCAACTCGATCCCGTGGGGGGGGCGCGGCCGTCGAGGGCGGCGAGGTTCGCGGCGGCGGGGCTGTCGGGACCCGCGAGGGAAGCGGCCTTCTCGAAGAGGCGGGTCGCCTCCTCGACCTTGCCCAGGCGATAGCGGGCGATCGCGAGGTTCGTGAGGACGTCGGGATCCTCCTTGTCGCCGAAGGGGGCGAGGGCGCGTTCGGCCTCTTCGAATCGGCCCGCTTCGAGGTGGAGGACCGCCTCCAGGTTGAGCGCCGGTAGGAAGCCCGGGTGGACCTCCAGGGCTTTGCGGAGATAGAAGGTCGCCTCGTCGGTCCGTTTCCGCCGGGTTTCGAATCGGGCGATCCCCGAGAGGAGACTGGCGGCCGCGAGGGTCGAGAGATGGACTTCCCCCATCAGGCGGGCCGCGGCCTTGCGGCCCTCCTCCTCCCGGCCCGCCTGCAGGAGGCTGAGGGCGTGGTGGCAGCGGCCCTCGGCGTGGAGAGGATGGGCCCGGAGGAAGGCCTCCCAGTACCGGACCGCTTCCTCGAAACGCCCGCGGGCCTCGAGGAGATGCGCCCGCGCGCGTTCGAACCAGGCGGATTCCGAACCCTCGGGGGCGATGCCCTCGAGAAGAGCCTCGAGCCCGTTCCAGTCTCCGCGCTCGAGGGCGCGTTCGACCTCGTACAGGGGCCGCGTCCTCCATCTCCGGTCGTGGATCTCGGCCTGGGATTCGATCCGGGCGCGGTAGTCGTCCCCGAGGGCCTCGAAGGTCTTGTTCCCGAGGTGGTGGCAATAGGCGCCCGGGGCGATCAGGAGGCGATGGCCCGCGATCCGAGCCCTGAGGCAGAGGTCGTCGTCCTCGTAGTTGCCGAGACCGTATTCCTCCGCGAATCCTCCGACCTCGTCGAAGAAGGCCTTCGGGGCGAGGAGGCTCAAGCCCGCGAGTTCCTCGACCTCCTCGACGAGGGGGCCCGCCTCGGCGCGCAGGCGCTCCTCGATCGCGGCGAGGTCGTGCGGGCCCTCGTTCTCGAGAAGGGCCACGACCTGGCGGCCCTTGACGTAGTTCGAGACCGCGCCGACGAGGCCCGCACCGGGGATCCTGCGCTGGACGCGGAGCATCTCGTGGCACATCCAGATCCCCGGGAGGGTGTCGTTGTTGAGCAGCAGCACGTGGCTGCCCCGCGCCTCCCGTATGCCCGCGTTGCACCCCCCTGCGAATCCGTGGTTCTTCTCGAGCCGGATGCAGCGAAGCCAGGGGCGCTCGCGCCGCAGGTCCCGGATCCAGGCCTCGGTTCCGTCGTCGCTGCCGTTGTCCACGACGAGGACCTCCCAGGGCTGGCGTGTCCATCGCCGGGCGAGGGCCAGTCGCTCGAGGCAGTGCTCGAGCAGCCGCCGTCCGTTCCAGCTCGGGATGACGACCGAGATCCTCGGTCCGGCGAAACCGGCCTGGCTGGGGTATCCGGGGAGGGAAGGCATTCCTCTTCTTTTATCGGCCGCGGGCTTCACCCTCCCCAACCGAAGAAGGAGTTTTCGTCGCTTCCCCGGTGAAGGGCTTCGGGGGGTATAACGGCTCCATGGGTTCGGGGAGCCCGAGGGAATGGAGGACTCTGGAGGTCCGCGGGCCGGGCGGCGTGTGGAGGCTCGCCGCCGGTCCCTTCGGGATGCTGCGCCTGGCCCTGCCGGGGACCGGAAAGAGACGCTTCCTCGAGGAATGCGAACGGCTCTGGGCGGTTCCCCGGGGGGAGGGGGCGGCTCGCGGCGCCGGCCGTCGGACCCACGATCCCGAGGTCCTCTGCGCCGAGGTCGCGGGTTGGATCCGGGAATGGGGACCCGAGGCCGCGGCCTACTGGCATGCCTGCCCGCCCCCGCTCGACCTCCGGGGGAGCCCGTTCCGGGTCCGGGTCTGGAAGACCCTGCGCCTGCTTCCGCCGGGACGGTTGATCACCTACCGGGAACTCGCGGAACGGGCGGGGGCCCCCGGGGCCGCCCGGGCCGCGGGGACCGCGATGCGGAAGAATCCCCTGCCCCTCCTCGTTCCCTGCCACCGCGTCGTGGCCGCGTCGGGACCGGGCCGGTTCGGGACCGCGGGTCTTCCCCTCAAGCTCCGCCTGCTCCGGCTCGAGGGGACGCCCTTCCCCGAGCGCTGGTCCGAGAGGGCTTGAAGTCTCCCGGCCGTCCCGCCCGGGCGCTCGCGGGGCGCGCCCCTCGAAGGGTGGCTCAAAACTCGCCCTGGTCGAGCCGGGTCAGGGCCTCGAGACAATCCTCGAGGGGGAGATCTCCCATGCGCCCGTCGAAGCGGGCCCGCAGCCGGGGGGGGAGGTCGGGATAGGGTTCCCATCCCTCCTCCCGGAAATGCCTCCAGGAGTCGGCCAGTTCGAGGAGGGGGAGGGCGCGGAGGATCCCCCGCGAGGAGGGCGGGGGGGCTCCGTTCCGGAACGAGAGGCAGGACGAGAGCAGGTCCGCGGCGAGGGAGGGGATCTCCCGCTCCCCGGCGGAGTCCAGGGAGTCCGCGAGCGCCCGGCAGAGCCCGGCCGGGACCGCGAGTCGTTCCTCCTCCTGTCCCGGGGCGAGGGGGGGCGGGGCATCCGTCGTCCGGTCCCCCTCTCCGCCGCAATCCGCCTTCTTCTTCCTGCCGAAGCCGTGGACCGCGGCCGCGAGACGGAGGGCTTCGAGTTCCGAAGGGCTGAGGTCCAGTTGAGGCTGGAAGTAGGCGGCCAGCCGCGCGAGGAACTCCGCGAGGGATCCGCTGTGCCGGCGGAACGGACGGTGGACCTCCTCCCAGGCGGAGGTGGACCGGCAAAGGGCTTCCAGGGGAGGGGAGGGTGGGAACCTCCCCTCCCCCGGTCGCAGAACCGGACCGTCCGACCCTCCCGCCCCCTCGACCCGCGACCCCTCCGACGCGGGATCGGATTCCCCGGAAGACCGCTCTCTCTTCCCTGTCTTCCGGGCACGGCCTTCGCCTGGACCGTGCGGGCGCGCCCCGGAGGGCGCCTCTCCCTTTCGCTTCACTCTCTCCCGTTCGCGGGTCGTGGCGGGCCGGAGGGTCGGTTCCGGTCCGGAATTCCGTGGCGCCTCCCCGTTTCCGGAAGGCGGAATGCGCTTCTCCGTGGAAGGATCGGGGGGGATCTCCCCCTCGAGCTCGGGCGGGACCTGGGGGAGGAAAAGGGCTCCCCAGGGCAGTCCCTCGCATTCCCGGTCCTTCCGTTTCCGGAGTCGAGACAGGATCGACCTCCGTCTCCCCCGGGCGGTCTCGACCCGGGCTCTCAGGTCCCAGGTCTTGATCGGTTTGCTCAAGTAGTCGTCGGCCCCTTCGCGGAGACACTGGACGGCCAAGTGCAGGTCCCCGAATCCCGAGATCATCAGGATGGTCGGGGCCTCGTCCTGTCTCCGGATGACCTTGAGGAGTTCGCTCCCGCTGACCCCTTCGAGCTTGATGTCGAGGATCAGGACGTCGTGAGCCCTCTCCGTTCCGGCCCGGCCGAGGTAGGCGATCAGGCCCTCCTCCCCCGATCCCCGACTCTCGACCTCGTAGCCCTCGAGGGAGAGCCGCTCCTCGAGGATGCTCCGGATCTCGGGGTCGTCGTCGACGACCAGGACTCGCGGAGCCTTCGTCTTCGTCGGTTCGGGGCTCTGCGTCTTCGAGGGCATCGGGTTCCTTGTCCTGTCCGATGGAGTGGATTCAGGAGGCCGGGAATCCTGTGGAGGCCTCGGAGTTCCCGGGTTTCCGCCCCCAGGTATGCAAATCGCAAACCAGGCTTTCCTGTAGGAAAGTCGCAGGCGGGAATTCGGGGCGATCTCCTTGCGGGAATCCGAAAATTGCGATTTCCGGTTAATTCACTCCGGAGAAGCCGGATTTCGCTCCGAATCGACCGGATCGACGAGTCGAGGATTCCCAGCTCCGGTTTCTCGGTTTCGGGAATCGTGCCGAAAACGGGAGCCCGGGATTCCGGAAAGGAGGATTCCGATGCCGGGGCCGAGGGGCATGATGAGGGCATGCATCTCCTGGAGGTCCGAGGCCTGGGGATCCGGAATCCTGAGACCGGAACCGAGTGGATCCTGAAGGATGTCGGCTTCGAGGTCGGAGAGGGGGAGTTCGTCACGATCATGGGGCCCTCGGGTTCGGGGAAGACGACCCTCCTCCACCTCTGCGCGGGGCTCGAAAGCCCGAGCGAGGGTTCGGTGTTCCTGGCCGGCAAGGACCTCGCCGCGATGAAGGACCGCGACCGCACCCTCCTGCGCCGCAAGTGGATCGGCTTCGTCTTCCAGTTCTTCCACCTGCTCCCGGACCTGACGGTCCGGGAGAACCTCGAACTGCCGCTGCGCCTCCAGGGGGAGGACCCCGCGGTCCACGAAGGACGGATCGAGGAGATCCTGGACGCCCTCGAACTCGGGGATCTCCGCGACCGGCAACCTCACGGCCTCTCGGGCGGAGAGATGCAGCGGGCGAGCATCGCGCGGGCCCTGGCGGGAAGGCCGCCCCTGGTCCTCGCCGACGAACCGACCGGCAACCTCGCGAGCCGGGCCGGGGAGGAGACGATGCGCCTCTTCCGGGAGGTCCACCGTCGCTTCGGGACGAGCATCCTCCTCGTGACGCACAATCCCCGCGACGCGGCCTTCGGCGACCGCGTGCTCTTCCTCTTCGACGGGCGGCTCGATCCCGCGCACGCCCTGGAGGGACCCGATCTCGATGCGGCTTCGGTCTTCGCTCGTCTGGAAGAACTGGGTATCTAACCCGCTGCGCGCGGGCCTGACCCTCTTGGGCGTGGCGCTCGGCGTCGCGGTCGTGACGTCGATCCACGTTCTCGACCACAACACGGTCCTGTCCGAGCTGCGCCGGAAACGGGGAGATTTCGGGAGGGTGGACTTCGAACTCCGGCCCCTCGCGGCGAAGCCGGATCTCTGGAAGGAACTCGCCGCCCTTTCGGGGGATGGGGATCTCGCGGAGGTCGGCTTGCTCGGACGGGCGGAGGTCCTGTGCGAGGTCCCCGGGCGGGCCCCGATCCCGGTTCCCCTGTTCGGGATCCATCCGCTTGGGACCGCCGGTTTCGGCCATTACCGGGTCCAGGAAGGCCGGGATCTGGATCCGCTCGGGGAGGAACGGAAGGTCCTCGTGTCTCCCCTGCTCGCCGGGGAGCTGGGGCTTCGACCCGGGAGCCGGCTCCGCGTGCGCGCCCTGCCGCGGGCCGCGGCCCTCGCCTGCCTCGACGGGCGAAGAACACGCGTCTCGAGGTCCGCCCCGGAACCCGAGAAGGCCGTCGAACTCAAGGTCGCCGGGATCCTCGCCCCCTTCCGGCTCGCGCGGCGCAACGCCGGGCGGATCTTGATCGGCCGCTTCTCCCTGGCGCGGAGATCGGCGACCGTCTTCGCTCCGAGGATCCAGGTCCGCAGGAAGCCCGGGGTCGACCCCGACCGCCTGCGCGAGCGGCTCGAGAAGCGTTTCGCGGTCGACGACGCTCGTTCCGCCCTGATCGGCGAGGGCGCGGACGAACGGGCCTTCCGCAACGGGGTCAAGGTGCTCGGCTGCCTCGCCCTCGTGCTCGGCATGTTCGTGATCTTCCACACCCTCTCCCATTCGCTCGCCGAGCGCATGCGGGAGGTCGGCATCCTTCGATGCCTGGGCGCGACGCGGGGGCAGATCCTGCGGATCTTCCTCGGCGAGGCCGCGGGGTTGAGCTTCCTGGGGGTCTCCGCGGGTCTCGGTCTCGGCCTGCTCCTCGCGGCGGTCCTCGCCCGGATGAAGATCACGACCCTGGGGCTCGGCAAGACGGTCACGACCTTCGAGATCCCCTGGGGGCCCACGATCTGGATCCTCGTCCTCGGCGTCGGTTTCACGATGATCGGGGCGGCCTTTCCGCTCGCCAAGGCGCACGGGCTCTCCCCGCGGCGCATCCTGCATGTCCGCGACCTCGCCCCGCCCGCCGACCTGATGCGGGGGGTCAACGTCTTCCTCTTCGTCGCCGTCGTCTGCGCGCTCCCCGCCGCCTACCTGGCGATGACCCCCTTGCTGGCCGAGGAAGGCCGGGGGGCCGGGCTCGTCCTGCTCGAGGTCGCGGGGCTCGCCGGGTTCTTCTTCGGCCTCCTCCTGCTGGCCCCGGGGCTGGTCCGGCGCTTCGGGGCCCTCGTGCTCCGCCCCTTCAGGGCCCGCGCGCCGCTGGCGGCCTTCCTGGTCGGGAAGAACCTCGGACGCTCCCCGGGGCGGATCGCCTCGGCCGTCTGCGGCCTTTCCCTCGTGGCCCTGGCGATGCTCGGACTCCGGGCCCTGACCGGCTCCCTCGAGGCGGAGGTTCGGGCCTTCGGCGCGCGGGCCCTGCGCGGTCGCATCTTCCTGCGCTGCGATCCCTTGCCGGAATCCTCGTGGAAGGAACTGCGGGCGCTGCCCGGGGTCCGTTCGGTCCTCCCCTTCACCGCCCGGGCGGCCTTCCCTTTCCTCGTTCTCGGAATCGAAGCCGAGGCCCTCTCCCCTCCGGAAGGGGCGCCCGAACTCCTCGCCGCGATGAAGGAGAGGCGGGGGATCTGGATCTCGACGAGGCTGGCTCGGCTGCGCGGCCTCGGTGTCGGATCGAGGATTCCCGTCCCGACGGACCGGGGGATCGTCCGGTACGAGGTGCTCCGGATCTCGGACGAGGAAGGTTTCTTTCCGGACGAGCGGGCCTTCGCCCTTTGCGACCGGGAATGGCTCCGGAAGGACTTCTGCCTCCGGACGGACAGGGCCGGGCGATTCGCGTTCCGGCTCCGGGAGGACGCCGACGCGGAGGCTCTGATCCCTATCCTGCGACGGCGGGTGGAGAAGAGCGGTGCGAAGGTCGGGTGGATCCGGACCGGGGCCGAGGTCGAGGCCTTCCACGTGGCGGACGTCGGGCGGGATTTCCTCTTCTTCGACGTCCTCCTCGGCCTCCTTCTCCTGCTCGCGGGCACCGGACAGGTCAACCTCCTGACCCTCTCCGCGATCTCGCGGGCCCGTGAGATCTGGATCCTGAGGGCGCTCGGCATGACGCGCAGGGGGTGGTTCGCGGTCCTCGCTCTCGAATCCCTGGTCGTCGGAGTTCTCGCGGCTGTCCTCGCGCTCCTGGCGGGGATTCCCCTTGCCTGGATCCTCATCGAGGGGCTCCGGGAGGTGAGCGGGCTCGAGGTCCCCTTCCACCTTCCGTGGAGGGAGAGCCTCCTGGCGGGAGGCGCGGCCTGCGTCGTGTCCCTGTGCGCGGCGCTTCCCCCCGCCCTGCGCCTGCCCCGGCACGCCTTCCGCCTTCCGGTCGATTGAGCCCATGCTCCCCGCCCCCCTGTCTCCACGGGGCCGAAAGGGCTAAGATCCTCCGCCCTTTTTTCAGGAAGCAGGAAGGCGCCGTCGCCGGATCCGCCGGGCGCCGCGCTTCGTTCCCGATTCCATCCCCGATGAACTCCACCGATTTCGAGAACTGGGTCGAGGTGCCCGAGGAACTCGCCGGCCTGCCCGCGGACCGGGCGCTCGAGGGCCTGTTCCCCGGGATTCATCGGGCGGCTCTGCGGAGAATGCTCCGGGACGGCCGGGTGCTCCGCAACGGGGTCGAACTCGCCCCCCGTTTCCGGCTCCGGGCGGGGGACCTGATCCTGCTCCCCGAGGACCTCGACCCCGGGACCCTCCCCCCGCCGCCTCGGCCGAAGAACGAAGAGGTCCTCGAGCGTCCCGAGGTCCTGTACGAGGATGGACGTTGTCTCGCGCTCGCGAAGCCGGCCGGCCTGGCCAGCGTCCCCGATCGGCGGGGCGAACCCAGCGTGCACGAACACCTTCCGGAATGGTTCGGGAGGGACTCCGACCTTCGGATCGTGCACCGTCTCGACCGGGGAACGAGCGGTGTCCTGATCCTCGCGAAGGGAGTCCTGGCCGCGCGGGACTTCGATCGCTGGTTCCGGGAGGGTCGGGTCCGCAAGTCCTACCTCGCGCTCGTCCGGGGTCGTCCGGCCCGCGATCGTTTCCGTTGCGAGGTGGAGATCGGACGCACGATGCGCGGAGGGAAGGTGCGGCTCGGTCCGGGCAAGGGCGCCCGCCCGGCGCGGACGGACTTCCGGCTTCTCGAGGCTTTCCGGAAGTTCTCCCTCCTCGAGGCGCGGCCCCGCACGGGCCGGATGCACCAGATCCGCGCCCACCTGCGGCGGATCGGACACTGCCTGGCGGTGGAGACCCTCTACGCGAAGGATCCCGCGCTCTTGCTCAGCGAGTTCAAGCGGGGCTACAGGCCGCACCGGGGAAGGCCCGAGGTCCCCTTGCTCGCGAGGCTCAGCCTGCACGCCGCCTTCACGGCCTTTCCCGGCGGAGCGGAGGGCGAGGAGATCCGCATTGAGGCGCCTCTCCCCCGCGATTTCGAGCGCGCGCTGCGCGCGCTGCGCCGCCACGCGGCGCTTCCCGGGGAAGCCCGCGAGGCGCCGTCCTGGACCCTCGGCGGGCTCGAGGCCGAGGAGGAGGCCTTCGTCGATCCTCTCGACCGGGCCCGGGAGGGGACGGGTCTTCCGACCCCGGAGTCATCCTCATGAAGATCAAGCAGGGTCCCTCCGACTTCCGGGTCCGCGAACTCTTCGACTTCGAGAGGGACCCCGCGGGGACGCACTACGTGCACCTCCTGCGGAAGGTCAAGCTCTCGACCCCCGAGGCCCTGGACCGGATCGTCCGGCGCTGCCGGGTGCCGCGCGCGGCCATCGCCTACGCGGGGCTGAAGGATCGCCAGGGGATCACCGAACAGCACATCTCCGTCGAGGGGCGGAGACTCGAACTCGAGGAAGGGGATCTCCGGCTCCGCTTCCTCGGCCGCAGCGCGACGAAGGTCCGCTCGGAGGACAGCGCGGGGAACGCCTTCCGTATCGTCGTCCGGGACCTCGAGGAGAGGGATCTCCGGCGTCTGGAGCGGAACCTCGAAGTGGTCGAGGAATTCGGTCTCCCGAACTATTTCGACGACCAGCGCTTCGGGAGCCTCGCGCAGGGGCAGGGGCTCGTCTTCCTGGACCTCTGCCGCGGCAGTCCCGAACGCGCGTTGAAGGCCCTCCTCGCGACTCCCGGCCGCCGGGGAGGGGGAAGCGGGAGACCTCCCGGCCCGCGGGGGGATCGGGCAGGCCGCCGGGCCTCTTCTACCCCGGGGGGGCGGGAAGCACCCGGGGAGAGGATCCGCGGGCTCCTGAGAAAGCACTGGGGGGATTGGGAGGCCATCCTGCGTTTCGCGCGGGGTCCGATGTACCAGGGCGTCTTCGGCCACCTGCGGGCGAACCCCGGGGACTTCCGCGGCGCGCTCGCGAAGGTGCCCCTCCGCACCCGCACGCTTCACCTCTTCACGTTCCAGTCCTTCCTCTGGAACCGGGCCGTATCGCTCTATCTCGCCGAACTCCTGGGCGGACGTCCGCCCGTCCTCCCCTCCCTCTGCGGTCCCCTGACGTTCTGGGGGTCGCGGGACGCGCTGCGGGCCTCGAGCCTCGGGGGGCGGAGTCTCCCTCTCCCCGACGCCCGCACCCGGTGCCCGGACAGAGGGTTCCAGAAAGCCCTCGAGGAGGTGTGCGCCCGCCTCGGTCTCGGCTTGAAGGAACTGGACCTCGGAGGCATGCCGGGCTTCGAACTCAAGGAGGAGCCGCGCGCTCTGGTTCTCACCCCTGAAAGACTCGATGTCGGGAAGCCGCGACCCGACGAGCGGAACCGGGGAAGGCTCAAGCTCGAACTCTCCTTCACGCTGCCGCGCGGAGCCTACGCGACCCTCGTCGTCCGGCGTCTCTTCGCGGGCCGAGCCGGAGCCTCACCGGTCGGCCGGGTCCGCTAGGTTCTCGGGCGCGAGGACGTCCCCGTAGGGGTGGGCCCCCCAGATCCACTGGAAGGGAAAGGTCGCGACGTCCCAGGCCAGCGCGACCGGAAGGACGATGACGGTTCCGGCGGGAACGACGTAGGGCTTCGCCTTGTCGGAGGGTTGAGGGTAGATGCTTGCCTCCCCGCGGCTCCAGTGGAAGAGATGGTTCGTCGCGCAGGAACCCAGAGGGATGCTGAGGAGGACCGTGAGGAGGGCGCAGGGAAGGCGGCGTGTTCGTTTCATGTGGATTCCTCGGGAAGGCGCGTGCCCCTTCAAGATAACGCGAAGGCCCGTCCCGGACAGCTCGGGGTCCGGAACGGGCCTTCGGGAATCCCGGCGGGGCCCGGGACCTCGCGGGTCCCGGACCGGGATCGAGGGGCGGTTCAGTTGAGCCGAATGACCGGGACGAATGTCGTGTAGTAACGGGCGTGGTCCCAGGTCAGGACCTTCGCATTCTGATCCGAGCCGTAGGAATAGAACATCATGCCTCGGCGGTAGCCGGTCGAGGGTAGGGCGGATCCCAGGGTCGTCGTCGACATGTTCGACATGATCATGTTTGCGCGATTGGCCCCGGGGTCGACGACGAGGGCCTGCATCTGGAACTTGGCTCCGGCGAGGCTGGTCTGGTTAGGAATCGGGACGTGCCCGTAGGCCCGCATGTAGGAGGTTCCATTCGGGTTGCCGAGCTTCATCGGGAGCATCAGGAAGGGAAGGATGTGTAACTTGCATCCGGTCATCCCGAGGGGCGAGAGGTCGACGGACTTCGTCAACTGGGTTCCGAGGAAACCGATCGCCGCGGTCGCCTTCATCGAGATCCTCCACATGTAGGCACGCATCAAGGCCCCAGGTCTCGCGGAATAGGTGGCGGGGGAAGCGTAGAAGGAGGGGTAGCTTCTGTTCGTTCCGTTGCAACCGATCCTGGTCGCGTCGAAGGCGATCGTACCGTTCGTACCCCCGGCCGGGGTCAAGTTCACGGCGTCGACATACCAGGGATGATAAAATGTGTAGAGCCCGTTCGAAGTGTTCGTGTCGATCTCGATCAGGAGGTTGCCTCCCGTGAGCACGACCGGGCGGGTGAAGGTCCAGGTCACGACGAAACTCGCGGGCTGGGTCTTTCCGTCCATCACGACCTTCGGCCAGTTGACGGTGGCCTTGGACATGACCGTCGTGAAGTTCTTCCCTCGGTTCAGGCTGAAGAGCCAGGCGGATTGATCCGCGTCGGGAACGCCGGACGAAGCAATCGAGACCGTCGTGATGAAAGAATGCGCGGGTGCGGGAGTCGTGCTGACATAGGCGCCATCCTTACGGAAGGACATCTTCGAGACCACCCGTGGGGCGGTCTTGATGATGCTCTTGTTGAAGAGGATCTGGCAGCGGCTCGGGCCGTACTTCGAGAAGGCCCATTGGTAGCCGGTCCCTTCCTTCTTCGCGTAGCCGTCGGGAATCACATTGATGGTTTGCGCGGACAAGGCCGCGGCGGATAGGGAGATAGCGAGAGGGAAAAAGGATTTCATGAGGATCTCCTGCGAACCAATAAGAGAAAGACGAACGAGTGTCCGGCTGCGTCCTTACGGAGCCCACGCCGGATGCAGGCATTCTCTCCCCGGACCGGAAGCTGTCAATCCGGAGGGCGTTGAAGCAGGATTCCTCGAAGGGGAGCCCGGGAAGGTTTCCGGGAGAGAAGGACGGTCTCTCCCGTCTGCCGGGGATCAAAGCGTGAACATCGAAAGGGACCCCTTCCCGTAATCCTCGATCTCGATTCGGAAGGCTGCCTGCATGCCGGGCGACGCGAGGATCTTCCCGGGGCCCTCGGGAACGGGGGGGACCGCCAGGGAGTCGGCGAGGACGACATGCGGGCCCGCGTGGTTGAAGAGCGAGGACCCCACGTTCGCGACTTCCCGGAAGCAGTCCATCAAGTCCTCGGGGAGTTTCCCCGCGGAGACCGCTTCCTCGGCGACGGGGAGGGGGACCATCGTCAGGGCCGCGGCCGAAAAGGCGGCGAAACGGAGATCGGCCGCCCAGAGGGCCTGGAGCCCTCCTTCGTCGTTGTGGAAAGTGATAAGGACTGCGGGAGTCTTCGAAGGGTCCACAGGATCGCCCGTCTCGACGGTGATGTCCCGCCCGAGGAGATTCTTCAATAAGATTTTGCAGTCCTGAGCTTCGATCTGCTTCGTCGCCGGCATCGTTCCGTCCGTCCGTGAGTCAGTTGAGGATCGGGTCCAGGATCTCTTCGAAGGTCTCGGCCGTGAACGGTTTTCCGATCAGGAACTCGGCGCCGTTCTCCTCCGCCAGCTTCCGCATCTCCTGGGTGGTCTCCGAGGTGACGAACCCGAAGTGGACGTCGATCCCCTCGCTCTTCAGGGCTTTCAGGAACTCCAGGCCGGACATGACCGGCATGTTCCAGTCGGAGAGGACGAGTTCGGGCGATTCCGCCTTGACCTTTTCCAAGCCCTCCTTGCCGTCCCCCGCCTCGAGGACTTCGTGTCCGCTGATCCCCGCCTGGCGGAGCGTCCTCTTGACGATCATCCGCATCGCCTTGCTGTCATCCACGATCAAGATCTTCATCCGGATCCCCCTTCCGCGCATTCTCTCCGGCCCAATCGCACCGGGTGTTCTTCGGATCCAAGTGGCCCCTTCTTGAACCTCGGCGGAAGGAACGATCCCATCGGGATTCCATGAGGTCCGAAGGGGAAAGGCGGGCCTGGGGACCGACCTCCCGGGGGAGAACCTCGGAGGTCGAGGCTAGGATCCATCCGATGGAACCGCTTCCCCGGAGCGAGATGCCGCATCCCGCTTCGAAGGACATGGACCTGATGGATCCAAAGAGTCTCGCCCGTCTCTTCCGCGCGGCGGAGGAGGAGGCGCGGGAGGGGCTTCGCGATTCCGGGATCTGCGAGACCGTGGCCGGTCTCGTGGCTTCCTGGATCCGGGAACCGCCCCGCCGGATCGTTCTCGCGGGGGCCGGAACCTCGGGCCGGCTCGCCGTGCTGCTCGCGCGGAGGCATGGACCCGGCCTGCGCCGCCTCGGGATCGAACTCCTCCCCTGGATCGCGGGCGGGAGCAGGGCGCTCGCCGAGGCCGTGGAGGGGGCCGAGGACGATGTCCCCGCGGCCCGGGCCGGGATCGGAGAACTCCTCGAGATACCGGGTTCGGTGTTCTTCGGGATCTCCTGCGGGCTCTCGGCCCCCTGCGTCGCGGGGGGGCTGCAGGCCGCCTTGGAACGCGAAGCGCCCGTTGCACTCTTCGGGGTCAACACTCCGGAGGAGGCGCGTACGGATCCCCTCGACGGAGCCCCGGACGGGTTCCGGGGGCTCCTGGCCCGGGTCGAGGAACGCGGGAAGTTCCGCTTCCTCCTTCCCGATCTCGGACCGGAGGTCCTGACCGGCTCGAGCCGGTTGAAAGGGGGGACGGCGACCTGGGTGCTGCTGCACGAACTCTTTCGTAGCCTCCTCCTTCCGGAGGAGGAAGGGCGCCCCGAGCGGATCCGCGCGCGGATCGACGAGGCCTTCCGGAAGGCCTGGGGGCTCCTCCCCGAGGGGTGGGTCGCCGCGCGGATCGCGCGGGCGGGGGAAGCCCTGCGGGGAGGCGGGCGGATTCTCTGCCTCGGAGCGGGCGGCATGGGAAGGGCGGCGGTCCTGGACGCGAGCGAGTGCCCCCCGACCTTCGGCGCGTCCCCCGAAGAGGCCCGGGCCTTCCTCGCGGGAGGATGGACGGCGCTCCTCGGTCCGGCCGGAGACTGTGCTTTCCTGGATCGGGTCCGTCCGCTCTCCCTCTCCTTCGCCGAGCGGAAGGTCCTTCCGAAAACGGGCGAAGGCGACTTCGTGCTCCGTCTCGGGCTGCCGGAAGGGGAGGACCTCCCGTCCTCCGGAGACGAGGACGTCGATTTCCTCGCCGCGAAGTTCGGCTGCAACGCGATCACGACCGGCGCCTTCGCCCGCGCCGGCAAGGTCTGGGGGAACCGGATGGTCGACCTCCAACTCTCGAACGCCAAGCTCTTCGATCGAGCCTGCCGGATCGTCTCGGATCTCTGCGGCGTTCCCGAGGGGGAGGCCCTCCGCTGCCTCGTCGGAGCCCTCCACCGCACGGAGCGGCCCGAAACCTCCCTCTGCCGGTTGCCGGTCGAGGCGCACCGCGGCCTCGCGCGTCCGGGGGTCGTTCCCCTGGCGATCTGTCTGGCTTCCGGTCTGGGTCTCGAGGAGGCGGAAGCCCTCCTTCGATCCGAACCCATCCTCCGCCGGGCGCTCGCCGGAGTCCTGCATGGCGGGGAAGGCTCGATCGACTCCTGAACCCTCCACAAGCGCACGCCTTTCGAAATCCCCGGAAGGAAAAAGAGCGGTTTTCGGGAGCGGGGAAAAAAGCCGGATCCGCCGCTCCGGATGGAAGTCCTTGGCACCGCCCCGCTTCCCGCCTCCTGGGAGTCCGCTTCTTCCGGAGGATCGACCGGTTTCCGAGAAAAAAACGCATTGGGGGCTTGCAAGGGCGGTTCTTGGGCTACGATTGGGCACCGCCTGAGTCCGTGATGGGTCTTCGATCGGTCCGGTCCGGGCGTTTTGTTTCGAAAGAGGACGGTTCCTTCCGTCCTCGACCCTGGAGCGGACCTTTGAAGAAGATCTACGTTGGTAACCTCCCCTGGACTTGTACGGAAGACGAGCTCAGGGATTTCTTTGCGGAATACGGCTCGGTTCATTCGGTAGCCATCATTCTCGACCGGGACACCGGTCGCTCGCGGGGCTTCGGCTTCGTCGAGATGGAAGACGCGGACGCGGACAACGCGATTTCCGCGGCGGACGGCAAGGACATGGACGGCCGTCCGTTGCGCGTGAACGAGGCGCAGGAGCGCCGTCGTTCGCCGCGACGTTACTGATCCGAGACACGAGCCGGCGGCCTCCTCCGTTCCGGAGGAGAACTCAGGTGCTTCGTGGACGGGGCAGGTCCTCGGGCCGGTTCCAGTTCTCGAAGTCCGCCTCCTCGACGCCGCGTTCAGCGCACTCCTCGGGGCCGAGGCTCCGTACGGGGAGGGCGTCGAGCAGGGCGTGGAGGCGCCGTTCGCCGGTGGCGAAGAGGGCGCGTGCCGTATCCAGCGCGCGGCGGTCGTAGAGGGCCGCGAGCACCTGGAGACGACCCCCCGCCCTCGGAACGACGATCGCGGGTTCCGGGTCCGTCGCGGCTCGGGTCTCGTCCAGGATCCGGGCGAGTTCCGGTTTCAGGAAGGGCATGTCGCAGGCGCAGACGAGCGTCCGCTCCGTGTCCGTTCCCAGGTGGAGGGCTAGCCCGCTCAGGGCGCCCAGGGGTCCCGTTCCGGACACCGGATCCCGGAAGACCTCGAGGGGGATCCCCGCGAGCGACGGTTCCCTGCCCAGGCCCTCCCGGATCTCCGCCTCCCGATCCGGATCTCCGGCGGCGACGAGGACCCGAGTCCCCGGGCGGGCGAGTCTTCGGATCGTCCGGACAAGGAGAGGCTCCCCCTCGAAGGGGAGCCAGGCCTTGTCCGTCCCCATCCGGCGCGAGGATCCTCCCGCGAGGACGCAGAGGGAAGGGAGGGGCTTCTCGTCTTTCGGCCCAATCGAGGTCATGCTTCCCGGAAAGCCTAGCGGCGGGGATTCGCGCCGCGCAGGGTGGAGGACGCCATGATCGAACCCGTATCGTTCCGGCAGCCGGATCCGAGCACGATCCTTCTCGGATGGAAGGGGGGCGGAACGAGCCGCTACGAGGCGAGAGCCCTCAGGCTGGCCTGTCCCTGCGCGTCCTGCGTCGACGAGATGACCGGGAAGCCCCTCCTCGACCCCTCCTCCGTTCCGGAGGATGTCCACCTCGTCGATGTCGAACTCGTCGGGCGCTACGCCTTCCGTTTCCGGTTCAGCGACGGGCACGACACCGGGCTCTATACCTTCACGTTCCTGAGAGACATGGCGCCGGTCCGGGAGGAGGGACCCGAAGGCGGGGGAGCCCCCTGAACGCGGGGGAGGCGGGCCGGAACGCCGGCGAGGGGCCCAGTCCCTCGCCCGCCCGGGCGGTCTCCCTGGCCCAGAACTCGAGGGAGGAGGGGTCGCACCTGCGGAGCGCGTCGCAGTAGGCTGCGGCGAAGGTGCACTGATGGCTGTTGAACCCGAGGGGGAGGACGAGGCCGTCGAAGTCCGGGATCTCCGGTCGCCGTTCGAGGATCGCCTCGATCTGGCGTCCAAGCCCGCTCAGGGCGGAGGCGTCGCCGAGTTCGCGGGCGAGGTAGGCCAGATTGAGCCGCGGCGGGAGATAGGAGGGGGACAGCAGACTGGCGCGCTCGAGGAGGGAGACCCAGCGGTTGGGGTCCGCGCCTTCCGGATGGTGGTGGATCCAGGCAACGGCGAGGTCGTTGCAGATCCGCGGATCCTCGGGCGCGAGACGGTGGGCCTCCTCGAGCTCCCCGATCACGTCCGCGGGAAGGCTGCGCCCCGTGAGTCTCGCCTTCGCGCGGCCGAGGGCCAGTCGGGCCGCGTCGCAGTCCGGACGCCTCGAGGGGTCGAGGGAGGAGAGGAGGGGAAGGATCTTCCGGCAATGCGCCGCGAGGGTCAGGGAGCGGGCCTTGCGCCTTCCGTTCTCGGCGATCCGGGCCCGCTCCTCCTCGTGTCTCAGGTAGTGATCGAGGAGGTCCTCGAGGTCTTCCGGGCCGTAGAGGATGCATTCCTCCCCGGGCACGAAATAGTCACGCACTTCGAGGTTCTCCCTCTCCATGAAGAGGAGGGCGCCGCAGGCGGCGGCCTCGAAGCAGCGGAGGTTGATCTCGCCGCGCACGGAGCGGTTGAAGACGATCCGGGAACGCGCGAGGAGGCGTCCGTAGGCCTCTCCCTGGGGCGTCATGCCGAGGAAGACGCTCCAGTCGCCCTCGAAGGCGCGCAGGCGATCGATCCAGGGGGCGCGTTCGCGCTGGATGACCGGATTCAGGTTGCCGGCGAAGCAGAGATCGATGTCCCGGGGCTGCGGATTCCCGCTTGCATCGACGTGGATCCGATGCGCCTCGGGACGGAACGAGAACTGGCACCAGGGTTCGACCCTGGCGAAGGGGAGGCGTCCGAGGATCTGCAGGCCGGGCCGATCGCAGAGCATCAGGTCGAAGAAGGGCCAGAGCCCGGTCAGGGAGGGCAGGGTCAGGTTGTAGTCGGAGAGGGTTCCGACGACCGGGATCCCGGCGCGTTCGAGCCCGCGGGGCAGGGGTTCCTGGTCCGGCCACCAGATCCAGACGAGATCGGGCTCGAAGCCCTCGGGGAGGGAGCGCAGCAGGGTTTCGTACTCCCCGCATGCCGGCTCGAAACCGATGTCGTAGCGGAAGGTCTCGGGGCCGACCTTCCGTCCTTCGGGCGGGCCGAAGGTCACGATCCGCTCGAAGGGGAAGCTCTCGCGCGGCCCGAACATCTCGAAGGGGAAGTTCGTCAGGAGGCGCATGCCGGCTCCTCCCGGTGGGGGGCGAGGGGCGCGTCGAGGGTCTTTTGGAGTTCGAGGGCCTCGGGGCAGCGGGGGTCCAGCGAAAGGGCGGCCCGCAGGGCCTCCTCGGCCTCGGCGCGGCGTCCCAGGCCGAGGCAGGCCATGGCCAGGTGGGCCCGGACCCGGGCTCCGGGCATTCCGTTCTCGAGGGCCTCGGAGAGGCGGGTCCTGGCTCCTTCGTAATCCCGCAGGTCCAGGAGGGCGCGCCCCAGGAACTCGTGCAGGGCCGGGGAGCGAGGGGCGAGGTCGAGACCCCGTTCCAGGGCCCGGACGGCGGCCTCCGGGGACCCGGCCTGGCAGAGCATCCGCCCGAGGAGATTCCAGGCGTCGGGGGATTCGGGGAAGAGGCGGGTCGCGGCCTCCGCCGCCTCCAGGGCCCAGGTCCGTTCTCCCTCCGCCCAGCGGGCGATCCCGGTTTCGAGCAGATCGAGCCTGAGGTCGGCCTTCGCGGCCTCGCCTCCGTCCTCGCCGCGCTCCTCGGGACGGCGGCGGATCCAGGGTTTCCCCCCTTCCGCCAGGGAGTCCCCGCTTGGGACGAGGGACTGGAAGGCCCGCTCGACGCCGTCGACATGGGGCCGGAACCCGTGTTGCCCTGCCACGACGACGCCCAGGTCCCGGAGCGTCTGGCGGAGATCCGCCCTGCCCCAGAGCAGGACCAGGGCCTCGGCGAAGCCCCGGAAGTCGCCGGGGGGGACGAAGACCGCGTAGTCGCGGTCGCGGTCACCGCCGTAGGAACGGAAGCAGGCGATGTCGGAGAGCACGGTCGGAACCCCGCTGGCCATCGCCTCGATCGCGGGGAGGAAGAAGCCTTCCGCTCCCCCGTTGCTCGTGCCGAGGAAGAGGTCGAGGCTCCGGTAGAAGGCGGGCATGTCCTCGGGACGCAGGCCCGTGTGCTCCTCGACCGGAAGGTTCCCCCAGGCCTCCCGCTCCTCCTCGGAGATCGGGGTCGGACTGGCTCGGACGAGCACCAGGTCGAGTCCGGCCTCGAAGGCGAGGCGGGCCGCGGCCACGCCGGTCCGGAGATCCTTCCAGGGAATGTCGAATGGGCCGACGAGGCCGACCCGGAACGGGCGGGGCTCGGTCCGGACGGTCTCCCCCTCGGGGCGGAAGCTTCCCTCGGGGATCCCGTAGGGGACGGTCAGGACCTCCTTGTCGAACCTGGTCCGGAGCCGGTCCGCCAGGAAGGTCGAGATCGCGAGCAGGGGAACGCCGGGAAGACGGTAGATGCTCTCGATCAGGTGGAGCACCTCGACGTGCTTCGGCGAGTCCCCCTCGTATCCCTGGCAGTAGTGGACCGGCCTCCCCCGGCGACATTGCCGGGCCCCGGGGACGGTCGTGCAGTAGGTCCCGATCACGAGGTCGGTGTCGGGGACCGACCAGCTCTCGAAGTCGGGGACCCGGCGGAACTCGCAGAGGGGGGAATGCCAGTCCGGCGCCTCGGTCTTGCTCAGGATCGTGACGCGGTGTCCGCGTTCGGTCAGGGCGTCCGCCTCGCGGAAGACCGTCTGCACGCCGCCCCAGAGTTCGAGGCTGTTCTCGAGGAGGTAGACCAGGCTGAGGGGGCGTTCGGTGTCCATCGCCGATCCTGTCTCAGGGGATTCCGCCGGGAAAGGGGCCGAGCGCCCCTTCCTATCGGCATTTCCCTCCCCGGAGCGGAAGGCGAAGGCCCGTTATTTCACGACGAGGACGGGGACGGGGGAGCCCCGCAGCACCCTCTCGGCGACCGATCCGACGACGAAATGCTTGAGTCCCGAGCGCCCATGGGTGCCGAGGAGGATCAGGTCGCATTTCTCCCGGGCCGCGGCCTCCGGGATCTCGTCGCCGGGGAGGTAGTCGAGGACGAGGATCCGGGAGCAGAGTCCCGTGAGCCCGGCGTCGGCCACGGCCTTCTCGAGCTTCTTCCGGGCCTTCTCCCGCTCCGCCTCGAGATCGATCAAGGGCTTCAAGGACCCCCCGAGCAGGGTGTTCTCGGGAGGGATCTCGAGGGCCGTGCAGCAGAGGATCTCCGCCCCGTTCGTCTCGGCGACCGATTTCGCGGTGCTCAGGATGCGGTCCATGATGTCGGAGAAATCGATCGCCACGAGAATGCGCTTGAAGGCCATGTCGCCACTCCTGGAGGGAAGCCGGGAACGCCCCCTGCGACCCTCTGCCGCCGGGAGTCGGAACCCTCGTCCGTTCCGTTTTATTGTCCGGAAAGGCCCGGATTGTAGGCTCTGCCCCCTCGTTCCGCAGCGCGGGAGTTCGTCGGGAAGCCTGAGGCCCCGGCTCCTCCGCCGCGGGTCCTCAGGCTTCCCGGAGAAGGTCCGCCTTGACGTTTCCCGTCCGATTCCTCCCCGATTGGCTCGTCCGCGTCTTCGCCGGCCCTTACGTGGCCGGGGATTCCCTGGACCGGGGGATGGAGGTCGCCCGGCGTCTCTGGGAGGAGCGGCGCCTCGAAACGACGCTGGACCTGCTCTGGGAGGGGATCCGGAACGAGTCCGAGATCGCGGCCGTCCGGACGGTCTACCGGGACATGGTCGAGGCCTGCGGGGGATGTCCCGAGGGGCCCTCGAGGCCGACGATCTCCCTCAAGCCCTCCTCCTACACCTCGAGGCCCTTGGACGGAAGCCCTGGGGCCGACGCGGCGGGGAGCGAGGGGGCGATCCGGGAGATCGCCGGCCTCGCGAAGGACCGCGGGGTCGATCTCACGATCGACATGGAGGACCGGCACTGGACGGATTGGACCCTCGACCTCCTCCGGCGGCTCCGGGAGGAGGGGTATCGAAATGTCGGTGGAGTCCTGCAGACGAGGCTCCACCGGACTGCGGGGGACATCGAAGCCCTGCCCGAGGGGCTCCGCGTGCGACTCGTCATCGGGATCTACCTCGAGCCCGAGGAGGTCGCGACGGGGGACAAGCGGTTGATGAAGGAGCGGATGCTCTCCTTCGCCCGGACCCTGCTCGAACGGGGCCACTACGTCGAGTTCGCGACCCACGACGAGGCCTGCATCCGGCGTTTCCTGGAGGAGGTCGTCCCCGGAACCGGGGCCGGTTCCGACCGTTACGAGATCCAGATGCTCTACGGGGTTCCGAGGGCCTCGTTCCAGCGGAAGCTGGTCGAAGGCCGGGTCGGGGCCGGGGGACCCGTCCGGGTCCGGCTCTATGTGCCCTTCGCGACCTCCTGGGCCCACGCCCTCGCCTACTGCCGGCGGCGCCTCGAGGAGAACCCCTCGATGGCCGGCGCCGTGGCCCGGAATCTGGGTCGAGTCCTGACCGGGAGGCGCTGAGCGGGCCATGGAATCCGAATTCGGCCGGAATCGGGGGAGATCCGCCGGACGCGGCTTCCATTCGGGAAGCTCGGCGTTACAATGTTTCGCCCAATGGATCCGCTGACCACGATTGCAGAACGTCTCGAGGCTTGGAAAGACGTGACCCGGGAGAAATGGAACCGCAAGGAGTCCTTCTTCGTCCGGGGGCAGGTCTTCGCGTATCTGGGCCGCAAGGGCGTCGTCGTGAAGCTGGCGCCGCCCCAGGTGGCCGAGGCTCTCAAGATCAAGGACGCCAAGCGCATCAAGGGCTCGATGAGCGATGACGGGCGCGAATTCGTCCAGATTCCCGTGCTGACCCCCCGGGAGGTCGAGCGGGCGATGCTCTGGCTCCGCCGCGCTTGCCGCCTGAGCCGCTCCGCCGCCGGCCCCGTCTGAGGGGAGCCTTTCCCGATCCATCCTTCCGGCCCGCCGGCTCCCGGAGCCGATTCTTCAGCGGGGGCCTCGTACCTGCCGATCCCAGGGACATGGAGGCGGAAGATCGGGTCGAGCGCTGCCGCTATTTCGAGAATCTGTTCTCGCCCTACATCGCCGGGGATCTCGACGGCCCCGAGCGGAGGGCTCTGGCCCAGCATCTCCATGAATGCGAGGCCTGCGCGGAGACTTTTCGCCTCTCCTGGCAGGCCGCGACCGGGTTGAAGGGGGACGCCCTGCGGAGGAGGCCGCGGGAGGGGGGTACGCGCCTGCCGAGCCGGCGGGCCCTTTGGCTGGTCACCTTGTTCTGCCTCGCGGGGCTCTTCGTCCTCGGGTCGGTCGGCCTCCTCGAGGGGGACGGGCGCGGCCTCGGGGAGGAGGTAGGAGAACGGGCCGCCCCGCGCCGGCTGGTCGACGAGCGGCTCGCTCGTTTGATCGCGGTCCAGACGGACCTCCTGGCCTCGATCGTCGAACCGCTTCGCGGGGCGAGGGGACGAGTCAGCCACGCGGCCCGGGGCGAGGCGATGGATTACTTCGAGGCCCTGGCCTCCCTTCGCGCCCGCCTCCTAAAGGCGGGGAGCGGATCGGGGGCGGAGGAGGGGTCCTCCCCGCAGGCGCGGGGTCCGGAAGGCCGCCCGGCCTTCCCCTCCCTCGCGGAAGCCTTCCATCCCTTCTTCCGGGCCGTGGATCCCCTTCCCGGGGGCCGGGCCTGGAGTCGGGCCGAATGGCTCGAGGAGTGGGCGAAGCAGCCCCTTCCCGAAGCCGTCCTCGTTTCGGTCGACCACGCCGACCGCCGGGCGATCCTGTGCACGATCACCTGGGGGAAACGGCCGGCCCTCGCCTTCCTCCTCAGGCGGGGGATGGAGCCCCCCGAGGGGGTCCGTCCGGGACCGGGGGAGACCTTCGAACCCTTCGTCCTCGCCTACCTGTTGTTCGCCAAGCCCTGAAGTCCGGGCGAAAAGGAGGCGGAGGGTTCAGGCCCCGAGGGCCCGGGCCAGGGTGCGGGCGATGTGGACCTGTTCCTCCTCCCGGAGCTCCGGGAAGATCGGCAGGGCGATCGATTCGAGGCTCGCGCGGTCCGCGACTTCGAAGTTCCCGGGAACCGGCCCGAAGCAGGGCTGCCGGTGGAAGGGAACGCGGTAGTAGACGTTGTGACCGATCCCGGCTTCGCGGAGGGCTTCGAGGCAGGGATCCCGCCGGTCCGCCGGAACCCGGACGACGAACTGGTGGTAGACATGCCGGTCGGGTTCGTCCCTTGGAGCGCGGAGGAGGCCGTCGAGACCCTCCGCGGAGAAGAGGCTCCGGTACCTCTCGGCCGCGCGCCGCCGCCCCTCGATCCAGTCCTCGAGGCGCCCAAGCTTGACGCGGAGGAAGGCGGCCTGCAGGGCGTCGAGACGGAAGTTCCCCCCGACCTCCAGGTGTTCGTAGGCGGTTTCCTGGCCGTGGTTGCGCAGTCTCCGGATCCTGCGGGCCAGGTCCGGGTCGTCGGTCGTCACCATGCCCCCGTCGCCGAGGGCGCCGAGGTTCTTGGACGGGAAGAAGGAGAAGCAGGCGAGTCGACCGAGGGTTCCGGCGGGCCTTCCCCCGTCCCTGGCGCCGATCGCCTGGGCCGCGTCCTCGACCAGCGGAATGCCCGCCGTATCGCAGAGTTTCCGGAGCGTCCGGGTGTCCGCGCAGCGTCCGAAGAGATGGACGCAGATCACGGCCTTCGTCCGTTCCGTCAGGGCCCGGGCGACCTGATCGGGAGCCATGCAGAGATCCTCGTCCCCGACATCGACGAAGACCGGCCGCGCGCCGAGGCGGGCGACGCAACCCGCCGTCGCGAAGAAGCTGTAGGTCGGAACGACGACCTCGTCCTCCGGCCCGACCTCGAGGGCCATGAGGGCGGCGAGGAGGGCGTCGGTCCCCGAGGAGAGGCCGATCGCGAACCCGCTTCCGATCCAGGAGGCGGCCTCCTCCTCGAAGGCCTCGACCTCCGGGCCGAGGATGTAGCGGCCCGAGCGCATGACCCTGAGGGCCGCCTCCTCGAGTTCGGGGCCGATCTCTTCGTATTGCCGCGACAGGTCCAGCTGGGGGATGTCCATGACGGCGGGGATGCTACCCCGGGCCACCGCGGATCGCCCCGGAGCAGGCCGGGAAATCGAGGGGCCTTCAGTTCCATTCGAGGGGCTCCTCGGCCTCGGGGATCGGGAAGGCCCGATCGAGAAGGGCGAGATCCTCCTCGTCGAGGCGGAGGTCCAGGGCCTCCGCGTTCGCTCGGACGTGGGCGGGGTTGGAGGATTTGGGAATCGTGACGACGCCTTCCCTGCCGAGGATCCATGCCAGGGCGCAGGTTTCCGGACTCGTTCGATGCTTGGAGGCGATCTCCCTCAGAGGCCCCTCCGTCGGGAGTCCGCCCTGGTCGAAGGGGCTGTAGGCCATGACGGTGACGCCCCGTTCCCTGCAAAGGGGGAGAAGACTCCTCTCCGGTCCCCTTCTTCGAAGGTTGTAGAGGATCTGGTTCGCGGCCGGAGGGGCGAGGGACATCGATTCCGCGAGGTCCAGGGCCTCCCGCATGGCCCGGGGGTCGAAGTTGCTGACCCCGTAGGCGCCGATCTCGCCCCGTTCCTGAAGGAGGGCGAAGGCCTCGAAGGTCTCCTCGAGGGGGTGGGGCCCGGCCCAGTGGAGGAGGTAGAGGTCGATCCGTCCGGTCCGCAGTCGCTTCAGGCTCCGCCGGCAGGCTCGGATGGTCCCTTGGCGGCTCGCGTTCGCGGGGAGGACCTTGGTCACGAGGAAGACCTCGTCCCTGCGGCCCTCGCAGGCCTCGCCGACGACCTCCTCGGCGCCTCCCTCCGCGTACATCTCCGCCGTGTCGATCAAGGTCATTCCGAGGTCGATCCCCTCGCGGAGGGCGGCGACCTCAGCGGTCCGCTTCGCGGGGTCCTCTCCCATGCGCCAGGTGCCCTGTCCGAGGACGGGGATTTCCAGGTCGCCGATCTTCGGGGGTTCGCGTTTCATCGTTTCGAGGAGGCGGGGGTCTCGGTTCGGACGGAGCGGCGGGCGGGGGAGGCCCGCCGCGCAATGCACTACCGGAGGGAATCAGGCCCGCTTCGGTCTCGTGTGGATATAGGCCAAGGGGATCACGAAGACCGTGAAGGCCGTGCTCGCGAGGATCCCGAAGACGAAGGACCAGGCGAGCCCCGAGAAGATCGGGTCGAACACGATGACCCAGGCTCCGAGAACGGCCGCCCCCGCGGTCAGGAGGATCGGGCGGAGCCGGATGACTCCCGCCTCGATGCAGGCCTCCACCGTGGACATCCCTTTCGCCTCGTGGTGGTGGACGAAATCGATCAGGATGATCGAGTTGCGGACGACGATGCCGGCGAGCGCGATCATGCCGATCATTCCCGTGGCCGTGAAGAAGATCGGATTCGCGAAGGCCCCGACCGGACTCGTCAGGGTGCTGTTGAGGAGCCAGAACCCCGGGAAGATCCCGATCATCGTCAACGGGATCGCGAGCATGATGAGGCCGGACACCGCGAAGGAGCCGATCTGGGCGACGAGGAGGATGTAGATCCCCGCGAGGGCGCCCGCGAAGGCCAACCCGAGGTCCCGGAAGACGTCGACCGTGACCTGCCATTCGCCCTCGCCTGCGAACTCGACCTCGAAGCCTTCCGGAGGGGGATCGGCGGCCAGGTCGTCCTGAAGGGCGAAGACGGCGTCCACCGGGCTCTTGCCCACGGGTTCGGCGAGGACGTACTGCACATCCCTGAGGTCCTTGCGGAAGAGGGTCTTGCCCTCGGGCTCGGTGACCGGACGGACGAGTTCGGCCAGGGGGACGCGGGTTCCCGCGCGCGTCAGGAGGCTCGTGCGGCTCAGGTCCTCCTTCGTCGACCGGTCCGCCCGTTCGACGCCGATCTCGAGGGGGAGGGCGAGTCGTTCTCCGGGTGCGTGGATCGCTCCGACCTGCATTCCGCTCGAGACGAGGCCCAGGGCCTGGACGATCCTGCCGGTGTCGATCCCCCGCATCGCCGCCTTGTCGCGATCCACGACCCAGCGGAGCTTCCGCCGATCGGCCTCGACCATCGTGTCGACGTCGTGCAGGTAGTCGATCTTTTCGAAGCGCCGGCGCACGTTTTCCGCGAAGGCCTGGATGTCCGCGGGGGTCGCGTCCTCGGGGCCGTAGACCTCGGCCACGACGCCGGCGAGCACGGGCGGCCCCGGCGGGGTCTCGACGATCTTGATCGCGGCCCCGTGTTTCCGCGCGATCTCCTCGAAGACGGGACGGGAGGCGAGGACGATCTCATGGCTCTGCCTCGCGCGTTGATGACGGGGCAGGAGGTTGATCCTCAGATCGGCGACGCTGGGTCCCCTTCTCAGGAAGTAGTGGCGGACCAGGCCGTTGAAGTCGTGGGGAGAGGCGTGGCCGACGTAGCTCTCCACGTCGGTGCATTCGGGGATTTCCGCCGCGGCCGCGGCGAGATCGCGGACGAGACGGTCGGTCCTCTCGAGGCTCCATCCCTCCGGGGCGTCGACGACGATCTGGAACTCGCTCTTGTTGTCGAAGGGGAGCATCTTCATCGGGACCTTCCCTCCGACCGCGAGCCACACCGACCCGCCGAAGGCGAGGAGGACGAGGAAGAGGAATCCGAGGCCCGCGACGGGTTTCCGGAAGAGGAGCGTGGCGATCGCGCGGTATCCGCGGAGGAGGAAGCCCTCCTCGAGGCCGTGTTCGCTGTCCGCGTGTTTTCCCGCGTGTTTCCGCAGCAGGTGGAAGGCCGCCCAGGGAGTGACGGTGAAGGCGATGATGAGGGAGAGGAGCATCGCCGCGGGCACGTTGAACGGCATCGGGCGCATGTAGGGCCCCATCATCCCGGTGACGAAGAACATCGGCAGGAAGGAGACGATGACCGTGAAGGTCGCGAGGATCGTCGGAGGACGCACCTCGTCGACGGCGATCAGGGTCGCGAGCCTGGCCGGGAGTCCGCCCCTGGCGAGATGCCGGTGGATGTTCTCCACGTCGACGATCGGATCGTCGACGAGCAGGCCGAGGCTCAGGATCAGGGCGAAGAGGGTGACCCGGTTGATCGTGTAGCCGACGGCGAGGTCCCCGAAGAGGGTCACCGCCAAGGTCAGAGGCACGGCGAGAGCGACGATGAAGGCCGCGGACCAGCCGAGGCTCGCTCCGACGAGGACGACGATCGTGCCGACGGCGATCAGGAGGTGGCCGATCAGCTCGTTGACCTTCTCGTCGGCGGTCTCCCCGTAGTTTCTCGTGACCTGGACGCGCACGTCGCTGGGGAGGACGTCGCGGATCTCCTCGAAGCGGCGAAGCAGGTCTTCGGCGACGACGACGGCGTTCGTCCCCTTCCTCTTGGCGACGGCGAGAGTCACGGCGGGATGTCCCTCGCCGTCGAGGAAGTCTCCGTCCACCGGATCGCCGCGGGTCACTCCGAGCGCCGCCCGCCCGAAACGGATGCGGGTGTAGGTCTCGGGATCGCCGGGGTCCTCGACGACGCGCGCGACGTCCCGCACCCGGACCGGTCGGCCCTCGACCACGCCCACGATGACTTCCGCGGCCTCGGATGCGGATTCCAGGAAGGGGCCGACCTCGACGGGCATCACGGAGTCGTCGCGGACCAGGGTCCCGACCCTGCGATTCCGATCCGCCGCCCCGAGGGCCCGGGCCACCTGGAGGGGAGTCATGCCCTTGGCTTCCAGGGACGGAAGGTCCAGGAGGACGCGCACCTTCCGCCGGTGCCCGCCGTGGATCGTGATCCTCGAGGAATCGGGGACCTCCTGGAGCCTGACCGAGAGTTCGTCCGCGAACCGGACGAGTTCGCTCTCTCCCCGGAGACGGCTGTAGAGGGTCAGGGTCAGGATCGGCACGTCGTCGATCTCGACCGGCTTGACGATCCAGCGCGACACCTGGGGGGGGACCCGGTCCAGGTTGGATTGGATCTTGTTGTAGACGTTGACGAGCGCCTTCTCCCGGTCTTCCCCGACCTCGAAGCGGACGGTCACGAGCGATCGTCCGGGGGAGGTCATCGAGTAGACGTGCTCGACCCCCTTGATCTCCCAGAACAGGCGTTCGAGGGGGATGGCCGCGAGCTTCTGCGCCTCCTCGGCGGTCGTGCCCGGCGCCTCGACGGCGACGTCGATGACCGGAACGACGATCTGCGGGTCCTCCTCCCTGGGGGTCACGAGCAGGGCCGCGAGCCCGAGGGCGAGGGCGAGCAGGATCAGCAGGATCGAGAAGTTCGAGTCGAGGAACTTGGCGACGACGCGCGAAGTCAGGGACTTCGGTTCCTCGGGCATTGAGGGGGCATGCTCTTCCATCGGGTCCTCCGGTGGGTCTCGGGTCAGCGGTCGAGGATCAGCGTGTCGCCTTCGCGAAGACCGCTGAGGATTTCGACGGAGTCGCCGTGGTGTTTCCCGGTCCGCACGTTCACCCGGATCGCCTTGCGGGGATCGCCTTCGGGCGCGAGGATCCGGACGGATTCGACCTGTCCCAGGCGCCGGACCGCGGATGCCGGGACGAGGAGGACCTTCCGCCGGCCGACCTCGAGCGCGAGCCTTCCGAGGCGTCCGGGGCGGAGGCCTTCCGGGTTCTCGATCCGGCAGTGGAGGGTCAACGTCCCGCTGCGGGGGTCGCCCTCGGGAAGGACGCGCTCGAGTCGGAGGTTTCGGACCCCGAGACGCCCGAAGTCGGCCTTCAAGCCTGCGCCTGCCTCCAGGTTTCCGGCGAGTTCCTCGGGAACGGCGACGACGAGCCTGAGCCTGGACGGGTCGTAGAGTGTGAGGACGGGTCGGCCGGGGATCGCGAGATCGCCCAGGGTCTGGAGTCGCCGGAGCACGCGCCCCTCGACGGGGGAGGCGACGCGGAAGCGGGCGAGGAAGGCCTCCGCCTCGGCCACCGCCTGGACCGCGCGCTCCACCCCCGCCGCGGCCGCGGCGGCCGCCGCCTCGGCCGCCTCGAGGTCCCGGGTCGTCGCGGCCTTGTTCTCATGGAGCCTTCGAACCCGTTCATGGGCGAGGGATGCCTGGCGAGCCGCCGCGCGGGCGGCGGTCTCGGCGGCGCGGGCCTGCGCGAGGCGCGCCCTCGCCTCGGCGTCGTCCATCGTGAAGAGGACCGCCCCCCTTTCGACCGCGTCGTTCTCCCGCGGCGGAGCCGTGAGGATCCGCGCCATCGCGCGCGGCGCGATCGTCACCGGATCTACGGCCTCGACCGTTCCCGGGAAGACGAGGATCCTCGGGAGTTCCTTGCGCTCGACCCCGGCGGTCCTCAGGCCTTCGACCGGTGTTGCCTGGATGTCGGCGAGAAGGGCCTCGTGCCGGAAGAGGAATCCCTGGAACCAGAGCAGGGAGACGACCAGGGCCGCGAACAGGAACAGGATGAACAGTCGATTGAGCAGGGTCTTCATTGGATCCCTCCCATGCTTCCCAAGAGTCGGATCTCGGCGATGGACAATGCGGTTTCCGCCGCGGTCCTGCGGAGGACGGCGGCGCTTCGGCTCCGTTCGGCGGCGAGAAGGTCGGTCGTGGTGGCCGCTCCCGCGCCGTGAGCCTTCGATACGATGCGCCAGGCCTCGACGGCGGCCCGCTCTCCCTTCCGGGCGAGTTCGAGGTTCCGCCGGGCGAGTTCGAGGGCGTCCCAGGCCTGCCGGACCTCCTTGGAGAGATCCAGGACGAAGGCCCTGAAGGCGGCGAGGTCCTTGCGCAATCCGCTCTTCGCCCGGCGGATCCGCGCCTCCCTTCCCGGATCGAGGGTCCAGCTCAGGAAGATCCCGGCCTGGTAGCTCGTGAGATCGCTGTCGATCCCGAAATCCTCCCCGTCCAGGTCGACCGCGCCGAAGGCGGAAAGGACGGGTTTCCTCGTCGCCTCGGCTCCGGCGACCTCGAATTCCCGCGACCGCAGGAGCCAGGCCCGCGCCCGCAGGTCCAGGCGGGTGCGGCGCGCCCGGGCGAGCGCTTCCTCGAGGGTCTCGGGCAGGGCGCTCCGGCGGACTTCCTCGGCGGCGGTTCCTCCGAGGTCGATCCGGGTCGTGGACGGCAGGCCCATCAGGTGGTCGAGCGCGGCCTCGGCCTTGTTCCTGACGAGCTTCGCGGCCTCGACGTCCCGCCTGGACAGCGCGAGCCTCGCCTCCATCCGGAGAACGTCGGCCTCGAGCGCGGCGCCGAGTTCCCGTCGCTTCCGGAGTTCGGCGAGACGTTCTCCGACGATCCGGGCATTGTCCAGGGAGGCTCGATGGAGGGCGTCGGCCGCCTTCAGACCGAGCCAGGCCTGCACGCCGGCGTTCAGGAGCCTGTGCTCGGCGGCGCGGCGCGCGATCTCGGCCGCGCGGGCCGCGGCGCCGGCCGCCCTCTTCCGGTCGAGGCGGCCGGGGGCGAAGAGGGTCCAATCGACCCGGGCCTCGGTCCGGTGGTTGTCGATCGTGCCCGGGGTCGCGTCGAAGGAGGGCCCCAGGCTCAGGCGTTGCTGATTCAGGAGGAGGCCGAAGGCGGTGCCTGGTTCGTCCGTGACGAGGTAGCTCCGACTCAAGCTCAGGATCGGCCGGTAGGCGGCCTTGGCCTCGTCGAGGGCTGCGCGGGCCGCCTCGAGGTTGGCCTCCGCGATCGAGAGGCGGGGGTTGGCCTCCTTGATCCGCGTGAGGACCTGATCCAGGGACCAGGTTTCGGAGATCGGCTCATCCCCCGCGCCCGAATCCTTCCGGGATCCCCGGGGGAGATTCCGGGGCCGGGAGTCCTGTTCGGTCTCTGGGAGCCGGCCTTCCTCGGCCTTGTTCGCCGGCTGGGGCCAGGCGCGTTCGATCCAGGCGCCGGCCCGCCGGACCTTTCCGCCCGCGCATCCGAGAACGAGGACGGAAACGGCCGGGATCCACAGGGAGGGGCTCCCTACGGCGCGCCGGGGCGGGATGCGACTCTTGAAGACCCTGCGAGAGTCCGGGTTCATGACGACCTCCTCAAAGACCCTTGGAGTCGAGGTTTTTCCGGATGCATTGGAGGACCTGCCTGCACTGGGGATGCAGGAGGCGGTAGTGGACGCTGCGCCCGTGGCGTTCGGAACGGAGGAGCCCATGGGCCTTCATCAGGTTCAGATGCTGGCTGACGGCCGCTTGAGGCTGGCGCAGGCGCTCGGCCAGATCCGTGACCGATAGGTCCTCGCTGTCGAGGATCTCGACGATCCTAAGCCGCAGGGGATGGGCCAGGGCCCGGAGGCAAACGGCCGCCCGCTCCAGCCTCTCTTCCGGAATCCTGCGCTTCGACCTCATGAAGAGATATATAGCTCAAAATATCAAGATATCAATGAGTAAAAGTATAAAATCCGGGTGGCGTCGGATTCCGGTCGAGGATGGAGGCCCCTATTCCCGGAGGAGGGCCATGTCCCGGTCGGTTTCGAGGTTCCTGGAGGACGTGCGGGGGCCGCGGTCAGGAGGGGTGGGTCGGGAAACGCTCAAGAGGCCGCCCGTCCGGGCTCAGGAACCATGCGGGGAGAGGGCGGGATCGAGCGATTCCGACACGGGTTCCGTCGAGTCGGGCCGACATTTTGAAAAGTCGGGTTCCAGCGGCCGTTCCGGGTCGAGTGGAAGTTCGAAGAAAAATGTCGTGCCGCGCCCCATCTCCGTTTCGAATCGGATCCTTCCTCCGTGCTTTTTCACGATCACGTTGTGGGCGATGCTGAGCCCCTGTCCTGTCCCCTTTCCGACGGCCTTCGTCGTGAAGAAGGGATCGAAAACCTTCTTCCGGATCTCGGGTGGGATTCCCCCTCCGGTGTCGCAGATTCGAACCTCGACGCGGTCGCCCAGGTCACGGGTGCCGACGAGGATCCTCCCCTTCTCCGGGGAAGCGGAGTCCTGCGAATCCCGAATCGCATGGGCCGCGTTCACGACGAGGTTCAGAACGACCTGGTTGATCTCGTCCGCGAAGCAGGGGACCTGTGGAAGATCGGGGTTGAGGTCGAGTTCGACGGCCGCAATATATTTCCATTCATTCGTGGCGACGGTGATCGTGTCCTCGATGTTCTTGTTGAGGTCTGTCTTCGTGCGGTCCTCGGTGCCCGGATGGGAGAAGGATTTCATCGCGGCCACGATTTTCGCGATTTTCCCGATTCCGGAGAGGGACTGGTCGAGAGCGAGGGGAATCTCCCCTCTCAGGTACTCGAAATCGCCATCCTCGAAGGCTTCCTTGGCCTTCCTCGCCGGTTCGAGGTCGGGAAGTTCCTCCAGGATCGAGTCGAGGGCCTTCTCCGAGGTCTCCAACAACGGCAGTAGGTCCTCGAAGGCCCCCTTCAAGAAGCGGACGTTGTCGCCGACGAACTGGGTAGGAGTGTTGATTTCGTGGGCGATGCCCGCGGAGAGCTGACCGATGGATTCCATCTTCTGAGCATGGGCTTCCTGGGCCAGGAGCTGTCGTTCCACTTCCAGGTCGTGCAGGATGCACACCTTGACTCCGTCGGTCCCGGGGACCGGGTTCCAGTCGACGCGGAACTCCCGACAATCCCCGGCCGTAGATTCGATCCGTATCTCCTTGCTCGTATTTCCATTCGATCGCGGATCCTGAAAGACGCGGTGGAGGACTTCCGAGATCTTGTCGATCCCTTCCGGGCCCAGGATTTCCTCCGCCTTCCGGTTCCGGTTCGGGATCCGTCCCTCTCCGTCCAGGACGAGGATCGGAAACCCTGCGTGGTCGACGACCATCTTCACTTCGTTTTCCCGTTCCCGCGCCCGGGATTCGGATTCTTTCAGGCTCCGGAAGACCTTCCGAATACAGAGTGCGAGCAGGCCGGTGCAGAGCAGGATGAAGAACGTGAAGACCGCGACGGAGGAAATGTAGCCGTGTATGCCGGTCCAGATGGAGGTCATTGGGGACCTCTCCGCCTCCACCCCCAGAATGTGGTTGGTGGAGATCAACGTGATCGCCAATAAGGAGATCCCGATCACCGACAGGGTTCCCCACATCACCCTTTCCAGTCCCGAGTTCGTTTCGGAGCCGTCCGATCGCCGCCCGCCGGCTCTCCCGCGGGGTTCGTAGAGAGAAAGGATCCAGGGGAGAGTCAGGAGGGTGAGAAGGAACGAATCGAGGAGGGCCTCGAGCAGGCCGTCGACTCCGAAGAGGGGAAGGACCCTCATCACGATGAGTTCTGAGGTGAAAATGATCCCGATCGTGAGGATCGAAGTCTTGGTGCGTGGAGAGAGGTTTCTGCCTCTGAGCATGGGATGCCTCCGGAATTCCATCGGAAAACGGCTATCGAGGACGGGGGACGTGAACGGGAGGCGGTGTTCAAGGCCCGTTCGTTCTTCGGGCGATCAGCTGCAAATCTTTAACACTGAATTGGGGTGCTTTCCCCCTGAAGAGGCCGAAACCGAAAGGGGCCACCGTGGCCGTGAGGGGGGAGTGGTCGAGGAATTCCTTCCGTCCCGGGCTGGGTCGATCTCCGGAACGGGGGGGAGCGGGGGCCTTCCGGATGCTAGTCTGCGGGGTATGGACGGCTCCTGGAACGAGGAGGAACTCGAGACCCTTGCCTCCGGGCTCGGCCTGGATCCGAGAGGGATCCTCGCCCGGAGAATCTACGGGGCCCGGCTGCTCGGGTCCGAACCATCCTGGGTCCTGCACGGGGGGGGGAACGTGTCCTGCAAGACCCGGGAGACGGACCTTTCGGGAGAGGAGCGGGACGTCCTCTGGGTCAAGAGTTCCGGGGCGGATCTCGCTGCCCTCGATCTCCGGGGACTCGTCCCGCTCGACCTGGAATTCCTGAGGCGGCTGCGCGGAAGGGGGGATCTCTCCGACCGGGAACTCCGCCGCGCCCTTCTCCGGGCCCGATTGGATCCCGAGTCCCCTCCTCCCAGTCTGGAGACCCTGCTCCATGCCTTCCTCCCCGATCGCTTCCTTGATCATGCGCACCCCGATGTAGTCTGCGTCCTGTCCTCGTCGAGAGACGGGCCCGATCTCCTCGAGGCGGCGGTTCCGGAGGGCTTCGGGGTTCTTCCTTGGATCCGTCCGGGACCGGCCCTGGCGGAGGCCGTGGCGGAGTTCCGGGAAGCTCACCCGGAATCCTCGGGAGTCATCCTCCTCTCCCACGGCCTCGTGACCTGGGCGGAGGACGCGGCGGTCTGCCGGGAACGCATGACCTCCCTGATCTCCCGGATCGAGGGGGTGGTCGAAGGTCGTCTCGGAGCGGGGGTCCTCGACCCTGAGGGGACGGAGGAGGACCGGGAGGAACTCGCGGGGACCGCGGCGGAGCTGTTCCCTAGGCTGCGCGGGCTTCTGTGTCCGGGCGGCGGAACCGGCGCGGAGCGCGGCGGGCCGATGCTCCTCGAATGGCGCCCGACGAAGGCCGCGCTCTCGGCGGCGGAGTCGGAAGGGGCGCGGGAACTCTTTTCCGCGGGACCGCTGACCCCCGACCACCTGATCCGGACGAAGGGCTCCTGGCTGGTATGCGGGACGGAGCCCTCGGAGATCGAGGATGCCGTCGCGCGCTTCGTGAAGGAATACGAGGCCTACCTCGAACGCAACCGTTCCCCCGAGCGTCCGGTCCCGGAGGATCTGGATCCGTTCCCGCGGGTCTGCCTGCTGCGGGGACTCGGGATCGCGGCCTTCGGGACCACGAAGCGGGAGGCCCGGATCGCGGCCGACATCGCCGAACGCACGCTCGCGGGCAAGACGGCGGCCGCGGCCCTCTCGGGTTTCGCGCCCCTTCCCGAGGGGGAGCAATACGCGATGGAGACCTGGAGCCTCGAACAGGCCAAGCTCCCCCACGGGTCGCGCCCCCCCCTGGCCGGGCGGGCGGCCCTGGTCACGGGAGCCGCGGGAGCGATCGGACTCGCGGTCTGCCGGAGGCTCGCCGCGGACGGGGCCTTCGTCGTCCTGACCGACCTCGAAGGCGAGGGCCTCGAGGCCGCGGGCGCGCACATGGAGGCCGCCGGCCATGCCGGGGACTTCCTCCTCCTCCCGATGGACGTGACGGACGAGGCTTCGGTCGCGGAGGCCTTCCGTGAGGTCCGCAGCGGTGTCGGCGGCCTGGACGTCGTCGTTCCGAACGCGGGGATCGCGCACGTCGCCTCGCTCGCGGACCTCGAGGTCGGGGACTGGAAGCGCGTCGTCGCGGTCAACCAGACCGGAACGATGCTGACCCTGCGCGAGAGCGCCCGGCTCTTCTCCGCGCAGGGGATCGGGGGCGCGATCGTCCTCGTCGCGACGAAGAACGTTCCGATGCCCGGCGCGGAGTTCGGCGCCTACTCGGCGAGCAAGGCGGGGGCGGTCCAACTCGCCCGGGTCGCCGCCCTGGAGCTGGCCCCGATCGGTGTGAGCGTGAACCTCGTGCATCCCGACGCCGTGTTCGCGGATCCGCGGAGCGGGCGGAGTTCGGGGCTTTGGGACGAGGTCGGACCCGCGAGGATGAAGTCCCGGGGGCTCGAGCCCTCCGAGCTTCGTTCCTACTATGAAGGGCGGAACCTGCTCGGGATTCCGGTCACGGCGGATCACGTCGCCGAGGCCGTCGCGTTCTTCGCCGCCCGGAAGACGCCGACCACCGGCGCCGCCTTGACGGTCGACGGCGGCCATCTCGGGACCTTCTATCGCTGAATCGATCCCGGGAGGGGTGGGAATGATCCTGATCCCGTTCGTTTTCGGCCTCCAGGCAGCCGTCTTCCCCTGCAGGGTCGAGGACGAGGACCGGGCTCCGATTCCCGGCGCGCGGATCTACGCCCGCTCGCAGATCTTCACGTCCGATTCCCAGGCTGGTTCCCGGGCCTACGGGGTGATCGAGGCGAAGACCCGCGCGGATTCCCGCGGCAGGGCCCGGCTGGAAGTGCCGGGGGGCCGCTTCTGGGACCTCTGGGCCGTCGGGGAGAAGAACGGACGACGCTACGCGAGTCGGCTCCTGGCCGGGCGGGTTCCGGGACGTCCCCTGCGCATTCGTTGCAGGCCGGTCCGGAAGGGGATCCTCGTCCTCGAGGGTTGGAGGGCCTGGAAGGGGGCGCTGCCCCCGGGGGCCGGGCTCGCGATCTGCGCGACTTCCTCAGCGGCTTCCGTTCCGAGGGGGGGGCGGGGAGGGAGGCCGGTGCGGCGCCTTCCCGTTCCCGAGGGAGAGGCAAGACCCGAGATCCCCCTTCCGGAACTCCCCGAGGGGCCCTTGATGCTGGCTCTCGTCGGACCCCGCGGCGGTCTCCTCGCGACGTTCCGGGTCACCGAGGACGATTCCGGGGTCTATCGCTGCCGGATGGGGCGTCCCCGCCGGGCCGGCCTGCGTTTCCTCGATCCGGAGGGTTCGGCCCTGCCGGGCCTGCGCGTTCTCGCCATCGCCCGGAACGAGGAATGCCCGCTGGAACGCGAACTCGAGACCGACGCGGAAGGGAGGATCCCGCTCCTCCTCCCCGCGAGGGAGGAAGGGGCTCCTCCGTCCGGGGCCGAGCCCCTCCTCCTCCTGCTCCTCGCCCCCGGAAGGGTCGCTCGTTACGTGGACACGGAGAGCCTGGGGCCGGGAACCTCCTTCGATCTCCGCCTTCCGCCCTCCGATCCCGGAAGGGGAAAGGGCGTCTGGAAGGTCCGCGGACTCCGGAAGGGGGACCGCTTCTTCCTGTCGGCTTCGATCCCGGGCCCGGTTGACCGGAGCTTCCGCCGCTTCGTCACGGTTCCGATCCCGGTCGGGGAGGGGGGGGAACTCGGACTCCCCCTTCCGGGGCGATTCTTCGAGCGTTGGACCCTCTGTCTCGCGCGGGGAGGTCTCGTCGTCCCCTGGATCCGGGCCGTGAGGAACCATCCCCCAAAGCCGCGGACCCTCGACCTCGAGACCGCGAGAGTGGTCCGGTTGACGGTGGCGTGGCGCGACGAGTCCCCGATCCGCGGAGCCTGGCTGGAGCTGCTCCCCGACAAGGAGGAGAAGCAGGGATTGATCCTCAGGATCCCGCTGGATCGGAGGGGGCGGGTCGCCCTCCCCCTGCCCCCGGGGCGTTTCGACCTGGCGGCCTGGGTCGAGGGCGAGGGGGCGGGGTGGCTCGCCCTCGATACGGGCGGAGAGGAGCCGGACCTGTCCCCGGTCCTCCGGCTCGACCCCTTCGTGAGGATCCGGGGGCGGGTGCTGGGGAAGGACGGAAAGCCGATTCCGAACGCCAGGATCACGGTTTCGAGCCATCTCCAGGATCTCCAAGGGGATTACCCGCCGGCCCTTCTCAGGATCCTGCTCCGGACCGGCTTCCTGAACCTGAGGAGCGGAGAGGACGGCTGGTTCGAGTTCCGCCTTCCCTCCCAGGTCGAGTTCTGCCAGATCCTCGCTACCTTCGAACGAGGCCGGAAGAGGTGGCGGGGCGGGGTCCAGGTCTCGCGGCGGGGATTCCGGAAGGCGCAGGAGATCGTGCTGGAATCCCGCTGAGTTCCCCCCCCTCGGTGCGGAGCGCCGCCCGATTCCGGCGATCCTGTCGTAAAGTCGGAGGGGGATCCTGCGGAAGGGTCGAGCCGGGTTACGGAGGTCCGATGGAAGGAACGGGACGTCGAGTCGCGGGTGAAGGAGGGAGGGGGAGCCTTCGGGTTTCGTTGGCCGCGGCGACGGCCCTCCTGCTGGGGGTCTCGACGAGGTCGGGAACCGCCCAGGAGGGGCGGGCGCCCCGCGAACTCCCGGCCCTGGTCAAGGTTCTCGACCATGAGGGCCGGGCCGTTGCCGGCGCGCGGGTCCTCTTCGTGTCGAGCCGCTTGCCCGAGGCCCTGCCTCGGATCTCCGTGGAGCGTCGCGAGGTCCAAAGCGACGCGCGGGGGCGGGTCCGCGTCCGCCTTCCGGCGGGCCGAAGCTGGTACGTCTTCGCCGTCCATGACGAGGGCAGGCTCCGTTTCGCGAGCCGGCAGGTCCCGATCGCGCCGGGACGACCCCGAAAACTGATCCTCGAGCCTTTCCCCGTTCCGTATCTCTCCGTCGTCGGCCTCGAGAAATGGAGGAAGATCTTCGGAAAGCGCCTGCGCTTCGCCTGGGTCACGTCCGAGAGTCCGTCCTCGATCTTCACGGTCGAACTCCCGGAGGAGAAGGTTCCGGTCCTTCGCCACCCTCCGCTGCCCTTCGGAAACTTCTTTCCCGCCCTCATCGACGATCGGGGCGGTTTGCTGGATTTCGTCTACTTCAGTCCGGCCTTCCACGAGGGGGATCCGCAGGTCGAACCCCTCTATGACCGGGACTACCCGTTGAAGAAGGTCATCCTGGCCGAACCGGTGCGGGTCGAGGGGAGGGTCCAGGGGACCGAGGGGGCGAAGGCGGCCGGAGCCCGCCTGTTCTGGAGGCCCGAGTATTCGGTGATGCGTCTCGGACGGGAGATCCCCCTTCGGGCCGATGGGAGCTTCACCGCCTGGCTTCCTTATCGGGACGGAGGAGAGCGGGCGCATTACACTTCGAGGCTCCTCGCGATCGCCCCCGATCGAATCGTCCGCCATCGGACGCTGGCCGAGTTGCTCGCGAAACGCGACGGGAAGCGGAAGGGGGGGATCGAGGCGGTCCTGGAGCTTCCCCCCGGGCGCGGAATGGAGTGGAGCGTGCAGGGGGACGGCGGGAACGGACCGCCGGAGGGGATTCTCTGGTGGCGGCTCTGGTCCTCGAATCCCAAGGAACCGAAGAGGAAGGTCTTCCTCTGGGTCGATCTTCCGCTCGAGGGCCCGGGACGGATCCCGATTCCGGACTGTCTCGGACCCCACGAGGGAATCCTCGGGTTCCTCATGCAAGGAGGAGAGACGATTCCGATCTCGATGGGGACGAGGAAGCTCCTTCCACAGAAGTGGACCTTCGACCTGAAATCGCTCCGCGAGGTCGAGATCGAGGTCTCAGGAAACGGGCGCCCGGTGCCGGGCGGAAAGATCCGGGTCTTCCCCAAACTCATCGGGATGCCCCCCCCGGTCATCGAGCCTTCTCTGGACCGGAAGGGCCGTTGCGGGATCCGGCTCTTCCCCGGGACCTACGGGATGATCGCATGGAACGACCGCTACGGGGTCAAAGGAGGAGAGTTCCAGGTCGGGCTGGGAGACGGTCCCCTTCGCTGGAAGGTCGAACTCGAACCCTTCCTGAGCCTTCACGGACGGCTGATCGACGAGGATGGGAACGGGGTGAAGGGGAGGGTCGTCTACGCGAACCCCGCAGAGGGAAAGAATGTTCCCTGGTACGTCGAAATCCGGGGCCTGAACCTTCCCCCGCTCGTCTCCAGGCCGACCGAGGCCGACGGCTCCTTCGAGATCCAGGTCCCCTCCTGGTCCCGGTACTACTCCCTGTGGGAGATGGAGGACCGGGCCAACGCGATCTGGGACGCGGTGAAGCAGGAACCGGCGATCCTCGTCCTCCGGAACTGACCCGGCCGGGAAGACCCGCTCCCGGCCGTTCCGCCGCGGATCCTCAGGGAAAGAGCTGCGCCGTCCAGGTGTTCGAGGTGTAGAAGCTCGGCCAGGCGATCCCCTGCACCGAGAGGGTGGAACACGGCGGCGGGTTGAAGCTCGGCAGGGTCAGCGGAAGGGTGGCGACGCCGTTCGTTCCTGCCTGGACCATCCCTAGGAACCAGATCTGCTGCTTGATGCAGAACCAGGTGTTGCCGAGGGCGCCGGTCTGGGGGCCGAGGAAGAAGAAGACGAAGTTCGACGGCGGCACGTCGTAGGCGGTCAGGCTGACGCTCGCCCCGGAGGCCCAGGGGAAGCCGCCGAGCTTGAGGCCGAAACGCTTGCGGCACTGGCATTCGCAGGTGAAGAGCTCGAGCCGCACGTAGTCCACCCGCGTGTCGTCCTGGATGTAGACGTCGAACTTCCCGGTCGTATTCGTCCGCGGGAGGATGTTGTAGCCGCCCGGAAGGTTCCCGAGATCGAGGACGACCGTGTGGTCTCCGCCCGAGGCGTAGGCAGGGACCAGCGTGCGCAGCCGCCGGCCCCAGGCGAAGCGGTTCGGGCCGGCGACGAACTGCAGTGCGAGGATGTCGTTCGTCCAACCGGGGCAGTTCGTCCGGAAGCGGATCGTCAGCCGTCCGGCGACGACCCCCTTCGGGAAGACGAACCCGTTGCGCGGGAAGGTGTGGCCGAGCCTCTTGTTGCAGAGGATGTTGTCGAACGGCGCCGGCGAGGCGCCGAGCCAGGTCTGGAATCCGCCCTGCGGGCATGCGTGCTCGGAGCCGGTCGGGACCGAGCCGGCGTAGGCGTCCGGGATCCCGCCGATGTAGACATGCTTGAAGGCCTTGTTGCACTGCAGGTTCGTGAGCCGGGAGACCGAACCGGTCGTTCCGCCGCGGTTCGCGGTCACGATGTCGGCGTGCAGGTCGCCGGTCAGATCGCCGACGGCGACATCGTGCGGGAACACGCCGAGGGAGATCGGCGTCGTCGAGGTGAAGCTGAAGGTCCCGCTGCCGTTGTTCTCGCCGAAGTACCCGCGGTTGCTGCCGACGTTCGTGACGAACAGGTCGAGGTCGCCGTCGCAGTCGAAGTCGCCGCTGCCGATCGCCCAGAAGCCCTTGAGGTTCTGGATGTTGTACGGCGTCTGGCTCATCGTGAAGGCCGTCGGACCGCTGTTCGGGAACACCGTCGCCCCCTCGAGGTTCGAGGGGTGGTACATGACCGGGGTCGCAATATCGAGCCAGGCGTCGCCGCCGAAATCGCCGGTGCAGACGTCCATCCGCCGCCGGTTCGAAGTCCCGAAGGTCTGCCCCGCCGTGAACGAGATGCTGCTCGAGAAGATGGTCGTCGTGTTGCGGTAGACCGTGAGCAAAGCGTCGGCGCGGACGATCACGAGGTCGGTCGCGCCGTTGTGGTCGAAGTCGCCGGCGGCGAAGGCGGTCGGCGTGAGCTGGTTCGGCAGCGTGATCGAGGCGGTCGACACGGTGAAGACCCCGCTCCCGTTGTTCAGGAGGAAGCGGACGTGGGGGGCGGTGTACGACAGGACCGCGATGTCGAGGTCGCCGTCGCGCTCGAGGTCGAGGGCCGCGAGCCGGAACGGTCTCGCCCCGGTCCAGGCGAAGGTCTGGAGCGGCGGCGTCGGGCTGAACGGAGCGATCTTGACCCGCACCTTGCCGCTTCCCTCGTAGGCCACGGCGAGGTCGCGGTAGGAGGAACTGCCGCCGAGTTCCGCGACGAGGACGCCGGCGATCCGCTCGCCGGCGCTCACGGACGGGAAGTTCGGGACGGCCCCCGGCAAGGCGCTCGACCAGTTGGCCCCGGAGGCCTGGAGGTAAAAGACCCTTGCCGTCGCGGCGTTCGCCGCGGTGATGGCGATCTCTGGCCGGACGAAGCCGCCGGTGTTCGCCTTGAGGTCGCCGATCGCGACCGACTCGGCCCGCCACCCGGAGGGGAGGCTGTGCAGTTGGTTCGAGAAACTGATCGCGGAGGGTCCCTGGGCGCCGGCCCCGGCCGGGAGGGCGGCGCCGAGGATCAGGGCGAGAATCGGGAGGGAACGACGTCTGGACATGAGGAACTCCTGAAGGGAATGAGGGGACGGAGGGACTCCATTCCCTCATGACCCGAGGGGGCGGTCCGGGGACAAAAAACCGGCCGGGACCGGCCGCGGAGGGCGATTTTTCATAGGATCCAGCCCATGGAGGCGCCTCCGGAATCACGCGGCGGCAGGGACGGCTTCACCGAGCGATACGTGGCGCTCGCCCCGGCCCTCTACATCTGGCTCAGGCTCCGCACGCCCCCGCTCCTCGAGGGCGTGTTCGAGCCCGACGACCTCCTCCAGGAGATCTGGCTCCGGGCCTACCGGATCCGGGATCGTTTCGACCTCGAACGCTCGAGCTTCCGGGCCTGGCTCTTCGTCGTCGCCAAGAACGTGCTGTTCGAGGCCGCGCGCAGGGCCGCGCGGCTCCGGCGCTTCTCGATCGGCTCCGGGCGGACCTCGCAGATCCTGCGCCTGAAGGGAATCCCCGACGAGGCGACGAGCGTGACCCGGCGCGTCGCGCGCGACGAGGAACTCCGGCGCCTCGGGAGCTGGCTCGAGGAGCTGCCGGAACCCGACCGCGACCTCGTCGTCCACCTGGGGCTCGAGGGCCTGTCCCAGGGCGAGGCCGCGGCCCGCCTGGGGCTCTCGCGGGAAGCCCTGAAGAAGCGCTGGCAGAGGCTGCGCGCCCGCCTGAGGGCCGAGGGTGCGGCCGGGATCCTCAGCGGGGAAGAGCCGAACCGAGGCGGGCCGCCTCCCTCTCTGTGAATTCCCGGACCAGGCGGGTCCTTGCGAGGGGAAGGGGGTCCACCGGCCGGAGCCGGATCGTGCCGTCGAAGGAGACCGAGAGGATCGATCGCCCCGCCGGATCGAAGAGGACCTTCGCGACCGCGTCCCGGTGGCCGTCGAGGACCGCGCGGACCCCGCCGCCGGGAAGGGCATGGAGGTGCACGGAGCCGTCGAACGAGGCGGTCGCGAAGGCCTCCCCCGAAGACGGGAAGGCGATGGACGAGATCCGGTTCCCGTGCTCGGCGCCGGTGTAGACCCGCGCACCGGAGGGGAGGGTGAAGCACAGGACCCTCGGGTTGTGGCGCGCGCCGACGGCGAGGGTGCGCCCGTCGGGGGAGAAACGGATCGGCCCCGGGGTCGGGGTCACGAGGGCCATGCGCTGGGCGAGGGATTTCGTCTCGAAGAGCCGCACGACCATGTCCTCGGTGCCTGCCGCGAATCTCTCCCCCCCCGGGGCGAAGGCGAGCGAGAGGACCCGCGGTTCGGGCATGGCCTCGTTGGTCGAGGCGGGCTCCACGCGGGAGACGGGGGCGAGGTCACCGAGCGCGTAGGACTCGAGAACGGGCCCGCGCCGGCCGAGAACGAGCAGGCCGGCGCCCTCGTGCAGAGCGGCCGCGCCGACCTCCTCTCCATTCGGGGGGCGTTCCGCGAGGATGGAGGTCCCGTCCAGGCTCCGGAGTCGGATCAGGCCGTCCCGGCCGACTGCGAGAATGCGCCCGCTGGCGAGGAAGCGCGCGAGGACGAAGGGGCGGCCGGTCTCGAGCGGCACCGGGGTCGCGCTCCCCGCGGGCCAGAGGAGGACTTCCCCCTCTTCGGCGCTCGCGAGCACGGCGCCGTCGGCCCGGACCGCGACCGAGAGGAGCGCTCCGGCCCCGCCCTCGAGGATCCGCAGAAGGCGGCCGTCCGCGGCCGCGAAGACCCGCACGCGCCCGTCGGCGCAGGCCGCGTAGAACCTTTTCCCCTCGGCCGAGAAGACCGCATCGCGGACCGCCCCGCCGCCGGGATCGAGGACGTACATTCCCGGCCTCGGTGTCAACCGGTGGAGGCGCACGCGGCGGTTCGAGGCGACCGAGAGGATCGCCTCTCCGTCGTCGAGCCAGCGGAGTTGCACGATGTGCGGCCACTTCCCATGCAGGACGTCGAGGGGGCGGCCGTTGGGCATGGCGAAGATCCTAACGGTCCCGTCGAGGCCGCCGGTCGCGAGCCGGCGTCCGCCGGGCGAAAAGGCCAGGGTCCATACGATCCGCCGCCCGTGCGTCGCCCGTGAGAACAGGAGCCGGCCCGACGGCAGTTCGTGCACGGCGACCCGGCCGCGAAAGCCCAGGGCGAGGAGGTCCCCGCCGGGCGAGAGGGCGAGCGAGTGGACCTCGTCCCCGACCGCGAGCTTTGGGAGGACGGCGCCCCCCCCGAGCCGGTGGACCTCGACGCGGCCCGGCCGTTCCAGGGCGAGCAGCTCCCGATTCGGCGAGGGCGTGAAGCGGCGCACGCGCGGGCCCCACTCCCCGGCGCAGCGCCCGTTCAAGAAGAGATGGAGGCGCCCCCCGCGGCCGAGCGCGAGCAGCCGGTCCGGGCCGGCCGCCGCGAGTCCGGCGAAGGGGGTCCCGTGGCCGGCGCCGGGTTCGACCGGATCCCCGCCCGCCAGGCGGAAGGCCCGGCCTCCGGCGAGACCGTACGGGACAGGGCCCGCGAAGAGGACCGGATCGACCGGCCCCGGGAGCCCTCGCCATCCACGGACGAGCCGCCCGCGCGCATCGTGGAGGGTCGCGCGGCCGCCTTCCCCCCCGAGGAGGATCCGCGAGCCCTTCGGGTCGAAGGCGACGGAGAGCGCCCCCGCCGGCCCTTCGAGGCGGAGGACCCCGCTCCCGCCGAGGGGAAGGACCGTACACTCCCCACCGATGACGAAGGCGGCCCGGTCCCCGCTCGGGGACAAGGCGACCGAACGCCCTCCCTGGACACGGACCGCGGCCGCCTCTTCGCGGCTGGCGGCGAGGGTCTCGTAGAGCGCGGTCTCGGTCCAGCGGTTGCGCCGGAGTTCGGCCGCGGTGACGGCGACCCTGAGGGCGAGGGAGGGATCGACCTCGGTCAGGCGGCGGGCCTCGGTCGCGAGGAAGAGCGCGCGGAAAGCCTCGCGCCCTTCACGCACGTCGGCGAGCAGGACGAGGGCGACGACCAGGCCGGCGCTCAGCAGGACCGCGCTCAAAATCGTCGAACTCGCGAGCACCGGCCGCCGCCGGATCCAGGCCCGGAGGCGCACGAGGGGGCGGTTCCTCCTCGCCTGGACCGGTTCGTACTCGCGCACGCGCCGGAGGTCTTCGGCGAACTCGAGGGCGCTCTGGTACCGATGCCGGGGATCCTTCTCGAGCGCCTTCCGGACGACGACGCCGAGATCGACCGGTACTTGCGGGTTCCGCTTGGCCGGGTCTGGTGCGGGTTCGTGAAGGACGAGGGCCGCGAGCCTCTCCGGGTTTCCCGCCTCGAACGGCCGCCGCCCGGTCAAGAGTTCGAACAACGTGACCCCGAGCGCATAGACATCGGTCAGCCGATCGGCCCCCCGCCCGGCGAAGTGCTCCGGCGCAAGGTAGGGCGCGGTGCCGAAGACCGCTTCCGGCTCGGTCAGCGTGTCGGCGTCGAGCCCGCGGGCGAGCCCGAAGTCGACGAGCACGGGATCGCCGTCCGGGGTTACGAGGACGTTGCTCGGTTTCACGTCACGATGAACGACGCCGGCTTCGTGGACCGCGTGCAGCGCGCGCGCGGCCCGTTCGACGAGGCGCACCGCCCGGCGCACGCGCTCCTCCCCCGACGGCACCGCCTGGACCTCCTCGAGGAGGGTCCGTCCGGGAACGTAGCGCATCGCGATGAACGGCGTCTCCTCGGCGAAGTCGGCCTCGTGGACCTCGCAGATGCCGGGATGGGAGAGCCGCCCGAGGACCGCGGCTTCCCGCCGGAAGCGCTCCAGCGCCGCCTCGGAGCGGAAGGCCGCAGGAGCGAGGACCTTGAGGGCGACCCGCCGCCCGAGCCGGGTGTCGAGGGCGAGATGGACGACGCTCTGGCCGCCGTGGCCGAGGACTTCGAGCAGAAGGAAGGGGCCGATCCGCCGCCGGTCCTCGGCCGGGCCGGGCCCCGCCGTCGGCGCGCGCGTGAGGCGTTCGTATTCGCGGGCGATCGCGGCCTCCAAACCCGGGAAGCGGGTCTGGTACTCGGCGAGGGGGCGGACGGCTCCGCGCGCCCGATCCCGCTCGAAGAGGGCGGTGAAATCGAAGAGCGCCGCTCGTTTTGGATCGTCGAAGCGGCCATCCTCCACGGCGTTCACCGCGAGGCTTCGACCCGGCGGACCGCGGTGAATCCCGCGAGGAAGAAGGTCGCGGCCGACTCCAGGGAGCCCGCGACACGGGCGGCGGAGAAGCCCGTCTCCGTACCGGTGAATCCGGCGCCGATCACCTGCACCTGTCTCTGCATCGCGGCCTCCGGCTCGACAGGACCTCCCCCCCGGATCCAGCCGCATCTCTCTCCAGGAGAGTAGAAGCCGGCCGTTTCTTCCAGCGTGATGCGGTTCGGGAAAAGCGGAATGCCGGGGAAGAAAACGGCTCGACGATGGCGGAGTGTACCCAGCCCGGATCCGGGTTCCATCGTTCGAGCAAGCGGCGGGTCAGGGCCCGGTTCGAAGGAGGACGGATCCCCCGATATCAGGGGAGTCGTCGCATGGGTCGCGACCAGGCTGCGCGCGCCCGCGGATCACTTCACAGCATCGACACCGGCAGCGTCGGGCGGGCCTCCGCGTTTCGGGAGCCATGCAAGGGCGGCGCCCAGGAGCAACGCAATGACCACCGTCACGAGGATGGAATCCTCGGGCCCGAAGGCCGAGCCCACGATCCACGAGTGGTTCAAATACTGCAGATCCAGGAGAGGGTTGGGATAGGTCGTGCCGCTCACCGGGAAGTCCAGGAGATACAAGGACGAGTTCCAGCCGAAATGCAACCCGATCGACGGCCATAGGCTGTCCGTCCGAATGCAAACCACGGCGAGGAGGCAACCCATGACGAAGATCGTGAGGACCCCGGGAATGGAGACGTGCGCCCTCGTGAGGTGGAACAGCCCGAAGATCAGCGACGTCGCGACGACGGCGACCGATGGTTGGACGCTTGCCTCGAGTGTCCGCAGCAGGTAGCCGCGGTAGACGAGTTCCTCCTGGAGCACGAGCGCGAATCCACCGGCCAGCACCGCGAGCACGTAGGAGACAGCCGGCAGGAAGGGATCGGGGCGGAAGTCGACCTGCACGGCATTCGCGGCGACGGCGATCGCGGTGAGGAGCAGAACCACGACCGCAGCTATCACGAGTCCGGCGACGAACAAGCGAAGACCGTGACGCGCGCGCAGCCGGATGTGCGCCCACCGTTCGTGGTCGATCCACTCCAAGAACGCGAAGCAGACGAGCAGGGTGACGCCGAGGCTCGCGAGGCCGGAGCTGAGGAACCAGGGCAGGTTTAACCCCCGGCCGTCGTAGCGCGACCAGAGCCTGGCGGAGAGGGCGGCGAGGGCGGTGAAGACCACGACCTCGAGAAGGATCTGCGTGGCCGCGAGGAAGGCCAAGACCTTGATCGCCCCGACGACAGCCGATGCCGGTGACCTTTTCGATCCCCGCATGCAAGCGGATGGTAGCGGACTCGCCGGGATGGGCAAGAAAGGCGTGGCGGCCTCTACTAGTTGCAACATTCCGCTCCTGCTACAAGAGGGTCATGCGAGTTCGCGCCATCCTCTTGACCCTCGTGTTCGCCGCAGGCTGCGGATCTCCGGAATCCACCGGTGTGCAGCTCGGCACGCGACTGCGTATCGTCAATGAAGGAGCGATGAGAGTCGCCTTCACAGGTTTCGTCGTCGGGCCGGCTGGAGCCGCCGAGCCGTGCTACTACGGTATGATCGGAGTCGACCACAGGCTGGCGAGCACCGACATCGATCCGCCGGCAGGGAAGACGCTGCGCTTGCGCTTCGCAGCGGTCGAGGGGACGGACTTCGTGCTGGGCAAGGTGAAGCTGGCGGATGAAACCGCAGTGGCCGCCGTTGCTGCCGCCATCCCGGAGATCGACGCCTCGGACGGCCACGCCGAGTACCTGTTCTCCGGAGGGTCCGCGGTGCTCAGGGTCGTCGCCAATGGCGGACGGGTCGTCGTGAAGGCCGATTGATGCCGGGAGCCTGGAAGGACTGACCAAAAGCGCAAGGGCGGATCGAGCGGCGGAAGCGGAGGTCCCAGGAGATCTGTACGCGGCTCGAGACGCCTCCGGCTCGAGCCGCGGCGAAGACGATGCGGCAGGGTCCTCCTCGGGGGTCAGGGGGAGGGGAGGCGGGATTCGTCGGCGCCGAAGCGCCACATGCCGCGGGTCGGGTCGACCGCACCGAGGTAGGGGACGCGGCGGCCGAGGACGGGGAGGCCGCCGTGTTTCAGGCGGTCGTCGACGGGGGTGAAGTCGAGTCCGTCGGGGTTCTTCAGGGCGGAGAGGGACGGAACGACGACGTTGTTTTTCCACCCGAGTTTCGCGGCCCATTTCGAGAAGAAGCCGGGCTCGCAGCCGACGGCCGCGTTGTTGACAAGCATGACCTCGGCGTCGGGCTTCCCCCTCATCCAGAAACCGTAGGCCGGAGGGCCGCAGCGGATGAAGGTGTTGTTCACGCACCAGATGTCCTTGCCGGCCTTGGGTCCGTCCTTGGTGTCGTTGAAACGGAAGGCCTCGGCGACGTCGATCGCGATGTTGTTGTGGATCCGGTATCCCGAGGAGGAGTTGTCGACGTAGAACGCGGCGACGATCCGTTTCCAGTTCCCCTTTTCGGGGCCCCGACCCCCGATTCCGAGGTTGTAACGCCAGATGGAATCCCCCCTGGGGTTGTCGCCCGCTTGCTGGTTCACGTAGAAGAAGCCCTGGTCCACGACCAGCGTGCAGGCGTTCTCGATGAGGTTGTGCTCCCAGAGGTTCTTCGTCGCGTATTGCTCGATCCAGTTGGCGTTGCCCCCTTCGATCGCCGCCGCCCCGAGGTTCCGGAACGTGCAGAAGCGGACGACGTTCCCCTTCCCCCAGGAGAAGAGGGCCGCGCACCTCTTGGCGATCCAGTTCACGTCTTCGAACAGGCAGTTGCGGATGCGGGCCCCGTTTCCCCTGAGCGTCATTGCGCTCCACCAGCTCTTCGAGAAACGGCAGTCCACCGCAGTGAAAGCGTCCCCCTCGACGAAGACGCCCGCGGTGCCGTTGTCGGGGATCCCCCATCCCGAGGCGAGGCTCTGGCCTCGCGCGTTTCGAGGCGAGTCGTTCTCGTTGTGGCGGAAGGGGGAGATGTATTCGAAGACGCAGCTCTCGAAGGCGACCTCGTCGCCGACGACCCTGGCCGCGGCCGCCGTGAAGCGGAGGTTCTTCAGTTTCACCCCGCGACCCGTGATGACCGCCCCGTAGAGCCGCGTCCGGAACTCGTAGGGGCCCTCTCCCCCGCGGGGCGGGATCAAGAGGACGCGCTTTCCGTCCGTGTACCACTCCCCCGGGGCGTCGAGCGCCGCCTTTGCGCCGAGGATGTAGCCGATCCCCCTGCCCTGTCCGTGACGGCCGAGGAAGCCGGATGAGGCCCGTTTCGCATCGACGCGGACGGCGCCGTCCCGGCCGACCCGGGTGACCGGAAGGGAGAGCGAATACCAGCTCGAGAGCTTCTTGCCGCGGCTGTGCAGGCCCACGTAGAAACCGTCGCGGAGTTCTTCCCGTCTCGGCGGCGCCCCGGTCAGGAAGCGGATCCGACCCTTCGCGTCGATGAAGGTGTCCGCCCAATCCCGGTTCGAGGTCATCGGTGCGGTCTTGTTCGGATGGCGCGCCGGTATCAAGTAGCGCTTTCCTTGGAAGACCTCGTAGACCGGTCCCTCCACGGCCGCCGACAGACCCCGCCGGCCGTTGACGAGGATGGACCGCATCGTCCCCGCCTCGTCGTAGCCGGTGATCACGACCTTCCCCTCGCCGACGAGGGTGACGCCGTCCTGGCGCACGACGAGGCGTTCCCGGTAGACGCCTTCCGAGATCCGGCAGACGTCCCCGTCCCTCATGTCGGCGAGAGCCGCGGAGATCGTGCGGTAGGTCCCCGCGGATCCGACCCGGAAGATCCGCCCCCCTTGCTTGCGGGGGCCTTCCGGGGCCGCTTCGGCGATCGGGGCCTCCGGGCGGTTCGCGCAGCCGGACAGGGCCGGGAGGAGAAAGGGGATCAGGGCGAAGAGAAGGAGGAGGGGGGCCTTCGCGAGTTCCGCCGCGAGCCTCCTCGCGTTCTCGACGCACAGCGCGACCGAGCTTCCCCGGTAGGACAGGCCGCAGAGGTGCAGCCCCGGGATCCCGGAGCAGGCTTCGTCGATCCTTCGCAGGCGTTCCCGGTGGCCGGGCTCGTAGACCGGGAGGCAATGCGGCCTCCTGCGCACCTCGAGGAAGAGCGGTTCGCCCCCGACCCCGGTCAACCTCCGGAAGGATTCCAGGGCCTCCCTGCCGAAGGCCTCGTCGGGTTCGTCCGGGGAAACGGGATTCCGCGCGCCGCCGAGGAGGGTCCGGAACAACATCGTTCCGGGCCGCGCACGCTCTTCGAAGATGCAGGAACTGAAGAGGACGCCGAGGACCCGGTCCCGAGCCTCGCGGCGGGGGATCAGGTAGCCGAAGCCGCGGAGGTGTCCGGGGACACGGGCCATTGGAAAGGCCATGTGGACCGAGACGACCGAGACGAAGTCGATCGAGCGCAGCTCGCGGGCGAGTTCGGGGGACAGGTCCTCGAGAAGAGGCGCGGCGGCCCTCGACGGGAGGGCGCAGACGAGTCGCCGGGCGCGGATCGGGCGGCTCGGCTCGCCGGCCGGGGTCACCTCGAAGGTCCCGTCCTGGGTCCGGGCGATCCGGGTCGCTTCCCATCCGAGTCGGAGACGGTCGCCGAGCGAAGTTCGCAGGGCCTCCACGCATTCCTCGACCCCGCCGGGGAAGCTCTTGATCCGGCCGGGTTTCCATCCGACCTTGCGCAGGCCGCGGATCACGCTTCCGAACTCCCGCTCGGCCCGGAAGAGCTTCGGAAAGCAGGAGGCCATCTCCATGCGTTCGGGAACGCAGGCGTAGATCCCCGAGGCGAAGGGGTCGGCGAAGCGTTCGAGGACCTGTCTTCCGAACCTGCGCTCGATGAAGGAGGCGAAACTCTCCTCCGGGTCGGTCCCTCTGCGGCGGAAGGGCTCGAGAAAGAGTCCGAGCTTGGCGCCGAGGGAGAGGAGGGGGGTCCGCAGGAAGGCGCCCGGACCCGTGGGAAGGGGTTCGAGCCGATCCCCGAGCGCGAGCCAGCGGACCCTGGCCTCGGGGCGGGAGTCGAGGATCCGCGATTCGAGGCCGAGGTCGGCGACGAGCCCGGAGAGTCCGCTCCCGTCGTCGATGACGGTCTCGGGACCCCATTCCTGGAGGGTGTCCCGCTCGCGGCTCGTGCGGATCAGGCCGCCGGGCCTGGACTCCTTCTCGAGGAGGCGGAGCTTCGCCTCGGGACGGAGCGCGAGGTAGCGGTGGGCGAAGCTCAGGCCGCTGATTCCGGCGCCGAGGACACAGATGTCGAGGTTCATCCTGCTCTCCGATCTCCCTTCGGGGAATGGGCCGGATTCGAGGGGGCGGGGTCCGCCAGCGCCTCCCCGGCCAGGTGCGTCAGGACGCCGAGGAAATCCGGGTCGGCGTTGAGGGAAGGCACGCGGTGGAACTCGCGGATCCCGGCCCTTTCCGCCTGGTTCCGCGTCAGGATGTCGAGTTCGTAGAGAGTCTCGACGTGGTCCGAGACGAAGGACAGGGGAACGACGACCAGGCAACGCAGGCCTTCCCGTCCGAGGCGGGATACCTCCTCGTCGAGGTAGGGGCGGGTCCAGGCCATCGGGCCGACGCGGCTCTGCCAGGCGAGGGAATGCCGGAGACCGTGGGGGACCCGTTCCTCGACCCCTAAGAGGCAGGCCTCGATCTGCGGGACGTAGGGGTCACCGCGCCGGACGAAGGAAAGAGGCGTTCCGTGGGCCGCGTAGACGATCCTCGTCCTGGAGCGCAGGTTGGGGTCGAGCCGGTCGAGGCAGCGGCGGAGCCTCCAGGCGAGGCAGTCGAGGTAATCGGGTTCCGTGGCCCAGGATTCGATCCTCCGGAGTTCGGGGTTCCAGGACATCTCCTCGAGCCGCCGGAGGAGTTCGCGTTCGCTCGAACCCGTCGTCGCGAGGGAATAGTGCGGATAGAGGGGGAAGGAGAGGATGCGTTCGGCGCCGAAATCCCGGGCCGCCTCCAGGGCCTCGCGGATCGAGGGGCTCGAATACCGCATCGCCGGGAGGACGAGGAAGCTCTCGGGATCCATCGTCTCGGCGAGGCCCATCGCGAGACCCTCGGCCTGCAGGCGCGTCCATTCCAGCAGGGGGGAGCCCCCGATCCTCTCGTAGTTCGCCCAGGCCTCATCCGCCCGCCGGCGGGCCAGCCATCGCGCGAAGGGGCCCTGCGTCCACCGGGAAAGGGGGAGGCGGAAGATCTCGGGGTCCTCGAAGAGGGCCCGGAGGAAGGGCTCCATCTCCTCCCTGCGGGTCGGGCCCCCGAGGTTGTGCAGGAGGATCGCGGTACGGGTCATCGGCCTCTTTCCGTCTCCGGACTCCGGCGTCCTCGTGATCTTCGGTCCTGGGGTTTCCTCATCGGGCTGCGCGGCGCGGGGAGATTCAGACCGTTCGGGAGAACATCGGGCGACCCTCGGCCCTCTGCTTCTCGAGGTAGGCGTCGAAGGGCATGCAGATGTTGCGGAGGAAGACCCTGCCCTTCGGGGTCACGACGAGGGCCTCGTCCCCGAGTTCGAGGAGGCCGTCCTCCACGAGGGGCTCGAGGCTCCTCAGGGCCTTCGCGTAACGCTCCCGGAACGGCGGGCGGCCTTCCGCCTCGAAGTTCGCGAACTCGACCCGGTAGTCGCACATGATGTCGAGGATGATCCTGCGCCGCTCCTCGTCCTCCGCGTTCCGCCGGTGCCCCCTGTGGACCGGAAGCCTCCCCTCAGAGATCGCCCCGGCCCAGTCGCGGCGCTCCTTCGGGTTCTGGCCGAAGGCGCCGGCCACCTCGCCGATCGAGGTCACGCCGAGCATCAGCATGTCCTCCCCTTCCCTGCCGGCCTCCATGCGGGTCGAGTATCCCATGAAGTTCCGGTGGAGCTTCCCTTCGCGGGCCGCCCACGCGAGGTCGTCCTCGGCCCGGGCGAAGTGGTCGAAGCCGATCATCTCGTAACCGGCTCTCCCGAAGGTCTCGAGCGCGAGGGCCAGAAGCGCGAACTTCTCCTCCCTCCCCGGCAGGGCCTCCTCGGGAAGGGCGCGCTGGTGCTTCTTGAGCCAGGGGACGTGGGCGTAGCTGTAGCAGGCGATCCGATCGATCTTCCAATCGAGGATCGTCTCGATCGTCTCGCCGAAGGTCTCGGGCTCCTGGTGGGGAAGGCCGTAGACGAGGTCCACGTTGACGCTCGTGAAGCCGACGCGGCGGGCCTCGTCGACGAGGGACTTCGTCAGCTCGCGGCTCTGCACCCGGTGGATCGCCTGCTGGACCTTCGGGGTGAAGTCCTGCACCCCCATGCTGATCCTGCGGAAGCCCAGGTGGTGGAGGGCCTCGAGGTGGTCGAAGGTCGTGACCCTGGGGTCGACCTCGATGCTGATCTCGGCGTCCCCCGCGGGGGGGAAGCGGGCCTCGATCCCGCGGTAGAGCCGGACGATCTCCTCCGGGGGAAGGTAGGTCGGCGTCCCCCCTCCCCAGTGGTGCTGTTTCAGGGTCCGCCGATCGGGAAGGGCCTCCGCGAGGAGGGCGACCTCCTTCAGCATGACGTCGACGTATTCGCGGGCTTTCTCCTCGCGCTGCGTGACGACGACGTTGCAGCCGCAGTAGAAGCACATCGAACGGCAGAACGGGATGTGGACATAGAGCGAGAACGGGGCCGCGGAACGGCGGTTCGCGCGGGCGAGGGCCTCCCGCCATTCCCGTTCCCCGAAATCCTCGGTCCAGACCGGGGCGGTCGGATAACTCGTGTACCGGGGACCGGGCTGGTCGTACCGGAGGAGGAGTTCGGTCGAGATCGCGGCGGGCTCGTTCATGAAGGATCTCCTTCCCCGGGTTCGACCGTCCGGAGGAAGCGGACGAGGGCCTCGACGTGCGCGATCGGCGTCGCGGGGTCGAAGCCGTGCCCGAGGTTGAAGATGTGCGGGCGGCCGGCCGCGCCGCGCAAGACGCGCGAGGCCGCGCCGGCGGTCGCCTCGGGATCCGCGAAGAGGGCGGCCGGATCCAGGTTCCCCTGGACGGGAAGGCCCTCGGGGAGGCGCCGGCAGGCATCGGCCATGTCGATCCTCCAGTCGATCCCCAGGCAGTCCGCCCCGGTCTCCACCATCGTTCGGAGGTGTCCGGCCGCGCCATTGACGTAGTAGATGACCGGGATCCCCGCCTCGTGCAGTCCCTCGACGATGCGCCGGAGCGAGGGGCCGACCCGTTCCCGGAAGAAGGTCGGGTCGGCGACGCCCGCCCAGGAATCGAAGAGCTGCAGGGCGTCGCACCCCGCCCGAGCCTGGGCGAGCCCGAAGTCCAGGACCACGTCGGCGAGTCCCTCCATCAGGCTTGCGAAGGTCCCGGGTTCCCGATACGCGAAGGCCCGGTACTTCGACCAGTTCTTGGAACCCTCGCCCTCGACCAGGTAGGCGCCGAGGGTCCAGGGTGCGCCGAGGAAGCCGAGCAGGGTCTTCTCGGGGGGGAGGGCCGCGCGGACCCGACGCGCGGTCTCGAGGGGGACCTCGACGGCCTCGGGCAGGCTCCGTTCGCGGAGTCGCGGGAGGTCCGCCTCGCCCTCGAAGGTCCAGCGCAGGACCGGGCCCGGCTTGTAGGTCACGGGGTTTCCCATGGCCTCGAGGGGGACGAGGAGGTCGGTGAAGAGGATGGCGGCGTCGACCTCCAGGCGCCGGAGAGGCATCATCGTGACCTCGAAGCCCAGTTCGGGGTCGCGGAGGAGTTCCTCGAAGGTCTTCCGCTCCTTCAGCGCGCGGTATTCGGGGAGGATGCGTCCCGCCTGGCGCATGAACCAGATCGGCGGGCGGGAACCGCGCTCGCCGCGCAGAACCTTGAGAATCGGCGCGTCTTCGTTCGTCTTCATGGTTCGAATCTGTACCCCACGCCTCGGAGCGTGTGAAAATGGACGGGGTCGCGAGGGTCCTTCTCGAAGAGCTTGCGGAACCGGGCGATGAAATTGTCGATCGTCCTCGGAGTCGTGGCCGCGTCGAGTCCCCAGATGTTGTCCAGGAGTTCCTTGCGGGAGACGACCTTGCGGGGCTTGCCCGCGAGGTAGCGGAGGAGCTGCGCCTCGCGGTTCGTCAACTGGACCTCGGTCCCATCATGGGTGACCGCCTCGAAGGTGTCGAGGTCGACCCGGTTCCCGCCGAACTCGATCTTTCGTATCGGCTCGAGGGCCTCCTTCTTGAGGGCCCGCCTGAGGAGGGCCTGGACGCGGAGGAGGAGCTCCCTGAGGTTGAAGGGCTTGCCGAGGTAGTCGTCGGCGCCGAGGGCGAGACCCTTGACCCGATCGAGGTCCCGGGAACGCGCCGAGAGGATCAGGACCGGCACCGGGTTGTCCTCGCCGCGGAGGGTCTCGAGGATCTTGAGGCCGTCGATTCCCGGAAGCATCAGGTCCAGGATGACGAGGTCGATGCCGCCCTCGCGGATCCGCTCCAGGGCGGTCCTTCCGTCCTGGACGAGTTCGGTTCCGTAACCCTCGTGGCGGAGATTGTCGACGAGGAGTTCCCCGAGCAGGGGCTCGTCCTCGACGACCAGGATCCAGGGGCTGCTCATCGCGCCTCCCGGGATCTTTCGGCGGCGGAATGGAGGGGGAGCCGGAGTTCGAAGGCGGCCCCGGGTCCGCCGCTTCCATCGAGTTCCAGGGATCCGCCATGAGCCCGCGCGGTCTGCCGGGCGAGGTAGAGCCCGAGTCCGCTCCCCCCCTGGCTCAGGGAGACGGCGTCCTCCCCCCGGTAGAACTTCTCGAAGATCCGCTCCTCGTCCCCTGGCGGGACTCCGGGGCCCTCGTCTCGGATGCGGAGGACCGCCTTCCCCTCTTCGATCCCGAGGAAGGCGTGGACCGTGCTCCCCTCGGGCCCGTGCTTGAAGGCGTTGTCGAAGAGGTTTCCGACCAACTGGCGCAGGGCCTCGCGGTCCCTTTCGACGGGAATCGGGTCCTCTCCGTCCTCGAATCGCACTTCGATACCCTTCTCCTCGGCCCGCCGGCGGACCTCGATCAGGATCTCGGCCACGTCCTTCCGGAGGTCGCCGACCTCGCGACGCTCGCGATACCGATCCCCGGCGGCCATGTGCAAGAGGTTCTCGATCTGGATCTGGAGCCGGTCGACCTCTCCGCTCATGCGGCTCAGGTAATGCCGGGAACGCTCCGGGTCGAGCCCCGATCGGGAGAGGGTCTGCAGGCCGAGTTTCAGGGAGGCGAGGGGGGTCTTCAGCTCGTGGGTCGCGCCGGCGAGGAAGCGCTCGTGCTGGGCCTGGAGTCTCCGTTCCCGGCCGAGGGCTCTCGAGAGGTGGAGCAGCCCGAGGAGGACGAGAAGGGTCAGGGTCGCGCCCTCGAGCAGGAACATCCTGCGGCGCCGTCGGGCCTCGTCCAGGATGCGCAGGAGGGCCTTCTCCCGCGGGCGGATGAGCAGGGAGGCCAGGCTCTCGTGCATGTCCGGACGGAGCCGTCCGAGTCTCGCCCCTCCCGAGCCGGGCTCGTCGGTGAGTTCGAGCATCGGGTAGCGGGCCGCGAGCCTCCGTTCGAGGGCCTCTCGGACGGCGAGAGGGCTCGCGCCCTCGGGAAGGTCGTCCCCGATCTCGAGGAGGGCCTCGTAGCAGAGCCCCTCGATCTGCTTGCGCTTCGAGACTTCGACGCGGCGCGTGTCCTGGACCTGGAAGTAGATCCACCAGGCGACCTGGGCGAGGACCAGGGCGACGAGCAGCGAAAAGGTGATTCCCGGGGATCCTCGCATCGCGCCTTCGCCGGGGGGACCGGCCTCAACCTTCCTTTTCGAGGATCTCGACGAGGACGTCGAGCAGACGGTCGCAGTCGGACTCCTCGTGGGCGGTCGACAGGAAGCCGACCTCGTACGCGCTCGGGGCGAGGTAGATCCTCCGCTCGAGCAAGGCCGCGTGGATGTCCGCGTAGAGACGCCCGAGGTCTCCGGGAAGGTCCTCCGCCTTCCGCGGGGCCTCGGCGCCGATGCGCGGGGCCAGCCAGAAGAGGGAGCCCTCGCGCACGAGCCGGAAGGGGAAGGGCCGGTCCCGGTCGCGGGCCGCGAAGCCCTCCTCGAGGTGAGCGCCCAGGTCCTCGAGGCGGGCGTACCCGTCCTCCTCCTCGAGAACCTCCAGGGTCGCGAGGCCGGCGGCCATCGCGACGGGGTTCCCGGAGAGGGTGCCCGCCTGGTAGACGGGACCGAGGGGCGCGCAGAGATCCATGATCTCTATTGGACCCCCGAAGGCTCCGACCGGCATGCCCCCGCCGATGACCTTGCCGAAGGTCGCGAGGTCGGGGGTGATCCCCAGGCGTTCGGAAGCGCCGCCCTTGGCCAGCCGGAACCCGCTGATGACCTCGTCGAAGAGGAGGAGGGCGCCGTGCTCCCGGGTCCGTTCCCGAAGGCGCTCGAGGAAGGACCGGCGTTGGAGGAGGAGGCCGTTGTTCGCCGGAACGGGTTCGATCAGGGCGACGGCAAGCTCCCCTCCGAACTCGGCGAAGAAACGGTCGAGGGCTTCCTCGTCGTCGAGGGGAAGCACGGAGGTCCATTTCGTGAAGTCCTCGGGGACCCCCTCGGACGAGGGTTTTCCGAAGGTCGCGAGACCGGAGCCCGCGGCCACGAGGAGGGCGTCGGAATGCCCGTGGTAACAGCCCGAGAACTTGAGGATGCGCCGGCGCCCGGTCGCCGCCCTCGCCAGGCGGATCGCGCTCATGACGGCCTCGGTCCCGGAGGAGACGAAGCGCAGCTTCTCGACGGCGGGATGCCAGTCGCGGACCTTCTCGGCGAGCCGGACCTCGTCCTCGCAGGGGGCTCCGAAACTCGTTCCCCGGGAGACCGCCCGGCGGACGGCCTCCTCGACCCGCGGATGCGCGTGCCCGAGGATCATCGGGCCCCAGGACATGACGAACTCGAGGTATTCCCTCCCCTCGAGATCGTGGAAGCGGGCGCCCTTCGCGTCCCGGTAGAAGATCGGTTCGCCCCCGACCGCTCCGAAGGCCCGGACGGGGGAGGAGACCCCGCCCGGGAGGACGGCGAGGGCTCGGGAGAACAGGGCGTGGTTCGCCGTCATGAGCGTTCCTCCTTCCCGGGAGGCAGGACCCCGAGGACGGCCTCGAGGTCGGGGGACGAGAGCTTCACGAGTCGGGGCAGGCCCAGGGCCTCGAGAGGGAGGGCGGTCGTCGGGCCGAGCGCGAGGACGAGCCGCTCCCCGCCGCTCGGCGGGCGCGCCTGCACGGCCGCGGGCGCGAGATAGAGGACCGGATCGGAGTCCGGGTCCGCCGGGCCTTCCTCCTCGCCGGGCCGGAGGCTCGTGCGGTAGAGCGGGATGTGCCTGCCCTCGACCGTCCCGGCTTCCTCGAGGATCCGCAGGCCGTCGAGGCGACCGCCCAGCGCGCCGAGGAAGCAGACCTTCTTCGCCCCGTTCGCGAGGGCGGTCCTGCCCAGGCCCTCGCTGCGGGGGGGATCGGCGCGGAGGATCGGGTTCCCGGGGAAGGCCCGCGCCGCGACCTCTTCCGTTCCCCTTCCCGGAACGACGAGGACGGCGTCCCCGCGGATCTCCGCCTTCCCGTCTCGGACGATGGCCGCCAGCCTCGAAGCCGCGCCCTTGCTCGCCAGGCAGAGGTGATCGGCTTCCTCGAGGGCTTGGAGGTCCTCGCCCGGGGGATCGAGATCCTCGATCTCGAAACAGCATTCGTGTTCGACCGAGGCTCCGGCCGCCCTGAGGTCGCCGGCCAGGGAGGGTTCGACCGGCCCCCCGCGCAGGCGGAGCCTCGTCCCGGCCAGCGGTTGCTCGAGAGTGGGCGCAAGACGCCGGTGCGCGGCGGCGGTCAAGGTTTCCCCGCATTCGCCTGAACCGGTGAAACGCAGCGCCGGGGCCTTCCCGTCCGGATGGAACAGGAAGGCGGTCAGGTGGAGGCGACCCTCCGCGTCCTTCCGCGCGTGGGCCCCGAGCGGGAGGGAGCAGCCGCCTCCCAGGGCCTTCAGGAGTCCTCGTTCGACCTCGACCGCTTCCCGCGTCGCGGGGTCCTCGAAGGAGGCGAGGAGCGCGCGGACCTCCCGATCGTCCGTCCTCGCCTGGAGCCCGAGGGCCCCCTGCCCCGGCGCTCCGGGGAAGTCCTCGGGGGCGAGGTCGTAGACCTCGAGCCCGTCGAGGTCGAGATCGAGGCGCCGGATCCCGGCCTGGGCGAGGAGGATCGCGTCGTATTTTCCCTCTCGCAGCTTCCGCAGGCGGGTCGGGACGTTGCCGCGGAGTTCGGCGAACTCGAGATCGGGCCGGAGGCTCGCGGCCTGAAGCCGACGTCGCGGCGAGGAGGTTCCGAGCCGGGCTCCCTCGCGGAGGGGCAGGCCGGACCATTCGGGGGCCCAGGCCTCGGGCCGGACCAGGAGCCGTTCTCCGGCGGGGGCCCTGGGAGGCACCGAGGCGAGGCAGAGCCCCTCGGGCTGTTCGACGGCGAGGTCCTTCAGGCTGTGGACCGCGAGATCGAAATCCCCGCGCAGGAGTCCGTCCTCGATCTCCTTCGTGAAGAAGCTCTTCCCGAGGTCCGGCGTCAACGGAAGGTCCTGGATCCGGTCGCCCTTCGTCTTGACGACGACGAGGCGGGGCTCCTCGCCGGTCTTCGCGGTGATCAGGGACGCGATGTGTCTCGCCTGCCAGAGGGCGAGGTCGCTGCCTCTCGTTCCGATGCGGATCATCGTGTCCTCTTCGTCGCGGAGATCCGTCCTCGGTGGACGGGAATGCGGGAAGCCGGTCCGGGATTCTCGGGGAAGGGACCGCGCTCCGCCACTCCTCCCCGGGCCGGGGGACCGATCAGGTTTCCGAGGCCAGGACCTTCAAGTCCTTGAGATGGAGATGGGCGTGGGCCTTGGCTAGACGGAGGAAACGGCGCTTCAGACGTTCGCGTTCCTCCTCGGGCAGGAAGGCGAGGTCCTTCCGGACAAGGGCCTCGAACTCCTGTTCGGCCATTTCGATGTGCCTGGCCCGGACCCGTTCAAGGCCGAGCCTGCGGGCGGAGAGCCGCCGGGCGAAGGCTAGGACGTGGCGCGCGGCGATCGGCTCCGCGCGCCGGGCCGCCTCGCGGCGTTCCTCCGCGTGCCTGCGGCTGCGGGCCTGGAGATGGTCCATGTCGATGCGGAGCACGCGGGGGTCGTCCCCGAGTTCGGGATCCACGCAGGAGGGAACCCCGAGATCGAGGAGGACGATCCGCCGGGTGTCGGGAAGGGGCAGGCGCTCGAGGAACTCGCGGCGGAGAACCGGTTCGTCTCCACGGACGGCCACGAGGATCGCGTCGAGGACCGGCGGGAAGGCGAGAAAGGACTCGAGGGGCATCGAGCGTCCGTCGTGCTCTTCGGCCAGGGCCCTGGCCTTCGAGGCCGTCCTGTTCACGAAGAGGAGTTCGGCCTCGCAGATGTCGCCGAGGGTGACGACGGCCTTGCGCACCATCGTCCCTGCTCCAAGGAGGGCGATCCGGGGTTTCCTGCCGGCGAGCGGGGACAAGGCGTCCAGTAATTCATGGCAGCCGATCGAGGCGACACTGACGCACTGCGTTCCCAGGCCGGTCGTGTTCCGGATCTCCTTCGCCGCGGACAGCGCCTCCTGGAAGAGCCCGTCCAGAAGCGATGTGCAGGTCTCGGATTCCCGGGCCCTTTCCCAGGCGCGCCGGACCTGGCCGAGAATCTGGTTCTCGCCGAGGACCATCGAGTCGAGCGAGCCCGCGACCCGGAAGAGATGGCGGGCGGCCTCGCGGCCTTCGTGCTCGTAGAAAGGAAGTTCCCCGAAGAGGGCGCGAAGCGAATCGAGGCGGGGATCCTCGGAACCCTCGAGATCGAGGTAGAACTCGATCCGGTTGCAGGTCGCGACAAGAACGGCGCCGTTCCAGATTCCGAGTTGACAGGAATCCTCGATCAGACTTTCGAGCCGCTCCCGCGCCGGGAGCCTTGCGAGCTTCGAGGGGTCGCAAAGCTGATGACTCGTTCCGATCAGGTAGAGGCGTTGCATCGCGTTTCGCTCCGATCCGGTTGCCGTTGAATGAACCGCTGGAATTGTCGGGTCGTTTCGAGTTCAGGGTGTCAGCACAGTGTCATCCTCCCTCGATTCCCGGATCCGCGACGCTCTGCCGCGCCCTCAGTCCTCCCGGATCGAGGCGTCGAGGATCCAGGTCTCCCCGGCGGGGCCGGAGCTTTCGCACAGGAGAAAACCGCTCGCTCCGGCCAGGTCTCCGAGGGGGATCCGGTAGGTGATCCAGGGCCCGCCGGCCCGGCGCAGGGGCCCCCTGCCGCAGAGGACGCGGGCCTTCCCCCCTCCGGTCGGGAGGAAACGCAGCCGCAGATTCGTGTCCTCCGCGCGGCGGGGATCCGCGCGCCCGGCGCGGATCCGGAGGAGTCCCCCGTTCCGGGGGACTGTCAGGGGGAGGCTCAGCGCCCGTCCCTCCTCCCGGGTCGTCGGAAGCTTGAGGACGGGCCCGTATCGGAAGCCGTCGGCAAGGACGGGGGAATGATCCACGAGGCTTCCGGGGGGAGCAAGGTCCATCAGGTCGAGCACCAGCGGGCTCGTCCCGGCAAGGGTCAGGGAAAGGCCCTCGAAGCGCTCTCCGCCTCCCGAGGCGGAGACGAGGTCGAGGGTCCAGACGGGAACCTTCCCCGGTCCTGCGGATCTCGGGGGGAGGGTCAGGATGTCCGCCACGGGTCCGTTCACGGAATCCAGGCTCCAGAACCTTCCTTCGTTTCCTTGGAGGCGGAAGGAGATGCATCCGGTCGTGGAGGCCGCCCGCAGGAGGAGCCGCGCCCCGCCGGACCAGAGTTCGTCGCGGATCCGGAGGCGGAGGGCGGAGCCCGGCTGTTTCGGGAGGCTTCCGGACAGGGCCCCTCCCTGCAGGCGGAGGTCTCCGAGACCGGTGTCCCTCTTGGGGGAGGCTCCTCCGCTCCCTCCCTCCTCGACCTGCCGGGGGACCCAGGTTCCGCCGGCCCCGAGGCGGGTTGAGATCTCGGCCCTCGCAGCGAGATCGGTCCGGAAGCGGGGGGTCAGCGAAAGGACGAGGGTTTCCGAACCCGGAGGAGAGGGGTGGACCTTTCCGGTCCAGAACTCCTCGCCCTGCGGGCTGAGCCAGCGGGCCCCGGGCCGGTAGCGGAGCAGGCGGGGAGCCTCGCCCCCGGGAAGCGCCAGGGTGTCGTTCCGCCCGAGGTCCCGGAGCACGAGGGGGGGCGCGCCGGGGCCCCGGGTCTCGAGGCTCAGGCTCCCCCGCCCCGGGAACGGAGGTTCGGGGAGCAGGCAGAGGGTCGGTCGATTTGGAGAGGCGGGAAGGGCCAGCTTGTTCCGGGGGATCGGGGGGACCTCGCGCGCTTCCCGCCAACCCAGGCGGAAGAACCGCAAGGCCGGGGGCCGGGGGGATCGAGGAAGATCCGCTGGACCTCCGGAGGGCGGATCCTCGAGGATCTCCTCTTCGGAGGGCCAGGGGGGATCCTCGAAACGGGCGAGGAGCGCTTCCGCCCAGCGGCGCACCCGCTCCGCGCCGGGGGGGCCTTCCAGGAGAAGAGAGGCGCCGGAGCGGAGCGGACAAGGTCCGGGCCCTCCCCAGAGGATCGTTTCGAGCGCTCCCGCTTCCCCTTCCCCCCGCGGGATGGGGTCCGGTCGTTTGGAAAGGGGTTCCCAGGCCGAGATCCTCCCGCGGAGGAGCAGTCTCCCCCGGGACCAGTCCCGGATCGTCGACGCAAGGCTGCGTCTGCCCACGTCCCCCTCTCCGAACAGGAAGCGACGGCAAGCCTCGATCGTCGCCGGCGGTGAGCCTCCAAGGAACCGGGGGCGGATCCGGAGATCGAGAACCGGTGGGGTTCTCGTTTCCGCCATCTTCTTCCGGCCGATCTCGGAAGGTGGGGCGGCCTCGCCCAGGGCCTCCCAGCGGATCCTGACCAGGCCGCTCTCGCGGGTGCTCGTCCCGTGGAAGACGAGTTCGAGGCGGCCCCGTTCCCAGTCCTCGCGGTTTGCGAGTTCGAGGAGAACGTCGGCGAAGCCCCTTTCCTCCTCGCTTCGGAGCCGGAAGCGGGATCCGCCCGCTTCCAGGAGGCCGTTCCCTTGAACCCGGAGGTCGATCCGAAGCCGGATCGCCGAGGCCGGAACCGGGATTCGGTACCGGAAACTCCCGGAGGGTGGCGTAACCCGCGCCCTTCCCCGCCCGTCGGCCGCGGGGACGACCCTGCTCGCTCCGGCGTCGAGGAGCCAGGTCTCCGCGTCGTCTCCGCAATCCGCCTCCCGGACGGTTCCGAGCCGGATCCGATGCCCTCCCTGGGGTGGGTCGCGGAGGGTCCTCGTCCCCTGGCGGGCGGTCAGGGCGACTACGAGGTCGCCGGAAGCGGGAAGCCTGCCGGCAGGGATCAGGATCCGGGCGCGTCTCGCCCCGTGGGCGCGTCCCTGGGACAGATGGGCGGGGAACACGAGCCTCCCGGTCCCTTCTCCGGAGACCTCGAAGCGGACCTCGAGGGGTTCGGAGCCTTCGAATCCCTCGAGGTCCGCCTCGAGGTCCAGGTCGACCCGGTGGTCGTGAAGGGACGGTGGACGGAAGCGGATGCGGAGCCCGGGAAGGGGACGAGCTTCGAAGACGAGGAATCCTTTAGGGTCGGTCCTCGTCTCCACGAGGGCGCCATTGACGGACCAGGGCCGGGCCGTGGAGGATCCTTCCGGGAGGCGCGCGCGGATCCGCAGCTTGCGCGGGTTCTTCCGTCCTCCCTCGAGGCGGAGGTTCCGGGTCCCCGCCTCGAGGGATACCTTCCAGGGTCCGAAGGCGACGGCCTTGCCCAGTGCGGGATCGACGAGAACCTCGCCGATCTCCCTGCGAAGTCCCTCGAGCCAGGAACCGTCGGCAGGTTCGCTCGCATGGCGGGCGAGCCAGGCGGCCCGTTCGGCCCAGGAGAACGGGGCTCCGGCCATCCAGGCCCGGGCCAGGAGGAAGGCCGCCTCGCCGCCCGGCGCAGGAGGGCCCGGGGGGCGCCCCTCGTTCGTGGCGAGAAGGAGGGGAGGGAGTGGGGCGGTTTCCCAGAGAGGATGCCAGGCGCGGATCAGGGGGAAGAGGGCGGCCGCGAAGCGCGTCCCGCGGGAGCCGAGGCCCAGGGAGAGCGCTAGACCGTCGAGGGCCTGGACCGCCGAGAGCCGTGGGGTCACGAGCGAGGCGGGCATCCGCGCACCGGTGGACCCGACATTCCGAGGCTGAGCCGTGGATCGTGTCCCGGCGGCGAGGACCGCCTCGAGGATCCGGCCCGCCCGCTTCCGGTCGGTGGGGGTCCCGGAATAGGCTGCGAAGTTCGCCAGGAAGCGCCCGCAGGCCAGGGCGTCCCGGGGGTCTCCTCCGTCTTCCCCGCGGATCGGGACGAGGTCGTCACCGAAGCGGGCCGGGACCCATCCGGTGGGAAGCTGGTTGCGGCGGAGGAAGCGGGCGAAATCGCGGATCTTGAGGACGGCTTTCTCCGATCCATGACCGCCGGCCCGGACCCAGCGGAGAAGGAGGAGGCTCAGGCGGGCGCAGTCCCCGGTCCGGTAGGGGCCCTTGCCTTCCCGGATCCAGCGGAGTCCTTTTTCGGTGACCCGCGCCCGCGTCGGGAAGAGTCCACCCCTCGAGGGGGCGGAGAGCACCGTTCGCACGAGGGCGGAGGCCCGAGCCCTCCGCTCTTCGCCTCCGCTCGCCCAGAGGGAGAGGGCGAGTTCCATTCCGCGGTCGCCAGCCAGGTCCAGGATCTGCCCCGCTTCGAAGGCCGGGGGGAAGGACCGCTTCGATTCGGTGGTCGGGGGGGTGGGCGCGATCCAGAGGGCGTCCCTCCCGCCCGGGACCGGGAAGAGCCGTTCGAGGCTGCGTTCGAGGGCCGCCGGGAGGGCGAGGGGGGAGGGGGGATGGGAGGACTCCAGGGCGTCGCGGATCCTGCGGCCCCGGGACCAGACCTCGTCGAGGGCCCGGATATAAAAATCTTCGTCGAGGCCCCGGTCAGCGAACCAGATCTCGTGGCGCAGGCCGCAGTCCTCGTCGATCAGGAGATTTGGGCGGGTCGGGTCGGGGAGGATCCGGCCGTCCCCGGTCCGCCGATTCCGGCCCGCGCCGAGGAGGCAGAGGGGGGAGGCGGCCGGGGCTTCGATCCGGAAATATCTGGGGATCCGCCGGTCGCGGGCCAGGGTCCGCGGGTCGGGGAGGAAGGCGATGCCCAGGTTCCCGGTGCCGAGGGCCAGGAGGGGGGTTCCGGCGCTCCGGTCGTCGGAGCGTTCCTCGGGAGTCGGGCACCTTCGTGGGGTCGAGACCCGTTCCGGGGGTTCGGGGGCGATCCAGCGGTAGACGAGCGCGAGATCGAGAAGCCTGACGGGAAGGCCGATCCGGTCTCGGAAATCCACGCGGAAACGTCCAGGGCTCAGGCGAAGGATCCTGCAGGTGAAGGCCTGGATTTCTGGGGTTCCGCCCCGGAGGACCCAGGTCTTCCCGCTGCGGTGGATCTTCGTGAAGGCTTCGAAGCCCGGACCTGGTTTGGGTTCCCGGCCGGCTTCCCGGACCCGCAGCCCTTCGAGACGCAGGAGGGGACGGAAGGTCCCGGGCCCGGTCGCGAGGCCGAAGACCAGGCGGGGCCGCCCGCCGGGATCCGGGAGGACCCTCGCCTCGACGGGAAGGGTCTGGACCGGTTCCTCTCGCGCTTCCCCCGTCTCGATTCCCGGCTCCCGGCCCTGGAAGCCGAGGAGGGGGAGACAGAGGCAGGCCAGGAGTTTCCGTCCGTCCGGCATCTACGAGAAAGACCCCGCGAACAATGAAAACGAGGGACGCCGGAACTTCCGGCGCCCCTCGTTCTACCCGGTTCCGGGGAACCGGGTGAGGTCGATCCCGGGATCAGAGTTTGACGACGTGCTGCACCCGGAAAATCATGTTGTCGATCGAGGTCCCGGTGTCGGGATCGACCGACTGGAGCGTCAGGTCCGCCAGGATCTTGTTGGCGTGGCCGTTCAGGTAGCGGCCGACCATGAAGGTGATCTCGGTCACATCGCCGTTGGCCGCGTTCAGGGAGCTGCCGCCGTTGGCCATGGTCATCAGGGAGATCGCGCTGTTGACGCCGGTGTCATCGTCGATGTTGACCCAGGAATAGCGGGCCCCGAAGGTGTACTTCGGGTTCTTCATCGTGTAGGAGCCCTGGACGGTCAGGCCGGTCGCGCTCGCGTCCGCCGTTCCGCCGTCGACCTCCGCGTTGCGGAGGAAGAACTCGACGAGGCCGTGGAAGCCGTTGATCTTGACGACACCGTTCAGGTTGATCCCGAGAGTGTCGGCCTCGACGCCTGTGGATTCATTTCCGACCCAGAGACCGCCGCCGACGGACCAGCGGAGGTTCTCCGCGCCCTCGAGGTCGCCCTGGGAGTACCGGAGGCCGCTCATGCCGCCTTCGTTGTCACTGTCGAGGGTGAAGCCGAAGCCGAAGTTCAACTCGTTGTCGGCGTTGAGCGAGTCCTCGCTCTGGCCGGTGAGCTTCGTCCCGCCGGCGGTTGAGGTGTTCCAGACGCCGGCGTTGACATGCAGGCGGTTCTCCATCATCGAGAGCAAGGCGTTGAGACCCTGGGAACGAAGGCCGGAGAACGTGGACTCGGCCACGCCTCGGACCGGGAACTCGAGCAGGGACGAGGATCCGGTCTCGGACCGGCCGTAGAGGGTCTTCTGCTGCCCGCCGCGGATCTCGACCTTCATGTTGTCGTTTGCCCAGATCTTCTGCTGGACCCAAGCGTCCTTGACGAGGTTCGTCGAGTCCGCTGCGTCCAAGTAGATCTTGAACTTCGTGTCCGGACTCCATAGGTGGCCCTGGAAGCCGAAACGGGCGTCGAGGAACTCGAAGGTCCCGACGTCGGGCTGGATGTCGCCTCCGGAGAAGCGATACTCCCATCGGACCCAGGCCCCCACGTTGATCGAGGAGCCACCCGATTCGAAGGTGATCCCCTTGCCCGCCGACATGTCGACCGAGGTGTCGCCCCGGAGCGCAGGAACGCGGACCGTGTCCAAACCGTCGTTGCCGCCGGCGAAAGCGACCGGAGCCGCCAAGGCCAGAGCCAGCATGCTGAACCCTTTGGGGTTACGCATTGGTTTTCCTCCCAGTTAGGTAATCGGAAGCTTCAAGGAAAGGTCTCGGGAACCCGGAGATCCCCGATTCAGGCGAAAAGCGTGAAGGAGGAATCGGACGGCCACAAGAAAAACCCCGGTAAATCCGGAGCATTGCCATGCCGTGGGTTCGGGGAATGTTCGGTTCGGAATCCCCGGTCCCACGGCGGATTCGAGTTGGAGGGGCGAGCCGGCGGGGGCGGCCCGGGCTCCGAAGTGGCGGCCGGCGGAGCGGCCGGCTATGCAGGGAGGCATGAGAGGGGAAGTTCGGCGGACGGTCTGTACCCGGGATTGTCCGGACGCCTGCGGGCTCCTGGTCGAGATCGACGAGGGGAGGATCGTCCGGTTCCGGGGGGATCCCGAGCATCCGGTGACCCGGGGGTTCCTCTGCAAACGTACGAGCCGGTACCCCGAGAGGATGAGGGCCGCAAGCCGGCTGACCCACCCGCTCCTGCGCGGTCCCGGCGGGTTCCGGCCGGTTTCGATGGAGGAGGCCCTCGACCTTTGCGCCGACAGGATCCGGGAGGTCCTGAACGGGGATGGTCCGGAAGCCCTGGGCTTCCTCCGGGGGGCCGGGAGCCTGGGCATGGTCCGCGGCCTGACCGATCGGTTCTTCCGGGCCCTGGGGCCGGTCGTCGAGGCCGCGGGGGACATCTGCAGCGGGGCCGGGATCGCCGCCCAGGAACGGGACTTCGGGGTTTCCGACAGCCACGACCCCGAGGACCTGGCCAACGCGCGCAATCTCGTGTGCTGGGGCCGGAATCCCGGAGTCTCCTGGATCCACGGGATCCCCCTCCTGCGGGACCTCCGGGCCCGGGGGGGGGAGATCCACGTCGTGGACCCCGTGACTCCCGCCCCGGGGCTCCCTCCTCACCGGAGGTACGCCCCCCGCCCGGGCCGGGATCTCGAGGCGGCCCTCGGGGTCGGCCGGATCCTGTGCGAGAAAGGCTTCCCCGATTCCGCCAACCCCTTTTCCTTCGAGGGTTTGGAAGAGTATCGGGCTCTCTGCCGGTCCCGGAGCGTCGCGGAATGGGCCGAGGCCGCGGACCTGAGACCGGGGGATCTCGAGGAACTGGCGCGGGCCTTCGCGCAGGGGCCGACCGCGCTCTGGATCGGCTGGGGTCTCCAGCGGAGGCGGCGGGGGGGGGCGACGGTCCGGGCCCTCGACGCCCTCGCGGCGATTTCCGGGAACCTCGGGCGCCCCGGAGGGGGGGCCTCGTTCTATCACCGCCGGAAGCGGGCCTTCGACCGGGGATTGAAGGGCGAGGCCCGGGGCAGGCGGATCTCCTGGACCCGTCTCGGTCGGGATCTGAAGGCTCTCCGGGCCCCCCCCATACGTTTTCTCTATGTCGCGGGCTGCAATCCGGTCGCATCCCTTCCGGATTCGCGGGAAGTGGCCGAGGCCCTGGAGGCCGTGCCCTTCCTCGTCGTGGCCGATACGCACGAGAACGATACGACGCGCCGGGCCGATCTCGTCCTGCCGGTCGCGGGGATCGGGGAATGCGAGGACCTTTGCGGAGCCTACGGACATCCCTGGATCCAGCGCGCCCATCGCCTCGTCGGCCCCCCGGGGGAGGCCCTAGACGACCTCGAGATTCTCCAGGGCCTGGCCCGAAGGCTCGGCCGTGAAGAATTGCTGGCCGGAACCGGTTCCGCGTGGGCGCGGCGGTTCCTGAGCGCGGAAGTCCTGGCGGCCGGGCTCGACCCCGAGGCCCTCGAGCGGGGGCCCCAACGCAACCCCCTCGCGCCTGGGGTCCTGTTCGAGGACGGACGGGTCGCGACCCCCGAGGGGAAGGTCCGCCTCCTGGAACGGGCGGACTTCGAGCCCGGCGAGACCGGCGGCGGGCTCTGGCTCTTCAGCAACAGCCACCGAGACAGCCAGTGTTCCCAGTGGATCGGGGAGGAGCCGCGGGAGCCTCCCGAGGCCCGCCTGCATCCCGAGGCCGCCGGGGGCCTGGCCGACGGCTCCCCGGCCTGGCTCGTCTCCCCGCTCGGAAGGCTGGCCGTGCGGCTCCGGCACGACCCGGAGCTGCGGACGGACCTCGTCTGCGTCCCGAAGGGCGGGAGTCTCGACCTCGGCCGCGCGGCGAACGCGATCATCCCCGCCGTCGAGACCGACCTCGGGGGGGGAGCGGCCTACCTCGACCTGCGGGTGGAGGTCGAGCCGAGGTGAGCGGGATCCGGGAGGAGGGAGGGCCCGCGGGGCTCCGGGCGCCGCGCGTTCCGGAGGGGGCCCGCCGCCACAGGATCACGGGTTCCCTGATCTACGGCTTCCTGCACTGCGAACACTCGGTCCACCTGGCCTTCTTCGGGGATCCGGACCGCCGCCTTCCCCTCTCCGAGGAGGAGAAGTGGCTCCGGGAACGGGGACGGCGGCACGAGGCACGGGTCGTCGCCTCCCTGAAGGGGGTCGCCGAACCCGAATACCCCGCGCGGGACTTCGAGGCGGGGGCGATCGCGACCCGGAAGCTCCTCGCGGAGGGCAGACCCTTCGTCTCGCAGGGGGTGCTCCTCCGTGAGCCCTTCCTCGGGATCCCCGACCTGCTCCGGAGGGTCGAGGGGGAGAGCCGCCTCGGCTCCTTCCATTACGAGGTCGGAGACATCAAGTCCTCCTACGCGGCCCGCTCCGGGCAGGCGATGCAGGTCGTCTTCTACAGCCGTCTCCTCGCGGAGATCCAGGGAAGGACGCCCGAGCGCGGTTTCCTGATCCTGCGCGAGGGGGAGGAGGAGTCGGTGCCGATCCGCGAACTCGATTCCGTCCTCGAGGAGATCCTCGAGGAGATGGACCGGTGGCTCCTCGCGCCCTCGGGTTCGAGGCCCCACCGCGATTACGCCTGCGCGGGATGCGAGTGGCGCGCGGTCTGCGGGAGTCGCGCGGACCTCTACTGGATTCCGGGGCTCACCCGGGCGGAGCGCGAAGTGTTCGCGGAACTCGGATACGAGGAAGCGGAGGCCCTCTGCTGGGCGGACCCGAGGAGACTCGGGCGGCGGGGCCGCCTTCCGGAGTCGACCTGGGCGAGGGCCCGACACCACGCCCTCGCGCTCCGGGAAGGCCGTCCGGTTCCGACGCATCCCCCTAGGGTCGAGGACCTCGTGGGGGAACTCCGCTTCGCCGTCGTGCTCGAGGACGCCTTCGACCGGCGCTTCCCGTTCTTCGCGATCGCCCGCCCCGGCGGAGAGAGCTTCGAGGGCTTCGAAGCGCCGGATCCCGGCTCCGAGGTCGCGGCCCTCGAGGCCCTGTGTCGCGCGTCGGGCGATCGGGGCCCGCTCGTCCATGGGGGCGAGCTGCCCCGTGTCCTCTATTCCTTCGCCGTGCGCCATCCGAGCCTCGCGCCCCTCGTCCGGCGGCTCGAAGGCCGATGGGTGGACCTGATGTCCCTGGTCCGCGGCGCGTATGCCTTTCCCGAGCCGGTCCGCCACCCCGGGCGGGCGCTCGCCCTCTTCGGCCCGGGATCCGGAGGAGAGGGAGCCTGGGACCCGGACGGGGATTCGGTCGCGCTGCGCCTGAAGGAGGGGGATTCCAAGGGGCTCCGAGCCCTGGCCCGGAGGAGGCTCGAGACCCTCGAGGCGCTGGTCTCCGTCCTGCGCGCGCATCCCGGGCGACGGAAGACCGCGGCGGCGGAGAAGGCCGGACGGGCGGCGGCGGAGCGGCGCCTGGAGGCGGGAGCATGAGCCTGGAGTCGGAGGTTCTCGAACTCCGGGAGCGCATGCGGGCCTGGATCGCGCACGAGGGCGAATCGACGCGCCGTTCCCTCGTAGAGACCTGGGCCCAGCCGATCCCCGAGCGGGTCGAATCCGGAAGCTGCCTGGAGGGCCTGCGCTTCCTCGGGGTCGAAGGACGCGGGGAGATCCTCCGCTTCGAGGCCCCTTCCTTCCTCGCCAAGTTCCGAGAGGGCGAAGCCCTCTATCTCGGGGACGGAGAGCGGGTCGAGGAGGGCTTCCCCTGCACCTTCGAGTCCTTCGACCCGGGGACCGGCGAGGTCCGGATCTCGCCGGACCGGTTCGACCGCAGGGATCCCCCGGTCCTGACCGCGGAGCGGACCTACTGTCTCGACCGCCGCGGCCTGGGACTCGAGGCCCTCCTCCTCGAGGGGTTGTCCCAGCTCTTCCAGCCGGGCCGGGAGGCCTGGGTCGAGACCCTTCTCGGGCGTTTCCCGCGGGAGCCCGACCCGGCGCGCGAGCGGGAGGCCCGGAAATGCCTCGGGGAGTCGGAGTTCACCGAGGCGCAGGGGGAGGCCTTCGTGCGGGCCGTCGGCGGGGAGGGGGTGACCCTCGTCCAGGGACCGCCGGGCACCGGCAAGACCCGGGTCCTCGCGGAGATCGCCGTCCATCTCGCGAAACGAAGGGCGCGGGTCTTCGTGACGGGCTACACGCACCGCGCGATCCAGAACGTCCTCCTCGCGATCCGCCGGCGGGAACCCGGTCTCCCCCTGTTCAAGCTCGGCCGGCGCGCGGAGGACGAGGGGTTGAGGGCCCGCGGGATCCGGCTCGCCCCGAGCCTGAACCGACTCAAGCTCCCTCCGGGCGGGGTCGTCGTCGGGGGGACGCCCTTCGCGCTCCGCCGCTGCCCGAAGGAGCCCCGGTTCCATTTCCTCCTGATGGACGAGGCCGGACAGATGCCTGTCGTGCACGGGGCGATCGCGATGCTCGTCGCCCGCCGCCACGTCCTCGTCGGCGATCCGGCCCAGCTCTCGCCGGTCCGGGTCGGGGATCGGCACGACCCCTCGCTCGGAGATTCCCTGTTCCTCAGGATGCAGCGATACGTCGAGCCGATCCTCCTCGACCTGAGCTTCCGGTTGAACGACGGCCTCGTCTCCGTCGTCTCCAGGGAGTTCTACGGAGGACGGCTTCGGGCGGCTCCGGAGGCCGCGGGCCGCAGGCTCCCCTGGAACCCGGGCGGACGCCACGACCCGATCCTCGATCCCGAGCGTCCGCTCGTCTGGGCGCGCTTCGACCATCGAGGAAGGAGGCGGCGGTCCCCCGAGGAGACCGCCCTCCTCGTCGCCCTCGTCGGGGAACTCCGGGGGCGGCACGGGTTGCCGCCCGGGGAGATCGCCGTGCTCTCCCCGTATCGGGCCCAGGTCCGGGCGATCCGCCACGCTCTCGAGAAGGAGGGCTTGCACGATCCGAACCTCGTCGTCGACACGGTCGAACGCCTGCAGGGGCAGGAGCGCGAGTGTCTGCTCCTCTCCCTGGCCTGCAGCGACCGGGACGTCTGCGAACGCCGGGCCGAGTTCTTCTACGATCCCGGGAGGCTGAACGTCGCGCTCTCCCGCGCGCGCACGAAGTGCGTCGTCGCGGCCTCGACCGAGGCCCTGCGCGGGCGCCCGAGGGACCTCGATCTCCTGCTCGCCGCCGCGCGGCTCAAGCGGATCCTGCGCGCCGCTTCGGCCGTCGACTGCGGGACGGGCCGGGACGCCGCTTCGCGGGGAGCTTCCGGGGCCGTCGCCCGGAGCGGGTCCTGAGCCGGCCGGAACTCAGGTCCCGCGGAGGTCCGAGGCGCGCCTGACGGCGCCCGCGACCTCGAGCGGAAGCCCGAAGAGGCGCACGAAGCCCTCCGAATCCTCCTGCCGGTAGGATCCGCCCTCCCCGAAGGTCGCGAGGTCCTCCCGGTAGAGCGAGTTCGGGCTCTCGATGCGCCGCGCGTCGGCCCTCCCCTTGAACAGGCGGATTTCGACCTTGCCGGTGCAGACCTCGTTGGCCTTTTCGAAGAAGGCCTGCAAGGCCTCGCGTTCCGGACCGAACCACTGCCCGAAGTAGCAGATCTCGGCGAAGCGCAGCGCGAGGCGTTCCATCGTGTGCAGCGTGTCGCGGTCGAGGACGAGGGATTGGAGAGCGCGCAGGGCTTCAAAGAGGATCGTTCCTCCCGGCGTCTCGTAGAGCCCCCGGCTCTTCATGCCGACGAGCCGGTTCTCGACGATGTCGGTCCGTCCGACGCCATGCGCGCCGCCGCATTCGTTCAGGTCCTCGAGCAGGGAGACGGGATCGCGTTCCCGGCCGTCGAGGGCCGTGGGCTGCCCCCCTTCGAAGGTGATCTCGAGGTCCCGGGGCTCGTCCGGCGCTTCCGCGGGGTCCACGGTCAGCATCCACGCGTCCTCGGGCGGTGGGTTGCCCGGATCCTCGATCGCCCCTCCCTCGTGGGAGACGTGCCAGAGGTTCCGGTCGCGCGAGTAGATCTTGGTCTTCGACGCGGAGACCCGGATCCCCCGGGCTTCGGCGTAGTCGATCGCGTCCTCGCGGGAGCGGATCTCCCAGCGGCGCCAGGGCGCGAGGACCTCGAGTTCCGGCGCCAGGGCGCGGTAGGCGAGTTCGAAGCGGACCTGATCGTTCCCCTTGCCGGTGCAACCGTGCGCGAGAGCGTCCGCGCCGATCTCGCGCGCGTAGCGGACCTGGGCGCGCCCGAGGATCGGGCGCGCCATCGCCGTGCCTAGGAGATAACGGCGTTCGTAGACGGCCCCCGCCATCAGGCAGGGCCAGACGACCTCCTCGAGGAACTCCCGCCTGAGATCGGCGATCCGGCACGAGGAGGCTCCGGTCGCGAGGGCTTTCTCCTCGAGACCCTCGAGCTCCCCGGCGCCCTGACCGACGTCTCCGGCGAGGCAATGGACCTCGCAGCCGTACCGTTCCTTCAACCAGGGGATGATGATCGAGGTGTCGAGACCCCCCGAATACGCCAACACGACCTTCTTGACCATGGTTCCTTCCGATCCGGGGACTCCGAGGTTCCCCGTCGACCCGCAGATGGCAGGGGAGCATGCCCGCCGCCCGGAGCCTCTTCCAGCCGCGAATCCCCCTGCGGGATTCGGTTCCGGCCTTCTTGTCCCGCGCGGCGGAAGGCGGGATCCTGTTCCAGGCCTCTCCGAATCGCGATGAACCTCCGCCCGACCGCCCTCGTCCTTTTCTTTCTGGGTCCTCTCCTCGCCCAGGCCGCGCGATCCCAGGGTCCAGAGCCTCGGGGTTCGGCGAGCGCCGAGGTCCGGGACCGGAAGAGGGAAGGAACCGGGCGGAGGAACCCCGGAATCGAGAAGGCCCTGGGCGGTTTCCGCGGCCGCCTCCTGCGCGGAATGGACCGGAGCCCGCTCGCGGGTCTCGAGGTCGAGGTCCTCGAGTTGCGGCTTCCCTCCCTGTTCGTGACCCTGGACCGGCTTCTCGACGAAGGAAGCGAAGCTCCGAGAGGGACCGGGTTCCTCCGCGAGTCTCGGACGCGCACCGCCGAGGACGGCCGCTTCTCGGTCGGAGGATTGCACCCCCGCGGATTCTTCCTCCTTGCGATCGGTTCCGGAACGGAGTGGGCGACCTGCCGCATCCCGGATCGTTCCTTCGGCTCCGGAGAAACCGCCGATCTCGGGGATCTCCTCCTCCTCGAGCGGGGCGGGGTCCGGGGACGGATCCTCGGGCCGGACGGGAAGGGGGTCGAGGGCGTCCGGGTCCTGGTCGCCGACCTTCCCTTCTTCGTGACGACCCGGACGCCGCGCCTGTTCGGGGGGGAGGGGCGGCCGTTCTGGTTCCGCGGCGGGGGAACCCGCCTCCACCTCGGGATACCCGGCTGGGTCCGGAGGATCTGGGAGGCGATGGCCTTCCGGACCGCGAGGACCGGGCCCGACGGGACCTTCGCGATCCGGGATCTTCGACCCGGGGTCTCGGTCCTGTTGGCCCTGCATCCGGGTTTCCCTCCCTTCCGGAGGTCGCTGCGGGTCCGGACCGGACAGGAGAAGGATCTCGGGGTCCTCCGTCTCGCGGCCGGGACGGAGTTCGAGGCGAGGATTCTCGGACCGGATCGGAAGGCCTTCCGTCCGTTCCGGATCCTCGAGGGCCCGCTGATCCCTTTCTCGCCCGACGACCTCGGCCACCTGGGCCTTCTCTATAACAGACCGTTCCGTTTCGAACCCCCGGATCGATTCCTCTTCCACGGGCTCCGGAGATTGGGTGTCTTCGTGGGAATCTCGAGGGAGCGGGGGATGCCCCTCGAGATCTTCGGACCCTTTCCGTTCGGAAGGAAGGCCGAGATCGTCCTTCCCCCCCTCCGGTCGGGGAGCCTCGAGGTCGTGGATCCTTCGGGCCGCCCGCCCTCCGGGGTCCGAGCCCGGATCCTGACGAGGGGATTCCTGTACCGTCTCGAGGGCTACGAGGATCCGCTGGACTCCTCCCGACATCTGCGGGCGGCGGGGCCGGGGCGGTGGAGGGTCGAGGGATTGCCGCCGGGGTCCTACACCGTTCTGGCGGGACGACGAGGGGGACCGTGGGCGGAGGGGACCCTAGTCCTCCCGGAACGGGAGGAGGAGGGCGCTTGCCGCCTCGTGCTACCCTCTCCGCGGTCGTTCCGCCTGCGGGTCGTGGATCCTTCGGGGCGCCCGCTCGCTGGCGCGCGGCTCCACGCCCTCCTGAAGATGGAGGCTCCCATCCCCGGTCGATGGGATTTCCTCTCGAGGATTCCGATCTTTCTCGGGGAGACGGACTCGAGGGGGGACCTGGAAGTCCGCCTCCCGCTGAGGACCGCCAAGGTCCTGACCGTCGAACATCCGGCCTTCGCGATCGGGAGATTCGAGCCTCCCCCCGTTTCGGGAGCCTTCGTGAAGCTGCGGCTGCCCCGGCTCGGGAGACTCGTGGGTCGTGTCGAAACGGCGGACCTTCTGAGATCCCGGACCTCGAGGTTCTTCGCGCTGCGGTGGGACCGGGACCCGAGGACGGGGCCGGAGTTCCGCTTCGCGAGAGCGGACGCGGGAGGGGAGTTCCGTTTCGAGGGGCTCGAGCCGGGAACCTGGAGGATCCACGCGATCGACGGCCTGGATAGGATCCGCTCCCCCTTCACCCGGCTCCTGAAGCTCGCGGAGGAGGCGGGCCTGGGGGGAGAGGGAGGACCCGCCGTCGAGGTGGAGATCGGTCCCGGGGATACGACCCGGATCGTGTGGAGGGACGGCTAGGCGGGTTCGACTGCTTTCCCCGCTTCCTTGCGTTTTTTCGAGGGGGAGTGGATCCTGGACCTCGGCGCCCGAGCGTTCTGAACCGAGAGAGCCCTCATGAAACGCAGCCATGCTCTTCTCGCCCTCGTCCTGGCCGCGGCCGCCGGGGCGGTCCTCATCTTCGTTCCCCGGAACGGGGACCCGGGGGACAGCGGCGCCCTCCCGGAAAAGGTCGAAGTGCAGACCGGGCCGGGGGGAGGGATCGAGATCGAGGGGAAGCCCGGGAAGGTCTCCAACCCCGCCCAGCGTGAGGTCTCCGCCGGCGAAGAAGGCTCCGGGGAAGCGGAGGACTCCGGATACCGGAAGGCGCTCGGAGGTCTGCGCGGCCGCATCGTCCGGGAGAAGGACCGCAGCCCGGTGGCGGGGATCGCGGTCGAGGCCGTCGAGGTCTGGGGGACGCCGTTCGGCCTCCGGCTCGAGGAGGTCCTCGAGGGAGGGAGCCTCCGGAACCCGCTCGAGTTCAAGGCGAGGGTCAGGACGGACGCCGACGGGCGCTTCGAAATGATCGGTCTTCATTCCCGGGCGATCCTCGTGCTCGCGATCGGGTTGGGAACGGACGAGGCCGCGTTCCGCATCGTCGACCGCTCCCCCTCTCCGGGACGGGTCACCGATCTCGGCGAGATCGTCCTCGTCGAACGCGGGATCCTGAAGGGGCGGATCGTCGACGGGGAAGGGAAGGGCCTCCGGGGGGTCCGGGTTCGGGTCCTCGATCTTCCGAGGATCGTGATGAACTTCGGGCTGAGCGCCTGGGACCCGGAGGGGATGATCCTCGAGACGAACAGTGGGGTCGTGGGAGGGTCCGGGGGCCGGACGCTCTTTCCGATTCCCGCATGGCTCGCGAAGCTGGATGCGGTCCTTCCCTTCGGGGAAGGCAGAACCGGACCCGACGGGCGTTTCGAAGTCCGCGGGATCCGGCCGGGCCCCTCGACCCTGCTGTGCACGCTTCCGGGATACGGCCGCCTGACGAGGACGACGAGAATCCGGGCCGGGAGGACGAAGGACCTCGGAGATCTCCGGATGCCGGAGGGCGAGGTTCTCGAGGGGAGAATCCTGGACGCCGACGGCGAGGGGGTGGAGGGCGCGGAGTGCGCGGCGGGAGCCGAACTGCCGGTGGGCGGGTTGGCGATGCTCGGACGGCCGGTCCAAAGCGGCGCGTCGGGGGACTTCCGGATCGCCGGGTTGAGGAAGGGGAGACTCTGGCTCGCGCTCCGGAAGTTCGAGGGGGCGGCGTGGGAGGTCTTCGGGCCGTATCGCGGGGGGGATCCGGTGGAGATCCGCCTCGCGAGGCTTCGGACGGGGCTCGTGATCGTTCGGGGGCCCGGGGGGCGTCCGCTGGGCGGGGCGCGGTTGCGCATCGAAAGGAAGATGCGCCTCTCGGGGCTCCCGGGGGAGGGTGACCTTCTTCCGGCTTCCCTGCATCTCGAGGAACGCGAACTGGGTCGCTGGGAGGTCAAGGATCTGCCCCCCGGGGTCTACCGGGTCACGGCGGGGAAGGATGGCTTCGCCTTCGCTTCCGGAGAACTCGAACTTCCGGAGAAGGGGAAGGGGAAGCCCTGCCTCCTCGACCTTAGGAAGGCTCTGCGCTGTCGATTCGAGGTCCGGGAGGAGGGAGGGGCCGCGGTCGGAGGAGCGAGGATCCTCTGGGCGCAGGAGGAGATGTGGACTCCGATGCCCGTGACCCTGGGGCGCACGGATTCGGAGGGTCTGCTCGAGGTCTCGGGTCCCCCCCGGGGAAAGGCGAGGTTCCTCGTCCGGCATCCGGGGTATGCGATCGAGACCCTGGAGGCGGTCGTGACGGAGGGAACCGTCGTCCGCTTCCGCCTGCGGGCCCTCGGAAACCTCGAGGGGGTCGTCGTGAAGAACGGCGCCCCGCCCGAACCGACGTCCATCCTCGCCGAACCGGTGGGCCGGTTTTCCCGGGACTTCGATGGCCTGGTCATGCCCCGCCTTGCTGTCTCCGACGCGCGGGGGAACTTCCGTTTCGCGGGCCTGCAACCCGGATCCTGGAAGGCCAGGCCCTTCTTCCCCCTCCACACGATCCGTTCGCCGAGGGATTTCCTGAAGCTCGAAGGGATGATGCGCGCCTCGGTCCGGGTCGGGGTCGAGATCCCCTCCGGCGGGACGGCCCGCGTCCGCCTCGAACTGGCCGAGGGGAGACCCGTTGGCTTCGGCGTTATCGCCGGGACCCTCCGGATCGGGGGCGAACCGGGCGCGGGGTACTACATCCGGTTACGGGGGCGGGAGTTCCTGAAGACCCGGACCGACGCCGCCGGGGCGTTCCGCTTCGACGGCCTTCCGAGCGGAACCTATACCCTCGCCGTCCGCTCCTCCGACGAGGAGGGCCCCGTTCCGACGAGCCTCTACGAGCGGAGATTCGAGCTGAAGGGGCAGGAGGTGATCCAGGTCCCGATCCAACTCCATCTGGGGTCCGCCCTCGTGCGCGTCCGTGATTCGAAGGGGGGCGCCCTGGCCGGGGTCCAGGTGCGATTGAGGAAGGAGCCGGACTCGAACGGGGCCAGGGCCTGGGCTTTCGGCGTCACCGGCGACCGCGGGACCTTTCTCTTCGAGGGGCTCCCCTCGGGGCGGTGGAAGACCGGGGCGAATCCTCCCCGCGGGTTCGAACTCCTCCTGCCCAACCGATCCTTCCGTCTCGCTCCGGGGGACCGGGTCGAGGTCGAAATCCGGCCCAGGCCGGGCTGCCGGGTCCGGGGTTTCCTGCGCCTGGATCTCTCGGGCTTGAAGCCGAAGGAGCGGGCCTTCGCCGAGAAGAATCCCCCGACCTACCTCGGCTTCGAGTCGGAGGATTTCCGGAAGGGGACGGCCGTGGACTCCTCGAAATCGCCTCTCGGGTTCGTGCTAGACTCCGTCCTTCCCGGGGATTACCGGGTGACGGCCTTCTCCCGAGCGGGGCTCTGGGGAGGTCGTCTCTCGGTCGGACCGCGGGGAGGGGAGGGGATCGAACTCGTCTTGAAGCCCGATCCCGGGAGTCTTGCGAAAGCCCTGGACTCGAAGAAGAGAAAGGCGAGGAAGTAGGATCTCCCCCGCGTCCCTTTCCTTTGGGAAGGCGGGGAGGAAGAGAGAGCCCGGTCGGGGTCCTTCCGCCGCTATGTTCGGAGTCGTGGAACTGGATTTCGACCGAGACGTGATGGAGCGGATGGGGCGGGAGGTCTCCGCGAGGATCGCGGCCCATCTCGCCTCCCTGTCGGAGATGCCGGCCTGCGGGGACGTCGAGGCCGCCGCGGACTGCCGGGCGATGGACGGGCGGATCCCCGAGCGGGGACGACCCCTCGAGGAGATCCTGGACCGGCTCTTCGAGGACTGGATCCCGCGTTCGTTCCTCACCCCGGGTCCCGGCTACCTCGCCTACGTGCCCGGGGGAGGGCTCTATCCCGCCGCCCTCGCCGACTTCATCTCCTCGGCCGTGAACCGCTACACGGGAGTCTGGCGGCCCGCTCCGATGCTCGTGCAGCTCGAGGCCCACGTCCTCGATTGGCTGCGGGACTGGATGGGCTTTCCCGAGGGGACCCGCGGCCTGCTGACCTCGGGAGGATCCCTCTCGAACCTCTCCGCCCTCGTGACCGCCCGGGAGGAGAAGCTGGGGCCGGACATCCGGAAGGGGACGATCTACGTTTCCGACCAGACGCACCACTGCGTGGCGAAGGCAGCGAAGCTCGCGGGAGTCGCCGGGGACCGCGTGCGGAGGATTCCGAGCGACGAGGACTTCCGCATGCGGGTCGACGAACTCGCCCGGGCCGTGGTCTCGGACCGCGAGGCCGGACTGCGCCCCTTCCTCGTCGTCTCCTCGGCCGGAACGACGAACACGGGCGCCGTCGATCCGTTGCCGGAGATCCAGGAGTTCGCCGGCCGCGAGGGGCTCTGGCACCACTGCGACGGCGCCTACGGGGCCTTCTTCCACATGGTCCCCGGGCTCAAGAACCTCCTCGAGGGTCTGTCCGAGGTCGATTCGCTGACGCTCGATCCGCACAAGGGCCTCTTCCTGCCGTATGGGACCGGCGCCCTTCTCGTGCGTGACGGGGAGGCGCTGCGCCGCACGCACGCCGCGACCGCCGACTACCTTCCCGACCTCCCGGAGGAGGATCTCTACGATCCGAGCCTGTTCGGCCCCGAACTCTCGAGACCCTTCCGGGGCCTGCGGATCTGGTTGTGCGTCCAGCTCTATGGAGCCGAGCGGATCCGGCGGACGATCGCGGAGAAACGGGAACTCGCCCTCTACGCGGCGGAGAGGATCGCGGCGATGGACGGGCTAGAACTCCAAGGTCCTCCGCAGCTCTCGATCCTCGCCTTCCGCGTCTCCCTTCCCGGAGGGAGTCCGGAGGAGGAGGATGCCGCGACGAAGGAACTCGTCCGGCGGGTCAACGAGAAGAACCGGGTGCACATCTCCGGTTGCGTCGCCCGGGGCCGCTTCCTCGCGCGCCTTTGCATCCTCTGCCACCGCACGCATCGTCGCAACGTCGACGAAGCCCTCGCCGATCTCGAGGCCTCTCTTCCCTGAGGTCTCCTCTCCGAGGCCCGCCAAGAAAAAGGCCCCGCCGGAAGGTTCCGGCGGAGCCCGTCGTGGTACCCCCAAGGGGACTCGAACCCCTGTCCCATGGCTGAGAACCATGTATCCTAGGCCACTAGACGATGGGGGCCCGGATGCCTCGAAACCGCCGGAAATCCCCGGATCGCGGGGCTTGCGCCGGAATCGAGGGCGCGGAATCGTAGGTCGCCCGATGGCCGGGGTCAACCGCTATTCTCCCTTCCCCCGAGAGGGAGCGGTCCTCCGGAAGACGCGGTTTTTTCAGGCGCGACGATCCGACGCGCGCGGCGGCGATGCCGTCCGGAGTCGGTCGAGCCATGATCCTCCCGCCGTTCACGGCGAGACACGAAAGGCGACGAGAGACCGAGGAGACGAGGAAGGGGGCCGATCATGGCGACATCCGGAGATCCGGAAGAGGTCTTCCGGTTCGAGGAGGAGACCGCGGAGTCGAGTGGGGTTCCGGACCACGGGCGGGGAGGAGACTCCCGGGAGGAGCAAGACGAGACGCCCGGGGAAGACCTCGGATTCCGGGAGGACGGCGGGGAACTCCCCGAGATCCGCACGAATCTCCAACGTCTCCTCCGGGCGCTCGCCGCGCTCGCCGTAGGAACGACCCTCCTGCAACTCGTTCTCGGAGGCATCGTCACGAGCATGCGGGCCGGGGACACGGATCCGGATTGGAACCCTTTCCAGGCCTTCGATTGGCTCCGCGAGGTCACGGGGGGGCAGTGGTATGAACTCCGTCACCGCGTCCTCGGCGGACTGATCGGCATCCTCGCGATCGCGCTCTTCCTCCTCGGCCGGAAGGACGGCCGCCGGATGTTCCGGAGGCTTTCGTCCTATGCCTTGTGGATCGTGATCCTCCAGGGCGTGCTCGGCGGAGTCCGGGTCCTGGTCGTCTCCAAGCCCGAACTCAGGGCCGCGGCCTCCTCGATCCTCGGGGAGGACGGCGCGGTGGATCCGATCCGGGTGGGTTTCGCGATGGCCCACGCCCTCTTCGCCCAGGTGACCCTGGCCCTATTCCTTCTGCTCGGCGCGGCCTGCGGCAAGGCCTGGTACGAACTTCCGGCCCTCCGCCTGCCGGCGGATCGGCTCGAAGGCCTGCGCAAGCTCGCGTGGAGGACGACCCTGCTTCTCTTCCTGCAGCTCCTGCTCGGGGCCTTCGCCCGTCACGCGGTCTATCCAAAACCGATGACGGGGTATGAAACGGTTCTCGTCCTGCACGCGTTCTTCGCGATCCTCGTGACCGGCCTCGTTGCCTTCACCTCCATGCTGTCGGCCCGGGAACTCTGGGGATACAGACTCTTCCGCCGTCCGGCGGTCCTGGCCCTGATCTTCGTCCTTCTCCAGCTCGCGCTCGGCCTGGGCGCCTGGCTCGTGACCTGGGAGGCGGAGGTCGCCTCCCTCCCCTTGAGTCTCGGAATGTTCGTGCGCGGAGCGCACCTCCTGAACGGCGCCCTCCTCCTGGCCGCGATGCTCCTCCTGACCCTGCGCCTCGGACGCGCGATCGGACCGACCAGGACGGAATCCCGAACCCTCGAGAGTCCGTAAGTTACGTGGCCCCGGATCCCTCCAGCCCGCCGGAAGCGACCCATCCTCCCCGCCGGACCCTTTCCCGCGCCCGCGGGCTCCTGTCGCCCTGGCTCGAACTGACCAAGCCGAGACTGACCGGACTCCTCCTCGTCATGGTTGCGGCGGGCGCCTCGTTCGCGCGGAAGAAGCAGGCGGAGCCTGTTCCATTCCAGGATTTCCTTCTCCTTCTCCTCGCGGCGGTCCTCGGTGTCGGCCTCTGTTCGGCGGGGGCCGCGGCCGGGAACATGTGGTTGGAACGCCGTCTCGACGCGCGGATGGCTCGGACGAGGGGAAGACCGCTCCCTTCCGGAGTCCTGCGGCCCCTCCCCGTCGCCTTCTACACCCTGGGTCTGATCGCCGCGGGGCTGTGGGTCCTCGATCTCGGAACGAACCTCCTGACGACGGCGCTTTGCGCCGGAACGGCCGGGACCTACGTCCTTCTCTATACCCCCCTGAAGCGCTGGACGACCTTGAACACCTTCGTCGGAGCCCTTACCGGCGCGATGCCCCCGTTGATGGGGTGGACGGCTGTCACCGGGGAGGTCGGCCTCGGCGCCTGGTTGCTCTTCCTGATCCTCTTCTTCTGGCAGGTGCCGCACTTTCTCGCGATCGCCTGGCTCTATCGGGAGGACTACGCCCGGGCCGGCATGCGGATGCTCTCGGTCGGAGACGACGACGGTCGGTTGACGATGGCCCAGATCGTCGTCTTCGCGGTCGGCCTGGTTCCGGCCAGCCTCCTCCCGGCGATGACGGGGCTCGCCGGACGCTACTACTTCGTCGGGGCCCTGGCGCTCGGCGTCCTGCTGCTGTCGGCCGCGCTCCCCCTCGTTCTCAATCGGCGCCGCAAAGATGCGCGCCTGCTCTTCCTGACCTCCCTGGCCTATCTCCCTTGCCTGATGCTGGTCCTCTTCCTGGATTTCGAACTCGTTCCCTGATTCCGGGCGGCCCACCCCGGTCCCCCTCTCCCCCGGCGGTCCCGATGTCGATCCAAGACCTCCCCCATCTCGAGGCCCTCCTGAACGCGGCGGGGGCTCTCTCCCTCCTCGTGGGTTGGAGAGCGGTCCGTCGAGGCCGGATCGGGCTCCACAAGGCCTGCATGTGCGCGGCTCTCGCCTTCTCGGCGGCCTTTCTCGCCGCGTACCTCGTCTTCCATTTCGGGGGCGGAGTCGAGCGTCGGTTCGACGGGGCGGGGCTCGCGCGGACCGCCTACCTCGCGGTCCTGATCACCCACGTCGTCCTGGCCCCCTTGCTCCTCCCCTTCATCCTCAGGGTCTTCCACCTGGCCTTGAAGGATCGACGCGAGGCCCATCGCCGGCTGGCCCGCGTCGTCCTTCCGCTTTGGCTCTACGTCGATCTCTCGGGGGTGCTCGTCTGGTACGTGCTATACGGCTCGGGACCCTGAGGGCCCGGTCCGTCTCAGTTGCTCGCCTGGAGGAACTTCAGTACCGCCTTCGCGTCCGCCCCGTTGAGCTTCGCGCGGACCCGCATATGCATCATCGCCACATCCCACTGGGCATCGCTCAGAGAGGACGGATCGCGGAAGTTGTGACAACGGCTGCAGTTGTTCGCCCAGATCTCGGCCCCCGAGAGTCCGCCGGAGGACGGGGCCGCGTCTTTCTCGCCGCGGCCTCCGAGGGTCGAGGAGCATGCGGCCAGGAAGCTTCCCAGGAAGAGGACGGCGAGCGAAATAGGTCCACGCCGATAGGAATGAGTTCTCGTCTTCATGATCTCGATCCTTCTAGAAGCCCATGCCCACCTGGAACATGAACGAATCCGTTTCTTGTGAGGAATCGTCGCGCTCGTCGAACTGGTAGGCGAGCTTGACGACCGTGCTGTTGCCGATCCAGTAGTTCGTGCCGAGGGTGAACCTGCTCCGATCCTCGTTGAGGCTCGACGGCAGCTTCACCGAGTCGAAGCGGAGAACGCATTCGAAGTTCTTGAACAGGGATTCGAGCTTGTCGGGTCGATACGCGATCTGGGAATACCATCCCCGCCTGAGGTTGTCGACGCCTCCGAGGATCGCCGGATCGGAGTCGACGTCGGATTGAGCCCATTCGAACCTGGCGTCGAGGGTCCCTTTGATCGCATCGAAGGAGCGGATGTATGCGACATCCACTCCGAGAAGCAAGGTGTCCAGGTCGCCCGAGACCGTCCCTGTGTCGAAGGCCGATTTGCCCGACATGAAAGAGACCCCGATCTCCACCGAAGGATGGGGGAGGAATCCGACCCTCCCTCCGAGGGCCTTGTTGAAGTTGTTGTCGGTTGGGTCTCCGGTGGAGATCGTCCCCTCGGTCGTGTCGAGCATCGGGCCGTTCGTCAGGTAGAAGGCATAGTTGACCGAGCCCCTCTCCATAACCCGTATCCCCCCGCGGATGTCGATCCCGATGTCGTTCATCGGGATGATGCCCGAATGGCCGTAGAGCAGTGGAGAGTCCGGGAGTTTGTTGATCCAGGCGGGGTGCAACCGTTCCCCGAACTGTCCGAAGGGGAGGAGGAACTTCCCGACTCCGACCATGATCTCGTCTCGGGGCGCCCAGACCATGTGCGCGTACTCGAGGCCGGCATCGGTCTCGAAGCCCGGTTCCCCCGCGGAGGAAACGTCGGAAAGCTCGAACTCGACCTCGGACTCGATGAACAGGTTGTCGTTCAGCTTGAAGAGGAAGATCGGGTTGAAGGTCACGTCGAAACTGGACGGCGAGCCCGCCCTGTCCGTGTAGGTGAAGGAAGAGAATCCGCTGAACAGGAAACCCGTGGTCCCCGGCCGGAGGCGTCCGAGTTCCTGGTCCGTCTTGAGGAAGCGGTTCTCGAACTCTTCGAAAGCTTCGTCCGTGTCCTTCTGGAGTTGCTCGATCCTGTCGTTGAGTTCCTTGAGGGCCTTTGTCCTGTCCTGGGCGTGGAGTCCGCCGGCCAGGGCGAGGGGAAGGAAGTACGCCGCGACTCGTTTCATCGTGTTCACTTCGATCGTCCTTGTCTTCGGGATTCTCTACTTGGAGGAGTGTTTCGCTCCGGAATCGGTCGCGGTCGGATAGGTTTTCACGCGCTCCCCGCAGTCAGGCATCTTGATCCCCCAAGGGAAGGGATTGCGTGGTTTCGTTCCCGTCTGGATCCAGAGATTGCCACCTTTACTTCCACTCATCCTGCACACGAAGAGGGAAAGCGGTTCCTTTTCCCGGACCCCGAAGTAGGTGATCAGCGAATCAACGGTGTTGGTGATCTCCTGGAATCCTTCGAGGAAACCATCGTTCCCCGAAGCCAGGATCGAGGCTCCATGCTGGATCCTGGATTTCGCCGAGCGCCAGAAATCGTTCGCCTTCTTGGCCTTCGATCCGGTGATCCGCAGGGACCCGGCCAGCCTCGAAAGGTTCTTGGCCGTGCGCCGGGCGGAGGCCCCCCAGCGTTCCGCCCTCAGGTCACGGAGAAGGGAGAGGTAGCGGCGGAGGATGGTCTCGACCGCCTTGCGCGGCGGCAGCGATTCCATGGCAGGTTTCGGGGAGTCGTTCTTCTTCCCCAAGCTCTTCAGGAATACGACGACCCGCCAAATGTCCTTTTCGCCGAGGGTGGACCTGAAGGTCGGCATCGGCGCCTTCCCGGTCCGGATCTTCCAGAAGAGTTCTCCGTCGCTCTGGCTCGAGACCGCGGGATCCGTCAGGTCCTTGGGTTTGGGGCGAAGGGCGGCGGATGCCGGACCGTCCCCCTTCCCCGTGGAGCCGTGGCAGACCATGCAGTTCCTGAGGAAGATGTTCTTCCCAGCCAGGATGGTCGCCGGATCCGCCTTGAAGGGGTTCCTCTTCCGCTTCGCTCGGGACGGAGCTTTCCAGTCCGTCTTGGCGGGGACCTGTCCGCGGGCGGACAGTGGGAAGGCGGTCAAGGCGCTTGCGAGGAAGATGGATGCCGTCTTGGTCCGTTGAGTCATCGGTGCTCTCCTGTTCTCGGATCCACGAACGTGATCGACGGGTGTTTCCGCAAGACCCGTACCCTGTGGAAACACCCCGGAGGACGGCCGATTCCGCTCCTCAGGAGCCGGATCTGTCACATGAGTGAGACATGAGGCCCGCCGGGATTCTCAAAAAGGTGACATCGGCCGGATGAACGGGAGCCGTAGAATTCCTCTTCCGGGGAGTGCGAGGGCGGGGCCGTGCGTTCGTGAGCCCGTCGATCCCGGTGCGATCGAGCGGAACAGGTCGGAGGGTGGAAAGACCATGAGGCCCGGAACAGAGAGGGAGGTGGGCTCCGTCCCCGGCGCGGGAGAACCCTTTCCGAGGAAGAGCCTGAACTTCTCCCTGCTGCTCATCTACCTCCTCGTGGCCTGGCTCGGAGTCAGCGGGGCTTTTTGGATCTTCCAGGTCTTCTTCCTCGGGGAGGTGAGCGAGGGCCGAGGGGAATCGATGAGCATGGCCAAGGGTTTCGTGACCCTCGTCATCTTCTCGGTCGTGATCCTCGGTTCCCTCCTTTCGATTCCCTCCCCCCTCGAGGCCGTGGAAGACGATCTGGAGGACGAACGGAAGGTCTTCGATCGATCCCGCAGGGAGAGGAACCGTGTCCTCTTCCTCTCTCTCTGGTACGTCCGGATGCGATGGGTCGCGATCATCAGCGCCGTCGCCCTCCTCGTGCTCTCGATCGGGATCATGGGCTGGCTGCCCAAGAAGGTCGTTCCGGGCCTGTTTTCGATCCTCGTCATGCTTATCGTTTTCAACCTCTCCTTGCAGAGGTTCCTGCTGAAGGGGCGTCTACCCAAGCACATCCTCCTCATCCAGGCGTTCACGGATCTCCTTTCCCTGACGGGGATGCTTCATTTCACCGGAGGATTGGAGAATCCGCTGGTCATCCTGATCCTCTTCCACGTCGTGATCGCGGGGATCATCCTGACTCCGAGGGAGTGCTACATGGTCGCAGGGGCGGCGAGTCTCCTGCTCGCGGCGATGGCCTCGGTGGAATGGTCCGGGATCGTCGAGCACTACACCCTGGCGATCGTCCCCCACGGCCACGATCTAGACATGCACGCGAGCAAGGACGCCAGATACGCCTTCAGCATGACCGCGATCTATTCCATCGCCCTTTTCCTGAGTGCCTATTTCACGACGAAGATCATGTCGCAGAGCCGGGCGAACGAGGAGAGGATCCACGGAATGGCCATGGAGAAGATCGAGACGCAGAAGATTCTCGAGCAGTCCCTGGATTCCACCCAGACGGCCATCCGGGTGTTGGACGGTGGGAAGCGGACTAAATGGCGGAACAGGATCTGGGAACAGTGGTTCGGAGATGGCCTCGAGGCCTACGAGGAGGCCGAGGACGCAGAGGCCGGGGTGCTCGAGGACAGGATCCCGAGAACCATCGAGATCGAAGGAACGGAAGGTCCCGAGGGCAGGAAGGTCTTCTTCCGGTTGCAGATCGCAGCGATCGACGGCCTCGGAGGCGAGGATGCGCAGATCGTAGAGCTGGCCTCCGACATCACTTCGGAAAAGGAGGAACAGGTCCAGATGATCCGAGCGGAACAGCTCGCCGCGGTCGGGAAGCTGGCGAGCCATGTCGCGCACGAGGTCAACAACCCCGTGACCATCATGGGGGCGAAGGCGAGATTGTTGCTGTCGAAATACGGTTCCGAGGTTCCCGCGAAGGTCTCCTCCGACTTGAAGAAGATCGCGGATCTCTCCGACAGGGTGGCGGAGATCGCGCAGGGCTTGCTGGGATATTCCCGTCCCTCCCCCAAGAAATGGTCCGTCTTCGATCTGCGCAAGGTTGTCCGGGGATCGTTGGATCTCGTCAAGCAGGAACTCATCCTGAAGAAGACCCGGACCGGGCTCGATTTGCCCGATGAACCCGCATTCGTGAACGGGAACGAAGCCGAGTTGTCCCAGGTGTTCCTGAACGTCCTGATGAACTCGATCGACGCGATCGCGGAGGGAGGAGAGATCCGAGTGAGTCTCGAGAGGATGTCCCGGCACGGCCATGCGGGATTCTGCGTCCGCTTCAGGGACTCCGGAGACGGAATCCCGCCCGAGATCCGGGAGAAGATCTTCGAGCCGTTCTTCACGACCAAGGAACCGAACAAGGGAACGGGACTCGGTCTGTCGATCTCCTTCAGCCTGGTCAAGGCGCATGGAGGCCATATGGAAGCAGCCTCCGAGCGGGGGAAAGGCGCCGTTTTCGAAGTCTGGATCCCCGAGTTCTCCGGGGAGGTCCGATCGTGAAGAACATCCGGATCCTGGTCGTCGACGATGAGGTGGGGCTCCTGGAGGTCGTCGAGGACACCCTCTCCGACATCCAGGGGCTGGAGATCACTCTCTCCTCGGACAGCGAGAAAGCGGCGAGGATGCTGGAGAGCGAGACTTTCGATCTCTTGATCAGCGATATCCGGATGCCGGGAAAGACCGGGCTGGATCTCCTGCGGATCGGAAAGAAGGCGAACCCCGAATTGAGCATCTTGATGATGACGGCCTACCCGAGCGTGGAGAGCGCCGTCGCGAGCATGAAGTCGGGGGCGAACGACTACATCACCAAACCCTTCCTCCCGGACGACCTCGAGGCCACCGTCAAGAGGATCCTCGAACAGAGGGAGCTGAGGATCGCCAACAGGTTTCTCAGGAGGCAGGTCGAGAAGAAATACCTCTTTCGGAGGATGATCGGCGACAGCCCTCCGATGAGGAAGTTGTACGACGTGGTCCGCAAGGTGGCCGAGGCCGATCTCGACGTTCTGATCGTCGGGGACACGGGAACGGGGAAGGAACTCGTCGCGCGCAGTATCCACGAATCGAGTCCACGGGCGGGGAAGCCCTTCGTGCCCGTCGATTGCGGAGCGATTCCGGAGACCCTCCTGGAGAGCGAGTTCTTCGGGCATGAGAAGGGGGCCTTCACGGGGGCCTCGGGCAGGAGCATCGGGTTGGTCGAGATCGCCGAGGGGGGGACCTTCTTCCTCGACGAGATCGCGGAGCTGCCCCTCGCCTTGCAGGCGAAACTCTTGCGCCTCCTGCAGGAGCGCTGTTTCCGCCGATTGGGAGGAAGGAAGGAGATCCGGGCGGACCTCCGGGTCCTCGCCGCCACGAATCGCAACCTGGTCCAGGAAGTCCGGGGAGGAAGGTTCCGGGAGGACCTCTATTTCAGGCTGAACGTCGTCGAGGTCCGCGTCCCCCCCCTGAAGGAGAGGCGCGAGGACATCCCCTCCCTGGTCGAACACTTCTTGCGCGAGATCTCCGGGAAGATGGGGAAGGCCGAGCCGAACATCAGCGGGGACGTGATGGAGGTACTCGTGCGTTACGAGTGGCCGGGGAATGTCCGACAGCTCCAGAACGTCCTCAAACGACTCGTGGCCCTGTCCGAGGGGGGGGAGATCACGATGGACATGTTGCCGGACGAGTTCGCTCTCCTGGGGGCGATCGATCGGGGAACGGGGATGGACGGATTCTTCGAGGCCAGGCGGCAGCGCATCTCCGATTTCGAGAAGGAGTATCTGAGGGGGGTCCTCGAGAGGAATTCCGGTGACGTTTCGAAGTCTGCCGCGGAGGCGGGCATCCCGCGGGGGACGATGTATCGGTTGATGAAGAAGCACGGGATCGATCCCGAGTCGTTCCGCGGGGCGGACCGGCAACGGGGGTGATCGATCCGAGGCTCCGGTCCGCGGGGAACGACGCGGCCCCTGACCCGTGGCGGAGGACCCGCGTGTCGGTGGGGGATCAGAGGATCACGAGATCGACGGCGTTCGCCAGTCGGATCGTGAAGGACGGGGTGATCTCCCCGCCCTGAAGCCGGAAGCGGATACCCTTGAGGCTCGCGACCGAGGGGATCGGCATCAGGAAGCTGGAGACGCCGTTCTCGTCGCAGACGCCGGCTCCGAAGACGAGCAGGGGGTTCGTCCGTAGGATCCCCCAGGGCGTGTTGCGGGGAGGAGAAAGAGGCGTGCCCGTGATGACGACCATGACCGAACGGGGTCGTGCGCGCAGGTGCAGCCAGTTGCGGGTGCCGATCATCATCGGCCCGGTGACCAGGAACTCGGGGAGGACGGGGGCGGTTCCGGTCCAGTCGATCCGGTAGATCTGACCGCGATACATCGAGCAGAAGTACATCTTCCCGTCGGGGCCCTGCTTGATGTCCGTCGGATAGGTCGCGGCCGGGAGAATCGTCTCGCTTCGGACCTTGTCGTGCCATTGTCCCGAGAAGCGGAGGATGCGGATCTTTCCGAAGACGTAGTCGCAGACCCAGAGGCTGTGGAGCCAGGTCGAGGGATAGACGTTGCTCCGCGAAAAGGCGGTGCCGCAAGGGGCGATGCAGGGTGTCCAGGTGTAGATCGGTTTGTCGTAGCCGGGTTTGTTCTGGTTGCCGAGTTCGACAGGCCAGCCGTAGTTCCCCCCGGGCCGAAGGATCTGGACCTCGTCATTCGTCGTCGGTCCGTTCTCGACTTCGTAGAGACGGCGGTCGAGAGGATGGAAGGCGAGCCCGAAGGCGTTTCGGATGCCGAGGGCGAACTGGGGATTCGCCGATCCGAACGGGTTGTCCGAGGGAATCGTCCCGTCCTTGTTGATCCTGTGCATCTTGCCCGCCCAGACGGTTGCGCTCTTGTTCTGGGAGGTTTTGGGAACCCTGGTATCCCCGATCGGAAAATAGAGCTTTCCGTCCGGCCCGAAGGCGAGGACTCCCCCGTTGTGGTTCGTGCTGGTCGGAAGCTTGTCGAGGATCGTCGAGACCGCGACGGCCACGTTCCCGCGGGCCGTGAAGCGGAGGATGCGCCCGTAAGTGACGGTTCCCGACCTGTAGGTTTGGTAAGCGTAGACATGAGGCGTCGTCGGGAAGGCGGGATCCAGGGCGATGCCGAGAAGGCCGCGCTCGCCGGAGGAGTTCGTGCCCGTGACCGAGGCGAAGGGGGTGGCGAGAAGGGTGCGGTTCTTCCAGTCGTAGATCCGGATCCGTCCCGTCGTTCGTTCGGTGATGAAGAAGCGCCCGTCCTTGGCGACGGCCATGCAGGTGGGACTCTTGAGGTTCGCAGTGGTGGGGAGGAGAGGAACAACTTTCCAGGTCCCGACCTGGGCGGCGGAGGGAGGCGCGAGAAGTGCGAACGCGGCGGCTACTAGGGCGGAGGATGAGGCGAAGTGATTCATGGCGGAAGCCTAGACTTGGCAAAAAGAAATGAGGAGCCCCTCCCCACTCCTCTCAAGGAGGGGATGCGAACCGTTCGTAGAGGCAGGCGTAGAGGTCCCGGAGCGGGCCTTCTCGAGTCCGGGCGGTGAGGTTCCATCCTTCCCGTCGGAACCATGCGCTCAGGAATCGGGGTGGGGTCGCGAAGCGGGATGAAGGCTTCCCGAGGAATGTGGCCCTGAATCGTCGGGTCAGATGATGGGCGGAGAAGGGGTGGAAGGCCGTCACGAGCACGTAGCGCGCCGCGACTCGGGAGAGTTCCCGGCAGAGATCGGCCTGCCGTTCGATGGGGTAGTGGTGGAGGACGCGGAAGCACAGGACCATGTCCAGGCTTCGATCTCCGAACGGAAGCCGGAACAGGTCGCCGCGGAGGAGGGGGATCCCCGGGACGCGTTCCCGGGCCTCCGCGAGCATCGAGGGGCTGGCATCGAGCCCGAGGACACCGCCCCTTGTTCCGAGCAGGTCGAGATGTCGGCCGGCGCCGCAGGGCGCATCCAGCAGGCGGGCCTTCTCCGGGAGCGCGGCCCGAGCCAGGAGGCGCCGGCAAAGCAGAGCTTCCCGCCGCGCCCGGGCGGGATTCCGATCCCGGTAGCGGGTCGCGCGGCCTTCCACCTCGTATCGGGAGGCCGAATCAGGAATACCGGGGGTATCGCCGCCCGGGGCCGTGCGATTCACCTAGCGAGCCTCCTCGTCAAGATAGCCTCGGCTCCAGGTCGGGCTTCGAGCCGGGCCCCGACTTCGAGGAAGAGGAGGAGGCATTCCTTTGCGAGTTCGAGGCGCCGGATCCCTTCGGATCCCGGGGAGAGGAACAGGCGGACCACGGCCCTGCCGAGTTCGCGGGGAGAGGGGGGCGGAGCCGTGCGGGCGTTGTGGAAGTCGAGCAGCGAGAGCGAGCCGTTCTCCTTCCGGAACACGTGGTCGAAGCCCTGGTCCGGAAGAAAGATCCCGGCCCGGAGGGCCTTGCCGTAGGTCTCCGCGGCCGCCCGGGCCTCGTCCTCTCGGGGACCCTCCGCGAGGTCCGAGAGGGGCTTCCCCGGGAGGGGGGCGGTCAGGAGGAGGGAACGCCGTTCCCAGGGTCCGATGCAGTGCTCGGCCGCGCAGAGGGCTCGAGGCGCGCCGAGCTTGAATGCGTGGAGTTCCTCGAGGATGCGCAGTTCCCGAAAGGCCTGGCTGCGGCAACGAGGACGGGTCGTGAGCGCGAGACGCAAGGCGTTCTTGGCCTGGATGCCTAGGAAGCGTTTCAGGAAGCCCTTGACCGGATACTCGATCCGTTCGACCCGCCGCAACCGGTTCCGGTCGAGGACCTTCCCCTCTAGGCCATTCCACAGGGTCCGGAAACCTCCCGCTCGGAGTTCCTCCAGCTTCGCTTCGCCGGGACGGATCCAGATACATTCGCCCATCCCCCGGATTATCCGGGAGCCGCGGAAAAAAGTGAGAACTCCTCCCGGGTTCTTCCTGGATTCGCGCGGCATGATGCGGGAAGGGGAGCCTGGAGGGGACCTGCCGAGTAGGAGGGATGGGGTTTCGATGGAGGGTCGCGCGAGGACCGTGAGTAGGACGAAGCGAGGGAAGGGAAGGGTTCGTAGGAGCGGGAGGAAACCTCGTGCCCCGTTGACGAGAGAACTGATCGCGGCCCTGCCCAAGACCGATCTCCACGTTCACCTCGACGGAAGTCTGAGGCTCGAGACCCTGATCGAACTCGCCGGAGAGCGGGGGGTCAAGCTTCCCTCGCGGAGCCCGGAGGGACTGCGCAAGCTCGTGTTCAAGAGGGCCTACCGCAACCTTCCCGAGTACCTGAAGGGTTTCGAATACACGGTCGCCTGCCTCCGCGACGCGGAGGCCCTCGAACGGGCGGCCTTCGAGCTGGCCGAGGATTCCCGGGCTGAGAACGTCCACTACCTCGAGCTTCGGTTCGCGCCGCAGCTCCATGTCTCGGAGGGATTCTCCCTCCAAGATGTCGTCAAGGCGGTCTGCAGGGGGCTCTCGAGGGCCGAGAAACGTTTCAACCAGCGGGCCGATGTGCGCGACGGCAAGGTGCTTCCCTTCCGGGCCGGGGTCATCGTCTGCGCGATGAGATTCTTCAACCGGCACTTCAGCCCGCATTACGAGGCGTATTATCAGGCGATGCCCACGGCCGGGCAGGAACGTATCGCCTCCCTCGCCTCGCTCGAACTCGCCCGGGTGGCGGTCGCGGCGGCGGAGGAGGGGCTGCCGGTCGTGGGCTTCGATCTCGCCGGACAGGAGAGGGGATTCCCCGCGGACGCGCATCGCGAGGCCTACCAGTGCGTGCACGACCACTTCCTCGGAAAGACGGTCCATGCGGGGGAGGACTACGGACCGGAATCCATCTTCAAGGCCATCACGGTCTGTCACGCTGATCGCATCGGGCACGGCACCTGGCTCTTCTCCCAGCGGAGGATCCAGGATCGCTCGATCGAGGACCGCAGGGCCTATGTAGACAAGCTCGTCCGCTACGTCGCCGAGCGGCGCATCACCCTCGAGGTCTGTCTAACCTCGAACCAGCAGACCCTTCCGGAGTTCCGGGAGGATCTCTCGAAGCACCCGTTCCGGAAGATGCGCAGGGCGCGGCTCTCGACGACGATCTGCACCGACAACCGCCTCGTCTCGAACACGACGGTCACGGACGAGGTCTGGAAGGCGGTCAAGACCTTCGAAATCCGCGCCGGCGAACTCGAACATCTCCTCCTCTATGGGTTCAAGCGAAGCTTCTGGCCCGGCCCCTACCGGGAGAAGCGGGCCTATGTGCGCCGGGTCATCGACGAGATCCACCAGCGCATGGCCGCGGCGGCCGAAGAGCCCGCTTCCCCTCTCTGAGGGTCAGGCCTCGGCGATAGCCGGTTCGGGGATCGGGAGGTCGACCGGACGGAGCAGCAGCGCCTCCCGCCGGAGGTGGAGCCATTCCGGATGCGCGAGGATCGGTCCTCCGAGGTTGGAGAGGGTCTGCCAGGCGTCCCGGCACAGGATCCGGTCCACCTTGTCGTCCCCCTTCGCGAGGATCAGGCCGAGTAGGAGGTTGCGGTATTCCTCCTCCCAGTCCGGCATCCTGCCGCGGAAGGCCTGGAGGAGGCGGGCGGTCTTGCTCTTAGGGGTCGGGTGCGTCCGATCCCGGAGGACCCTCGGCTTGCGGGCCTTGCGGCGTGTACGATCCTCGACGAATCGGCGCAGGTTGCCGAGGAGGCACCGGCGCAGTTCCTTCCAGAGTGGAAGGATCTTTCCCTGAAGGGGAGGGGGGGTCGAGAGATCGGGTTCCATCGCCCAATCGACGAGCTTCCGCTCGAGAGGGTCTTCGATCCTTTTCGCGGCCAGGATCTCCTTGCGCTTCTTCCCGTCGACCGAGTAGTCGCCCGAAGCGAGAAGGAGGGAGTCGGCCAGCCTGCGGGCGACGTCCTTGAGGGCGAGGCGCAGCGTGCTCTCGACCGCGGGGGGGGGGAGGAGGTCCTCCCGGACGAGGAGCTGGGGTTCCGGATAGGAGCGGAGGAGGACCTCCCAGGCTCCGCTGAGGTTCTTCTCAGCCGCCCGGAGAGCGGGGCCGACGCACAAGCCCTTCGGCAGGTCCTCACGGACCTCGATCCCTGCGAGAAGTTTGCCGCCCTGGACCAGATCGAAACCCGCACGGTGTTGCTCGAGGACGGCGGGAAGATCCTCCACCGCGAGATCGAGAAGTTCGACCTGAGGTCCGTCGAGATGGCGGGCGAGGGCGGCGCGCAGCGCGAATCGCGTGGACAGCCGGAGGGCCTTGCGGGCGATCAGGACCAGCCCGCACCGCGGTAAGAAATGGGTTTCGGGGGGATCCGGTTGGACGAGATACAGGGAGACGAAGCCGGGTACATCCTCGGCGAGGATCCGGGCCGTATCCTGGAGCCGGTTCTCGAGCGTCGGAGGCAGGGGGGCGGCGCCGGTCAGCATCGTCTGCGGAAAGAGGAACTCAGGCAGCATCGTGACGTGGAAGGACTCTGGAAGAGAGAGCGCCCGCCGATCCGAGGGAGAGGCACCCCGCCTCTGATCGACATTCAGGGCATGTTCGGACCAGTTTTTTTCCCGCTCCTCGCCCCAGTTGTCAGAACCGGAGCAAAATCGGGTAGAGAGCAGGAAAGGAGCGGACTCGGGGACGGTAATCGCCGGAGCCGGAAAGTTTTCCGGACGTTTCGGGAGGATGCCGGATCCCCGGATTTCCTGCAAGGGGAGGAGGCGAGGATTTCCTCAATCCCTGAAAAGGTCTCAGATCAAGACCTCCTGGGCCAGTTTTCCGATGAAGTCGTCCGTCATCCCCGCAAGGTAGTCACAGATGCAGCGATCGGGGCCGTCCTCGTCGATGCGCCGGCGGAAGCTTTCGGGAAGGGTCCGGGGATCGTCGCGGAAGTGTCGGTACAGACGGTTCAATACTTCGGCGGAGGCCTCGATCGGGCGCCGGATCCGGGGGGCGCGATAGAACTCCCGGTTCAGACGCTCGAAGAGGGCTTCGATCCCCAGGCTCCTCTCCCGGCTGTGCCCGACGAGCCGCTTCCCCTCCCGCCGGGCTTCCTCGGGATCGCGCAGGCGGTGGGCGCTCTGAAAAGCGCGCGCGGTCGAAACGACGAGGTCGCGCAGCAGGAGCTTGACGAGCGCGGAGACCATGCGCTTGCGGCCGGGATCCGATTCCGGAGTCCCGTTCCCGCGGGGGGATCGGCTCGCACCGGTCTTCCCGGCCTCCTCCAGGGCCTCCGCGCAGAGCGGGAGGTCCAGGAAATCCTCCATGTGCATGATCCCCGACCGGAGGGCGTCGTCCAGGTCGTGGGACAGGTAGGCGATCCGGTCACAGGCGTCGACGATCCGGCCCTCGAGATAGGGTTCGGCGCGGGGCGGAAGGTCCGGGGCGAGGGGAAAGCCCTTGGGAAGGGTCTTCTTCAGCAGGCAGATCCGGGTCTCCCAGCAGAGGTTCAGGCCGGAGCCCCCGCATCCGCGGGTCTCGAGGATGTCCACGAGCCTCAGGACCTGGCCGTTGTGGCGGAATCCCCCGTGTCCCTCCATCAGGGCCTGGAGCCTTTCCTCCCCGACATGGCCGAAGGGGGGGTGCCCGAGATCATGGGCTAGGGCCACGGCCTCGGCCAGGTCGGGGTTGAGCCGGAGGGCCAGGGAGGCGGAACGGGCCATCTGCGAGACTTCGAGGCTGTGGACGAGGCGGGTTCTGAAATGGTCCCCGCTTCCCGACATCAGGACCTGGGTCTTGCGCTGGAGCCTGCGGAAGGCCGTGCTGTGCAGGATGCGGTCCCGGTCCCGCTGGAAGCAGGTCCGCAGCCCGTCCGGGGGTTCGGCTTCGCGACGGCCCTTGCTCCTCGCGGCCTTGACGGCCACCGGCGCCAGTTCTTCGAGTTCGCGGGTCTCGAGGTCTTCGCGGTTCCTCATCCGGAGCCCTCCCCCTCCTCGACGCGAGGGTGATCGTTCGTTTCCTTCCCCGGCGGGGCGAGTCCCAGGCGGCGGCAGGTCCATACCCCCAGATAGAAGAAGGGTGTATCGGCCAGGGCCACGAGGGCCTTGAACTTCCAGCCCGCGAGGATCATCGCGGGAATCCGTGCCTCGTTCTCGCTCCCGAGAAAGAGGATCGTGACGACGAGCGTCGTGTCGAGGAACTGGGAGAGGATCGTGGATCCGTTGTTCCGCAACCAGAGATGCTTCCCCTTCGTCACCCTCTTCCAGAAGTGGAAGATCTGGATGTCGAACCACTGGGCGCAGAGATAGGCGACCATGCTCGCGAGGATCGCGCGGAAGGTTCCTCCGAAGACCCGGAGGAAGAGATCGTCCCCGACCGGGGAGGCCGGGAGGATCCGGGCCGGGAGGTTCCGCGCCTTCGGCAGGAGAGGGGCGAGTCCGGGACCGGCCTTCAGACGCAGGAGCGGGGGTGGACCGTGTCCGTAGTCGTCGAGCCGGAGCCTGCGATCTCCGGTCCGACCGAGGAGGTCCCTGTGCCAGACCTCGCTCCAGGAGAAGGAGAGCCTCCCCTCCGCGCCGGCGCGCCCAAGGGCTGCGTTCAGCGCCTGGACGAGGTCCCCGACCGGAACCCCGGAGAGAGGCGGATCGGGGACGAGCCGGAAACGGGCTCCGGACCCGGGGTTGTCCGGGTCCTGGAGACCGAGTTCGAGGGGGCGGGTCCAGGAGGCCCGCGTGGAGGCCGGGTGGACGGGGCCGTACCAGCCCCGCCCCGTGATCGCCTTCACCGAGGCTCCGAGTTCGACGAAGCCCAGCACGAAGAGGGAGACGAAGAAACCGGCGACGACGACCCAGTTCGCGCGGCGTTTCCCCCAGATCTCGGACAGGAGGTCGGTGACGAGGAAGGTCAGGGGGTAGGGGAGGATGCCGACCGAGAGACCGAAGAAGGAGAGGCCGCCCAGAAGGGGGACGCCGCTCGGGATCTCGAAGGAGAAGAACTTGTAGACCAGGAGATTGCAAGCCACGAGCGCGGCGATGAAGAGGCCGGCGAGGAAGACGTAGGCGCGGTCGGAACGGGACATCGAGGGGGATACCCTGGGGGATGAACCCGGATTTGCAAGCCCTCGGGGCTCGAGGCTGGCGGGAGGACGCCGGATCCTGTTTCGTTACAGGGCGAATCCGCCAGGAGGCATGCGAACGTGAATCAGGATCCCCTCGCTCTCGCCGACCGCATCCAGGAGGAAAGCGCCTTCCTCCGAGACATCCGCGAAGCCCTGGGCCGCGTGCTCGTGGGCCAGGACGACATGTGCCGCGCCCTCCTGCTCGGCCTCCTGGCCGACGGCCACGTGCTGCTCGAGGGCCTGCCGGGACTCGCCAAGACCCTGACGATCTCGGCCCTCGGGAAGGCGCTCGGCGGGTCCTTCCGCAGGTTGCAGTTCACTCCCGATCTCCTTCCGGCGGACCTGACGGGTACGCAGGTCTACAACCCGAAGACCGGGGATTGGGACGTCAAGGAGGGACCGCTCTTCGCGAACCTCGTCCTGGCGGACGAGATCAACCGCGCGCCCGCGAAGGTCCAGGCGGCCCTGCTCGAGGCCATGCAGGAGCGGCAGGTGACCCTCGCCGGGGAGACGCGGCCCCTTCCCGAGCCCTTCCTCGTGCTCGCGACCCAGAATCCGATCGAGCAGGAGGGGACCTATCCCCTGCCCGAGGCTCAGGTCGATCGCTTCCTGCTGAAGGCCGTCGTCGAGACTCCGACCCGGGACGAGGAACTCGAGATCGTCCGGCGCATGGCCCTGAAGGAGGGGACACCGGAGGTTCCCGAGGTCTGCACGCCCGAGCGGATCCTGCGCGGGCGACGCGCGCTCGCGCAGATCTACGTGGACGAGAAGGTGCTCGGATACGCGGTCGATCTGGTCTTCGCGACGCGGGAGCCCGAGGAGGCCGGGCTTCCCGAGCTGAAACCCCTGATCCTCTACGGAGCCTCGCCCCGGGCCTCGATCGGTCTGGTCCGATGCGCTCGGGCCGAGGCCTTCCTCGAGGGAAGAGGCTACGTCACGCCGCAGGACGTCAAGCGAAGCGCCCCGCTCGTGCTGCGCCATAGGATCCACGTGACCTTCGAGGCCGAGGCCGAGGAGATCGACGCCGAGGACATCCTCGTGAAAATCCTCGATCACGTGCCCGTGCCTTGAGGAGCGGCCTTCCGCCTCCGCCACGCCAGAGGAGCGAAGGAGCCTTGGTCGAGATCGAACACCCCCCGAGCCATGGAGTCGACCCCGAACTCCTGAAGGAGGTCCGGAGGCTGCAGATCCGCAGCGACCGCCTCGTCGAGGACTTCATGGTCGGCGGCTGGCATTCGGTCTTCCGCGGATCGGGGATCGAGTTCGACGAGGTCCGCGAATGGGTCGAGGGCGACGACATCCGTTCGGTCGACTGGAACGTGACCGCACGGGTGGGCCGCCCTTACGTGAAGAAATACGTCGAGGAACGCGAAAGGACGCTCTGCTTCCTCCTCGACCGTTCTCCGGCGATGTCCTTCGGCACGCGCGCCGCGAACGGGAAGGTCCGCACGCTGCGCAGAACCGCCGCCGAACTCTGCGCCTGCCTGGGCCTGTCGGCCCAGCGCAACGCCGACAAGGTCGGCTTCCTGGGCTTCGGGAGCGGGCGCGATCCCTACATCCCCCCGAAGAAGGGGCGCCCCCACCTGCTCCGCATCCTCCGGGAATGTCTGGCCGAACCGGGCCGCGGGCCGAGCGACGAGAGGTCCCGTGGAGACTTCGCCGAGGCCCTGCGCTTCCTGACCCGGGTACAGCGCCGGCGTTCGATCCTCTTCGCGATCTCCGATTTTTCCCGGCCCCTTCCCGTGCACGAGTGCCGCCTCGCGGCGCGCAAGCACGACCTGATCCTTGTCCCGGTCCACGATCCGGTACAGGAAGAGGCTCCGAGGGCGGGGCTCCTGGCGCTTAAAGGTTACGGGGGCGGAGAAGGGGGTTGGGTCGATTTCTCCTCGAGGCGGGTGCGGGAGGTTTGGAACCGCCGGTTCAAGGAGCGGAGGGAGGCCTTCTTCCTGGAGGCCCGCCGCGTGGGCGCCGACCTGTTGCCGCTCCGGACAGACCGTTCGGTCGCCCAGGACATCCTCGCGTTCTTCGAGCGGAGGGAGGGACGTCGATGAAGAGAAAAGGAATGATCCTCCTCGCCCTCCTCGCGCTCGCCCTGCCCTCCGCCTGCGGGCCGTCGGTCCCCCAATGGCCCGGGGAGGCGCCTGCGGGCCTTCCCGCCGCGCGTTGGGATCCCGGCCCCTCGAAATGCGAACTCGGCGAGGCCCTGACGCTCAGGCTGCACCTGGCTCTTCCGAGGGAGAGCGATCCGAGCGATTGGACACGCGGCCGCCTGGATTGGACCTGCGACGGGGGGCGCATCCGGCCCCTCGACCGCTGGCGTCTGGAACGGCGGAAGGACTTCCTGCACCTGACGCGGTCCTTCCTCCTGCAGTGGTTCCGGACCGGGGACCGGAAGCTCGATGCCGCGCCGCGGAAGGCCCGCCGGAGCCCCGGGACCCCGGAGGACATCCTCGAACTCCGGATCCCGCCTCGGTCCTTCGAGGTCCGCGGCGCCCTCCCGAGTGGGGCCGACCGCGAGCCCGAGATCCCGAAGAGCCTGATCGCGGACCCGCCGCCCTCGAGGTTTTGGATCTACGTGGTCCTCGGTGGACTCCTGGCGCTTGGAATCCTCCTGCTCCTCCTGCGGCGGCGCATCCGGGAGCCCTCGGCCTCCCCGCCTCCTCCCCCCGAGCCCCCGCTGCGCAAGGCCCTCCGCCGCCTGCGCGAACTCCGCGAGGGTCTGGAGCGCGGGCGCGTCGACGCGAACGCCCTCGTCGTCGGAGTCACTGGAGCGCTCCGGGACTTCTTCGACGAAGCCCTTGGGTTCCGTTCGAAGGCCCACACGACCGAGGAACTCCTCGAGGACCTGCGGATCGAGAAGGAGGTCGGGCTCCTCGCCCGAGTCCCCGCGCTCACGGAGTTCCTGCGCACCTGCGACCTCGTGAAGTTCGCGGGCCTCGACGCGGACATGGAGACCTGCCGCCATCTCCTCGAGGTCGCGATCGAGGCCGTCCGGTCCCAGGAAGACCGCCTCCGGGAGGACGGCGATGCCTGAGTTCCTCGGAAACCACTGGGCCGAACCCTGGTTCGCGCTCCTCCTCCTGCCGCCGGTTCTCCTCTGGATCCGGCGTCTCCGGCGCCGCGGCGGCGGGCTCGCCTATCCCGATCCCGCGCAGGCGCGGGACCTGCCCCGGAGCCTGCGGGCCCGCCTCGTCTCCCTGCCGCTCCATTTCCAGGCCCTCGGGCTCGCCCTGCTCGCGCTCGCTCTCGCCCGCCCGCAGCAACGAGGCCGCCTGCCGCTCCGGAGCGAGGGCATCGACATCTTCCTCTGCCTCGATCTCTCCTCGTCGATGAACGAGCGGGACATGGAGAAGGGGAAGGGGAAGACGCGGCTCCAGGTCGTGCAGGAGGTCGCAAAGCGGTTCATCGAAGGGCGTCCGAACGACCGCATCGGCCTCGTCGGTTTCGCCCTCTATCCGGATCTCGTCTGTCCCCCGACCCTCGACCATCCCGCCCTCCTCCGCTTCCTCGACGGGCTGCGGACGAAGAAGCCCGGAAGTCCGGAGGACCGCACCGGAATCGGGGCCGGCCTTTCCCTTTGCGTCGAGCATCTCGGAAAGAGCGGGGCCGAGTCGCGGGTCGTGATCCTGCTGACCGACGGTCTCGAGAACGTCGAATACGTGTCTCCGGAGAAGGCGGCGGCCCTCGCGGCGGACGAAGGGGTGAGGGTCCACGCGATCGGCGCGGGCCGCGGAGTCTTCCAACCCCTCTTCGGCCTCCAGGAACTGGACTTCTCGCGGATCGAGGCCCTCGCGAGGAAGACCGGGGGGCTGTTCTTCCGGGCGAAGGACAGGGAGGCGCTTGCGAAGATCTTCGCCAGGATCGACGAGATGGAACGGCGCGAGATCGAGGAACCGGTCTACGACGCGGAGGACCGCTTCTTCCCGCTTGCGCTGGGCGCCCTGCTCTCGTTCTGCATCGCCTGGCTCGGGGCCGGTTTCTGGCCGGGAGGGCGTCCATGAGCCCCCCCGCGGACTCCTTCGGATTCCTGCATCCGGAACGCTGGCCCTGGCTGCTCGTCCTTCCTTTGCTCGGCCTTCTCCTGCTCCTCGGGGGCCGCAGGCTGCGCCGCGAACTCCGGGCCTTCGCGGCCGGGGAGGCTCTACGGGAACTCTGGCCCCGTGGAGGGGCCCGCGCCGGCTGGCGGAACCTCGCGATCGGCATGGGCCTCCTCTCCCTGGGTCTCGCCCTACTCGAGCCCACCTACGGGCAGCGACTCCTTCCGGTCCGTCACCGCGGGAGCGACCTCGTCGTCTGCTTCGACGTCAGCCGTTCGATGCAGGCCCGCGACCTCTCCCCGAGTCGGGACGGACGCGCCCGGCGCGATCTCGCGGCCCTTCTCGAAGCCCTGGAAGGGGACAGGATCGCCCTCGTCGCCTTCGCCGGGGACGCGCGCGTCGTCTGCCCGCTGACGCGCGACTACGCGGCCTTCGAGGCCCTCCTCGAGCAGACCGACCTGACGAGCACGAGGCTCGGGGGGACGAACCTGGGCGCGGCCCTCGATACAGCCCTGGCTCTCCTTCCAGCGGAGGGCGCCGATTCCCAGGCGATCCTCGTCCTCAGCGACGGCGAGGATCTCGAGGGGAAGGGCCGCAGCGAGGCGGCTCGGGCGAGACGCCGGGGAATCGTCCTCCACTGCGTGGGTTACGGCTCCCCCGCGGGTGCGCAGATTCCCGACGGGAACGGAGGATGGATCCTCGACGAGAAGGGGAAGCCGGTGGTCTCGAAGATGGACGCCCAGGGACTTCGTCGTCTCGCGGAGTCCAGCGGCGGCGTCTACGTCGCCGCCGAGAATCTTCCGCTTCCCCTGGTCGAGATCTACGAGAAAAGGATCCGCTCGATGGCCAAACGCCTGCAAGCGAAAGAGGAACGGCGCAGACCCGTCCCCCGGAGCGGTTGGTTCCTGGGGGGGAGCTTTTGTCTCCTGTTCCTGGCCTTCCTGTTCGGGGGTCGCCGCCGTTTCCCGCTGGCTCTCTGCCTTCCGGTGCTCCTGCCCCTCCAAGGGCGGGACTTCGGGAAGGGGGTCTCCCTGCTGCGGAAGGGAAAATACGCGGCCGCGCAACGCGCCCTCACGAAGGCCTGGAAGGCCTACGGCGACGAGGCGGCCCCGGCGGAACTCGCGGCCGATCTTGCGATCGCGGCCTTCCGGGTCGGAAAGTTCGACGAGGCGCGGGCCTTCGCGGAGAAGGCCGCGGCCAGGGATCCGGGCTTCGCCTACCTCCGGGACCTCCTCGACGGAGCGGCCTCGATGGCCGAGGCGGCGGCGGTCCTGCCGAAGGATCCGGCGAAGGCCCGGGAACGGGCGGAGCGCGCGGTCGGATCCTTCGAGGGCGCGCTCGGAACGCGGCCCGAGGCCCCCGAGGCGCGACGCAATCTCGAGCGTGCGCTCGACCTCCTGCGCCGCATCGAGGAAAGCCTGAAACGGAAGAAGAAGGACGAAAAGGACCCGTCTTCCTCGAAGAACCGGAAGAAGGGTTCGAAGAAGGAGCAGGGAAAGGATCCGAAGAAGACCTCCGATCCCTCGAAGCAGAAGGACGAGGAAAGGAAGGAGAGGGACGAGGGGGGGGAGACCCCGCAGGAGAATCCTCCGAAGGAAGGACGGGAGTCCTCCCGCGCCGGGAAGGATCCTAAGGACGATTCGAAACGAGAGAAGCGGGATCGCCCCCCGCGGAGGGAATCCAAGAACACGGCCCCCCCCGACCGCGGGGAGAAGAAGGAGGGCGGGCGATCCGAGGGAGGTGCCTCGAAGAACGGGAGGAGAGCGGGGCGGCCGATGCGTCTGAGCCCGGAGGAGGCGAAGCGGCTCCGGAACCGTCTCGAGAAGCTGCTCGAACTGGCGAAGCAGCGGCGGAAGATGCGGGCGCCGCGCCACCGGCCGGGGAAGAAGGACTGGTGAGAGGAGGGAGCGTGTCGAGGCCCTGGTCATGGTTCCGCTCGTTCCGGGTCGTCTCCGCGACCTTCGTCCTCGCGGCCCTGTCCCCCTGCCGCGCACAGAAGGTCTCGGTCCGGGGCCCCGAGCCCGCGCAGGTTGTCCTCGGGGACCGCGCCGACCTCAAGGTCGTCTTCGAGGGGGAGGGAAACCCCTCCCTGGTCCGACCGCCGAGGATCCGCGGGCTCGAGGTCGAGGTCCGCGGGCCGAACGTCCTGACGAGCAGCACGATGGTGAACGGCGTTTGGACGGAGCGGCGCGAGATCTCCTGGGTCCTCCGGCTCCGGCCCCGCCGCACCGGACGTTTCGAGATTCCCTCGCTCGTCGTGAAGGAGGGCGGGCGCTCCTTTCGCACGAAGAAGACCGTCCTGCACTGCGTCGAGGACCTCTTCGGGAAGGAGGCGGCCTTCCTCGAGGCCGACATGGAGCCGGCCGAACCCTGGCTCCGGCAGGCGGTCCGGATCCGGGTGCGCTTCGGCCTCGACCGGAGCCTGATCGGACGTCTCGTCTCCCGGGGCATGAGCGGCCTGGACCTCCCGGTGCGGCTCCAGGCCCCCTGGCTCGACCGCTTCCCGGCCGGGCTCCCGCCCGAGGACGGGAAAGCGCAGGAGACCGAGGGCTCGAGCCTGGCCCTGAACGACCACGCGGCTCGGGCGCGGCCCCTGGACCCGGTCGAGCGGGACGGGAGGGTCTACGCCGTCTTCGAGATCTCGCGCCGGTTCCTCGTCGACCGCCTCGGCGAGGGCGAACTCGAGGCCCCGAAGCTAGCCTTCGAGGTCGCGACCCGGATCGGCACGGACTTCTTCGGCCAGAGAGTCGCGCGGGAGACGCGGAGGGTCTTCGCGCACGGAAAGCCCCTCCGCTTCCGGGTGCGGCCGCTCCCGGAGAAGGGCCGGCCGGAGGGCTTCACGAATGCGGTCGGGCGCTTCACGCTCCATGCGTCCTGCGGGCGCCGGAAGCTGCGGGTCGGCGAGAGCTTCCCGCTCGTCCTCGAACTCCGCGGGACCGGGAATCTCGAGTTCGTCGAGATGCCCGAACTCTCCGACTTGCCGGGCTTCCACCGGTTCGGCCGGAAGATCACGCGGGAGAACGGGGTCCTGCGGGCGGTCTACGACCTGGCGGTCCTCGACGATCGGGTGAAGGCGGTCCCCCCGATCCCCTTCGGAGCCTTCGATCCCGAACGGGGGGTCTACCGGGATCTCCGCACCGATCCGATCCCGCTCGAAGTGCGCCCTTCCCGCGGGGCGGCGAAGATCGAGGCCCTGCCCGAGGCGGGGGAGGCCCTGACGCCCGGGGTCGACGACATCTTCGACCGCATCCCGGTCGAGACGCCCCTCGACCCGCCCCATCGGCCGGGACTCCTCGAGATCCTCGTCCTCTGGCTCGGGCCCTGGCTCCTCCTCGGCGCGGGGCTCCGGTTCGTGGAGCGACGCCGTCGTTTCCTGAGGGACCCCGGGCTGCGCGCCCGACGGGAGGCCTTCCGCAGGTTCGAGGAACGGCTTTCCCGCGAAGGGGCGATGCGCGCCTTCGCGGGCCTGTTGACGGATCGCTTCGGGATCAAGGCGGGCGAGATCCTGGACCCGACGCTCCGGGAGCGCCTGGAACGGGCGGGGCTATCCGGGGACCTGGCGCGCGAGGCGATCGCGCTGCGCGACGCGCTCGAGGGTTCCCGGTACGGCGGCGGGGGGGAGGAGGGTCTCGCGGGCCGGGTTCGGACCTTCGCCGACCGGGTCCGGAAGGAGGTCGGGTCGTGAGGGCCCTCTTCCACTTCGTCCTTCTCCTGGGGAGCCTCGTCTCGGCGGGCGGGGGCGCGGCCGGATCCTCCCCGGATCCCCGCCCCCTCCCTTCCGGATCCCCGACGGTTTCGATGGCCGACCCGAGGCTCCGCGCGGCCGAGGAGGCCTACCGGAAGGGGGACTACGAGGGCGCCGCGAAACACTGGAAGGCTGTCCTGGCCGATCACCCCTGGGACGGACGCCTGGAATACGACCTCGGGAACTGCGCCTACCGGCGGGGACGCTACGCCGAGGCCCTCTGGCGCTACGAGCGGGCCCGGCGGCGTCTCGGCGAGCGGACCGAACTCTTGTTCAACGAGGCCCTCTGCCTGCGCCGCCTCGGCCGGGCCGGGGATCCCGAACCGAGCCTCCCCTCGCGCCTGCGGACCTTCCTCCGCGAGGCCCTGCCCGTCCACTGGTTCCGCCTGGCCCTGGGTCTGCAGGCGGCGGCCCTCCTCCTCGCTCTTCTCGCCCGGCCCTGGAAGACCCGGAGACTCCGCGCCGCGCTCGCTCTTTGCGTCTTCCTCGCCGCGGGTTACGCCTTCCACCGCGCGGCGACTCTCGAGGAGGGGCGCGAGGTCGGGGCGGTCATCCTCGCCCGCGAGGCTCCGCTGCGGGCCGAACCCCGCGAGAGCCTCGAACCGATCGCCCGCCTGAGCCGAGGAGTGCGGGCCGTCCTCGTCGAACGCGGACCCCGCTGGGTCCGGATCCGCATCGGGGATCGCAGCGGCTGGATCCCCCTCTCCCTCTGCGGCCTCTACTGAGCGCGCGGCTTCGGCGGGGCGACGGGGAATCCCGGTCCTTCCGGAGCCTCGGGGGAAAAGGGTGTTGCCGGGGCCCCCGCGGGGGAGGATAAGGGGCGCATGGAGGCCGGAATCCGGATCGGAGAGGAAGTCAAGGCCAAGGGCAGCGCCCTGGTACTCGGGCTCGACCCGCGTCCCTCGAGGATGCCGGAGGAGTACCGGGGGAGGGGGCGCGCGGGGATCACCGCCTTCCACGCGGAACTCCTTGGGGTCTGCGCGCCCTTCGTCGTCGCCGTCAAGGTGCAGATCGCCTTCTTCGAGGTCCTCGGGGAGGAGGGGCTCGCGGCCTACGCGGAGACCTGCCGCCTGGCGCGCGAGGCCGGGCTCGCCATTCTCGGAGATGTCAAGCGCGGGGACATCGGCTCGACGGCCGAGGCCTACGCGGAGATCCACTACCGCTGGGCCGACTGGCTGACCCTCCATCCCTGGCTCGGGCGAGATTCGGTCGAACCCTTCCTCCGGCGCTGCGGGGGGGAGGGAAAGGGCGCCTTCGTCCTCGTCGCGACCTCGAACCCCTCGTGGGAGGAGTTCCAGGGAGTCCCGGACGGGGATGGGCGGCCGATGTATCTGCGGGTCGCCGCGGCCGTCGCGGATTGGAACGAGGAGTGCGCCGGCCCGGACGGATACGGACCCGTCGGGGCCGTCGTCGGGGCGACGCATCCGGAGGTCCACCGAGCCGTGCGGGCCGCGCTCCCCCGTTCCTGGCTGTTGATGCCTGGAGTCGGCGCCCAGGGGGCGAGGATCGGGGATCTCGGGGCGGCTTTCGACGCCGAGGGGCTCGGGGTCCTGCTTCCGGTCAGCCGGGGTCTCGCCGCGTGCTTCGAACCCGGGGATCCCGACTGGCGGGAACGCGTGCGCGCCCGCGCCGAGGAGCTTCGGGCCGAGCTGCGCGCGGCGGTCCCCGCACTGGCCGGAGGGCGCTGATGCGGGTCCTGGACGGGATCCCGCTGCACCGGCTCCCCTGGCCCGCGATCTCCCTGGCCTGGTGCGAGGGGAATCCGACCCTTCGCGAACTCCTTCCGGAGCGGCCCCGGAGCCTCGAGGCCCTTCTCGCCCGCGCGGAGGACCGGCGGGACTTCTCGCCCCCCGAGGAGCAACGGGCGAGCCTCGCGGAGACGATGCGGCGCTACGCCGGGGACCTCGGCGCGCCGGAGGCGGTCTTCGAGAATCTCGAGCGCTTCGAGCGGCCCGGGACGATGGCCGTCGTCACCGGGCAGCAGCCCGCGCTCTTCGGCGGTCCGCTCTTCCTCTGGCACAAGGTCGCGACCGTCCTCCACCTCGTCGAACGGATCCGGGCGACCCCGGGGGCGCCCGAGGTGGTGCCGATCTTCTGGAACCATTCCGAGGACCACGACTGGGGAGAGGCGAACCACACCTACCTCGTGAACCCCTCGCTCGATGTCCAGAGGGTCCGCATTCCGCTCCCGACTTCGGGGAAGGCCCTCTACCGGCTGCCGGTCGGGCCGGAGATCGCGGACGCCATCCACCAGGCGGCCGACCTGCTGCCCTCCACGGACCGGGTCGACGCCGTCCTCGACAGCCTCCGTCCCGGGGCCGCGGTCGAACACCTCGGCCGTCACCTCGGGCGGCTCCTCTTCCGCTGGTTCGGGAAGCGCGGGCTCTGCGTGCTCGAGCCCTGCGAGCTGCCGATCCGCCTCCGCGCCCCGCTTCTCCTCTGGCAGCGAGAGGCCGACCGGCTGCGGCGGGAGTTCAAGGCCCTCGCCGCCGAACTCGGCGACCGCGGGCAGGACGTGGCCGTCGATCCGAACGCGCCGTTCTTCTTCCAGATCGACGGGGACGGGAAGCGCAGCGCGCTCGCGGACGGCCAGGAGCCGAGCGGGGAACGGCTTCCGAGTCCGGGCGTGCTGCCTCGCTGCGTCTGGCAGGATCATCTGCTGCCGACCCTGGTCTACGTCGCCGGGCCCGGGGAACTCGCCTACCACGGACTCGCCGGTCCGTTCTATCGGCTCGCGGGCGTGCCGCGCCCCCCCCTCCTGCCGCGCGCGAGCCTGACCCTGGTCGAGGGGAGGTTGGCCGAGATGCTCGATCGCTGGGAGATCCCCTTCGATTTCCTCGATCGGGGTCCGCAGGCGATCGAGGCCTGGATCGCGGCGCGCGAGGGGGAAGGCGGGGAAACGGAAGCGGCCGAGGAGGAGCCGGTGGAGAGCAGGCTCGAAGCCCTGGGACAGGATTTCGCGGCCGAGCTGCATGCCCTCGAGGAAGGCGTCGCGGAGGTCGATCGGAACCTCGTCCTTCCGGTCGCGCGCTTCGCGGCGCGCACGCGCCAGGAACTGCGCAAGCTCGCCGAGAAGATCCGCAACCAGAGGCGGAACAAGGCGGGCGCCTACCGGCAGCACGCGCGCAGGCTCTGCGCTGAACTCCGTCCCCGCGGTTCGATGCAGGAGCGGGTCTTCTCGGCGCTCCCCTACCTCGCGCGATACGGGGATTCCCTGCCCGAGGGTCTTTGTCGAGTCGCGGATCCCTTCACGAGGAGCCATCTCCTCGTCCGCCTCGAAGAGGACGACTGAGCCCCCCGCCAGGGCGCTTCGTTTTCCGCTAGGATCCCCCTCCCGAGCGGAACCCCGCTCGGATCCTTCCGTCCCTCGAAGGACCGGCAAGGTCCTCCCGGCGAGGGGCCCGGCCCCGGAGTTCCCGATGCGGTTCCTTCTCCTCGTGTCTTCCGCCCTGCTCTTTCCCCTTGCCCTTCCGGCCCAGGAGGAGGGCTCGCCCCCCCCGGGTCCTCCGGGTCCCGCCCCCGAGATGAAGAAGCTCGAGCCGATGCTCGGTCACTTCGAGGGCGAGGGCTTCTTCGTCGGCGAGGCCGGCGGGCCGCGCATGCCCTGGAAGGCGGTCTCCGTCGTGCGGAAGGTCCTGGGCGGGCACTGGCAGGTCGAGGACACGGTCATCGAGTTCGAGGCGCGGGGACTGCCGAAACTCTATTTCCACACCTACACCGGTTGGGATCGCGAACGGAAGCGGTACGTGATCTACATGACCGGCAACACGGGGCGAGCGGACCGGATGGACCTCGAGATCCTGGGGGACGGGAGGATCCTGACCTCCTCCTCGATGATCGAAGAGGGGAAGCGGGTCCTCGAGTGGAACCTGTCCGAGTACGACGACAAGGGTTTCCGCTTCGTCGACAAGCGTTCGGTCGACGGAGCCGACCCCTTCGTCAGCATCCAGGGGAGGTTCCTCCGGGTCGGGAAGGTCGAGGCGGAATTCGTCGATGCGGCCTTCCCCACTCCGAAACCCGTCCCCGAACTCGCCGCGCTCCGGGGCATCGCCGGGAAGTACCGGCTGAAGGGAGCGGTCATCCCGATGCCGGGCATGGAGGAGATGCCGATCTCTGGCGTCCAGACCGTGCGGTCGGTCTTCTCCGGCCGGGTCCTGTTCTTCGAATCCATCGGGGATCCGATGCAGGGTTTCCGCTACCGCGACTTCGCCACCCTCGCCTGGGATCCGGAGATCCGGAGCTTCCGGCTGTTCTTCGTGAACAATGTTGGCGAGCACGGTTTCTTCCGGAGCCGCTTCGATCCGAAGACCCGCACGCTCGTCTCCTTCTCGAGCGGTCCGATGATGGGACGGCTCGCCGCGCATCGGAGCGAGATGCGGCTGGCGGAAGACGGTTCGATCCTCTCCTCGTCCGACGTCCTACTGCTCGGAAACCTCGACCCCTACACGGCCTTCAAGGCCGCCTACGAACGCCTCGAGCGTTGAGCGGCTCCTTGCGGGGGGAGGGCTCTCCCCGGCCCCGCCGTGGACCCGTTCCCTCCCCGCCGCCTTTCTTCCCGGGTTTCGCGAGCCATCTCGCGATTCCGGGGGTCTTCGCGTAGGGGTCGCGCTCCTCGCGCGCGTAGGCGCGGAGCGCCGTGAGGAGGGGCGGGATCCGGTCCTCGTAGGCGGGGTCCTCGAAGAGATTCCGCCGTTCCCAGGGATCCCTCGCGAGATCGAAGAGCCAGGGCCGTTCGCGCGGATCGAGGACGAGCTTGAGGTCCCCCTGGACGACGCAGAGCCAGGGACCGCGTTCGACCCCGCGCAGGAAGACGCGGTCCTTCCAGGCCTTCGCGAAGTTCTCCGTCGTCCGCCCCAGGAACCATCGACTCGCGTCCCGGCCGTCGAGCCCCTCGGGAGCCTCCATGCCGAGAAGGCCGCACAGGGTCGGGAGCCAGTCGACGCTCGCGAGATTCACCGAAACCGTCCTCCCCTTCGGAACGCGAGCCGGCCAGCGCAGAAGGAAGGGGATGCGGGCGGAGCCTTCCAGGGGATTGCCCTTGTTCAGGCGGTGGTGTTCGCCGCAGAGGTCGCCGTGATCGGCCGTGAAGACGAGGATCGTGTCCTCGCGCAGGCCGAGTTCGTCGAGGAGGTCCTGGATCCTGCCGACGTTGTCGTCGATGCACCGGAGCATCCCGTAGTACTGGCGGAGGAGGGTCCGGAGTCTGCGGGGGGACAGGCGCGGAGCCGGGCGGGCCCAGAGCGGGGCCTCGCCTCCCTTCGTTTCGAAGGTCGGGGGAAGGGGGATCTTCGTCTCGGCGAACATCCGATCGTACGGCGCGCGGACCGTGTCGGGGCCGTGCGGATCCGGGAGACTCAGCACGAAACAGAAGGCTTCGTTCCTGTGTTCGCGGATGAAGCGCAGGGCCCGGGTCGTCAGGAAGTCCGTCGTGTAGCTCCGCTCGTCCGCCCCGGCGACGGCGTAGCTGGGGCGCCCTCCGCGGCCCCGCGCCGCGACCCTGGGGCCTTTCGCGTCCTCCTCGAGCTTCTTCCAGTGACCGCGGTTGAACATGTAGCGGTTGTCGGAAAAGCCGAACTTCCGGGACGGCGCCCAGCCGGGGCGGGCGGGTCCGTCGAGGTGCCACTTGCCGGCGTAGCCCGTCGCCCATCCCCTCGATTCGAGGATGGAGGCGAAGGTCGAGAGGCCGTTCCGCAACGGGGCGTTGTTGCTCGGGACCCCTGTGTGCTGGGGGTAGCGTCCGGTGAAGAAGGCCGCCCGCGACGGGGAGCAGACCGGAGTCGTCGCGTAGAACCTCGTGCAGCGGACCCCCTCCCTCGCGATCCGATCGATCCGCGGTGTTCCCGCGATCTTCCCCCCGTAGCAGCCGAGCGCGCGGAAGTTGCACTCGTCGACGAGGATGACCAGGAGGTTCGGGCCCGGCCTTTCCTTCGCGGGAGGAGGCTCCTTCCCCGTCCCCTGGAAGGCCGCGACGGCGAGAACTCCGAGCCAGGGGATCGCGATCATGTTTCCTCCTCGCGGGTCCGCCGCGGGTTTCGGGGAGGCGGGGGGCTTTTCCCCCCGGGGATCCTAAGATACGGCGCGTGGACGAGACGAGGGAATCCGCGGGGGATCGGCCCTTCGAGGTGCTGGTGCTCGGGGCCGGGGACTCGACCCGCATGGGGCGGTCCAAGCTCGGCCTCGAGATCCAGGGCGAACCGGCCTTCTGCCGGATCCTCCGGAGGGCGGCGGACGCGGGCGCGCGCCGCGGTCTCGTCGCGCACCGCGGGGCGGACGGGGAGGAGGCGCGGAGGGCGCTCGAAGGCTGCGCGAGCGTCGCTCTCGAGGCGCGCCTGGTCGCGGTCCCGGAGGACCTCCGGGCGAGGGGGCCGATCGGTTCGCTCTCCGCCCTGATCGGGGAGGCCGAGCCCGGACTACCGCGCCTCGTCTGGCCGGTCGACCACCCGCATGTCTCGAGGGAGACCCTCGGGCGCCTCCTGGAGGAGGGGGACGGTCCCCGCGTTCCGGTCTTCGAGGGACGGGGCGGACATCCCGTGCTGCTTCCCCCCAAACTGGACGGAGCCGTCCGGGAGGCGGCGGCCGCCGGAGCTTCGCTGCGCGAGGTCCTGCGCGCCTCTCCCCTCGAAGTCCAGCGTGTGCCTGTCCGCGATCCGGGCGTCCTCTGGAACTGCGACCGGCCCGCGGACCTCGGGGTCCTACCGGGCGCCCCCGACCCCGGAGGCGCAGGCCTGCTCGCGCTCCAGCGCGCCCATCGCTCGCGGCGGTCCTTCGCCCCGGACCCCGTGCCGCCCTCCCTGCTCGAGGACCTCGTCGATGCGGCCCGGCACGCCTCCACCTCGTCCTTCGTCCAGGCGGTCTCGGTCGTCGCCGTCGAGGACGACGAACGGCTAAGGCGCGTGCACGACCTCTGCGGGAAGCAGCGCATGATCCTGGAAGCGCCGGTCTTCCTCGGGATCTGCGCCGATCTCCGTCACGCGGAGGCCGCCCTCGAGAGGGCGGGGGACGGCCTGCGGGAGCCCGATCTCGAACTCTTCCTCGTCGCGGCTCTCGACGCCGCCCTCTTCGGCCAGAACCTCCTGCTCGCGGCCGAGGCCTCGGGGCTGGGAGGATGCTTCGTCGGCGGCGCGAGGCTTCATCCCCGGGAGCTGGCGGCCCTCCTCGGTCTGCCTCCCCGTGTCTGGGTCCCCTTCGGCCTCGTTCTCGGCCGCCCGCTCGACGATCCGCTGCCCCGGGGGCGGCTGCCTCTCCCCGCGGTCCTGCACCGCGAGACCTATTCCGACGCGGCGGTCGGGGCCGCCCTCCCCCGCATGGACGAGGCCGTCCGGTCCTGGGCCCGGCTCGCAAACCGCGAGGGGCGGCTCCTCCTCTCCCGCCCCCTCGACGAGTCCAAGGGTTGGGGGCCCCGGCTCCGGCGAAGTTTCGGGGCCTCCCGCCCCCCTTCCCGGGCTCATCTTCCCGAGGCCCTCGCCGCCCTCGGCTTTCCCTTCCTCGCCCCCGCCTCCCCGCCGTCCAGGGACCCGGACGGGTCCCCGGACGGGTCCCCGGAAGACCTTCCCGACTGACCTTCCCCGCAGAGCTCGGGTCAGCGGCGGGAGCCGAGGACGGCCTCGCCGGCGTTGGAGGCCGTGATCCCCTTCGGATTGGCCTTCGTGTCGAAGACGAGGGTCTGGAGGTAGAAGCGCTTGCCCTTGAGGGTCGCATCCTTCGGGAGGGGAATCGACCAGGGGGCGCTCCCGGCGTTGTTCAGGGTCGGTAGGAGGATGTCGGGGCTGATCCAGAGCTTACAGCCCGTCATGCCGACCGGGCTCAAGTCGGCCGGGAGCTTGCCCATCGCCCACTTGTCCTTCGAGAACCCGAGGATCGTCAGCGCGAAGCCGCTGACCGCCGGACAGTTCTTCGTGACGGTCTTGAAGGTCTCCCCGAGCCAGGGGCGGCTCGTCCCGTCCGCCTCGAGCCGAGGGACGCCCGCGGTCCCCTTGCAACCGGTCCCGAAGGTCAGGAAATCCGCGATCGAGGGATCGTAGAGCTCCCAAAGATCCCATGCCTGAGACTTTGAAACCTTACCTCCAACAATGACGATCTTCCCTGAATAGGGGTTGACTGCAAAAGAATACTCCGCTCTTCCTGGAGGGATAGTTTTTGTTCGAATATTCGTCCAAGTCTTCCCATTCCACTCCCAAAGATCGTTTAGTAATGTGCTGGAGCTTTGTTTGGATTTCCCTCCAAAAACCATTATCCTCTGCCTGAAAGGATGCCACCATATTCTATGATCTAATCTGGCTGGCATCGTTGTTGGTCCAGTATAATTAATCCATTTGTTTTGCGTAGGGTTGTAAGCGAGAGTTTCCCTCAGCGGTGTGGCGGAAGTTCCATATTGACCAGAAAGAACGAATATTTCCTTTTTAAGGTGATCAAAGGCCATGGCAAGTCCATGCCTTGGTCCTGGAGTAAATAGCGGGCCGAGTTTTGTCCAGCTTTTCCCTGTCCACCGGTAGATTTGGTTGGAGTTTGGAGCATAGGAATAGTAAGCAAAATATCCGCCAAGTTTTAAGATGCCTGGGCCAAAAGGGTCAGAGATGGCTGCGGTGTGTTTGCCTCCATATACATATGGGGCGCTTGAATACCAGTCCTTGGTCCACTTCGTTCCATTGAATGAATAGATGGTGGATGATCCTCCATTCGAAGAATAATATTGGAAAACCTTTCCGCTGTTATTATTGAAGCAGTAATAGCTGTCCTGTGGTAAGGATGTCGGGAGTGTTTTTTTGTTGCTTCTCCAGTAACCTTCCTCAAGTACGAGCCAATCGTTTTTTCTATTGGAGGTGTAGCCGATATATTCTATTTTCTTGGTAGTATTATTAAAGAACAAATGATTCCCACTCGATGCGGATTTTGGGAAGGTTAAGCCGAAATAATTAACCCAATATTTGCCATCCCACTCCCAGGTGTCGCCGAGGTTCGTGGAGGTGCCGAAGCCGCCGAAGAGGACGAAGCGCTTGCGGGTCGTGTCTACGGTTAGGGTGAAAGCCTCCCGGGCGGTCGGGTAGGAGCCGGAGAGGTTGATCTGCGTCCACGTTGTTCCGTTCCAGGACCAGAGGTCGCGGAGAGGGGTGCGGCGGTTCCAGCCGCCGAAGAGGAGGATCTTCGCGAGGTTCGGGTCGTAGGCCATCGAATGGGCCTCGCGGGCCGGAGGGCTTGCGCTCGGGGCGGCGGCCGTCCAGGCCTTGCCGTCGAACTCCCAGGTGTCGAAGTAGTTCGAGAAGCCGCTGCTGCCGCCGAAGAGGACGAGGCGCTTGCGGACCGGGTCGTAGGCCATCGCATGGGCGGCGCGGGCCGAGGGTCGCTTCGACAGGGAGCGCTTGGTCCAGTTCGTTCCGTCCCATTCCCAGTGGTCGTCGAGGAAGCTCCGGCCGTCGAATCCTCCGAAGACGACGACGCGCCGCAAGGTCGGGTCATAGGCCATCGCGTGGGCGAAACGGGCGGGGGGCGAGGTCGTAGGACTCATCTTCTTCCAATCGGTCCCGTTCCATTCCCAGGTGTCGCCGAGCACGCCGGCCGGACCGACCCCCCCGAAGAGGATGCAGACCTTGCGGGCCTCGTCGTAGGCGAGCGCATGCTGCGAGCGCCGCGGGGGAAGGGTCTTGTTCCCCGCGGGCCGCCAGTTGTCCCCGTCCCAGATCCAGGTGTCCTGGAGCTGGGCGCTGCCGTCGTACCCGCCGAAGAGGATCGTCCGTCCCCGGGCCGCGTCGAAGGCCATCGCGTGGCGGCTCCGGGCGGGGATGATCTTCGGGGGATTGAAGTGCCAGTCGAGCTGAGCGGCGAGGCCCGAGGGACACAGGAAAAGGACGAGAGCGAGACGGAGGCGGTTCATGGGAGGCTCCTTCCTTCTATTCTGATGGGAGGGTGATCTTAGGAAGGCTGCCCAAACCCCGCAATTCCCCGGGTTCTGATGGGGTTTTGTCGGGTCGGACCTGGGGATCGCCGGTGCGGGAACGGAGGATCGGATCGAGTCGTGACGGGAATGCCGGAAGAAGGAAGGGATCGCGCCCCCGGCGTGCTCGTGCTCGCTCCGCACCCCGACGACGCGGAGATCGGGGTCGGGGGGATCCTGCTCCGGTTGCGGGGGCTCGGGCTGCGGGTGCGGGTCCTCGGGCTCAGCGAGGGGGAGAAGGGGACCCGGCAACCCCGGGGGAAGACCCGGAGGGAGGAAGCGGAGGAGGCCCTGGCGAGACATGGCGTCGAGCCGCGGTGGGGAGGTTTTCCGGACGGGGGACTGGCGGAGAAGGAGGAGGAGATCCTTTCCTTCGCCGCTTCGGAGATCGCGGACTTTCGCCCCCTGGCGGTCTTCGCCCCCTCGCCCCTGGACCCGCACCCCGACCATGCCGCGGCCGGCAGGGTCTGCCGCCGCCTGGCGCGAAGATTCGCGGGGGAAGGGGGGGAGCCCGGCCGGGCGCGGGGGGGCGGGCCGCTTCCGGGAGACGGGAGGGAACGAGGTCTCCCGGAGGGGAGCGGGGCTTGCAGGTTCTGGCTCTGGTCGGATCCGGATCTCCGGGAGGAGCCCACGCACCTCTTCGTGATCGACGGGGTCTTCGAGGAGAAGCTCGCCTGGGTGCGCGCCCACGCCTCGCAGATCCCCGGGCCGGGAGAGAGCAGGGCGCATCTGCCGGGGGGACTCGATATCCTGGAACGCGTCCGCCGGCGGGACGGCCGCTGCGGGCGGAGGGCGGGCCGCCGGGCGGCCGAACCCCTGCGGGAGGCCCGCGGAGGGGACGCGCGCGGCCTCCTCGTCCTCGAGGACGTCGAAGCCCTGCTCGCCGGACCTCGCGACGGGCCCGGGGCGTTCGAACCGTCGAGAAGGGAGGGGAGATGCCGAGGATCGCGATTCTGAATCAGAAGGGCGGGGTCGGGAAGACGACGACCGCCGCCAACCTCGGCGCGGCCCTCGGGAAGACCGGGCGGCGGGTCCTGCTCGTCGACCTCGACGCGCAGGCGAATCTCACGCTCCACCTGAGCGCGGGGGACTTCGAGGAGCCGAGCGCCTTCGAGGTCCTCGTCGACGGGCGCCCTCTCCGCGAGGCCGTGCGCGCCCTCGCGGAACCCGGCCTCGCCCTCGTGCCCGCCTCGCCGGACCTCTCCGGCATCGAGCAGGCCCTCTCCGGGACGATCGGCCGCGAACTCCTGCTTCGCGACGCCCTCGAGGCGTACGAGACGGAGGCCGCTCGAAGGGGCGAGGGGCCCGACCTCGTCCTCCTCGATTGTCCCCCCTCGCTCGGCGTCCTTTCCCTGAACGCGCTGGCCGCGGCCGACCAGGTGCTCGTGCCCCTGCAGACCGAGTTCTTCGCCCTCCAGGGCATGGCCCAGCTCCTCGAGGTCGTCCGTCTCGTCGCGCGCCGCCTGAACCCCCGTCTGACCGTGCTCGGCATCCTCCCCTGCCTCGTCGACGCCCGCACGAACCTGAGCGCCGAGGTGCTGGGCGAACTCCGGGAGCACTTCGGGGACCTCCTCCTCGAGTCCCGGATCCGCAAGACCGTCAAGCTGGCCGAGGCGCCGGGATTCGGCCGCAGCATCTTCGCCTACGCCCCCGACTCGAAGGGGGCCGAGGACTACGAGGCCCTCGCCCGGGAACTCCGGGGGCGCCTCGGGCTGCGGGAAGAGGCCGGAACCCTCCACGGAACGAGGGAGGAGTCCGGGACCTCGGAGGAGGCCGGGGAAGGGAGCCTCGATCCTAGAAGTGGATCCCTAGATTCAGCGTGAACTGGGCGTAGTTCGCGTCCCCGCCGAGGACTCTCGCGGTCCCCGACTCCAGGTCGAGTCCCGCGGTCTCGAGGAAACGGAGGTCGACGCCCAGGGTCAGGCTCCGGGAGATCCGGAAATCGAGCCCGCCATGGAGGTAGAACCCCACGGTCGCGCCGTCGACCGAGGCGGCCGTCGAGGTCGAGGGGACCTGGACCTCGCTCCGGGCGAAGACCAGGGAAGGCCCGGCGCCCGCCTGGAAGAGGAAAGGAGAGTCGCCGAGGCGTTGGGAGTAATGGACGCCTCCGGAGATCTCGAGGATCTCCGCCCGCAGGTCGACCGGGACCCCGAGGAGGAGCACGGTCTCCTCGGCTCCCGAACTTTGGAGCGCGAACTCGTACCCGAAACCCTCCTCCCCGCGGGCGAACTCGAGGCCGAAGGCGACCTGGTCCTCGAGGGGACTCCAGAAGGTCGTGTCCTCGAGACTCCGGCCGCCGAGGGAGATGCGTAGGTGGTTGCGGAACGCGGGCTCCGAGCCGTGCGGGGTTCCCTGTTCCGAGGGCCGGGACTCGAGGGGAGAGCCGTGGATCTCGCATCCGCCCTCCGGCGCGAGGGGGAAGGAGGGGGAGCGGATCGATGCGCTCGCGCAGGAACCGGCCGCGAGGAGCAGGAAGAGATGCAGGGTTCGAAATCGCAGCATCGCGCGCCTCCGGGTCACGGGCCCGCGATCCTAGGTCGAGAGAGCGGCCGGGAAGAAGGTTCTCGAAAAAAAAGAGGGGGGGCGTCCCTTGGGGGGCGGGGTCGCCCGCCTCCCGGGGTCAGCGCCAACGGCGCACCGGGGCCTGCGGCCAGAGGCTGTCGAAGGGCGGCGGCGGAGCGCCGTTCCGGATCAAGTCCCCGGGGAGGGGTTGGGGATAGATCTGGCTGTAATTTCGGACCTCGGAGGGGCCGGTCCTCCTCCAGATCATCGTCGGGCGCAGGCCGCCGGGTTCGGGGACGCCGGCCGCGCCGAGGAGTTCGACGAAGGACTCGACCGTCGCCTTGTGGAACTTCGCGACCCGCGCGCGCTTGTCGGGGACATCGAGACCCCGCGCCAGGGCCGGGTCCTGGGTCGCGATCCCGACCGGGCAGTGGTTGGAGTTGCAGCGGAGCGCCTGGATGCAGCCGAGCGCGAACATCATGCCGCGGGCCATGTAGCAGAGATCCGCGCCGAGGGCCAGGACGCGCGCCATCTGGAAGCCCGTGATGATCTTGCCCGCGGCGATGAGCTTGAGGTCGTGACGGAGGTTCGCGCCGACGAGAGCGGCCTGGACGAAGGCGAGCCCGTCGAGCAGGGGCATGCCGACGGAGTTCGCGAACTCCAGGGGAGCCGCCCCGGTTCCGCCCTCGGTCCCGTCGATCGCGAGGTAGTCGAGCCTGAGCCCGGTCACGAGCATGGCCTTGCAGAGGGCGAGGATCTCGAGGGGATCTCCGACGCAGAGCTTCGCCCCGACCGGTTTGCCGCCGGAGAGATCGCGCAGCCGCGCCGCGAACTCGAGCAGTCCGGCCGGCCCCTCGAAGGCGCGGTGGAAGGGGGGGGACACGCAGTCCCGACCGAGGGGAATCCCGCGGATCCTCGCGATCTCCTCGGTGATCTTCGCGGCCGGGAGGATGCCTCCATGGCCGGGCTTCGCCCCCTGCGAGAGCTTGATCTCGATCATCCTGACCTGGGGAAGGCGCGCCTGCTTCGCGAAGCGCTCGGGGTCGAAATCCCCGTTCTCGGTCCGGCATCCGAAGTAGCCGGTCCCGATCTGCCAGATCAGGTCCCCGCCCGGTTCGAGGTGGTAGGGGCTGAGCCCCCCCTCGCCGGTGTTGTGCGCGAAGCCCCCGTCCCTTGCGCCCCCGTTCAAGGCGAGGATCGCGTTCTTCGAAAGGGCTCCGAAGCTCATCGCCGAGATGTTGAGGATCGAGGCCTCGTAGGGGAGGGCGCAGCGCCCCTCCCCGATCCGGACCCTCGGGCTCCGATCCTCGGGGTGCACGGGCTCCAGGGAGTGGTGGATCCACTCGTGCCCTTCTCCATAGGGGTCCCGCTGGGTTCCGAAGGGCAGGGTGTCGAGCACCCCCTTCGCCCGCTGGTAGACGAGGGAGCGGAGTTCCCGGTTGAACGGCCGTCCGTCGGTGTTGGACTCGATGAAGTACTGGTTGATCTCCGGGCGGATCGCCTCCATCAGGTAGCGTCCGTGTCCGATCAGGGGAAAATTCCTGAGGACCGCGTGTCCTTTCTGGGTCACGTCGATCAGGGCGACGCCGAGGAGGAATCCCGAGGCCCCGAGCGCCCATAGCGGACCGTCCTCCCGGAGGGCGAGGAGGATCGAGAGGGCGAAGAGGAGGAGGAGGGCGGCCAGGATGTACTTCCGCATCGAGCCATGATCGCATCCCCGGTTCGGGTTGGGGAGAGTCGATTCGTGGTCCGGGGGGAGGGGAGCCCGGCTAGGATCCTCGAGAGCTTCCCCGTTTCCGGGGAACCC
>JALUUL010000048.1 GCA_027021385.1 Planctomycetota bacterium | reverse complement strand
AGAGCATCGGGCCATATTGTTTCCGCTGAAAACGACCGGCCTTTTCCGACTCGGGTTATAGGAAATCCTTCCGGAATCCCAAGGGCCCGTGGGATTCGTTCCTTTCGGCGTCCATGTGAGTAGTCTTGTCCAATTGGCCCCGTCCCATTTCCACAAATCGTTGAACTGTTGGAATCCCGAATTCGAGTTTGTACCTCCGTACAAATAAACCAACTTTGTTGGTGGATCATAGACCATTCCCGCCCCGTAGCGAGGCTGGGGGGAGGTCGTTGGGGTCTTCTTAACCCAAAGCTGGTTCTTGTACACCCAGGTATCGTTCAGGGGTCGATAAGAACCATTCGTGTAGACGGCACCACCGAACAGAACGAGTTCGTCCCGAGCTTCGTCGTAGACCATGGCCCCCTCGAAACGGGGGGGAGGGAGGACGGAGGGTTTGAGGGGACGCCAGACGACCCCGGTCTGGGCGGCGAGGGCCGAGAGGAAGAGGCAGGGAAGCGAGCAAGACGCAAGTTTGCGAAGGATCCGCATCGGAATCGTCTCCTGGAAAGTGTCGGGGATTGTTCTTCTTCCAGGAATGCGAGGCGGGGTCGGATCCCATGCTCGACTTGTCATTTTCCTCGAGGAGAGCAGGGTTCGGAATCGGGGGGGGAGGGAGGAGCGACGGGAAGGGATGGGTAGCGGGGAGGATGCGGGGCGGAGGGGGAGCTGCGGGGGGGGGAGGAAACGGAGCCCGCCCCCGGAGCGGGGCCCCGGGGGCGGGCGGTGGTGTGGAGGGACTCCCGCGGGATCAGGCCCGCGGGGTCGCGAGGTCCCTCACTTGCCGAGGAACCACTCGGTTCCGTTCGTCATGCCGAAGATGCCGTTCACGACGTCGAACACGGCTCCCTGGAAGTCCAGGGTGGCGCCGGTGAACGAGGGGTTGTTCGGGATCGGAAGGGGCACGACCCCGGTTCCGGACGGAACGAACATGGACATCAGGAACGGAGGCTTGATCAGGAGGTTCCCGAAGGGGGTCGGGATCGGGGCCGGAAGCCTGCCCGCGGCGAGGAGGATGACCCCCGCCTGCGCCCCCGGGATCTTGGCCGAGAGACTGAGCTTGGGCGTCGTCCCGAGGACCGGAAGGCCGACCGAGTTCAAGCTCGGGATCGAGAAGTTGCCCGCCACGAACACCTCGACCCGGCCGATGGAGCCCGTGGAGCCGGAGACGGGTCCGATCCCCTTGCTCCCGATCAGGGTGCCCTGCTTGATCAAGCGGGTCAGGGTCACGGGCAGATTGCCGATCCGGGATTTGAAGGCCCCGTTCCCATAGGAGTTGTACATGTAGCTGGAGGTGCTGGAGTGCCCTGCGCCCAGGACGCCGACCCAGGTGCCCTTCGTGAGCACGATCGGCTTCGCGGGCTTCATGATCGTGCCGGCCTTGACCCCGGTCTTGAAGAACTTCACGTCCGTCGTCGTGACCGTGTAGGTAGTCGGATAGGCCGGGGGAGCCTTGGGCATCGTGAAGAGGGTGACCGCCTGGAGGGGCATCTTCGCCTCGTTCGGCACCCGGAAACCTGTCACGATCACCGTCGACGGCGCCTGGAAGTAGAAGCCGCGCGTGTAGAGATAGGAATAGGTGCGCGTGAACTTCGGCAGGGGCATCGGTCCCGGGACCGGCTTGTTCGTCGAGCCCTTCCCGAAGTTGACGGCCGTCGCGTTGGAGGGATTGACGATGATGAAGGCCTTCTTCGTCACCGTCGAGGGGGGATGCACTCCGTTGGTCGTCGTGAGCGTGACGTCGAAGGTCTTGTCCCATCCGGTCGCCTTGAAGACGAAGGTCGGATTCTGGGCGGTGGAGTCGATCTTCTTGTCACCGTCGAAGTCCCAGGCCCAGGTCTTGATCGGAGGGCTCGAGGTGTAGGTCTGGTCCGTGAACTTCACGGTCAGCGGGCTCTTTCCCCTGACCGGGGTCGCGGTGAAATCGGAGAAGAGTCCCACGGCCAGCGTGTAGATGATGGAGCCGTTCCACACCCTCGGCTTGAAGGGCGTCCCCGAGAATGGGACGTTCATGGCCGAACCCGCGGTGAGCGTCATGTCGGCGTTGCTGTACTTCTGGTTGGTGCCGTTGCCGTTCGTATAGGAGTGGCCGCTGTTCACCGCGACGAGGGCGATCCCGTAGGAACCGGGCTTCAGGATCAAGGGGGTCTTCAAGGCTATGGGCGTGGGCTTGTCCTTCCCCGCGGACTTGGCGGCACCGTTGTCCTGGGCGACGAGTTTCCACGCGGCCGCGTTGGCTTCCTTGCCGACATAGGTCGTCGGAGTCGTGTAGACCTTGATCCCGACGGCGAGATTGGGGGCGACGGAGAAGTTCGTCTCGAGCTGCGTGATGCGCACGGCCTTCGTGATCTTGAGGTCGAAATAGACGGCCCCCCCCGAGGATCCCCCGTTGTTCGAGGCGAAGAGGGTCGTGAGCTTGCGGGAGGTCTGGGCCTGAAGGGCCGAGCCGAGGAGGAGGAGGCAGGCAAGGCCCTGGAAAGCGAATCGCTTGTTCATGAGAGGCTCCATTGCAGGAAACTGGCGCATGCGCGAGGCCGAGACCCGGCACATACTCCGGAATCCCCGATTCCTGGAATTGCGGAGAAGGAACCCTTCACGTAGGAAGGACCCGCGACCAGGTCCGGGAGAGAGAGATAAAGAAGAAAACGAGAAACGCAGGATACTCGTCCTCGGGAACCCCCTCAAGGACCCCGGATTCCGGGCGCAAACGATCCTTTTGCGCAAGACCCGCAATTTTGCAGAAACTCCCAGTCCCGGCGAAACTTCACGGAATCGCCGGGGACGGGGATCGGATCAGAGGCGGAGGCGGCAGAGGTTCGAGGAGCCGGCGATGGAGGAAGACTTCGGATCGAGGAAGAGAGCCTGGATCCAAAGGGCGGCGCCGCGAAGGGTCGAGTCCACCGGAACCGGAAGATCCCGGCTGACGAAGACCCCCCTCTGGTCGCTGCGGCGTCCGGCGCGACCGAAGGCCTTGTAGCGGGAAAGGACGCCGAACATTCCGAGGTTCACGAAGAAGGAAGGAGCATAGGCGCGCTTCGAATCCCACATCAGGACGCCCGCGCCGAGCTTCAGGCGGGCCGCGGGGGGAGGGTTTCCGAGGGCGACGAGGAAGGGGAGGCAGAGGAGGCCATCGCCCTCCCTCGACTCCCACTGCGCGTAGAGGCCGAAGGAGCCGGGGAACCTCGCACCGGCCAGGCCCGACTCGTAGGCGCCGGGTCCCAGGTGGGTCTCGATCCGGCGCGGGTCCCGGAGCACGCCGCCCGCGGCCTCCGAGCGGAGCTGGAGCGCCGGCCCATCGAGAAGGAGTTCGATCCCGCACTCCCCGAGGTTCGACGGAGCGCCCGGGGCGCCGTAGGGAAGGAAGCGCTTCTTCTTCGCGTCGTAGAGCCCGGAAAAGGTCGAGGGCGAACCCGGACGGTGGATCTCCCCGTAACTCGGAACCGGGACCCAGTGGGGCTTGCCGTCCCCGAGACCTTCCCCGGGGGGCGCGAGCAGGGCGACCGCCCATCCCTGCAAGGCGCCCTTCGCGTCCCGGGCGGGAAGGCGGAGCGGCTTGCGCAGCCGGGGATCTGGCTGGTGGGGACCGAGCCGGATCTCGTGGACGAAGACCCCGTCGCGCGGGACCGAGATCCCGGGCGGGCGGAGCGTCGTCCCGAAACGGCGGGAGAGGTCGGGCAGGGGAAGGTCGCGTCCGCCCACCCGCGACACGACGACCGGATAGAACGCGATCTCCGGCACGCCGAGCCGGACGGGGAAGGTCCCCTTGTATCCGTTCCCGACCGAGAAGGAGAGGCGCAGGCCGGAGACGCGGATCTCACGGTCCCGGGCCAGGACCTCGACCGGAAAGACCTTGTAGACGAAATCCCCGGCGACGTTCCCTCCCGGGAGGCGGGCGTTCGGCCAGGCGTCCTCGCGGTCGATCCGATAGGCGTTCTGGAAGTCCAGGCGGCTGTAGGAGATCCCGGTCTGCGCCCGCGCGAGACCGGCGGCGAGGGCCCAGACGGCCGCCGCGAGGAGGAAGGAACGGAGAAGGCCCGGAAGGAAGGAGCTCGACCTCCCGCCGGGACCGGCAGGAGAGGGGAGGAGGGCTCGGTCCGTGGATCCCATTCCCCGAATCTACGGGAAAGTCCCGCCCCGGTGCAGGCCCCGTCCTCTCCTTCGATGCAAGGGATCGCCGGGGCCGCTATCCTGCTTCGCTCGTTTTCCCTCCCAACTCCCCTTCGGAAGGCGCCGTGACCAAGGACCTCCACAGCGACCGGCTCAAGAAACTCAGGACTCTCGAGGAACGGGACATCCCTCCCTTCCCGGCCCGCACCCTCGGGACACCGACCCCGATCGCCGAGATCCTCGAGGATTTCGACCGTAGGGAGGGCGAGACCCGCACCGTGGCCGGAAGGCTCGGCCAGATCCGCGATTTCGGGAAGTTGCGCTTCGCCCACCTCTCCGACCGGACCGGCTCGATCCAGTGCGGCTTCCAGAGGGACCGGCTCTCCAAATGGTGGCCGAACCGCAAGCTGATCGAGGGGAACGATCTCGTCCTCGTGACCGGGGAATGCGGGAAGACGAAGAAGGGCGAGCCGACCGTCTGGGCGGACGAGGTCCAGCTCCTGACCAAGGCGCTCCGGCCGGCCCCGGAGAAATGGCACGGCCTGCGCGACGTCGAGACCCGCTACAGGATGCGCTACGTCGACCTGTTCGCGAATCCCGAGGTCCGCGAGGTCTTCATGCTGCGCTCGCGGATCGTCCGGGAGATCCGGGCCTTCTTCGACGAACTGGGCTACCTCGAGGTCGAGACTCCGATCCTCCATTCGATCGCGGGCGGGGCGACCGCGCGCCCCTTCGTCACCCATCACAACACGCTCGACATCGACCTCTACCTGCGCATCGCCCCCGAACTCTACCTCAAGCGCCTCCTCGTCGGCGGCCTGGAGCGCGTCTACGAGATCGGGCGGGTCTTCCGCAACGAGGGCATCAGCACGCGGCACAACCCCGAGTTCACGATGCTCGAGAGCTACGAGGCCTATGCGGACTACGAGGTCGTCATGGAGCGCGTGGAGGCCCTCTTCGACCGGCTCTGCACCCGGGTCCTCGGCACGAGCGAGGTGAGGTTCCGCGACCGGACCTACGACCTGAAGCCCCCCTTCCCCCGCAGGCGATACCTCGACCTGTTCCGGGAGAAGAACGACGGCCTCGACTGGTTCGACGAAAGGGGCGTCGCGGAACGGGCGAGGAGCCTCGGAATCTTCAGGGAGGACCTCCCCGCGTCGAAACTCGCGAACGACGTCTTCGAGGCCACGGTCGAGGACGGCCTCGAGGGTCCCGTCTTCGTCATCGACTATCCGAAGGCGATCTGCCCTCTCGCGAAGGCCGGCTCCGAGGACCCGCGGGTCGCGGAGCGCTTCGAACTCTTCATCGCCGGCATGGAACTCGGGAACGCCTTCAGCGAGCTGAACGACCCCCTCGACCAGGAATCGCGCCTCGAAGAGCAGATCGCCGACAAGGACGAGGAAACCCCGAGCGAGGTGGACTACGATTACGTCGCCGCCCTCGAATACGGCATGCCGCCGGCCGGCGGTCTCGGCATCGGCATCGACCGGCTCGTCATGCTCCTCTCCGGCCGCCCCTCGATCCGTGACGTCCTGCTCTTCCCGCTGCTGAAGCCCCTGGAGCCCGGCCGCGCGCCGGAGCCGGAAGAGGGCGCCGAAGGCGGCGGCTCCTGAAGCCTCCGCCCCGGCTCCCCGGAGCGGGGCTCGGCCCGATGTATACCTGGTATCTCGGCTTCAAGTACCTGTTGAAGAGACCGATCAACCTCCTGGGGTTGTTCGGGGTCCTGTTCTCGGTCTGGGCCCTGGTCACCGTCATGAGCGTCTTCCAGGGCTTCATCGTCGAGGTGAGGGCCCAGGTCCGCGGAGCGGCCTCCGACCTCGCCCTCGTCGGCAACCGGATGGACCGCTCCTACGCGGAGGTCGAGGCCCTCCTGCGGGACGACCCCGAGGTCGAGGCCATGGCCCCCCGGATCTCGTGGTTCGGGCTGCTCTACGTGCGGGGAGGACGCAGGCGCCCGCAGTACGCCGGCGAAACGACGAAGGGCATCCGCGGCACCGACTTCTACCGGGTCCTCGGAATCGATCCGGGAAGCGAGGGACGGGTCTCCGCCTTCCCCTCCTGGCTCGACCGGGTGCCGGCCGGAAGGCTGCGCAGCGCCGATCCGAAGGCGCCGTTCGACGTTCCGAGGAATCGGCTTCCCCCGAAGCTGCGCAGCGAGTTCGGCTGGAGCCCTCCGGGCCTGCTCATGGGCCTCGATCGGGCCCGATATGAAAGGGTCTACCGCACGGGTCGTCCCATCGTGCTCGCCTCGGGCCGCCAGGTGCGGGACGGCCGGGACATGCGGGTCATCCCGATCAAGCGCGACTTCGTCCTCTCGGGGACCTTCGACTCCGGCCATTACGAGTTCGACAACAACACGGTTCTCGTCGACATCGAGGAGATGCGCTCCCTCTTCGGACAGGATCTCGAGGACGAAGGTAGTCTCGACGTCTTCAACGAGATCGCGATCAAGGTCCGCGACCCGCGCAAGGCCGCCGCGACGGCCGCGCGCCTGAACACCCGGCTCCGGAAGGCGGGGATCAGCGGGACGGTCAAGACCTGGGAACAACGCCGCGCCCGGTTCCTCCAGGCCGTCCGCCACGAACACGGCATGATGAAGATCGTCCTCTTCGTCATCGTCCTCGTAGCCTCGGTCCTTATCTACGCGACCCTGTCGATGATGGTCTCGGAGAAGACGAAGGACATCGGCATCCTGGCGGCGCTGGGAGCCACGAGACGGGGGATCGCCTCGATCTTCCTCGCCTGCGGCACCGCGACCGCGGCCGCCGGCGCGGTCCTCGGGGCCCTCGCCGGCTGGCTCTCCTGCGTCCACATCGACGACATCAACGCCTGGCTGCGCGAGAACACGGGCCGCGAACTCTTCCCCAGGAACATCTTCGGGCTCGATTCGATCCCCTACGTACTCGACCCGTGGTGGTTCGCGCAGGTCCTGCTCTTCGCCCTGGGCTCGGCCTTCCTCTTCAGCCTCCTCCCCGCCCTCCGCGCCTCGCGCCACGACCCCGTCGAGGCTCTCCGCCATGAATGACCGGAATGAAGTCCCCGTTCCGGGGTCCCCGAAGCCCCGCTTCCCGCCCGATCGGAGCGAAGCCCGATGACCGACCTCCTCCGCGCCGAAGGGATCACGAAGACCTACAGGGCCGGCAACCGGAAGATCCCCGTCCTGCGCGGGGTCGACCTCCGCGTCCTCGAGGGCGAGATCCTCGCTCTCGTCGGCTCCTCCGGGGCCGGGAAATCGACCCTCCTCCACATCCTCGGCCTTCTCGACCGGCCCGACGAGGGGGTCGTCCGCTATCGGGACGTCCCCGTCAGCCGGCTTTCCGCCGCCCGCAAGGCGCGGGTCCGCCACCGGGAGATCGGATTCGTCTTCCAGTTCTACCACCTGATCCCCGAGCTGGACGCCCTGCAGAACGTCTGCCTTGGAGCGATGATGCTGACCTCGGTCGCGGGGTGGCTCGGGATGCGGAGAAGGGTCAAGGACCGCGCGCGCGAACTCCTCGGACGCATGGGTCTCGGCGACCGCCTCCGCAACCGTCCCGCCCAGCTCAGCGGCGGGGAACGCCAGAGGGTCGCGATCGCCCGCGCCCTGATCGCCGATCCCTCGGTCATCCTGGCGGACGAACCGACCGGGAATCTCGACAGCCGGACCTCCGAGGAGATCCTCGATCTGATCTGGAGGATCAACGAGGAGGACGGCGTCTCCTTCCTCCTCGTCACGCACGATGCGCAGGTCGCTTCCCGGGCGGACCGTTGCCTGCGCCTCGCGGACGGAGTCATCGAGGACGGGACGGGCCGTCCGGCGGGAGAGAGCGCGCGCGGCGCTCCCGGCGCGATCCCCGGGGGCGGGAAGGAGGCCTGAACCTTGTACCGCCTCCTCCTCGCCTGGAAGTGGCTCCTGCACCGGCGGGTCAACATCCTCGGCATCGGCGGCGTAACGATCGCGGTCTGGGCCCTGATCGTCGTCCCCGGCATCTTCGCGGGCTACGTCCGCGAGATCCGCGCGCATGTGCACCGCGCCTCCGCCGACCTCTCGCTGATCCTCTCGGGGAGCGCCAAGCCGACCTCCTTCGCCCGGGTCGAGGGTCTCCTCGGGAGGAGGCCGGAGATCGCGGTCCTGGCCCCCCGCTTCACCTGGTACGGCCTGATCCTCCCGAAGGAGCCTCCCGAGGATCTCGGCACCGAGCCTTCGGGTTTCTTCCAGGTCCTCGGGATCGACTTCGCGCGGGAAAGCCCGCGCCTCCGACCCTGGATCGAGGCCGTGAAGGCGGAGGGACTCCGGGCCCGCGACCCCGCCGCCCCGCTGTCCGCGAAACCGGGCGCCCTCCCCCGCCTCCTGATGGGCGTCGAGAAGGCGGAGAGCCTGGGCCTCTCGATCGGCGACAAGGTCCTCTTGACGACCGGCGTCCCCCCCGCGGCGCGGGACGGCGACATCCGCACGGAAGTGATCGAGTTCGAACTCGCCGGCTGCTTCTCGTCGAAGCATTTCGAGTTCGACGACTTCACGGTCTTCTGCGACATCGCAGTCCTCCGGTCCCGGCTCGCGGCGGAGGACGGCGGCCCCTCGGACCCCTTCAACGAGGCGGCGATCACCCTGAAGCCCGGCGTCCCCCTCGAGACCGCGAAGCTCGCCCTTCAACCCCTCCTCGACGATGCGAGGATCTACGGGCGCCTCTTCACCTGGGAGGAGAAGCAGGCCACCTTCCTCGAATCGGTCATGCACCAGGAGTCGATCCTCAAGCTCATCCTCCTCGCGCTGATGATCATCGGCACCTTCCTGATCTTCGCGAACCTGACGATGATGGTGAACGAGAAGATCCGGGACATCGGCATCCTCAACGCGCTGGGCGCGACCCGAAAGGGGATCCTCTCGGTCTTCCTGACGATAGGGCTCGGCATCGCGATGTCGGGCTACGGCTTCGGCGTCCTCCTCGCCTGGATCTCCTGCCTGAACCTGGACGCCTTCCACGACTGGCTCGTCCGGACCTTCGACCTCGAACTCTTCCCGAGCGACATCTACGGCCTGAAGCACATCCCCTACGCCCTCGACCCCGCCTGGATCCTGACCGTAGGGGCCGCCTGCGCGGGGCTCGCCGCCCTCTTCAGCCTGATTCCCTCCTGGCGCGCCGCGCGCGTCGACCCCGTCCGCAGCCTCCACGGCGAGTGAGGACCGCGCCCCTCCCGGAATTCGCACCGGGAGCGGAAAGCCGAACCGAAGAGGGGACGAAGAGCCGATAGGATGAAGGCGATGCGCGGGCTCCGACTCTTCCTGGTTCTGTTCCTGCTCGGCTCCTCCTGCCGGAGCTGGCCGGATCCCGATCTTCCGCGCAGGAGTCTCTCCCCCGCCGGGTCCCCGGTCTCCGCCCTTCTCCTCCGCGACTTCGCCGGGCGGGAAATCCAGGGGCTCGGGAACCTCCCGGACTTCCCGGCTCTGCTCGAATCCGAACTCCGCAGGATGCCCTCCCTCCCGCGGATGCTCGAGGCCCTGACGGTTCCCGTCGAGACCTCCTCGATGAAGCGGGGTCTCGCACGGGCCCGCGGGAGCCTTCTCGAGCTGTGGATCCGCGAATGGAGCCTCGTCCCGAGTCGAGGGCGCTGAGGGCGCGGGCGGCGCTCCGGCCGATTCCGGGCCGTCAGCGGATCTCGACGCTCCCCGAGGCGAGGGTCTTCCCCCCGGCGCGGACCTCGAGGCGGTAGACGCCCTCGGGCAGGGGGCGCGAACGCATCCGTCCCGTGAAGCGCCGGAAACCCCGCGCGATCCTCCCGAAGAACCCTCGCCCGCGTCCCCCGGAGGTCGGAGTCCCGCCGCCGTTCCAGTGCAGGAGGTAGAGGCCGCCGCCGGAGGGAAGGTCGAAATCGCGGACCTTCCGGCCCCGCGCGTCGAGGATCCGGAGGGAAGCCTTCGAAAGCCCTTTCGGCATCTCGATCGCGAGATCGGTCCCTACCGGATTGGGGATCGTCAGGATCCGGGACGGCGAGGTGTAGCCGGTGCTCGGGCCCGAGGGGAAGCGCCAGACGGGGGGCGCGGCGAGGATCGCGGGTTTCGAGGGCTCCGCCTCGTCCTTCCAGGCCTCGAGGGCGGAGAGGGGGAGCATCCAGATGCCCCGGCCGTGGGTCGCCGCGACGAGTTCCCGGGCCTTCGCCTGGATCGTCAAGTCGTGCACCGCGACGGTCGAGAGCCCCTTCCCCAGGCGGTGCCATCTCCCGCCCCGGGTCAACGAGAAGAACACGCCGAACTCGGTCCCCGCGAAGATCAGGTCCTCGTCGACCGGATCCTCGCGGACGACGTTGACGGGTCCGCCCGGCGGAAGGTCTCCAGCGATCGACCGGAAGGTCAACCCGTAGTCCCCGGTCATGTAGACCATCGGACGGAACAGGTCCTCGCGGTAGCCCGTCACCGAGACGTAGCAACGCCCCTCGAAGAAACGGCTTGCCTCGACCCTGGAGATCCAGAGGCCGCGCGCCTCGGCCGGAAGGGCCCCGGTCAGATCGCGCCAGGTCTTCCCCCCGTCCGGGGTCATCCAGAGTTTGCCGTCGTCGGTCCCCACCCAGATCAAGCCGAAACGAAGCGGACTCTCGGAGATCGTCGTGATCGTGCAATGGGGCACGTTCCCCGCGATCTTCCGGGGATCCTTGGTCGTCAAGTCCGGGCTGATCGCCTGCCAGCGGTCCCCTTGGTCGAGACTCCGGAACAACCTCTCGCCCCCGAAGTAGAGGATCTCGTGGTTGTGGCGGGAGATCTTCAACGGGGACATCCAGTTGAAACGGTGCTTGCTCTCGCCCTTCCCGGGCCTCGGTCTGATCGACCGGACACGCATCGTGCGCAGGTCGACACGCACGAGACCTCCGAACTGCGACTCGGCGTAGACGGTGTTCGGATCCTTCGGGTCGACCTGGACGTGGAACCCGTCGCCGCCGGCGACCTTGAAGCTGTCCTGCAGCCGCTTTCCCCTCGACGTCGGCCCGCGGCTCGGAATCCCCCAGGTGCCGTTGTCCTGCGTCCCCCCATAGATTCGGTAGGGCTCGGCCGTATCCGTCGTGACCGCGTAGAACTGTCCGATCGGGAGGTTCTCGAAGTGGATCCAGTGCTTCCCCCTGTCCCAACTCTCGCAGAGCCCCCCGTCGTTCCCGAGGAGGAGATGGTCGTTGTCGTCGGGGTCGATCCAAAGGGCGTGGTTGTCGAGGTGAACGCCCGTCGCCCCCCGGTTCGAAAAGTTCTTCCCGCCGTCCTTCGAGTAGTAGAGCGGGACCGAGAGCACCCAGACGAGGTCCGGGTTCCCGGGCGCCACCCGGATCTGCCCGTAGTAGTACGGAGGACGACCGCCGACGGGCCGGCGGTTGACCTTCTTCCACGAAAGTCCGCCGTCCATGCTCTTGTAGACCTCGCCTCCGCGCATCCCCGACCCTCGCACCCGCCGTTGCGCTTCCGCCTCCCCTTCCTCCCCGGATCCCGGCTCCACGATCCGGCGGCGTGTGACCTTGCTCGGGTTCTGGTTCGAGAGGGTCAGGTAGACGGTCCTCGGCGAGGAGGCGCTGAAGGCGATCCCGATCCGCCCGATCTCGCCCGAGGGAAGCCCCTTCGTGACCCTCTTCCAGTGCAGGCCGCCGTCCGTGCTCCGGTAGACCCCCGAGCCGGGGCCGGCGCCGTCGAAGTTCCAGGCGCGCCGGCGGCGTTCGTAGGCGGCGGCGAGCATGACCTTCGGCCGGCCCGGCTGCATCGCGACATCCACGACGCCGACGTCCTCCGAAATCTTCAGGACGGCGCGCCAGGTCTTCCCCCCGTCCTCGGTCAGGTAGAGACCCCGCTCCGCGCTCGGCGTGTAGAGACGGCCGAGCACGGCGACGAACACCCGGTCTCCGTTCGTCGGATCGACCAGCACGCGCCCGATGTGGTGGCTTTCCCGAAGGCCCATGTTCTTCCAGGTCTTTCCGCCGTCGGTCGACTTGTAGACCCCGTTCCCCCAGTAGCTCGAACGCTGGTTGTTCGCCTCTCCGGTGCCGACCCAGATCGTCTCGGGCTCATTGGGATCCAGGGCGATGTCGCCGATCGAGAACACGTCCTCGCGCGCGAAGATCGACTCGAAATGCAAACCGTGATCGGTCGTCTTCCAGATCCCGCCGGTGGCGGCGGCGACGTAGAAGGTCCCCTTCTCCTTCGGATGGACGGCAATGTCCACGACCCGGCCCGAATGGTTGACGGGCCCCATCTCGAACCAGCGCAGGCCGCGTCCCAGGGACTCCCGGGAGCCGAAGATCATGATCGATTCCTTGGGCTGCGGGGGACTGGAGCGGAAACGCTGGAACGAGGCTGGGAGGGACGCGGCCAGTAGGCCTGCGGCGATCAGGATGCGACGATTCATCGGATCCCTCCTTCGAAACCGGTGGAACCGCCTTCCTCCTCGATCTCGTCGGGGACGGGCGCCCCTTCACCGACGAGCCTCGGTCGCGGCCAGGAGACATCCATCGGACCGGTGTCGTCCTCGATCCGGAAGAACCTCGTCCGCTCCCCTTTCTCGGATTCGAGCACGACCCTGTAGATGCCGGCCGGGACCCGGGCGGATCGGCGCCTTCCCTTCCTCGAGCCCCGGGCGGAACGGCGGCGCAGATCCCAGTCGACTCGTTGCAGCCCTTCCACGGCCTTCAGTTCCTTGCGCCAGACCGTCGAGCCGGCCTCGTCGTGCACCGTCAGGACGAGGGGCTTCTTCGAGATCTCACGCCGGTATACGTAGAAGCGCGCCCGCGGCTTCGGGTTCGGGACGGCGAAGTAACGGTGCCCCTGCCTCCCCAGGCTCCGGCTCCTCAGCCTGAGGACATCGGAGATCGGAAGCAGGGCGACATCCTTCTTCCGGAGGGCCGGGGTCAAGGCGCGCAAGGGGGCCACGTCCAGGATCCAGATGCTTCTCCCGTGGGTCGCGAGGATCAGGTCCTCCTCCCGCTCCTGGATGTCGAGATCCCTGACGGCGACGGTCGGGAAGGGGGGAGGCAGCTTCTTCCAGCTCTCGCCCCGATCGAGGCTGATCCAGAGCCCCGTCTCGGTACCGAGGTAGAGCAGGTCCTGGTTCTTCGTATCCTCGACGAGGCAATGCACCGAACCCTCGGGGAGGGTCGAGGACAGCACCCTCCAGGACTTCCCGAAATCCTCGGTCGCGAAGGCGTGCGGCCGGAAATCGTTCATCCGATGTCCGTCCAGGGCGACGTAGGCTCGTCCGTCCGCGAAGCGACTTGGGTGCACGTAGGACACCCAAAGGTAATCCCCGGTCCCCGCCGCCTTCCTCAAGGATTCGTGCACGGCCTTCCAGTTCCGGCCCCCGTCCCTCGTCACGTGGAGCGCGCCGTCGTCGGTCCCGACCCACAGGATCCCCGGTTTCCTGGGGGATTCGGCGAGTGCGCTCGCACTGGGTTTCGCGCTCGGTGCTCCGAGCGGAGTCTTCATGTTGGGCTTCGAGCGCACGATCCGCCCACTGATCGTCTCGATCGAACGCCCGCGGTCCGGGGAGCGGTAGACCTTCGTCCCCGCGAAATAGAGAACCCGGGAATTGAAGCGCGAAAGGAGGAAGGGGGTGTTCCAGTTCCAGGAATCCTTCGGCTTGCGGACACGGCCGCGCACGCCGGTGATGACGTTCACCCAGCGGATGTTTCCTCTCTGGCTCTCGTAGAAGACGATGTCGGGGTCGTCGCGGTCGACGCGGCAGACGAAACCGTCACCCGATCCGATCTTGAACCAATCGAGGTTCATCAGGCCCTCGCGACGCCTGGTCCGCGAGGGGCCTCCCCAGCTCCCGTTGTCCTGATAGCCGGCGTAGACCCAGTAGGGTCGTCTCGTGTCGGCCACCGCATGGTAGGCCTGCCCGATGTCGAAGTTCTCGAAGATCTCCCAGGTCTTCCCCCGATCGCGGGAAAGGTTGACTCCTCCGTCGCAGCCGAGAAGGAGCCGCCGGCCGTCGTTGGGATCGATCCACATCGCGTGGAAGTCGACATGCACCTCCCGCGCCGTCACGGCGAAGGTCTTTCCCCTCGTCTTGCTGTAATGGAACGAGATTCCGCAGACGTAGACATATTTCTCGTCGGAAGGGTCGACGCGGATCTGCGAGAAGTAGTAGGGCCGCGGATTCAGGCTGTTGACCCGTTTCCACGTCCTGCCTCGGTCCTCGCTTCGGAAGATTCCTCCGGTCTCGAATCCCTTCGGTCCCTGCCGGCCCTGCATGTTCGCAATCTGGCCGCCGATGCGATCGGTGAAGGGAAGACGCTTCCGCCGCCGATTCCTCATCCCCGGCCTCGTTCCGAGCTTCATCTCGAGGTCCAGGACCTTCCCTTTCCTGACGACCTTCGCGGAGACCTTCCGGCCGGCCTTCATCTCCCGGAGGATCGCGATCATCTCCTCGTAACTCGAGGTCGTCTTCCCTCCGAACTCGACGACGAGATCCCCCGTCGCGAACCCTGCCTTCGCAGCGGGACCATCCTTCACGACCTCGGTCAGGCGCGCGCCCCCGGGACCGTCCTCTCCCTGGATGCCCATGTATCCCGGCTGCTCGGGGATCCTCGAATCCTTCGGGGCCGTCCCGATCTTCGAGGTCTCGACCAGGGCCCAGATCACACGGGGATCCTTACGCCAGATGTCGAGGGAAATCCGCCCCTTGTCGACCGTCGGGAGGCCTTCCGTGCATTCCGTCCAACTGTCCCCTCCGTCCTCGCTCCGCCAGAGCCCCGAACCCGGTCCCCACCGCTTGGCGGGATGGCTCCCGTCGAAGCGGTCGCGCTGCCTCTCGTAGAGGGCCGCGTAGACGAACCGCGGCTCCTTCGGATCGATCCTCACCTCGGTCGCGCCAGTCTCCTCATCGCCCTTGAGCACGCATTCCCAGGTCTTCCCCCCGTCCTTCGTCCGGAAGAGGCCGCGCTCCCCGCCGGGTCCCCAGAGACTGCCGCAGGCGGCGACGAAGACGATGTCGGGGTTCTTCGGGTGGATCGCGATCCGTCCGATATGGCGGCTCGAACAGAGCCCCATGTTCTTCCAGGTCCGTCCCCCATCCGTGCTCTTGTAGACGCCGTCCCCCCAGGCCGTCGAATTGCGGTTGTTGGCCTCCCCGGTGCCGGCCCAGAGGATCCTCGGGTCGCTCGGCGCCATCGCGAGGGCCCCGAGCGAGACCGTGTTCTCGTGCTGGAACAGGGGCTCGAAGGTCGTCCCGTTGTTCACCGTCTTCCAGATTCCGCCCGAGGCCGTCGCGACGTAGAACTCGACCGGCCGTCTCTCGTTGACCGCGAGGGCCACGACTCGCCCCCCCATGACGGCGGGTCCGAGGCTCCGGACCGGAAGCTGGGCGAGGTCGATCCCCGGAACGACGACCTTCGGCTTCCCCTTCGCCGCGGCCTGTGGCCGCTTCGCTCCACCCGTTCGGGCCGCCTCCTGCCCGAGGGAGAGCCCCGGAGGGGCGAGGAGCGGCAGGATCGAGCCGAGGAGGAGGACCCTCGACCCTATGCGGCCTCCGCGCCCCAAGAGCCGTTGGCATGGAGACATCGCGAGAAGGAAGGGAAAGAAGAGGGGGAACATCGTCGGACTCCGGTCTCGGGCCGGGAGGGAATACGGACGGACGCAAGAGGTTGCGCATCCTACGCTGAGAAGGACCGCGGTGTTGGCGTTTGCTATACTCCGCCCTCCTTTGCGGTAAGCCTCCCTCCCTCCGGATATCCTTCCCCGAATGCTCGACCTGCGGACACTTTTCGCAATCCTCGTCCTTCCCCTTTCCGCGGCCGCCCAGGCGCCGGGTCCCCGACACGTCGTCCGCCCGGACCTCGACGGACCGGATCTCCTCCATCCCCGGTCCTTCCACCAGGACAGGGTCCTCGTCAAGTTCCGGGAGGGCTTCCGGGTGCGTCTCGTCGATTCGAAGCTCGTCTCCCCCGATGGCCTCGATCTTTCCACGGTCCGAAGACTCCTCGCCGGTCTCCGGATCGAACCGGTCTTCACGAGAACTCCGGGGGAACTCGACGAGGAGAGGGCCGCCATCCGCGCCCGCTCCCGGAAACAGGAGAGGGAGGAAGGCCTTCCTGAAGGATCCTTCGACGATCCCGCAGACCTCGCGAATTGGTATCGCGTCCGCACCGGCACCCGCAAGCGAAGCCTCTTCCTGATGAGGCGCCTGCTCGATCTCCCCCAGGTCGAGACGGTAGAGGGGGAGTTCCGCCCGGAGGCCATCCTCCCGGCCCAGGACCCGGCCGGGAAGAGGTTTTACGGTCCCCACCTCTATCGCCGCCGGATCGGCGGAAGTTCGTCGCAGACAATCCCCACCCCGTTCTTCGAACCCAACCAGCTCTACCTGATGTCCTCGCCGGGCGGGATCGGCTACATCGACGCGATCGGGATTCTCGGGACCAAGGGCCATCCCGCGCTCCGCGTCGTCCACCTCGAGGCCGCCTGGATCTTCGACCACGAGGACATCCCGAAGCTCGTGAAGACCAACGTGCTCGGGAAGTCGAACTTCGGCCCCCTCGACATCAAGATCTGGCGCAACCACGGCACGGCGATCTGCGGCCTCCTGACCGCGGCCACCGATTCCAAGGGGATCCGCGGCATGGTTCCCGACTCCCGGCTCTTCGTTTCGAGCTGGATCAACGGATACGCGAACTTCATCTCCCTGGCGATGAAGGGGGGGAGGTCCGGCGACGTTTTCACCTGCTCGGCCGTCTTCGGGGTCGCCGTCGGCAGCAAGGGCTACCACGCCCCCTTCGACCACCCTCAGGTGACCTATGACGCGATCCGCAACGCCGTCCTGAAAGGCTTCGCCTTCACGCTCGCCGCGGGCAACACCGGGGCGGATCTCGGCGACAAGCGGATCTTCGGAACCCGCTACCTCCCGGCCTCGACCCCCTCGGGAGCCATCCGCTGCGGAGCTACCTTCGGCCCCAAGACCAGGAAGATCTCCTGGAGCAACTACGGGGACCGCGTCGAGATGAACGGCTGGGGAGCCCTGGTCACGACGACGGGCTATGGGGATCTCTTCAACGCGGGCTCAGATGTGAACGCCTACACCTGGAGGTTCGGCGGAACCTCGGCGGCGGCCCCTCAGGTCGCGGGCGTCCTCGCGAGCCTGCAAGCCATCGGACTCGAGCAGCGTGGGAAGACCTTCTCACCGAGGGTGCTCCTGCAGACCCTCGGGAAGACCGGGACCCCGATCCTCGGGAAGATCGGTAAGCGCCCCGACCTCTTCGCGGCCATGAAGGCTCTGGGCCTCTATGGTGGACTCCGGATCCTCAACGAGCCCAGGCCCGGGGAGGCGATGGTCGTCTCGGTCGAAATGCCTCCCTCCGTCCCCTTCCTGCTCCATGCCGGCAGCCGGAGGATCCGCAAGGACATCGGCCTGGGGTTCCCCCTCTTCCTGGATCCTGCGGCACAGATCCCGCTGGCGGGCGGGTTCGGCAACGGTCGGAGTCGTCGCTTCGGGCTTCCGGTCCCGAAGGACGCCAGACTCCACGACACGAAGATCTTCTTCCAGGCGGCCTATCTCGATCCGAAGGCGGGGGTCCGCCTCACCAACGGCGCCGTCGGGCGGATCCAGTGACGGATCGCCCCTTTTTCCCGACAACCCACCGGAGTCCAAGATGCCTCGATCCCGTCCCATCCTCCTTGCGGGCCTCGCCCTCCTCCTCGGCGCCCCTCTCCTCCCCGCCCAGGACCGCAGGGCCGAAGTCTGGAGACCCTCGCTCCCCTTCGCCTTCGAGGAGGGGGTTCACCGCACCGATCTCCTGACCGTCAAGTTCACCGAGAAGGCCCGGGTCCGGCTCGACCGGAACGGGAAACTCTTCTCCCCCGACGGGCTGGACCTCGAGGGGGTGCGCGAACTCCTCGGCACCAGGGTGATCTGGAGGGTCTTCACGAGGACCGTGGAGGAACTCGACGCCGAACGCCGGGTCCTGGAATCGAGAAGCGGAGAGGATCTTCCGGACCTGAACAACTACTACCACGTGAAGACCCTGGGAATCGAGGACTCCCAGGCCCTCCTGGCCGGACTCCTCGCCCTCGATCAGGTCGAGACGGCCTACCCCGAATGGGCCCCCGGCGGCATCGTCCCCCTCGGGGGGGACATCCCTCCGACGACCCCACTCTTCGAAGGCCGGCAGACCTTCTTCGGCCCCGCCCCCCGGGGCTTCAGCCATCTCAAGCACCGCGGCATCGACGGCGCGCAAGGCCTCGCGTCGCAGATCGTAGCCCAGCTCGAGGGAGCCTGGATCCTCGGCCACGAAGACATCCCAAACCTCATCACGAAGAACGTGCTCGGAACGACGAACTTCGGGTCCTTCGGCCGGAACCCCAGCTGGTACCAACACGGCACGGCCTGCGTCGGTCTGCTGAACGCCGGGCGGAACACCTACGGAGTGCGGGGTTTCGTGCCCCTCTCCCAGCTCCGGGTCAGCTCGCTCACGAACGGCTCCGCCAATATGATCAGCCTCGCGACCAAGGCCGCGAAGGCGGGCGACGTCTTCACCTCGAGCTTCGCCTACGTGATCTCGCGAAAGCACGCCCCTCTCGACTACATCCAGGCCAACTTCGACGCGGTCAAGATCGCGACGGCCAAGGGCATCTGCTACACCTATGGAGCAGGCAATACCGGACAGGACCTCGGAAACACCACGATCTACGGGAACCGCTACACCGCGAACGCCCCCGATTCGGGAGGGTTCATCATCGGCGCGACCGCAGCAGGGGGCACGAGCCGGATCTCCTGGTCCAACTACGGCGTCAAGGTCATCGCGAACGGTTGGGGAAGGGGTGTCGCGACGACCGGATATGGAAAGATCTTCTATCCGAACCGCGACGACCGGCAGACCTACACCGCGACCTTCGGAGGCACTTCTGCGGCCGGCCCAGAAGTGGCCGGAGCCATCGCCTCCCTGCAGGCCGCGTCGATCCGGCAGAACGGAAAGCCCCTGACTCCCGCGCAGGTCCGCGCCGCGCTGAAGATCCACGGCACGGCGGTCACCGGAAAGATCGGGAAGCGCCCCGACCTCGCGAAGCTCATGAAGGCCTTCAAGATCGCCGACGGCCTCCTCGTCACGAAGGAGGCGGTGATCGGAAAGACGCTCGGACTCGAGATCAGCGGCACGCCGAAGCGGCTCTACGTCCTCCTCATCGCCGCGACCCGAGGGAAGACATCGTTCGGGCTCAACCGCCGCTTCCTCCTCGACCTCGCGACCACGATCCCTCTCGTTGCCGGCTCCCTGCCGGCCTCCGGCGTCCTGACCTCGAGCCTCCCCGTCCCGAACGACGCGACCCTGCGGGGGAAGTCCATCTTCGCCCAGCAGGTCACGATCGACGGAGTCACGAAGAGCCTCCACCTCAGCAACTCCGTCGAGATCTACGTGCACTGATCCCCCTGGGTCCGCCCGGAGGCAGGCCCGCCCCCCTCGGACACGAATTCGCTCAGCTCCCCGAAACCCTCTTTCCCTCCAGCCCGCTTTTCCCGAAAATCGGGTTTTTCGTTCGATTCGCGGTCCCGGGGCTCCACCCCCGAGCCGCACTCCTCCGAGACTCTCGTTGAACCAAAACCAGGAGACCTCCATGTCCCCCTTGAAACGACTCCTTCCCGTCCTCGCCGCCGGTGTCCTCCTGAGCGCTGCGACCCAGGCTCAGAGTCTGCGCGTCTCCGTCGCCCGCACCGGCTCGAAGGCCACGATCACGGTCAGTGGAGCGAGGAAGGGGCTGCCCGTCGTCATCTGGTTCGGCCTGCGCAAGGGCTCGACCAAGATCTACGCCGGCAGCGCGATGATCGAATCCCTCACTCTCGGCCTCGCCCTCCCCTTCGTGCCCGTTCCGATGGGCATGGCCGACAGCTCGGGGAAGGCGTCCATCTCCTTCCCCGCCCCGCGGAAACTCCCGATCTCGATCCTCGGCCAGGCCCTGTCTCCGACCCCGAAGATCAAGTTCGGCCTTCCGCCGAAGATCGTCCTGGGCTGGCTGCTCAGCGCGGTCACGAAGATCCTCTGACCCGGAATCCGAGGATCTCCACGACGCGGCGGAGCTGAGGGCGCATGTCGGGATCGGTATAGGTTTCGACTTCGAGGATCGTGCCCTCCTCTAGCAGGCCATGGCGGACGGCCCGAAGGAAGGCATCGAGGGCATCCCGGCTCGTCCGCAGCGGCCCGTCTCCTTGTTCCTGCAAGGGCGCATGGAAATGGCAGCGGACGGAGACCTCGGAATCCGCCCGGGCCTCGAGTTCCTTCAGACCCGGGTCGTCGAGATCCAGAAAGGGCCCCGCGTCACGCCCCTCGACCCAGCACTGATGTAGCCAGACCGGCTCGTGACACGCCCGCAAAGCCCGGATGCCGGCGGGCCCCTCGGCGATCCGGGCCGCGCTGCACTGGACCTTGGGAACCGGGAAGCCCGAACAACGGCAGAGACGATAGGCCTCGACCGCGTCCTCGCCGGCGACGAAGGCGTGGCAGAGATCGAGACAGACGCCGACGTGGCGCCGGAACCGGCGCTCGGCCCCGGCGGAGGCCGCATGCGCTGCCCCCACGTCCTGGAGCCAGGTCAGGAGTTCGGCAACCGTCTCGCACAGGCACCAAGGCTCGGGTTCCAACCCAAGGACCAGACGGACCCCGAATTCCTCCTCCAGGCGGGCGAGCCCGAGAGCGGCGCGGAGGAGGTTTTCCGCATGGGCTTCCGCCGGACGACGACACCGGTCCCTTCCCCGAAAACCCAGGGGCAGGCTGCTGATCGCGCCTCGGTCGATCCCGAACCCCCTCAGGATCTCCGCCTGCACGGAGGCTGCCTCGAGGGTATGGCGAAGCCTCGCATCCTCGGCCCAATCGGGCGTATAGACATCCTCCTTGACCCTCCGCCCGTGAAAGACCCCGATCGGAAACAGGTTCAGGGAGGAGGGCACGAGTCCCAAATCCCGGAGAACGGCGGCGTGTCTCGCCCTCTCCTCGGGCTCGCAGAGGGCCTCGACGAGCGGTCCGGGCCACCAGGCCCCCAGACAGAGGAGCGTGGACCGGTCCCCTCCGAGGCCGAGGGCCTCCGCGAGGGCGGGGCGGACCCGTTCCCGGCAGACCTCTTCGAACCCCCGCAAATCCGTCCAGGGGTGGACGTTCGTGCAATAGCAGAGAGGCAACCCTCCCCGAGCGCCGAAGCGGAACGCATCCATACGGAAACGATAGCAGGAAGACCGACCCGGGCGCCCTCCCCCCTCGTAGGGACCCACGAGGAGGGAGCTACATGGTTTGCATCGAGGATCGGACCGTCCGGATCGAGAACCCGCCACATGATTCCCGCCGGGCGAGGCGACTTCCCCGGTTCCGATCAATCGCGGTCGGCATGCGGGTGGTCCGGCCCTGGGTGGAGGCCGCCCTCCCGCTTCTCGCGGCGGCCCTGGCCCTCTCTGCGGCCTCTCCCCTCTTCGGCCAGGGCCAGGTCCTCCGCCTGCAGAACCCCTCTCCTCTCCCGAGGATCGAATGGGCGAAGGGGACCGTGCCCTTCCCCCCCGGGCGGCTCGCGGACCCCGGCCTCCTGGAGGTCGGAGGAAGGCCGACCTCCTGGCGGGTCCTCCAGCGATGGCCCGACGGTTCCCTCAGACTCGCTCAGGCCCGCTGGATCGAGGTCCTTCCTCCCCATGGACGGGTCGAGCGGCGGGTCGGGCTCGGCCCCCGCCCCCTGCCTCCCTTCCGCCTGCATCCCTCCGTCGCCGCGCGCCTGCGCGATCTCAGGATCGTCACGACGATCGCGGACACGGATCTGAACAGCTACTTGGCCCTCTACGCACCCGCCTTCGCACCCGGAACGGTCCTGGAGGCGAACCCGCCCTTCATGACCTTCCGCGGGAGGACGCACCACTATCCTGTCCAGCGGGCGGGCATCGGGCGGGATTTCCTGAGCCAGACCTGCTACCTGACCTTCGTCCAGGACCTTCCGTACGCCTATCTCGACCTCGTGATCGGAAACGACTACCGGGGGGCCGACCTGCCGGTCGCCGGCGACCCCGACTCTTACGCCCTCGGTGACGTGGGGTTCCACTCCCTCGACCTCACGGTCCTCGGAGCCGAAGCCCTCCCCTGCTGGGCCGAGGAGAACGGGCTGCGCCTTCCGATCCTGAACAGGATCGGAAGGCCCTCGAGCTTCCAGCGCCTGCTCTCCTCGACCTACCTCGGGGACGGCCAGACGAAGCGGTGGAGGTTCATCCTCTTCTTCGACGACCCGAGAATGCCCTGGGGGGAACGCCGGCTCTGGCTCGCGTCCGCCCTCGCCCAGGCCGACGAACCCCTCCTTCCGATCGCGAGTCACCGGGATTGGAAGACCTCGTACGCGGCGGGACTCCACGGAGGTCCCGTCCGGGGACCCTCCGACGCCCGAGCCCGAGCGCTCCGCGAATACGCCGCCTGGAAGAGACGGAAGCACTTCGGCCCCTTCGGATCCTACGGAGACCTCAAGGAAAGCTATGTGACCGGGACCCCACGGAACGGCCCGATGACCGAACTCTTCGCCCACGGGATCCAGACGGGGCTCTGCCTTCCCCTGATCCAACTCGAAGGACAGGCTTTCCAGCAAAGCCTGCGGCCCATCCATCTCTGGGGTCTCCGGATCCTGCCGACCGACGACATCTACATGGAGGCCGGTCTTCCCTATCGGATCGACGGAGGGCGGAGGATCAGCAAGGAGACGCTCGGACGACTCGCCCTGTTCCGGAGCGATCCGTGGAAGCACTGGAGGAGGGGGGTCCCCGTCTCGAAGAACCACGGGTGGAACGCCTACGACCTCGAGCACTTCAGTCTCGACATCCTCTACGACCACTGGGTCCTGACGGGGGATCATCGCGACCGGGACGAGATCGCGGCCCTTGCCGAGGGAGCCCTCGGGGGCACGCGGCCGTTCAAGTACTTCCCGTCCAAGGTCGTCCTGGCCGCTCGCGCCGAGGGCTGGATCGCCCAGGCCCTCGTCAAGGCATGGCTCGTCACCGGCGACCGGCGCTACAGGGCCCATCTCCTGGACCGCATTCACAGGATCGTGGAGCCCCTCCGAAGGAAGACCCACCCGAGCCGGGCCCTGACGATCCAGCGGAGCCATCCGGCGACGGGTTTCCCGACGCCTCACGAGTTCTACATGCCCTGGCAGCACGCCGCGGTCGTCCACGGCTACATGGCCGTTTGGCGGTGGTTCGGGGACCCGGTCGCACGGAAGATCGCCCACGACGTTCTCACCTGCGTGATCTACGCCTGGGTTCGGAACTACAAGGATCCGAAATTCGGACTCGTGAGGGACGGACTCCGCTACTTCGTGCCGACCTCCTACAAGGGTAAGGCGGTTCCTGCGGACGCCTTCGACCGGACGATCGGCGTTCGCTGGGGGGACGGGCCGCTCGGGGGCGCGCATACTTTCCTGATCGGCGCCATGGACCTCCTCAGGGAAGACCCGCTCTCTCCGCAGGAATACGTCGTGGCCACCTATGTCCGGGAGGCCCTGCTCGGCCCAATGCGCCGGAACGGGGACTGGCGCTGGAGGCGCTGGAGCTTTCTCCGCTGAGCGACGCGGACCGCTGACCCGACATCGAGGCGGGGGCCTCGGCCGCCGTCCGCGGCCCGCCGGAGATTACCGCCCGAAGAGGAGGAAGGAATACCTGGGGACGCCTTCCACATAGGGCCCGACCTCGATCCGGCGCAGGAACTCGAATCCGTATTTCCGGTCCATCTCCGCGTACTTCCTCGGGTAGAAGACATATTCGCAGTATTCGCAGTCGATGAGCCACTTCGGATCGAGGCGATCGACGACATCGGGGTTCGGAGGCGGGGCGCTGTGGGAACCCGGCTTCACCCTGCGCACGGTCCGAAACCTCTTCCCGAGGAGCAGAGAGGATCCGAAATCCCCGAGCACGACCGATCCCTCGGGGATCCCGTCCGCGATCTCCTCGCCCGCCTTCCGGAAACCGTGCCGGATCGTCGCGAAGTGCCACGTGATCAACGAGACCTGGAACACGCCCGCGAGGACGGCGGCCGCCAGCAGGAAACGCGGGCCGAGCCGGGCGAACCCCCGCCGGAGGAGGTCGCGGATCCGGGACGGAAGAACGAAGCAAAACCCGAAATAGACCAGGAGCAGGAACAGACCGGCAGCGGCATGTCCTCCTCGAATCGACGCCCCGGGCACGAGCCCCCCGGTCCCGGACGGATCCTCGAGACCGAAGAGACCCGCGAAGAAGGGCGCCGCCCGCGGCGCGAGCAGAGGGTCCAGGACGAGCAGAAGGGGCAGGAGGAACACAAAGGTCCAGAGGGGCCCCGTTCTTCTCGATCCTTCGGCTCCCGTGGCCCCATCCATCCTCCCGCCGAAGGCGGCCCGCGGATCCAGGACGAGACCTGTCGCCAGCATCGCGGCCGGGACCATCAGCATCGGCAACCGCCGATATTCCTCCCTCCAGGCCTCCCGATAGACCGCGTAACCCGCGACCCACCAGCAGAGGGCCCCGAGATGCCAGGCCGGGAGATCCGCAAGGACCCGTCTCCATGATCCGCGCACCCGGACCTCTTCGAGGAAGTTCAGCCCCCAGCTCCAGAGGAAGACGAGGAGCAGGGGTGAGGTCTTCAGGAGCCAAAGAGGTTTGTGCCACCCGTTCCATTCCTGGCTCGAGAAGAGATTGCCCAGCCTGAGGTATGGAGGAAGCCCCTCGGAGAAACCCAGTCCCGCCTCATGCGAGATGCTGACCCACCAGCGGTCGAAGTTCGGCTGGATATGGAAGAAGAAGACCGTCGCGACGGCGGTTCCGAAGGCCGCGATCGCGACGAGGAGCCTCCGCGCCCTGGCCCTTCCGGACCAGACCATGACGAGGGCCGTGATTCCGACCGGAGCGAGACCGTAGGTCAGGGCGATCGGTTTCGTGAAGATCGCGGCGGCCATCGCAAGGCCGGAGAGTGTCCCCCCGCCGAGATCCCTCCCGGCGCCCTCTCCCTTCGCCGCCGACCCCGCTCGGCCGCCCGACAACCACGGAAGGATGGAAAGAAGAAGGAAGAAGGCGACCAGGGCTTCGAGGATCGCGACGCGGCCGTAGGTGAAGAGGACGAGATCGAGGGAGAGGAGAAGGAGGAAGAGGGACGAGGCCTTGCGGCCGAGAACGCGGCGCATCCAGAAGGCCGGAACCAGGATCAGGAGAAGGCAGGCGACGGCGACGACGGCCCGCGTCTGCGCGAGCCCAAGCCCGAAGGCTTCATATACTCCGCACAGGATCCAGGTATAGAGCGGGCACAGGAGATACCCCGTTCCGAAATCGTCGGCGAAGGGATCCCCGAAGAGATGGATCCCCCGCGCCGAGTCCGCCCACCACCCCTCGTCGGTGATGAACTCCCCGGGTTGCCAGAAAGGGGGGTCGGCCCCGAGAAAGGCGAGATGCGAGAAGAGAAGGAACGCAAGAAGACCCCAGAAGACGCCGGGATGACGGAGGAAACCGAAGCGATCCGGGACCTGGTTCATTTCGTGGGAGGGAAACCCCTGGAGGAGGACGAACCTGAAGGGGAAGCAGGCGAGCCGGAGGGCTCCGCTGAAAAGCCCAGGATGCCGAGAACCTTCCGAAAGTGCAGCTCCCGGCCGCAGTCCGCGACGGCCTCTCTGCGTTCGAGCCGGCGGGAGGAGGCGAGTTCGCCCTCGGCCAGAGAGAGGAGAGCGGCCCGATCGAGAGCTTCGAGGTCCGCCGGATCCGCGACGACCCTCCCCACCCGGGGGGAGCGGATCCAGGCCGAGACCCCGGCGGTCCGGGCCGTCACGATCGGCAGCCCGCAGGAGAGGGCTTCCGCGACGACGAGCGCGAAGCTGTCCTCCCGGCTCGGATGAAGGCAGAGATCGGCCGCATGGTAGAGCGGAAGCGGGTCGCCCTCTCCCAGCAGGCGGAGGGCTCCCTCGCTTCGTAGCCGGAGAACCTTTGGAGTTGGGAACGGACGGGCGCGACCGCGCACGATGAGCCGGGCGTCGATCCGCCGGGCTCGCAGGCGCCGGCAGACGGCGATCGCCGAGGGAAGGCCCTTTCGGACGGAATCGTGACCGAGAAAGCAGCAGATCCTCGCTTCGTCGGGGATTCCAAGAGCCGCCCGCGCGCGGCGGCGTTCACCGGAGTCGGGAACCGAGAAACGCTCCCGATCGACCGGGAGCCCGGTGACGACGGTTCTCCCCTCGAAGCCCGGAAAGAACCGGCGGGCTGCCTCCTCGACCCCGGGAGACGGAGCAAGGAGCACGCGCCCCCTCCCCGCCCCGAAGAAGGCCGCCTCGCGCTCGAGGCGGAAACGGGTATGCCGAGACAGACGGCGGGCGAGGCCGCGGAGATCCCGCAGGGGCCGGACTTCGAAACCTCTCCTGGCCTCGAGGGCCGCGATGAAGAGACCTCCGAGAGCCGCGAACATATCGGCCCGCGGTCCAGGATGGCGGAACGAGACGACGCGTGCCCCTCGGAAGGCCTCGAGTTCCCGATCCGCCGCGAGATCGAAGTCCGGTCCTCGCCCCCCGACGCGGCGGACCTCGACGCCGGAAGGAACCGGACCCCGGACCTCGCCGGTGAGAAGGACGGTTTCGACCCCGGCGTCCCGCAGGGCCTCGGCCAGGTCCGAGGCGTAGGCCTCGAGCCCTCCCCTCCGGGGCTCCCAGCGGTCCAGGACGAGAACGGCGCGGCGGGATCCCATCTCGGAGCGCCGCGGATTCAGGCCCCGCCGCCCGTGAAAGCCATCGAGGCCCAGGTCACGACCTGCGAGCGGTCCTGCGCGAGAGACTGTCCGTAGGCCAGGAGGCCGCCACGGAGCCGGGGGTCCAGGGCCTTCGCGAGTTCGACCGCGAGGAACATCGGCGCGGTCCCGCAGACCTGGCGTGGGTTCCCGTCCGCGAGCACCGAGCCGGCGAACTCCACGGTCTTCCCCGCCTTCAGCAGGGCGAGATCCCGCCGGTCCTGGTCCCGGATCTCCTCGAGGAGGGAATCGGAGACCGGATCCGCCTCGCCGAAGAAGGGTCCCCTGTGGGCGAGATCGGCCCCGGCGACCAGGAGGAGGCGCCTCCCGTCGGCGGCCAGGATCTCCCGGAAGCCTTCGATCATCCCCCGGAATCCGGGGTCCTTCTCCGGATCCTCCGGCAGGGCTCCGGTCAGGAACGGAAGCAGGAGGAAATCGTGGTCCGGCCAGCAGGCCCGCAGGAAGAGGACCTGGAACTCGACGCTGTGCTCCCGCTCATGGAGGAGGGATTCGTCGAAAGGGTCCTCCGCCGGAATGCGCGAGGCGAGTTCCTCCACGAGGCGACGGTCGGTCCTCACGAGGCCCAGGGGGGTCTCGAAGTCCAGGGAACAGGGGACCAGCGGGGACGAGGGTCCCTGGTGGCCGGTCCCGAGGACCAGAACGAGGTCGGGGGGCGGGCGGTCCCGCAGGGGACCATAGGCCGCCGCGTAGCCTCGGGCGCCGCGGGACAGGTCGATGTGCGGGGAGACGAGAGCGCGCAACGGCCCCTCCGGAAGCTCCTCCTCGGGATCCTCGACTCCGTCGAGGATCTCCTCGAGAGCGCGCCGGCACTCCACCGGATCCTCGGGATAGCCCGCCGATCCCGCGTTCGCGGCCGGACGCGCCTCGAGGGCCCGGAACGCCCGCTTCCTCGCCCGCAGGGCCTCCTCGAACCGCGGACCCTCGAGACAGAGTCTTTCCTCGAGTTGGGAAGCGAGATTCCGGACGAAATCCGCCGGGAGGGGGCGCCCCGATTCCTCGCTCAGCTCCGAGGCGATCTCCTCGACGGTCTTCTCCCCGGTGAAGCGCCCCAGCACCGGCAGAAGTTCGATCGGAACGAAGACCCTGCCATCGATGAGACCCAGGTCATCGGCGAGAAGAAGCCCTTCCCGGTCCCCGTTCTTGCAAGGCCGGATATCGAGGAGCCTAAGTCTGGGTCGCAGGAGGGGGTCGGCCATGGAGAGAGAGGATACCCCAAAGTCCGCACGTCCCCCCGTTTCTCTTTCGTTCCCGGCTACTATGAACGGCGATGGACCCGTCTCAGGAACCCGAAGCACGGACCTGCCCGCCCTTCCTCGTCCACGTCCTCCGCGACGGGGAGCGCACGACCCACCGCTTCTCGAAACCGGAGGTCACGGTCGGACGCTCCCGCAGCAGGGACATCCCGCTCGCGGACCGCTCGATCTCCAGACTGCACTTGAGCCTCCGCTTCGAGAGGGGACGTTTTCTTCTCCGGGACGAGGGATCGCAGAACGGCTCCTACCTCGGGGCGACCCGTCTCGAACCGGAGGAGGCCATCGAACTGCCGCAGGGGCAGGGAGTCCGAATCGGGCCGTTCGAGATCCGCGTGGAGGCGTTGCCTGAGCGCGTGGACGGACCGAGCCTGGCGACGGAGGAGACCCAGCAGGGCGAGGGCCCCCTGGACATGGGGACCTTCGCGCGCCTTCTCGAGGCCTTGAACGCGGAACTCGATCCGGAACGCCTCCTCGACCTGATCGTCGACGCCGCGATCCGGACCACGGAGGCCGAGCGCGGCTTCCTCGTCCTGAGGAGAGGCGATGAACTCGAGATCCCCGTCGCCAGGGACTTCGTAGGGGAACCGATCGACCGCGGCATCGCCAAGATCAGCCGCACGATCATCGCCGAGGTGCTCGAGACCGGGGAAGGGCGCCTGACGGTCAACGCGCAGAGCGATGAACGATTCAAGGCCCTGAAGAGCGTCGAGGACCTCCGGTTGCGTTCGGTCCTCTGCGTTCCCCTACGCGTCCGCGGGACGATCGAGGGCGCCCTGTACCTGGACAACCGCCTTCAACAGCATGCCTTCTCGGAGGAGGACAGGGAGCTGCTGACCGTCCTGGCCGACATCTCGGGGGTCGCGATCCGCAACGCGCGCCTCGTCGAGGATCTGCGCGCGAAGAACGAGGATCTGCGCCGGACGAAGGACCGGATCGCGGAGCTGAACGCCCAGCTCGAAGGTCGGGTCAAACGACAGGTCCGGGAACTCCACGAGGTCCGAGAGGAACTCGCGCGGTCCAGGAAGGCCCTCGGGCTCAGGCACGAATACCGCAAGATCGTCGGCGAGAGCGAGGTCATGAAGGAGGTCTTCCGTCTTCTCGACCGATACGTCGACTCCCCCGACCCCGTCCTGATCCTCGGCGAATCCGGAACGGGCAAGGAACTCGTCGCCCGGGCCCTGCACGAACAGGGGTCCCGCTCCGAGGGCCCCTTCGTCTCCGAGAACTGCGCGGCCCTGCCCGAGAGCCTCCTGCAGAGCGAACTCTTCGGATACGAACGCGGCGCCTTCACCGGCGCGGACCGGAACCACAAGGGCCTCTTCGAGCAGGCGAAGGGAGGAACCCTCTTCCTCGACGAGATCGGGGACATGACCCCGGACCTCCAGTCCAAACTCCTTCGCGTGATCCAGGAGAAGGAGGTCCGCCCCCTCGGTTCGAACCGGACGATCCCCATCGACGTCCGACTCGTGACCGCGACCCACCGGGACCTGCAGTCGATGGTTCGGGAAGGTTCCTTTCGGGAGGACCTCTTCTATCGGCTCCACGTCCTCCCTCTGCGGCTCCCACCCTTAAGGAGCCGTCGCGACGACATCCCCCTCCTCGTCGCCCATTTCCTCTCCCGTATCGCCGTCGAAACCGAGGTCCCGATCCCGAAGATCGATCCGAAAGCCCTCGATCTTCTCTGCGCCTGGCATTGGCCGGGGAACATCCGCGAACTCGAGAACGAGATCCGCAGGGCGATCCTTCTCGCCGAAGGAGCGATCCTCCCCGACCACCTGAGCGACCGTATCCGCAATCCCTCCCTCGCGGCCGATGATGACGCCCCCCTCCCCGCGGAGTCCGGCACTACCTTGCCCGGCATGGTCGCCCTTCTCGAGGAAACCGAAATCCGGAGAGCCCTCCACCGCGCCGGCGGCAATAAATCGAAGGCGGCCGAACTCCTCGGAATCTCCCGCTTCGCCCTCCAACGCAAGCTGGAGAAATACGGAGGTGTGAACAGGTCGGAACCCGGGGAGGAGGAGAGTCCCCAAAGCTGAGGGGTCTCTGGGATTCAGGGAACCACGGGTTTTCGCGCCCACTTCCCGTCCAGGACATTCCGGATCCACCGGGCCAGCTCCCCAGGGCGGATCGGCTTTCGGATCATCGAGGTCTCGAGATCCTCGCCGGCTCGCAGCTCCATGTCCGGATATCCGGACATGAACAGAACGGGCGGACTCTTCTCCCTCCTCGACAACTCCTCCGCGAATTCCCGACCGCTCATTCCCGGCATGTTCAGATCCGTCAGGACGAGGTCGACCTCCTCCCCCGATTCCCGCAGGAGAGAAAGAGCCTCCTTCCCGGACGAGGCCTCGAGGACCCGGTAACCGAGAGGTTGGAGGGTGTCACGGACGAGATCGCGGACGGCGCTCTCGTCATCGACCACGAGGATTGACTCCGACCCTTCCGGCATCGACCTCGCTTCCACAGTCTCCTCGAGGACCGGGACCTTGGGGCTGGCGGGGAAATGGATATCGAAGACCGTTCCCTCGCCAACCGCGCTCCTGGTACGAATGAACCCGCCGTGCTGTTCGACGATTCCATGCACGGTAGAAAGACCGAGCCCCGTCCCCTTTCCCAGCTCCTTCGTCGTGAAGAAGGGATCGAAGATTCTCGTCAAGGTCTCCTCGTCCATCCCCTCCCCCCAATCCTCGACACGGATCCTCACGTATTCCCCGGGTTCCGCCTGCAACCCCTCGGGGATTTCGCCCCGTCCGATTCTGAGGTTACGGGTCTCGATCCGGATCTTCCCCCCCCGGGGCATCGCATCTCGAGCGTTGACGGCGAGGTTCATGAGAACCTGCTCGACCTGACCTCGATCGGCTTCGATGATCCCGGGATCCGCCTCGGCCCTCAACTCGACCTCGATATCGTCGCCGAGCATCTTCGCAAGGATCTTGAACAGGGATTCGACGACATCGTCGATCCGCAGGGGTTTGATCTCGAGGATCTGCTTGCGGCTGAAGGCGAGGAGCTGTCGGGTCAATGCCTCGCCCTTCTCCCCGGCGCAGTTGATCGCCTCGATCATTCTCCGCTGGGGCCCGCCTTCGGGAAGCTCCAGGGCGAGGAGTTCCCCGTACCCGAGGATCGTCGTGAGGATGTTGTTGAAATCGTGCGCGATCCCCCCCGCCAGGCGCCCGATCGACTCCATCTTCTGCGCATGGCGCAACTGTTCCTCGAGGAGCTTCTTCTGCGAGAGATCCAGCCCGACACCGACGAGGTATCGCCGGCCCCCGTTCTCCAGTTTCGTGCCCGTGAAAAAGAACGGGAGTTCGCCGTCCTTCATGACCACGGGAGCCTCGATCTCGGCGTGTCCTTTCTCGAAGACCGTCGCGACCGCCTTGCGGATCCTTTCCTTGTGTTCGCCCCTGACCCAGTCCGAAGGGCTCCTGTTCAGAATTTCCGAGTCGGTCAGCCCCGACTCGGCCTGGAGATTCTCGTTCCAACGAATCAGCCTTTTCCCGTCCTCGTAGACGTAGAAAACCGCGGGCAGGCTCTTGATGACGGCGTCGGTGAACTTCTTCTCCTCCGCCAGGCGTTCCGTCCTGATCCCGACTTCCCGCTCGAGCCGGCGGTTGTAAAAAACAAGGATCACCACCCAGGCCGCGCCTCCGATCACAACGGCGACGAGGATCCAGATGGCCCTCCGAATCCCCGAAGTATCGGGGCGGGGGTTCGGATCGTAGAGAAAACCGTCGAGAGAGAATCCGGGATTCAGGAGCCCGAGTCCCTCGAGGGTTGTGACGATATGGGACCATCTCCCCGGATTCATATGTCCGAGTTCGATGAACTTGGGTTGGATCAGTTCCCGCATCGCCTCTGCTTCATAGAGGAGGGCTTCCCGCGACAGTTCCGAGGGGAATCTCTCGAGTATGAGGTCCACGATCTCCTTCGGGTTTTCCATCGCGTACTTCCAGCCGCGAAGGCTCGCCTCCAGGAAGGAAGCGACCCGTTCCGGATGGGATTCCAGCTCCTCTTCGCTCGTGAAGAGGCAGTCCCCGTAGAAATCGATCCCATAGACGAGGGGGCGAAGGATCGAATATGGGATCCCCCTCTGCTCGAGGAGGAACGGGCGGTCCGTAATGTAACCCGTCGCCGCATCCACCTTCCCCTCGACCAGGTCCTCGATGTTCCACGAATGCTCGAGGATCTCCACCTCCTTCAAGGGAACATTCTCGCTTTGCAGCATCGCCTCCGTCTCGAGATTGTCCCAAGGCCGCATCATGAGCCGCTTCCCGACGAGGTCATGGGGGGACGAGATTCCGGCATCCTTACGGGAAACGACGATCTCGGGGGAGTGCTGGAAGATCGCGGCCAGGACGACCACGGGTTTCCCGGCCTGCCGGTGCAGAAGGAGCGTCGGCATACCGATGCCGTACTGCGCTCGACCGGAAAGGACCTCGTCCACGGGGATCATATTCGGTTCGCACTCCCGGAGAACGACCTCGAGCCCCGCCTCGCGGTAGAAGCCCCTGGAAACGGCCGCGTAGTAGCCGGCGAACTGGAACTGGTGCTTCCACTTGAGCTGCAGGGTCACCTTCTCCAGGGGCCGCTCCGATCGACCCTGCACGGTCCCCGTCGCGGTGGCCGCGAAGCATAGAAGAAGGAAGGAAAGGGGCGCTCTCATCCTGAACCTCGAAGATTCGGTCACAGCGGAACGACCTTTCCCGGAGAAAAGGAAGAGCCGCGGCATCCGCCTTCCGTCCTACCCTCTTTCCCCGGAGAAGGGAAGCCATGGATCGTCGATCCTCCGCTCCCCCGTCGAAGAGCGTTGGTTTCCAGCCCGTCCCCGGGAAAACTTGACCCCGTGATCAAGTACCTCGGATCCAAGCGCCTCCTCGTACCTGCCATCCTCGAGATCGCCGATCTCCTGCCGGGGGTCTCGAAAGTCCTGGATCTCTTTTCGGGGACGGCCAGGGTCGGACACGCGTTCAAGGCCCGCGGCTACGAGGTCGTCTCCAACGACCACAATGCTTTCGCCCAGGTCTTCGCTGCCTGCTACGTTGGGGCCGACGCGGAGGAGACCGCGGCCCCGGCCTCCGACCTCCTCCTCGACCTCCAGGAAGCTTCCCCGGTCGACGGCTGGTTCACCGAGTTCTACGCCCGCAGGGCGCGATATTTTCGTCCGGAACGGGCCGCGAAGATCGAGGGGATCCGGAGGCGGATCGAAGACCTCCGTCTGGACCCGGATCTCGAGGCTGTCTGCCTGACCTCCTTGATCGAGGCGGCCGACCGAGTCGACTCGACCGTCGGGGTCCAAATGGCCTACCTGAAGGAATACGCGCCCAGGACCCGGAGACCGGTCGAACTCCGGATGCCCGAACTCCTTCCGGGGAAGGGTGAAGTCCTCGGACTGGACGCCCTCGACGCGGCCGCGATCGAGGCGGATCTCGTCTATCTCGATCCGCCCTACAACCAGCATTCCTACCTCGGGAACTACCATGTCTGGGAGACCCTGGCGCGCTTTGACCGACCCGAGGTCTACGGAGTGGCCTGCAAGCGGGTCGACTGCAAGACCCGCAAGAGCCCCTTCAACCGCAAGACCGAAATTCGAGGGGCGCTCGAAACCCTGCTCGCCCGGATCACCGCGCCCCATGTCCTCCTCTCCTTCAACGACGAGGGATTCGTCCGCCCCGAGGACATCGAGAGCATGCTCCGGGCTCGAGGTCCGTTCCTACGTCTCGAGATCCCCTACAGGCGCTACGTGGGAGCGAGGATCGGAATCCACGATGGGAAGGGGCGGAAAGTAGGGAAACCCGGAAGGCTGAAGAACACCGAAATCCTCTGGCTATCGAGCCCCGACCCTTCCGTATGCAGGGAAGTCGCCGCGCGATTCGGGAGTTCCGAGCCTTTCTCGGGGGAATCGTTCATGACCGCGATGAGCCGGGGAACGAGGACCGGCCGGAGGGCGAGATTCACGGCCATATCTCCCCTCGAAGACCCCGATCCTCGAAAAATGGATTAGGATGTCCGCGTTCGGATCGCGGTTCGGCGAAGCCTTTCCGAATCCGCCGTCCGCTCCACGATCCTTTCCATTTCGTCCGTTTCGAACCCGGAATTCGGGTCCGCAACGCCCCCGCGGACCGGTTCGGGAACCCAGGAGGTCATGATGCCCCACTCCTCTCTCTCCTCGTGGCCGATCGTTCTTCCGGCCGCTCTCAGCCTCGCCGTCTCCTCCAAGGCCCAGGTGAGCCCAGGCAAGTACCTCGCGACGGTCACGGCCACGTTGACCAGCCGTCAGGGGGAGATGTACATCATCGATCCCGCGGCGAGGAAGGCGACTAAGCTGACCCTCCCCACGGCCCTCGTCTCCGACACCGTGAACACCGTCACACTCATCGGCCCCGTCCTCGCCTTCGTCGGAACCCTAGGAAAGTACTCCCCTCCTTACGGCGGGGGAACGATCTATCGCTGCGTGATCGCCGGGAACAAAGTGACCGCGACGAAGATCAACACGACCGCGACGGCTGGACCGAACATCTCCCAGATGGCCCTCGTAGGAAGCACTCTCTACTTCGTTTCCCAGGACTCCTCGAACAAGAACGGAGTCCTCCAGAGCGTCCCCGCGGCCGGAGGCGCCGTCACGAAGCTCCTGGACCTGAGCACATTGACCGGTTGGCCTGCCGGAAACCTCGCGAACGCCCTCGCCAGTGACGGGAAGACCGTATGGGTCGCAAGCTGGGGAGTCGGCGCCTCGATCATCGCCTACGACATCGCGAAGAAGAAAGCCTCGATCCTCGCGGCTCTCCCCCGCAGCAAGTACAGAAACACCTACTTTTACCCGGTCAACATGCATCACCTCGTCCTGGGCGGGAAGGGGACCCTCGCAGTTGCCGGCCTCTACGGGGACCTCGCCTATCTGGACCCCGCGACCGGGAAGGTCACCGGGCACTGGTTCTTCGGACCGGGACACAAGGGGATCGCCTACAACTACACGAACTCCGCCGCCTACAATCCGGATACCGGTGACTGGGGAATCGGCACGCGGGACGGCGCCCTGGACATCGGATTGCTCATCGGGACGGGGCAGGCGAGCCAGCGGGCGGTCGATGGGGTCGGCAGCAGCCCGGCCCAGACCCGCAACAGCGTGAACGGGCTCGCCTATTCCCCCTCCCGAGGAGGGACCTACCAGCCCTTCGGAGCCGGTTGCACCGGCAGCGGCAACTACATCCCGACGAGCACCGGTCTCGGGAACCTCGCGAAAGGATCGACGAAGTTCGCCTTCGGACTCGGAAGCGCTCTCGGGGGGAAACCGGCGATCTTCTTCCTCGGAACGGCCAAGATGAACCTGGACCTCAGCCCGATCGGGGCACCCGGCTGCCGTCTCTATCAGAACCTCGCCCTGGCGATCCCACTCGTCCTTTCCGGAACCGGGAACGGCGAGGGACATGCGACACTTCCGCTCCCGATCCCGGCGAAGACCTTCACGATCTACACGCAGTGGGCGGTCCTCGATCCGGTGCGGAAGTTCCCGCTCGTATTCAGCGACGGCAGGATGATGAAGCTCTGATCCCCCGGGCGGGGCCGTCCCTCACCGGCTCGGCCCCGCGGTCTCCCCCTCTTCCTTCGAGGGAGGTTTCCCGGTGGTCCCGTGGTCCTCTTCGCCGGCGGGCTTGCTCCCGGGCGCGCCTTCCTTGGAAGCGGCCTTGGCGGCGTCGATTTTCTTCTGGAGTTCGACGCCCTTCTTCCAATCCTCGTAGACCTCGATGAAGCGCTTGGACCTTTCATCGGGGAAGACGCCCAGCGCGACCTTTCGGATCCGGATCTCCTCGATCTTCTCGGGGCCCCATCCCTTCGAGGGGGGATATTCCTTGACGAGGGCGAGGAGACGGTCCTGTTCGGCTTTCGCCTTCTTCTCCTCCTCGATCCGCTTCGCGATCTCCTCGAGCTTCTTCGAGGCCTTCTCCATCTTCTTCCGTTCTTCGGCCCTCCGGGCGAGTTCCTCCTTCCGCCGCCGGCCTTCTTCTTCCGCCCTGACGCGGTTCTTCAGGATGCCTTCGCGGATCTCCTTGATCTCGACATCGCTGAGCGTCTTCAAGACCTTGTAGGTCCGGATCAAGGTGTAGGGGAGGAAGATGTAGCCGTCGGTGTTGTCGTAATACCAGAGCCGGATCCCCGCCCCCTTCGTCCGGATGTCGGCCGGAACGAACTCGAGCCCTTTCGGTTTCTCGATGAAACGGCCTCCCTTGACGACTCCGAGGAGGCTCTCCCCGTTCCGGAGCCTCACACGGACCTTGACACTGCGGAGGACGAGGCGGTCGTCGCGCGCCCGAGCCTTCTGCTCGAGGATCTTCTTCCTGATGAGGCGCACCCGGGCCTTCTGCTCGGAGGTCTTGACCGGCTTCCCCGCGGGCTCCGTCTTCCGCACGCGGTTCTGCACACCCTTCGTGGACGGCGCCTCCTGCTTCTTCCCTTGGAGAAGAAGGGCCGGAGCCAGAGAAAGCCAGACACAGGTCGTCAGCGGGATCATGTTCGATGCCTCCGTATCCTCCCTTATCGTCACCTCCGGACCGGAGCCTTCAATCCCCCCCCTATCGACGGAGGATCCCAGACGAAGCCCCCGGCTCGAGGACTCCCGTTCCCGGAGAAGGGCGGGGCGGGAGCCCTCGGCTCAAGGGTCCCTCGCGAGCCCTTCTCGGATCATCCGCAAATGGATCGCGACGACCTCCTCCTCCCGCTCGGCGTATCCCCCGGCGAGAACGGCCACGACCGGCACCCCTCTCCCCAAGAAGGCGTCGAACACCCTGCGGTCCCTTTCCGCCAGGCCCGCGAGATCGAGGGCGAGCCCCCCGAGCCGATCGTTCTCGTATGGGTCGGCGCCCGCCACGTAGCAGAGGAGATCCGGGTGGAAATCCATGCAGGCCGCGAGGGCCTTCCCGAGGGCCTCGAGGTAGGGACCGTTGTCCGCTCCGTCCGGAAGACCGAGATCCAGGTCCGATCGCTGCTTGATCGGGTAGTTGCGTTCCTGGTGGATTGAACAGGTGAAGCACCAGGAATCGCGGGCGAAATGCACGGCCGTGCCGTTTCCCTGGTGGACGTCCAGGTCGAGAACCGCGGCCCTTCGGATCGCCCCCTCCTTCCGGAGGACCCGGAGCATGACCGCGATGTCGTTGACCGCACAGAAGCCCTCTCCCTTGAAAGGGAAGGCGTGATGGAACCCCCCGCCCAGGTTCACCGCGAAGCCGGGTTTTCCGGATCGATTCCGGGCGACTGCGGCCCGACCCGCGGCGATCGTTCCGCCGGTCATCGCGAAGAACCCATCCAGGACCTCGGGCGTGCAAGGGGCCTCGAATTCGAACCATCCCTGATCGGGATCCGCGGTCATCGCTTCGAGGCGGTCCAGATAGGAAGCCTCGTGGGCGAGCAGGAGGTCCTCCCGGCCGGCCGGGACGGGCGGCGCAACCTTCCTCCTTGACTCCTCCGCCGCGAGAATCCTGGCGAGGCACCGGTATTTCCCGCAGGGGAAGGCATGCCCCTTCCAGGAGATGTCGTAGGCCTCATCGTAGAAGAATCGGGCGCGGCTCCCCGCCATCCGGAAACCCTCCTCGTTCCTGTTTCGGTATCATGCCCGAATGCTCGCCCGCGTTCTCGCCACGGCTCTCGCGCTTGCGGTCCCCGCCCCCTCCGAAGCCGCCGCCCTTCCCTCTCCGTACGAGGAGGAGCAGGGCGCCGGGAGATCGCCCCCTCCCAAAAAGGTCGTGAGTCCGATCGGTGAAGTCCGGATCCTAAGCGACAAGGAAGCACGGAGTATCCTCAAGGACCTGGACCGTACGTTCACGATCCTCAAGACATCGAAGAGGAAGGGGAAGGAAAAGGGGGCCGCGGGAAAAAAGGGCAAGGCTTCGGGCTTTCTCGAACGCCTGGAAGCCGTCGAACGGCTCGCCCGCCTGCGCCATTCCAAGCTGCCCGCCTTCCTGGGTCGCATCGTTCTCCGCGATCCGTCCGCGGCCGTGCGCGCGAGGGCCGCGGAGGCCTTTCTCGCCCAGGATCCGAAGAAAGCCCGGAAGATCGTGATTCGCCTCCTTCTGGACCGCGATCTGCGCGGCAAGGGAACGATCCAGGCCCCCCTGATCCGCTTCCTGACCTTCCACGGGGCGAAGGCCCGGACCTGGACTTCGATCCGCAGGAAGTTTCTCGACCTCGGATCCCCCGCGCAGATCGCCTTCTTCGAATCGGTCGCCCAGCGCAGGGATTTCGATTCCCTCGAACTCTGCCTGGCCCACCTCGACCCCCCAGCTCCCGTGAACGTCGAGGCCGCGGACAATCCTCCGGCCTCGTACTGGAAGAAACGCTGGGAAGCATGGCAGGCCTTCAAACCCGCCTTGAAGAAAGCCCTGGAAGCCCTTCTCGGCCGGAGCTTCGACAAGGCCTCCGAGGCCAGGGCCTGGATCGAGAGCCGCGGGGGGATCGCCCGCCTGAAGAAGAAGCGCGGTTGACGTCCCCGTCGGACCGATCCCGGCGGACGAGAACATCCGGGAAGGCCGCTCCCCCGGATCGGCCAAAGAGCTTGACCCCTGGAGTTCCGTTCCGGAACCTACGCAACCCGGATCCTTCGGAGCGAGGAGGAGTCGGGCACCGCGATGAACGACGGAACGAAAAGCATCCCCGCCCTCCCGCCCGCCCTCGACTGGATGAGGGATCCCGGACTGGAGGCCTGCCTGGTCGGATCCGCAGCCCTCTTCCTGGCTTGCGGGGAACGGGGCCTCCCCCCGCCTCCCGAGCCTCATGACCTTGATCTGGCCTGGCGTCCGGATCCGGACGAGGGCGCGCGGATCCTGACCGGTAAGGGTTTCGAGGTCTCCGCGACCGAGGGAGGACTCGGCCGGGGAACCCTCGCCTTCCGCTGCGAGGGGCGTCGTTTCGAAATCACGTCCTTCCGGTGCGGAGGGGAGGGGTTCGCCGAGCGGATCGCCGAGGACGCATCGAGGCGCGACATGACGATCGGGGCGATCTATTACAGGCTCTCCGACCGGACGATCCACGATCCGATGGACGGGCTCGAGGACTGGATGCATGGCCGGATCCGGGCCTGCGGAGACGTCCGCGACAGGATCCGGGAGCATCCGATCCGCGCGCTGCGCTATCTCCGGCGGGCCTCCCTCCTCGGATTCCATCTCGATCCGCCGACCCGGAAGGGCCTGCGGGCCTCCGCCCGGGAGGCCGCGGCGGGCATGCTCCCGGAGGCCGTCGGGCAGGAGATCCGCAGGACGCTCCTGGAATGCCCTTCCCCGGGAGCCTTCTTCCAGATGTGCGAGGAGGAAGATCTTCTCGCCCCCCTGATCCCCGAACTGGCGCCGCTCTTCGACGGGAGGGCCGCAGGACGCATCCGGCACCACGCCGAAGTCTCCCAGGCCCTGCACATGATCCTTTGTCTTCGCGTCGCCGCGGAGCTCTCCGCCGAGCGCCGGCTCGCCGAACCCCGGAAGCACAGCCTGATGCTCGCGGTCCTCTGCCACGACCTGGGCAAGGGCAAGACCCCGGGATCGGCGCTTCCTTCCCACCACGGACATGGAGCCGCGGGGGTCCCGATCGTCGAAGCCTTCTTCGACCGCTTCCCCGGTCTCGGCAATCGCAGGGTCCGCCTCTTCTGCAAGGCTCTGGCCCGCAACCACCTCGTGTTCACGAAGCTG
>JALUUL010000047.1 GCA_027021385.1 Planctomycetota bacterium | reverse complement strand
GTCCTTTTCACCGCGACCGACGGCACGGCGGTCGGGCTCCACGGCCAGGAACTCTGGGTGACGAAGGGAACGGCCGCGACGACCAAACTCGTCAAGGATATCCATCCCGGACCGAAGAACGGTGTCTCTTCCTTCGGGGCGAGCTTCTGCAGGCTCGGCGACAAGGTCCTCTTCGCGGCCGACGATGGAGTGAAAGGCCTCGAACTGTGGGTGACCGATGGAACCGCCGCCGGCACGAAACTTCTGAAAGACATCTTCCCGGGTCCTGGAAGTTCGAATCCGGGCTGGTTGACGAGGATCGGGGGCAAGGTCTTCTTCCATGCAAGCCGAACATACGCGGAGAACGGGCTTTGGGTGACCGACGGCACGGCGGCCGGAACGAGGCTGGTCGCCAGGATCAATCCCGCTGGGACCGGGTCCTATCCCCATTGGTTCGCCCCGCTCGGGGACCGGGTCGTGTTCAGCGCCTTCACTCGTGCTCTCGGCTACGAACTCTGGATCTCCGATGGCACGGCCTCAGGCACCAAGCTCGTAAAAGACATCCTTCCCGGTCCGATGGGCAGCCACCCGATGTACTTGACCCCCTTCCGCGGGAAGGTCTATTTCTCCGCCGATGACGGTCAAACGGTTTCCGGCCACGGGAGGGAATTGTGGCAGACGGACGGAACGGCGGGGGGGACGAAACTCGTCAAGGACATCGAACCCGGGTATAGAAGCAGCGCGCCCGCCTATCTGATCGTCAGGGCCGGGCTCCTCGTATTTTCGGCCTCTTCACGGCCGGGAGGCCGGCAGGTCTTCCAATCCGATGGGACCACCGGCGGTACGGTCCCCTACTTCTCCCTCGGTGCGGGGGAACTGAACCCCTTCGACCTGACCAAGGTCGGAGAGCGGAGGATCTATTTCGGCGGCGTTGGCCCGCTGGGTTTCGAGCCTGAATTCGTGACCTTCAACGGGAGGATACCGGGTCCGGTGCGGTTCTTGGACTTCGCTCCCGGTGGTCTCAGCAGCCATCCAGGCAACTTCACCGGAGGACGCCACGTTTTCTGTCTCGATTCGGGGCGTATCTTCATGAAGGGGAACCTGAATCCCTCTTCGGACGAGCGGATCTTCCGCATCGACAACGGGGCGACGACGCACTCGATCGGCGATGTCCGCGGTTCGACCATTCTCACGGGGGACAAGGATCCGGTCCTGAACACCACCGTGAACCTGAAGGGGACGACGGGGATCTCGAACCCGATCCATGTCCTCATCCTCAGCGCGCCGACGGAGACGCCGATCAAGGTCTTCCCCCATTGGTACGCCTACTACGATCCGTCGAAGCAGATCGTCCTGGGCGCCTGGTCGGGCGTTTCCTTCACTTCGTCGCTGAGGATCCCGAACAACAAGAACTTGAAAGGCCTCCGAGTCGTCGTCCAGGACTGGGTTCTGAACGCCAAGACCGCGCCCGCGGGCTGGGAGCTCTCGAACGGCCTCTTCATGGTTCTCGGGACCTGAGGCCGGTCGTTTTCCGACTCGGGTATGGATCGGGATCCTTCCCGGCGCAGAATGGCGCCCATGACCGCCAGGAAGATCGACGGGAAGGCCATCGCCGCGTCCATCCACGAGGAGGTGCGCCTCGGAGCCGCTCGCTTGAGGGAGGAGAGGGGGATCGTCCCCGGCTTGGCGACCGTGCTCGTCGGCGACGACCCCGCCTCCCATTCCTACGTCAAGGTGAAACGGCGCGCCTGCGAAGAGGACGGGATCCGCTCCTTCCATCATCCCCTGCCCGAGGACACGTCGAGGGAGACCCTCCTCCGTTTGATCCGGGATCTCGGGGAAAACCCCGAGGTGCACGGGATCCTCGTACAGCTCCCGCTGCCGTCGCATCTCTCCGAGGCGGAAGTGATCGAGGCGATCCCCCCCCGGAAGGACGTCGACGGCTTCCACCCGGCGAACCTCGGACGACTGGGGCTCAAGGGCGGGGAGGCCCTGTTCGCGCCCTGCACCCCGGCCGGCGTCCTCGAACTCCTCGGAAGGATCGGGGTCGGGATTGCGGGGAGTCGGGCCGTCGTCCTCGGACGGAGCAAGATCGTGGGGCTCCCGGCCGCGCTGCTCCTTCTCCGCAACGACGCCACGGTCACCCTCTGTCATTCCCGGACGAAGGACCTGCCCGCGGTGACGAGGGAGGCGGACATCCTCGTCGCCGCGATCGGAAGACCCGGCGCCGTGACCGCCGACATGGTCAAGCCCGGGGCCGTCGTCATCGATGTCGGGGTGAACAGGGTGCCCGACAGCAGCCGCAAGCGCGGTTACCGGCTCGTCGGGGACTGCGATTTCGAGGGTGTTTCGAGCGTCGCGGGGGCCCTGACGCCCGTTCCGGGCGGAGTCGGTCCGATGACGATCGCGATGTTGATGAAGAACACCCTCGCGGCCGCCTCGAGGGGATGAGCCCGCCGACCCCGCTCAGAGCGGGGCCGGAGGGCCCCGTCATTTCTTGACGGGATCGGCGCCGAGCTTGGTCGCCATCTTCAGGAGGTCGAGCAGGTTGTTGTCCAGGGTCGAGATCACGAAGCGCTGGAAGTTCAGGTTCTCGGCGGCCTCGAGGGCCACGAGGTTCCTGGCTCCGCTCCCGACGAGGACCTTCTGCTTCATCGCCTGGGCCTCCGCTTCGGCGTTCTTCGTCAGCAGGAGGGATTCCGCCTCTTTCTGCTTGGCGTAGAGGTCCGCCTCGGCCTTGGTCTCGATCACGAACTTCTCGGTGTCGGCCCGGATCTTTTCGATCTTCTTCTCGTTCTCGGCCGTCAGGGAACGGATCTCCTTCTGGAGATTGCTGTCGATGACCCGGATCTTGGCCTCGGTCTCGGCTTCGATCTTCTGGGTCTCCCCGAGGTACTGCGCGGCCTCCCTCTGGGCGATGTTCACTTCGATGTCCTGCTGGGCGAGCGCCTTCTCCTTGATGCGCTGTTCGTAGGCTTCTTCGAAGGAGACGTCGCGCACGAGGATCTGGATGAGGGAGACATGGAGGATGTCCAGGCGTTCGGCGAGGAACTTCTCGGATTCGGCGGCCTTCTCCTCGCGCTTCTTCGGATCGTAGAAGTCCTCCGTCCGCATCCTCCCGAAGATGGGCCTCAGGGCGTCGATCGCCTCGTTGCGGACCTTGACCTTGTAGCTGTCCCCGACCCCGAGTTCCTTGCGGAGTTTCCAGGTCTCTCCCGGTTTGATCCGGTACTTGATCGTCACGTCCATCGTCACCGTGGCCCCGTCGTCGGACTTGACCTGGAGCGGACCCTCGGGGTCCCTCTGGGTCATCGCGAGGGTCTGCACGGTGGAGTCGTAGATCGTCCACGAATGCAGGGGACCCAGGTCGAGGTGGAAGCCGGGACCGAAGTCCTTGGGCACGAGCCCCGAGCCCCACTCCTCGGTCAGGACGCCGGTCTGTCCGATCTCGATCCGGATCAGGCAGGAGCGGGCGATCAGGACGAGAACGAGGAGCGCGAGGATCAGGTATCCGATGCGGTTGAGGAGCTTCATTTCCCACCTCCCCTGCGGTCCCCTTCCAGGAGGACCTTCTGGATCATCGCGTTCGTCGCATAGGGTTGGCCCTCGATCCGGGCCTTGCTCAAGGCGGCGGCCAGGGAGCGCAGGACGAGATTCCGGCCACCCTCCCCCTCGAGGGCCTTGACCATGTTCGCGAGGCTCTCGGCTTCGGCCTTGGCCGCGGCGAGGATGGCCTTCGCGTCGCGGACGGCCTTGAAGTAGTCGGCGTCGGCCTTGGTCTTGCGGGTGTAGGCGTAGGCTTCGGCCTCCCTGGAATCCTTGACGGCCTGGGCCTCGGCCTCGATGAGCTGTTGTTCGAGTTCGCCCTTCGTCTTCTCGATCGTCACCTCGGCCTTCTTCGTGGCCTGGACGATCTCCTTCTTCTGGCGTTCGATCGCCGCCTTGGCGAGTTCCTTCTGTTTCTCGACCTCCTGATCCGCCTCCTTCTTCTCGCGGATCTTCTCCTCGTATTCCTCGTAGAACCGGAATTTGTCCGGAAGAACCTTGGTGATCCGCAGGCCGTGGGGGCCGAGGACGCGGTTGAGTTCCTTTTCCGCCTCCCTCGCTTTCTCCTCCCGCAGGGTCGCGTCGTAGAAATCGTCCGTGGACAGGGAGCCGAACACGTATCGGACGACGGCGCGGCTGTAGTCCCGGATCCACTTGGCCTGGTAGGCCTCCTCGATCTTCGTCGTCCGGCTGCGCCGTCTCCCCCGCGTGTGAATGACGGTGGCGACCTTCTTGACCCCGGATTCGGGCAGGACGCTGTTCAGGATCGTCTTCTCGTCCAGGAGGAGGCTGTAGTTGATCTCGACGTCGAGGCGGACGTCGGAGCCGTCTTTCGTCTTGATGCGGACCTCGTCCCCCGTGTCGCTGCGCATGCGCAGGGTGTGGACGGTCTTGTCGATCGTGTAGAGGTCGCCGGTCAGGTCGTTGTAGAAGAAGGAACCCGGTTCGAGGATGACCTGGACCTTCCCGGTGATGTTGTTGATGAGGACGCCGATCTCGCTCGCCGTGACCTGTCCGATCCTCATCGACATGAAGAGGGTGAGCAGGGTGAGAGCCAGAGCCGCCAGGAAGGGGATCGGGACTCTCATCTTGGGAAAGGAAAAGTCCTGCCAGTTCTTCGCCATTGCGGCAACTCCTTGTGAGACGGGGATGCTGGATGGGCCTCTCGGGGAGGCCGCGGCCGAGGATACCGCCCCGGGGGGCGGGGTGGTCCTTCGTGCTACGTCTTTGGAAGAAAAGGATTTCCGGGAGACCCGCCGGTTTTTCGGGGACCGCTCCGATTCGGGATCGGCCCCCTCCAGGATCCCGGGCTCCGAGTCCGCGGGAAGGCGCTCCGCCGATTCGGGGGGCCCTTCGGACCCCGATCCGAGGGATCCCTGGAGCGATTCCGCGACCCGGCTAGAATCCTTGCCCCTCGCACAGCCTCCGACGCGGGGCTTCTCGCTCGCACCGGCCCCGCGTCCCCCGGCCGGGCCTGAGGCGGTCGCCTCCCGCGGCGGAGTTCCCGCCGGAGGCCGGGGACCGGGGCGGAGAGCCCCGCCCCCGGATGCGCTCCCCCGCTCGATGCCCGGAGCGGGGGACAGCCGGAGATCCACAACATGACGAGAGAGACACGAGAGACCGTCCGGGTCCGGGGAAGGATCCTCTACTTGACGAAGGATCCCGACCTCCTGTCCCGACAGCTGGCCGGAGAGGATCTCGACTGGGATCCGTCGATCGAGCTGATCGACAACATCTCGACCGACGAGATCACGCCCGGTTGGGTCTGCTACTACTACGACGAGACCCTCGCGCGGTATTCCCTCGTGGGCCTGCGGGGGGGGCGGGTCGAGAAGGATGCGATCCGGAACGGGGGCTTCGAGGTCATCGTTTCCGGATTGTCGAAGGGCTGCGGGAGTTCGCGGGAGACCGCCCCTTACAGCGAACTGAAGGCGGGGATCCGGCTCGTCGTCGCGAGGAGCATCGAGAAGATCTACGGTCAGAACGCCCAGAACATCGGCCTCCTGACGACGACGGACTTCTCCGTGCTGGACCTCGTGAAGAAGGGGGAGGAGATCCCGATCGAGTTCTTCACGAAGGGCCTGGATCCGATTTCCGCGGATATCGTCAGGTATGGGGGGCTGTTCGCCTACAACAAGGCGCGCCTCGAGGGCCGCGTCGCCCCTCCGCCGGTCGAGACGGAGGCGCGTCCGATGACGATCTGCGAGAAGATCATCGCGGCCCACGCGATCGCCGACGCCAAGGCCGGAAGGACCGGGGTTCCGGCCGTGAAGCCCGGCGATGCGCTGTTCGCGAGGACGGACGTCAGGTTCTCCCATGAGTACGTGACCCCGATGGGGGCCAGTCTCTTCCTCCAGGGTCTCGGGGAGGATGCGGTCGTCCAGGATCCGGCATCGGTCTTCGCCTTCCGGGATCACCTGACCTTCCTCGACCGGGTCATGTCCGAGGAGCACAAGGAGATGGGGCTGGGCGCGCAGGCCGCGAGCCTGAAGACCGTCCAGGAGGAGTTCTGCGGGAAACAGGGGATCAAGGTCTTCGGGGAGGTCGAGCGGGACGGGAAGACGGTCGGTTCCGAGGCGATCTGCCACAACAAGGTCATCGAGGAACTTGGGCTTCCCGGACAGCTCGTGATCGGGACCGATTCCCATACCTGCATGGCCGGGGCCCTCGGCTGCTTCGCCTTCGGGGTCGGGAGCACCGACATGGCGAACGCCTGGTACACGAAGGACGTCCGGGTCCGGGTTCCGCAGACGGTCCGATTCGTCCTGGAAGGCGCGCTCCGTCCGGGCGTCGTCGCGAAGGACGTGATGCTCCATCTCCTTTCGATGGATTTCTTCAAGAAGGGGGACGGGATCGGCAAGGTTCTCGAGTTCGCCGGGGATGGCGTCCGGGCGATGAACATGGACGAACGCTCGACCTTGACGAACATGGCCGTGGAGGCGGGCGGATTCACCGGAATCGTCGAGGCGGACGAGACGACCCTCGACTACCTGGAGGGACGGCGCGCCTTTGACCGGGAGACGCTCGAGCGCATGTGCGTCCGGGCGGACGAAGGAGCGCGATACGACGAGGTCTTCGTCGTGGATCTCTCCGGGATCGAACCGATGGTCGCGACCCCCGGGGATCCGAGGAACGGGATTCCGATCTCCTCGATGGAGGAGGAGGTCGCGATCGACATCGCCTACGGGGGCTCCTGCACCGGGGGAAAGAAGACCGACATGGACATGTACGCCTCGGTCCTCGGGCGGGCGCTCGAGGGAGGGCGGAAGGTCGCGGACGGCGTCTGTCTCTACATCCAGTTCGGATCGCAGGAGATCCGGGATTACGCAATCGAAAAGGGTTACATCGAGGTTTTCGAGAAGGCCGGCGCGACCCTGATCGATCCCTCCTGCGGCGCCTGCATCAAGGCGGGGCCGGGGGTTTCGGTGAGTCCGGACCAGGTCACGGTCTCGGCGATCAACCGGAACTTCCCGGGGCGCTCGGGCCCGGGGAAGGTCTATCTCGCGAGCCCCCTGACCGTGGCGTCCTCGGCGGTCGCCGGCAGGATCCTCGCGCCGGACGCGATCCTCGAGAACGCCGCGGCGGAGAACGGTTGAGAGCCCGGCGGGGGCCAGCCTGAAAGACTTGCGGCGGATGGTCGCCCCGTCCGAATCCGCCGCATGAACGTGTTCGAGGCGGAGGGTGAGGCCTATGATCCCCGCCTCGAAATGGAGAGGGAGAAGAGCGCATGAGCAAGGTCTATGACATCGCGACGCTGCCGGGGGACGGCATCGGCGAAGAGGTGGTCCGGGAAGGGCTGAAGGTCCTGGACGCCGCCGAGGAGGTCTTCTCCTTCGGGACGAAGCGCACGCATCTGCCCTACGGGGCGGACCACTACTTGAAGACCGGCGAGACGATGCCGGAAACCGAGTTCGATCGGATCCGGGATATGGACGCGGTCCTTCTCGGAGCCATCGGGGATCCCCGCATCGAGGTGGGGAAGCTCGAGTTCGCGATCATCGCGGGGCTCCGTTTCAAGCTGGATCTCTACGTCAATCTCCGGCCGATCAAGCTCTTCGACGCCCGTTTCTGTCCGTTGAAGGACAAGGAACCCGGGGACGTCGACATGCTGATCTGCCGGGAGAACACCGAAGGCGCCTACGCCGGGATCTACGGGCACCTCCGGAAGGGGACGCCCGAGGAGGTCGCGCACCAGTCGATGATCTACACCCGGAAGGGCGTGGAGCGGATCATCCGCTACGCGTTCGAGCGCGCGATGGAGCGCCCGCGGAAGAAGGTGACGCTGATCGACAAGGCCAATGCGCTGAGGTCCCAGGACCTCTGGACCCGGACCTTCGCTGAGGTCGGCCGGGAATACCCGGAGATCGAGACCGACCACGCCTACATCGACGCCGCCTGCATGTGGATGGTCAAGAACCCGGAGTGGTTCGATGTGGCCGTGACCCCGAACCTCTTCGGGGACATCATCACGGACCTGGGGGCGATGGTCCAGGGAGGGATGGGGATCGCCGCCTCGGGGAACATCCACCCGGGTCGGGTCTCGATGTTCGAGCCGATCCACGGATCGGCTCCGAAGTACCGCGGCCAGAACAAGGCCAACCCGATCGCGACCATTATGGCCGTCTCGATGATGCTCGACTTCCTCGGCGAGAAGGAGGCCGGGCGGGCGATCGAGGATGTCGTCGCGGGCCTCCTCAGGGAGGGGCGCATCCGCTCTCTCTCCGCCGGAGTCCACGGGACGGACGAGATCGGAACGATGGTGGCGGAAGGGCTTCGCGGGAGGTCCTGAGCCCGCCTTCGGGTCCGGGCCCCCCAATAAGACCCCCCTCAGCGCGCACGCTTCTTTTTCGTTCGCGCCTTCTTCCTCTTCGGCCGGAAGTTCCAGCTTTCGACGACCGAGGGGGTCCGGGCGGCCATCAGGGTGAGGGCCTTGGAGACGAGATCCGGACGGCTCTTCGAGAGGTCGCGGGTCTCGTTCGGGTCCGCTTCGAGGTCGAAGACCTCGATCCTCCTGCGTTCGGGCGACGAGACGAAGCGCCTGACCGCCTTCCAACGGCCGAAGCGGACGGCTTGCCAGCCTCCTCCCGAGTGGTATTCCCAGTAGAAGGGCGGATGTTCGATCGTGGGTCTCCCGGTCCGGAGCAGGTCGAGGAGGCTGACTCCGTCGAGGTCCTCCGGGACCCTGCCTCCGATGATCTCTGCGAGCGTCGGGGCGAGGTCCCAGAACGCGCCGGGCGCCTTGGTGACCTTCCCCGCGGGGATGCGTCCCGGCCATCTGGCGATCATCGGGACACGGATCCCGCCCTCGTAGAGCTGACACTTGAGACCGCGCAGCCCCGCCGTGCTCACGAAGAAGGTCGAGTCGGTGCCTCCGTTGAAGGTCGGTCCGTTGTCGCTCGTGAACAGGACGAGGGTGTCCTTCCGGAGGCCGAGTTCGTCGATCAGGGCGAGAAGGCGCCCGATGTCGCGATCCATCCGCGTGACCATCGCGGCGTAGGCGGCCCTCGGACTCTCGTGGGGCAGGTAGCCCTTCTTCCCGTCATAGGGAGGATCGGGCCATCGGCCCCGGTACTCGGCGAGGCTGTCCTCGGGGACCTGGAGGGCGACATGGGGAACGGGGGTCGCGAAGTAGAGGAAGAACGGGCGATCCTTGTTCTCGCGGACCCAGGAGAGGGCTTCCTCGATCATCAGGTCCGGAGCGTAGTGCTTGCCCGTGCGGTTCCTCCAGACGTTGCCCTCTAGGGGGACCTTCTTGTCGTTCCTCCAGAGGTGCTCGGGATAGTAGTTGTGCGCCTGTCGCTGGCAGAGGTAGCCGAACCAATGGTCGAAACCCTGCTCGTTCGGATGGCCGGTGGAGCCGGGGCCCCCGAGCCCCCACTTTCCGATCGCGCAGGTCCGGTATCCCCGTTCCCGGAACATCCGCCCGATCGTCCAGGTCGCGGGGAGGAGAGGGAGTTGGCCTTCGCGGTTTCCGCGCTGCCAGCCACCCATCTCGTAGTTGTCCCGCACTTGGGCGTGCCCCGTGTGCTTTCCGGTGAGCAGCGTGCAGCGCGCGGGCGCGCACACCGAGCTTCCGGAGTAGAACTCGGTGAATCGGATCCCCTGGCGGGCCAGTCCGTCCAGGGTTGGGGTCCGGATCTTGGTCTGCCCGTAGACCCCGACCTCTCCGTAACCGAGGTCGTCGGCGAGGATCAGGATCACGTTCGGCCGGTCCGGGTCCCGGGCGGCGGGGCGGCCTTCTCCGTTCGCGTCGCCCATGAAGGAGCAGGACGGAACGGAGAGCAGGAACAGCATCACGGTCGCCGGTCCGGGAAGTCCGGGGAGAGCACGGCGTATTCCGCGATTCCTGCCTTGCATTTTCATCTTGCGAATTCTCTGGTGCGGAGTTCCTGAAAGAGAGGAAAGAAGCCGCTGTTCCTCTTTCCCGGCGAGCTTCAGAATATATAG
>JALUUL010000046.1 GCA_027021385.1 Planctomycetota bacterium | reverse complement strand
CAATCTCGACCGATTCATCCATGCCATCTATTTCCACAAAGGAGGGTTGGACATGCTCCCCGTATCAGCCCGTCCCCACCGGAAACCCTGAAGAGCCGAGACTTTTAACGGTTTCTGGCTGCAGGGTTCTCCCGGTTCTCGGGGGGGATTCCTGGCCGGGTCCGGGGGGCGGGCCGCGGGCCTTCCGGGCTTCGGGGGTTCAGAGGATCGAGGCGAGGGCGAAGGGGGCGGCGGTCAGGAGGAGGCCGACGCCGAGGTTGGCCCAGGGATTCGTGAGGAAGTAGGGAAAGAGGCAGAGGGCGACGCCGGCGAGGAGGGCGGGGGCGCGGCGTTGCTTCTTGCCGTAGATGAAGTAGCCCGTCCCGATCGAGGACCAGAGGAGGGTGAGGAGGAGAAAGGTCGAGTCGTCCATCGTTCACCCTCGGGATGCGGGGACTCCCCTGGAGGCCCTGTTCGTGGAGTAGTAGGAATGGCGCCCCTTCCGCGCCGCGGTCGCGAAACCCTGCTGCCGGAGGATGCGGAGCTGGGACGAGGCCGTCTGGTGCGTGACCCCGGCGAGTTCGGCGATGCGGGTGACCGTCAGGGCCTCGGGGGAGGTCTCGAGGATGCGGAGGATCAGGCCTTGCTGCGGGGAGAGGTCGGCCCGCTCCAGGGTCCGGAGGGGGCCGCAGAGGTCCTCGGCCTGGGCGAGGGCCTCGAGGAAGGCGGCGCGCAGGTCCCCGTGTCTCGCTCCCCCGCAGACGAGGGGTAGATGGCGGGCCAGGAGGAGGTGGAAGCGGAGGTCCGCTCCCCGGGCGGCGTAGGTCTCGCGAAGGAGGTCCCTCCCCGAGCCGACGGCCAGCCAGGCCTCGAGGGCGCGGGTCCGGGCCGTCGCCGGGCCGGGGGCCGAGACGCGGAAGGCCTCGAGGAACCAGTCGACGAAGGCCTCGGGGCTCGGGTCCTCGAGGACCTCGACCCGGAAGAAACCGAAAAAGGCCTCGCCCCGGTCGGCGAAGAAGGAGGGGAGACCCGGGCCTCCGACCCTCGGGCGGGTCGTCGCGAGGACGCCGAGCGCGGGGAGTCCCTGGAGGACCGCGCGGAAGGCCTTCCGGCCTCGGGCCCCCCAGCGCGCGAGGAGGAGGTCGAGATCGTCGAGGACCAGGAGGACGGGGGGCTCGAGCCCCGCGAGGACTTCGGACTCGAAGCGATCGAAGTCGTGCTCCGCCCTCGGGGAGAGCCGGGGACGTCGCGCCGGACAGGGGAGGTCCGCCGGCCGGAGGGCGAGGCGGGCGCAGAGGTGGCTCTTGCCCCGGCCTCCGGGGGCGGCGATCAGGTCCCGCGGAAGCGCGCCTCCGCCCGCGCCTTCCTCGAGGCGGGCCCGGAGGCGGTCGAGGAGCCCGTCGGGGAACAGGGAGAGCCGCTCCAGCAGGCGGCCGTCGGTCCGCGCCGGATCGTGGACGAAGGGGAGGGATCGCGCCGCCGTCACGCGCCGTCCTCCCGGGTCGCGGCCGGACGCGGCGACTCCAGGCCCTCGAGCCGGCGCCGCCACCATCGCTGCACGAGCGGGAAGCGGAAGCGCCAGCCTTCCTCGCGGATCAGGTAGTGGTCGCGCGTCAGGGCGCGCAGCATCGGGCGGAGATCGTCGGCGGGCACCGGCGCGCCGGTCCCCGCGAGGAGGTTCGCGAGCCGCGCGAACCCGCAGAGGTCGTCCTCGAAGGCGAGGAGGTCGAGGACGCGGCGCGCGAGCGGCCCCCGGGCCGGCCCGTAGGAGGGAAGCAGGCGTTCCCGGAAGTGGGCGAGGTGCCAGGGGTCGGCGGGGTCGCGGAGAGCCCGCTCGATCAGCGCGCGGATGCGGGCGGTCGTCGGGCGTTCCTTCTCGATCGCGAGGCGGTCGACGAGGTGGTGGATGTAGTAGGGGACGCCGTCCGTTTCGGCCGCCAGGAGTTCGCAGGCCGCGTCGGGGGGGCTCCCCTCGGGGAGCAGGCCCTCGCCGAGGAAGAGCGCGTGGGCGAGGCGGACCGCGTGGACGTGGGCGAGGGGCGGCACGTCGACCTGGGCCATGTCGTTCGTCGGGTCCCCGGGATGGCCGGTCTCGTGCAGGCGGTCGATCAGGTTCGCGATCCCGATCGAACCGGTGAAGACCATCCTGAGATTGGGGGTCGTCTGCCGGAGGGAGCGCAGGAGATCGAGCAGCTCCATCGCCTCCGCCCCGCCGTCGCGCCGCATGAAATTCTGGAGCATCAGCGGGACCTCGTCCCAGAAGAACAGGACGCGCTCCTCCCGCCCCTCGCAGAGCGCGGAGCAGAACTCCTCGAGGAGAGCCTTCCAGTGCGGGCCGAGGTCCTCGGGGAGCTTGAACTTGCCCTTCAGCTCGGCGCCCCCGAGCTTCCCGGCCCATCGTTTCAGCTTCCAGGCGGTGCGCCCGATGCGGCCGAGATGGTTCAGGCCGTCGCGCACGACGGATTCGGCGAACTCCTGCGGGGTCCTCATCCCCTCGAGGTCGCGGTAGACCGCGACGACGCCGGGGGGCGGTTCCGCGGTCATCTTCCGGATCATGCAGGTCTTGCCGATCCGGCGCTCGGCGTCGAGAACGAGGCTCCGCTGTTCGAGGACCCTCCAGAGTTCGGCGATCAAGCGGTCCCGTCCGACGACCTCGGCCGGGGCGATCATCCCTCCCGGATTCGCGCGCATCTTCCCCTCCCTCGCGTGGGGTGTCGGATCCCGCCCGCCCGGCGGGGGAGCCGGCCGCCGCCGCCTCCGAGGGCATTCTGTCAAAATCGACGTACGTAGAAAACGACATACGTAAAAAAAGCCGTATGTTAGTCCGGGCAATCCGCCCGGGTGGAAATGCGATGGGGCCGGGGTCCGGGCTTCGCCCCTTCCGGAAGGCTCAGGGCTGGAGGGGAACTCGAGGGGAGCCGGGTCGGGGGATTGCCGGGCTTGCGATTGGTCCGCAATATATTTCCATGATCGCCATGCCCTCATTCGTTCTGCGTTTCCTTGCTCTTGTCCCCTGCGCGTCCCTCTGGCTCGGTTCCACGCTCCCGGCTCAGATCACGCTTCTCAAGGACCTCAATCCCGGGAAGGGCTCGTCCATCACCTCCCTCGGGGGCGATTTCTGGACGGAGTTCCGCGGGAAATTCGTGTTCCGGGCCACCACGCCCGCCACGGGGCCGGAGCTGTTCATTTCCGACGGCACCCCGGCGGGGACCCGTTTGCTCCTGGACATCAATCCCGGAACTCAGGGGAGTTCGCCCAGGTTGTTCGCGAAAACCCCGAGCATCCTCTACTTCCTCGCGACGGAGCCGAAGACGGGGCGGGAACTTTGGGCCTTCGACGGTCTGAAGGTCTGGCTCGTCAAGGACCTGACGCCGGGTTCGGGAAGCACATGGTCTTACTCCTATCTGCCGAAAGGCCCATACCGCCCCCTCTACTACCGGGGAAAACTCTACTTCCACCTCTATCCCACCTTGCTCTTCGAGACCGACGGCACGGCCTCGGGAACCCGCTCGACCGGGATTCGAAACATCTACTACTTGAGGAACTTCGGGAACCGTGTGATCTGCAAGAAACTGATGAGCGGATACGGCCAGGAACTCGTCATTACCGACATGACTCCGGCCGGAACGAAGCTCGTGAAGGACATCTGGCCGGGTTCGAGGGAGAGCCTCATCCAGGATCTCACGGTTTACCGAGGGCGGTGTTACTTCTTCGCCCACGACGGGAAGCATGGATTCGAGCCCTGGGTCTCCGATGGAACGGCTCGAGGAACCATGATGTTGAAGGACACGTCTCCGGGGATCGAACCGACCCGCAGGACTTGGAGTCAAGGCCTCTGGCGAGGGGATGTGCGCGGTTTCGTCGGATCCGGCGAAGAAGTCTTTTTCGCGACCTCGACGAGATTGAACGGTCAGGAGGTCTGGGCCACGCGTGGGACCCCCGCTTCGACGAGGCGGCTGACCGACATCGCCCCAGGCTACAAGGGATCCTGGCCGGAAGATTTCCTTCCGACGCCGCGGGGCATCGTGTTCCGGATCATCAGCCCCTTGTCTCCGCCCACGATCCGAGGTCTGTACTCGTTGGCCATGACCAATGGGAGTCCGACTCTGACCAAGCTGACCACCGACCGTCCCGATAGTTATCTGGCTCTCGGAGACCGCTATTTGTGGTTCCAGGGCGGCCTCCTGAACGGGAGGGCGGGGAGGGAGGTCTGGCGCTCGGACTACACGGCCAAGGGGACACGGATGTTCAAGGATTACGTCCCGGGGCCGGGCTCCTTCGCGCCGGACCTGTTCCTCGCCATTGGCGGAAAAGTGTTCTTGGCTGGGGCCACGGCGACCACGGGAAAAGAACCCTACGTCCTCGATCCGGGCGCGGTGACCATGCCGCACGGCCGGGGTTGCGGGGGGACGGGGGCCGAGCCGCGTCTTACGACGAGCGATCCGGTCCTCGACGGATTCCTCGAGTTGCGGGGGGAGGGGGCTCCCGTCGGACCCGGGGCGCCGACGATCACGGTCACGATCATCGGACAACGGGACGGGAGTCCGCCGACCTTCATGACCTGCGATATCTACCCCGATCTCAAGAAGCCGGCGATCACCTATGTCGGCACCGTGAACGGCAAGACCTGGAAGATCACGGTCGGCAAGATCCCGAACACTCCCTCGCTGAAGGGGGTCGAGATCGAGGTGCAGACCTTCTACCTGAAGAAGAACGGGCTCGCCGGGACGAACGGAGTCACCCTCTACCCCGGCCAGTGATCTCCTCACGTCCTTGCCAGGCTCTTCTTCGGGAGGGGGCGGGGTCCCGCCGGCGGCGGGTCAGCGCCAGCGGTGGTCGAAGAAGCCGGCGAAGCGGACGGCCGGATCCCCTCTGAGGAGGACGTCCGAGCCGAAGAGCACGTAGTCGGGATAGCCGACGCCCGAGACGAAGAAGAGGTGGCGGAAGGCGGCGCGGGCGCCCCGGGGTCCGGTGTCCGCGCAGAGGAGGAGGAGCCGTCCGTCGCGATCGGGACGGGGGCGCAGGACGAAGGCCGCGAGGTCCGGCCCGTCGAAGGAGGTTCGTCGGCCCTTGAGGTTCCAGACGAGACGCCCACGACGCGCGAGGAGGGGGGTCTCGCCGGGGACGAGGGGCTTCCAGGCCGCGTTGCTGTCCGCGTTTCCGTAGAGGACCAGGTTCGCGTCGCGCAGCCAGGGTTCCCTCGCGTGGGCGAGGTAGAAGCGGTCGCTGAGGACGCGCGCGCGGCCGTTCCCGCGATACCAAAAGACGCCGGCGTCGTAGCGCGCGCGGGCGAGGAGGAGCGCGCGTTCCTCCTCGTTCCCGGCCGTGCCGTAGACGAGGACGAAGTCGTGGTCGAAGGCCCGCTTGATCGGACCCTCGTGGCCGGGGCCCTTTTCGGAGGGAGGCGGCGGGCCTCCGGTGAGGAGGAAGGGCGCCTCGCCCGCGGGGGTCTCCTTCCCTTCCTCCCGGCGGAGGTGGAGCACGGGTCGCTTGCCGGCGAGGGCTTGCGGCGCGAGCACGCATTCGACCCCGTCGATGACGAGGCGCCAGGCCGTCGCCGGGTCGAAGGGCGCGCGCGGTTCGAGGGCGGCGGCCTCCGGGGGCATGCGGATCGCGAAGGCGCGCAGGTTCCGCGTCTCGATCACGACCCGCCTCTTCTTGCGGTCGCGGCGGGCCTTCACCGAGATCGGACGTCCGTATTCGAGCGGCTGGAAGACCGAGATCCAGTGATGGTCGCGGTCGATGTCGGGCGAGACGGTCAGGAAGGAGATCTCGTCGGGCTCGTCCCCGATCTCCGAGGCGCGGAAGAGATCGAAGATCCCGGGCCAGTCGACGCAGTCCGCGCCCTCGGCCTTCTTCCCGTCCCACCAGTGTCCGGCCCCCTTCTCGAAGTGGTGGGGGACCTCGCTCCGGCCGGCCTCGGCGAGCGCCTTCAGCATCCCCTCGGCCTCGCGCAAGGGGACGCTTTGGTCCTTCGTTCCGTGCAGGACGAAGAGGGGGATGCGCAGGAGGTTAGGGAGGAGCCTTCGCGTCAGGGAAGCGAGGTCCGCGCGGTCCCAGAGATCGGCCAGCGGGGTCCCGGGCCTCCCCGTGTAACTGTCGAAATCCGCCCAGCCGGCGCTCGGGGCCGCGGCCGCGAAGCCGTCGGGGTCGTTCGCCGCGAGGTGCCAGGTCCCATGCCCGCCCATCGAATGGCCGGTCAGGTAGACGCGGCGTCTCGAAACGCCGCTCCGCCGCAGGGCCTCGTCGAGGACCTCGTAGGCGTCGCGCCTGCCCCAGTCCTGCCAGTCGAAACCGAAGCGTCTTCGGTTCGTCGGCGCGACGATCCAGAAATCGGCCTTCGGCGAGTAGGCCCGGGCCTGATTGAGGCAGGGGACGCCGGCGCCGTGCAGGCTCAGGACCAGGCCCGTCTTCGAGGAGGCGGGGCGGGAGGCCGCCCCCGCGGCGGCGGGGGCGGGCCTTAGGACCGCGTATTCCTGGGCGGAGGCGTCGATCTGGGAGAGGAAGGTGTGCCGGTGGGGGGCCGAGGGCTCGAGGATCCGGAGCTTCGCTCGGTCCTCGGCGAGGACGGCTCCCTTCGCGTCCAGGAGGCGCAGGCGGATTTCGACCCCTCCCTCGGCGGAAGGGAACTCCTGGTCGAGCGGCGCGCCGCGCAGCCTGACCGGCGCCTTCTGCATGCCGAGCGGGGGGAGCCCCTCGGGGATCGAGGTCTCGGCTCGTTCGATCCCCGGGCCCTCGACGACGAGGCGCAGCGGGCCGCTGGCCTTCAGGGTCGTGTTCACCAGGAGGAGACCCGCCCATTCCTCGAAGGGTTCTCCCCGCACGACGTCGGGGAGCAGGCGGTCGAAGGCCGCGATCCGGACGCGTTCCCTCTGGGCGGCGGCCTCGAAGCGGAGCCGGAATCCCCCGCGGATCCCCGTCACGAAGACGTGGCTCGTCTCCTTCAGTTCGACGGGGACCTTCCAGTCGCCGTTGCCGTAGACGTCGCCGGGAAAGGGGGTCCCGTCGACGAAGAGGACGGACGCGCCCCGGAGGGCGCAGAGGTAGACGCCGGGCTTCGCGCGGACGATGGCCGCCGCGAAGCCGCCGCGCCCGCAGCGGACGTTCCCCTTCGCGTCGGAAGGGACCTTGCGCCAGGAAGCCCGTTTGCCCGAGGCCCCTCGTTCCTCGTCGCCGGGCTTCGGGAAGGGAGCGTCCTTCTCGAGAAGGCGCCGCGCGTAGACCGTGTCCGGAAGGAAGGGGCGGCGCCCCCTCGGGTCGACCGCCTCGACGTGGAGCCATCCTTCGGGGAGGGATACGCGCGGCGGCGAATGTTGCGCCGCGAGGCCGGGGAGGATCGAGAGAACGGCGAAGGGAAGGGATCGAAGCATGCGGGGGGTCCTCCGTTCGCCCGAGACCTCAGAACTCGAAGCGGACACCCGCCATGAAGCCCTGGATCGACATGTCGAAGTCGAAGGCGAGCCCGTCCTTGGTCCCCTGGCCGGGGAGGTTGTGGCGCCAGTAGCCGGCCCAGGCCGAGATCCCACGCTGGATCCGGTATCGGCCGGAGATCGAGAAGTCGAGCAAGGCCCCTCCGAGGCCGCCGAAGTCCCCGTTCATCGCCGCGCCCTCGAGCCTCAGCGTGAAGGGGGTCCATTCGACCTCTGTGCGGAGCAGTCCCTTCGGGACGCCGAAATCGTCCTTGAAGCTGAGGGTCTGCCGCCGCGTCTTGGTGTCATTCCGGGCGTCGAGCTTGAACTCGTCGTGCTGGACCGAGATCCCGGCCCCCAGGCGGAGGTCCGCGTCGCCGATCCTGCGGGCCTCGAGTATCGGAAGGACCCAGTCGAAGCGAAGATGCGTGTAGTCGACCTTCGAGATGATCTTGTCCCCGCCCTTCAAGGCGCCGAAGTCGTCCTCGAGCGTCCCGGTCGTCTTCACGAGTTCCGAGTGGAAGAAGATGCCGCCGAAAGAGATCCCGCTGAACCCGTCCCCATAGGACAGGGTGCCTCCGACGGCGGTGTCCCGGTCCCCCATGTTGAGTCCGGACTCGACGCCGACGTAGGAGTTGTCGACGGCTCCGAAGGCGGATGCGCTCTGCATCTTGGCCTTGCCCGCGAGTTCGATCGCCCCGGCCACGGGCTCGAGGGAGACCTTGGACCTCTTCGGGAGGAGGCGGAAATCCCGGACGATCGGGACCTGGAGGGTCTTGCACGCGCCGAGGACGACGACCGGGAGCAGCACGAGGAGCGTTCGAACCTGCAAGGTCCCTCCTGTTCGCGACGGAGAGCGGAGTGCCGGCGCGGGGCGACCGGGAACGGCGGTCCAGGTTATGCCCCGCCCGTTCCGGAAGCCAGATCCGGGTCCCCGGGCGCCCGGAAGCCGTCCGGGAAACCGCCCCCGCCCGCCGTCACCGGATCGGGTAGGTCTTCTTGACCCATTCCTTCCATTTCATCTCGAAGCTCAGAGGCCCCATGCCGAAGGCCTCCTGCATCGCCTTGCGCTGGACCTTGATGATCTCCTTCGAGGAGGTGAGGTCGGCTCCGTTCCCCGGAGGGGCTTTCATGATGTCGAGGAACTTGCGGAAGCCCTCGTCCCCGAAGGTCTTCATCAGGAAATCGATCCGCGACCAGATCGCGAGGTGGTCATAGAAACTGATCTGCCCGTAGTCGCGCCAGCGGCTGGCGTCGGCGAAGGGGGCGTACTTGTCGGAGTCGATCATCCTCCGGACGGCGACCTCCCAGCGCCATGTCCTGCGCATGTCGGCGGTCGAACTCTCGTTCTGGTCGAAGTTGTTCCACTTGGGGTCGACTCGGCGGCCGAACCAATGCGCCGCGCCCTCCTTGAACCAGACGGGGATGTCGACGTGGTAGAGCTTGTACCCGTCGATCAGGTTGTGCGTGACGTTCCAGACGACGTGGCAGTGCATCGCGACGTCGTTCTTGAGACGGCCGTCCTCGAGTTCGGCGGCGGTGCAGATCAGCAAGGAGCCGAAGTTCTTGAAGTGGTGGCGCTTCGCGAATTTCTGGGTCGTGCCGACGAAGGTGCTGAGGTAGCGCACGTGGTCGGTCAACTTGTCGAAAAGGAGCACGACGTACTTCTGCTTCATGCCGAGGAACTTGCCCTCGCCCATGTACTTGTTGTCGATGTAGGTCCCGGGCTTGTCGGGGAAGCTCGCGTCGGTGACCTTCATCCTCCTGCAGAAGTCCGCGTAGAGCTTCTCGCAGCGGTGCGCGAAGAGGTGCAGGCGGAGCCAGGGGTCCAATCGCTTCGTCTTGGGCTTGACCCTGGGGAGCTTCTTCTTGAGTTCGGTGAGTTCCGCGCGGTACTTCTTCTTGATCTTGGGGTCGAAGGGAAGGGTCCAGGCCGGCAGGGTGGATCCGATCCGGAAATGCGCGGTCTCGACCCAGCGGATCTTGGCCTTCGCGAGGGCCTTCTCGACTTCCTCCGTGCCGTGGGCGTCGCCGAGGGGGAAGGGGCCGAAGGAGACGTAGCCCGCCTTCGCCATCGCCTTCGGATCGTTCCTCGTGTAGGGATCGATCTTCCAGCGGGGGAGCTTCTTGCGCTTCTGCGCGCTTCCCGGAAGGCAGAGGCAGAGGAGCGCGGCGGCGAGCGGGAACGCCTTCATCGGCCGACGCGTCGCTTCCATTTCTTGACCTCCTCGATGGCGGCGAAGACCGGGAGATTCCGGAACGGCGGGTCGCCGTCGACCAGGCCGCGGAGGGCGTTGACCGCGCCCACGCGGACCTGGTGCTTGCTGGAGTCGAGCAGGGAGGCGACCGGACCGACCGCGCTCTTCACCCCGGCGACGGCCAGGAGCCTGAGGACCGCCACCTTGCGGCCGTCGTCGGCCTCGCGGAGCATCGACACGAGGCGGGCCGAGGCCTCCTCGCCCTTCATCGTCGCGCCCGCCCGGCGGATCTCGACGTTCCGCTCGTTCCAGTGCTTCGCGGCCTCGTCGACGAGGAAGGGGAGCCAGTCGAGGTCGCCGAGCCCCGCGAGCGCGTAACGGGCGAGCAGCGCGATTTCGGGGTCCTTGTCACGGCTGCGCTTGCGGAAGAACGGGGCCAGGCTCGGGTTCTCGAAGTCCTTCAGCTTCTTCAGGATCCAGCGGCCGGCGACCCTGTTGTTCGTCCGGTAGGCCTTGACGAGGAGGGGGGCGTGTTCGGGCGTGACGAGGGAGTCGAGGAGGTTCTCGAGTTCCGCGGCCAGGCCCTCCTTCTGGTTCTCCCTGAGCGCGGCGAGAAGGATCGGGCAGACCCCCGGGCCGTAGGAGAGGAGGAGCCTGCGGGCCTCGGCCGCGCGGCCGGGCTTCTTCGAGATCAAGCGGTAGAGACGTTCCTTCGCGATCTTGCGCCGGACGAATTTCAGCTTCGGCCAGGAGGGCTCGGCCTTCCTGGTCGCGGGGCGGGAGGGCCTCTTTTCCTTCCCGGGGGCGGGCCGCTCCTGTCTCCTCGCGGAGGGAGTTCCGCTCCCCTGGAGGGGGCCGCGGGCCGCGGGGAGGAACTCCGGCCGGGCCGGACCCGCGTTCAAGGCGGCCCCTGGGGCGGCGATCGTCAGGGAGAGGGCGCAGAGGGCCGCGAGCGGCCGGCGGAGCGTCGAAATCATCGGCGGCGGGCTGTTCGGGATTCCGTGACGGGCAAGGGGCGCGGCCTCCGAGTGTAGCACGGGGGAGGTCTCCGTGGTCAGAGGGAGGGGAAGAGGGGGGAGAGGGCGTCCTCGTAGTAGGGGTGGATCCAGGGGCGCCCGTTCCGGAGGAGGTCCCGGAGGATGTCGTCGGCCTCAGCCTTCAAGGCCTCGGTGGCTCCGTTTGGAAAGAAGACCGTGTAGGCGCGACGCTCGGTGCTCCGCAGATCCAGGCCCTTCTTCTCGGAGATCGGACTCAGGATCAGACATCCCCAGCGGAGTTCGAGCGGGGGGCTGACCGCGCCGATCTCGAGGCTGAACAGGATCTCGAGGGCGTCGGCCGGGAGGCCGGAGGTCGGGGTGAAGGGGCGGGGGGCTTCTCCGCCCCCGAAGCGGGCCCCCTCCTCGCGGAGAGCGGCGAGCCGTCCGCCCTTCGCCGCGACGACCGCCGCGAGGGCCTCGGCCTTCTCCCGCGCCTCGCGGCGGTTCTCCTCGGGGATCAGGCTCTCCGCGATCCGGCGAGGGAGGAGGAGGTCGCTGAGGAGGAACCGGCGGATCTGGGCGGGCGAGCGGTCTCCTCCGACCTCCTCGAGGAAGGCCGCGTGCTCCTCGAGTTCCCCCTTCGTGATCTCGATCCGGTCGATTCGGAAGACGACCTCGCGGTCCCCGGGTTCGACCGGGGTCGGCGGCGCGGTCCCGCCGCGGGCGAGATAGTAGACGCCGGCCGCGAGAAGGCATGCAACGAGGAGGGCGGGAACCTTCCGCATCGGCTCAGTCGAGTTCGAACCCGCCGGCTTCCGGGTTCCGATCGAAGCGCGCGAGGAAACTCAGGGCCTTGTCCTTCAGGAACTCGTAGGTGGCCATCATCTCCCCCCCGAGTTCCTCGAGTTCCGCGGGCATGACCGGCTGGGTGAAGGTCGCGATGTCCTCGAGGAAGACGTTGCGCGGATCCTGGTTGAAGGATTCCACGCGCAGGGTGTGGTAGTCGTTCTCGCCCTCGGCGACGGGAAAGATCATCTTGAAGCCGAAGAGCCCGACCGGCCTCTCGAAATCCTGGAGCTGTTCGTTTTGGAGCCGGCAGACGCCGGTCCCGAGGAACTCGCGGCTGTCCGCATAGTGCCTGGGGGAGATCAGGCTGCGGACCACGTATTGGCGGGCGACGAGAATCGGCAGAGAGAGTTTTTCGATGGCTGTCCGGAGGACGTGCTCGAGGCGGCGGCGGAAGTCGTCGACATGGGTGCCGGTCATCTCCTCGCGAAGCTGGATCCGGTCCGGAAGGAAGTTGACCATCGAGACCGCCCCCGGGTTCTCGACGGGGTTCGAAAGGGCGATGCCCTCGGGTCCGACGCTGAAGTTCTGATACTGGAACTCGGAGCCCTTGTAGAGTTCGTTGTGGATCTCCTGGACCCGCGCCGCCTGCAGTTCCAGCGGCGGATGGATCAGTTCGGCCAGGAGGGCGATCGTGCGCGGGTCGTAGCTGTGCGTGGACATGTGTGCGGATTGTAGCCCCCCGCGGGGGGCGGATCGGACTTTCGCGGAGATAAGCGGGGCCGGGGCTCAGGTCCCGGCCTCCTGGGGCTCGGGGTCGAGGACCTCGAAGGAGATCCCCCCTTCCTCCGCGTTGAGGGCGACGCGGGAGCCCTCGCGGATCGTCCCGTCCAGGATCCTCCGCGCCAGGGGGTTCTCGACCTGCTGGCGGAGAACCCTCTTCAGCGGGCGCGCGCCGAAGGCCGGGTCGTAGCCCAGGCGCGCGAGAAGGTCCCGGGCGTCCTCCTCGAGTTCGATCCGGATGCCCTTCTCCCGGAGCGCCTGCTCGAGCCTCCGCATCTGGATCGAGACGATCTCCTTCAGGTGCCCGGGCTCGAGCCTGTGGAAGAGCACGATCTCGTCGATGCGGTTCAGGAACTCCGGTTTGAAGCTCCGTTCGAGCAGGTTGAAGACCCGCTCCCGAACGCCTTCCTGGTCGGGGTCGTGTTCGAGCAGGATCTCCGAGCCGAGGTTGCTCGTCATGATGACGATCGTGTTCTTGAAGTCGACCGTGCGTCCCTGGCCGTCGGTCAGCCTTCCGTCGTCGAGGAGCTGGAGCAGGGTGTGGAAGACCTCGGGATGGGCCTTCTCGATCTCGTCGAGGAGGATGACGGCGTACGGCCGGCGGCGCACGGCCTCGGTCAGTTGCCCGCCCTCCTCGTAGCCGACGTAGCCGGGGGGCGCGCCGACGAGACGGGAGACGGAGTGCTTCTCCTGGTATTCGCTCATGTCGATGCGGACCATCGCCCGTTCGTCGTCGAAGAGGAAGTCCGCCAGCGACTTGGCCAGCTCCGTCTTGCCGACTCCCGTCGGTCCGAGGAAGAGGAAGGAACCGGTCGGGCGGTTCGGGTCCTGGAGGCCCGCGCGGGCCCTCCGCACCGCGTCCGCGATGACCGCGATCGCCTCGTCCTGGCCGATCACGCGGCGGCGGAGCCGGGATTCCATCTCGAGGAGGCGTTCGCGCTCGCCCTCGACGAGCTTCGAGACCGGGATGCCGGTCCATTTCGAGATGATCTCGGCGATCTCCTCTTCACCGACCTCCTCGCGGAGGAGGGCGCGATCCTCCTGCAGGGACTTCAGGCGCTCGTGCAGTTCCTTCGTCTTCGCCTCGAGTTCGGGGATCTCGCCGTATCGGATCTCCGCGACCCCGTCGAGGTCCCCGTTCCGCTCGAGCTTGGCGGCGCGCGTCTTGGCCTGCTCGATGGCCTCCTTCGTGCGCTTCAGGTCCTCGATGACCTCCTTTTCGGCCTTCCAGCGGGCCCGGAGGCCGGTCGCCTCCTCGTTCAGGGAGGCGAGTTCCTCCTCGATCTTCTGCAGGCGTTCCCTGGAGGCCGGGTCCTTCTCCTTCCGGAGAGCCTGTCGTTCGATCTCGAGCTGGCGCACGCGGCGCTCGACGGCGTCGAGTTCGGCCGGCATCGAGTCGATCTCCATGCGCAGGCGGGAGGCGGCCTCGTCGACGAGGTCGATGGCCTTGTCGGGAAGGAAGCGGTCGGTGATGTAGCGGTCCGAGAGCGTGGCCGCGGCCACGAGAGCGCCGTCCGTGATCCTCACGCCGTGATGGACCTCGTAGCGCTCCTTCAATCCGCGAAGGATCGCGATCGCGTCCTCGACGTCGGGCTGGGTGACGAAGACGGGCTGGAAACGGCGTTCGAGGGCTGCGTCCTTCTCGATGTGCTTGCGGTATTCGGCGAGCGTCGTCGCGCCGATGCAGCGGAGTTCTCCGCGCGCGAGGGCGGGTTTGAGGAGGTTGGCGGCGTCGACCGCGCCCTCCGCTCCCCCGGCTCCGACGAGGGTGTGGATCTCGTCGATGAAGAGGATGATGCGCCCGTCGGCGTCCTCGATCTCGCGGAGGACGGCCTTGAGCCGGTCCTCGAACTCTCCGCGATACTTCGCCCCCGCGACGAGGGCGCCGAGATCCAGGGCCACGACCGATTTGCCCTCGAGGGTCTCGGGAACGTCCCCCTCGACGATGCGCCGGGCCAGACCCTCGACGATCGCGGTCTTTCCGACGCCGGGTTCGCCGATGAGGACCGGGTTGTTCTTCGTGCGCCGGGCGAGCACCTGCATCACGCGGCGCACCTCCTCGTCCCGGCCGATGACGGGGTCCAGCTTGCCCTGGCGGGCCTGATCCGTCAGGTCGCGCGCATACTTCCGGAGGGCCTGGAACTTCTCTTCGGGATTCTGGTCGGTCACGTGGTGGGCGCCGCGCAGTTCGCGGATCGCCGCCTCGAGGCGGGCGCGGTCCACGCCCTTCTCCTCGAGGATCGGGCCGCAGGTCTCGTCCTCGGCGAGTGCCAGGCAGAGGTGCTCGGTCGAGACGTACTGGTCGCCCATCTCCCGCATCCGGGCCTCGGCCCGAGCGAAGAGGGATTCGAGGGCGGGATCGAGCGCGAGCTGCGCCCCCCGGGTCACCGGCCGCTTGCGCAGTTCGACCGCGACGCGGGCCCGCAGCTCCTTCGGGGGCGCTCCTATCTTCTCGAAGAGCGGGCGGACGATCCCCTCCTCTTCCGCGAGCAGGGCGTCGAAGAGGTGGATCGGCTCGAGGCTCGGATGCCCGGCTCCCTCCGCGAGTTCCCGGGCCTTTCCCAGGGCTTCCTGGGCCTTGATCGTCAGTCGTTCCAGGCGCATTCGTTTCCTCCTCCCGGGCGGGCCGTTCGAGGGCCGCGCCTCCGGAGGAGGCCCAGGAGCAAGCCCCATGCCGCGGGGCCAGGAAAGGCTAAGCCGCTTGTATAAATAGGCTTATGAGCGCAGGGGGGAGCGCTTCCGGCTCGTAGGGCGGTCAGCCTGGCAGGCGGCTGTCCTTTTGGCGGGCGCAGGTGCGGACGCCGAGGAGCGTGTAGAGGGGGCAGAAGGAGACAAGGGAGGTCAGGAGCGGAACGACTCCGATCCAGCCCCAGGGCGTCTTCGGGCCGACGAAGACGAGGGAGAGCAGACCGAGGCCGAGGAGCAAACGCAGGATCCGATCGACGCCGCCGACGTTCTTCATGGCCGCCTCCTGGGGGTTCGAGGACGGGTTCCGGGAGGGGGGAGCCCCCGCGGAAAAAGGTCCGGCCCCGAAGGACTCAGGCTCGGATCCTCCGGGGCCGGATGCCCGGTTCGCGGGAAAAGGATAGGACATCGAGGCGGTCCTTTTCCGTGATCAGGTCACAGCGCTTTCGCATCTCCCGGGAGGGTCGAGGCCGCTTCCGAGGCCGGGGATGCGAGGAGTCCCCGGGACTTCAGTCCCGCTGAGCCATGGCCCGGAGGAGGTCCCGATCGAGGAGGCGGATCTCCCCGCGTCCGAGCCGGACCCAGCCGGCCCGCTCGAAGGTCTTGAGCTGGCGGCTGACGACCTCGCGGGCGGTTCCCAGTTCGGTCGCGAGGGCCTGGTGGGTCAGGAGGATCGGGTCCTCGCCCTTCGAATCGTGCTGGAGGAGGACGGCGGCCAGGCGGCGGTCGATGCGCTGGAAGGCGACCTTGTCGATAACCCCCATCAGGTCACCCAGGCGTCGGGAGAAGAGTTCGAAGACGAAGGCGCGGAACGAGGAGGAACCGTCGAGGGTCTCTTGGAAGATCGGTGAGGGGATGGCGACAGCGCGGACCTCGGTTTCGCAACGGGCCTCGGCCGCGTAGTCCCTTCCGGATAGGAGGCATGCGGTCGTCAGGAGACAGGCTTCGCCCGGGCCCACACGATAGAGGAGGACCTCTCGGCCCTCTCCGGTCAGCATGCTGACCTTCACCGTGCCCTCGAGGACGAGGAGGTAGGCCCTGCTCTCGTCGCCCGGACGGAAGACCTGCGCGTCCCGGGGAAGTTCGAGACACTGGGCCTTCGCGGCGAGCCGTCCGCGGATCTCCGGTTCGAGGTCCATGAGGGCCGGAAAGGTCTGCATCCAGGGGGCGGGATCCATCGTGGGCAAGTCTAGCTCCCTCCTGCGTCGTTCCCCAACCGTCTGCGGCATCTACGCGGGTTCCGAGGTCCGGGGTCCGTTTTTCCGCCGGGGGCCTCAGCGGGTCGTTCAGCGGTAGCGCGACAGGAAGCGGCGCAGTTTCGAAGGGATCCGGTCCTGCCCGGGGGGCAGGGTCTCGGGGCGGAAGAATCCTCCGGATCCGTGGAGATTCCTGGAGCGGATCCTCCGGTTCAGGAGGTAGATCAGGGCCATCAACCCCTCGGGCTCGAGTCTTCGGGAACCGATGGTCCGGAGGGTCGTCATCAGCCTGCGGAACGGGGCGCGGGTCCAGGATTCGACGATGAGGGCGTCGGGTTTGGGACTGCGCAGCGTGCGGAGGAGGAGGGAGGGCGAGGGGAGTTCCCGGACGTTCAGGGCGGCGAGCCAGGTGCGCTTCTCCCGGGAATGCCAGCGCTTCAGGAGCCGGGGGATGTCGCGGGCGCTGTCGCTCCCCAGGGCGAGGACGAGAAGACGCGTCGCGAGCATCTCCGTCTCGTCGAGGCCGAGGCTTCGTCCCTTCCCCGCTTCCGCGATCCGTCCGAAGGAACGCATCGTGCCCTCGTTGTTTCCGACGAGGAGGCAGTGCACGCGTCCGCGGCGGCTCGCGAAGGTCCGCGCGATCCTAAGGCACCGCTTCTCCCTGCGACCCGGATGGGGAGGGGCGTCGCCGACGAGGATCATCGCCTTCTCTGCCCCCGGCCGCCAAGGAAGCCGGAGGGCTGCCGCCATGGCCTCATCCACGGCTTCCTCGAAGTCCCCTCCTCCGCCCGCCACGACCGAGGAAAGGAAGGCGAGCCCTTCATAGAGACCGATGCCGAGCCGCGTCTTCCGGACGACGTAGTCGTCGCCGCGGTCTCGATAGGTGATCAGACCGATGCGGGTCGAGGGAACGAGTTCCCGGAAGAGGAGGAAGATCGCCCGCAGCTCCTTCTTGGCCTCCTCCAGCGAGCCGCCCATCGAGGAGGTCGAATCGAAGAGAAGGGCGACCTCGAAGCCCTTCCTCCGCATCCGGGCCAGGGTCCTCCGGAATCCCTTGGCGAGGTCGCCGGGGATCTTCCTGCTCCCCTGCTTCCGATCCTTCTTCTTCGACTCGAAGGTCTTCGCGAAGAGTTCTCCCCCGAAGCCCTCGAGTTCGGCCTCTTTCGGGGCCTCGGCGCCGAGGCCCGGGTCCTCGATCGTCGAATCCTCTTCGGCCCGCCGCGCTCCGGGCGGCGGCGAGGGGGTCGGGACGATCGGCTCGGGGGCGGAGATCTCGGGGGGATCGTCCGGGAGTTCGACCGGGTTCTCCCTCTCGTCCATGAGTTTTTCACTCCCTCCGCCGAGGGCGAGAATGCGGGGGGGCGGGCCCGTCCGGGGGGACGATCGGGGGAGGACCCGGGTGAGCAGGGCGAGGAGGAGAAGATGGAGGAGGATCGAGGCCATGAGCCAGGGCGTATCCTCGAGACGCCGCCCGAATTCCCTGCGCAGGTCTCCGAGGGCGAGGGCGAGATGCATCCGGAAGTCGGCGCGGACGGGTTCGGTCTCGATCCTCGCGAGTCCGCACTGGAAGGCCTCGCCCGGCTCCAGGCGGAAGCCGCCGCGGCTTCTCCGGGGCCCGAAAAGGATTTCCGCGTCGTTCAGGGATCGGACGTGGAGGCGGCCGTCCGGCAGGAGCCCGACCCGGGCATGTTGCTTCCGCACGCCGGGCAGATCGAGCACGAGATCGGCGCGGGGCGAGGACCCGATCGTCAGGCGGCGTCCTTCGCAGAGGGCCCAGGTCCTTCCGCCGTGGTGAAGGAGGAGCGCGTCGTGTTCCTGTACACGGTCCTGTCTCGTGTCTCGATTCCGCAATGGAGCTTCCGCCCGGATCGTCCGCCAGGGCCGACCTGGATCTTACCCCATTCTCCCGGAAGGGGCGGTTCCCGCGCCCGTGGTTCTCGAGGAGCCGCGATCCGAAAGACCTTCAGGACGAGCGGGATTCGAGCATGGAGGCCAGTCGTTCGCGGTTTCCTGCCTCCATTCCGTAGAGGGGAGGACGGAACTCCTCGGCGCACCGGCCCTCGAGGGCGAGGGCGGTCTTGATCGGGAGCGGGTTCGTCTCGAGGAACATCGCCTTCATCAGCGGGAAGAGACGGTCGTGCAATTTCCTGGCTTCCACGAGGTCCCCTTCCAGGCAGAGGGCGACCAGTCGGGAGATCTCCGAGGGGAGGAGGTTCGCAAGGACCGAGACGACCCCTCTCCCTCCGAGGGCGCAGATCGGAAGGGTGAGGTTGTCGTCGCCCGAGAGGACCGTCAGGTCGCAGACCGAGAGGATCTCGCTGACCTTCGCGACCCTTCCAGTCGCCTCCTTGATCGCCCGGATCCTGGGGTGCCGGGAGAGGCGTTCGATCGTCTCGAGGGAGAGTTCGACCGCGCAGCGGCCGGGGATGTCGTAAAGGACGATCGGGAGTCCTCCCTCGTCGGCGACCGTCATGAAGTGCCGGTAGAGCCCCTCCTGGGTCGGTTTGTTGTAGTAGGGGGAGACGACGAGGGCCGCGTCGGCGCCTGCCTCCTTCGCGTGCCGGGTCAGACGCACCGCCTCCGCGGTGGAGTTCGAGCCCGTGCCGGCGAGGACCGGGACCCTTCCCTTCGCCATCCTGACGACCTCGAAGACGACTCGATCGTGCTCCTCGTGGGTCAGGGCGGGCGACTCTCCGGTCGTGCCGCAGGGGACGACCCCGGCGCTGCCGCCTTCGATCACGGCCTCGACGAGAGCCTCGAGGGCGGTCCAGTCGATGACGCCGTCGCAGAACGGGGTCACGAGGGCGGGAAAGCTGCCGCGGAATTCCATCGTCTTCGTTTCTCCTGGGCCGCTCGAGGGGGCCGCTCTGGCGATTGGGGCTTCGAGGCGGAAGGATACCCGTTGAAGGGACGGCGCGGCGATGACGATCCGGATTCTCGGAGGACGATGGAAAGGGCGCAGGCTGGCCTCGGTCCCCGGCGGGGGGACGAGGCCCCTCCTCGGGCAGGTGCGGGAGGCCCTGTTCCAGATCCTGGGGAAGAAGGTCGAAGGAGCGGCGGTCTGGGATCTCTTCGCGGGGACCGGCGCGACGGGCATCGAGGCGGTGAGCCGCGGTGCGCGTTCGGTCCTCTTCGTCGAGCGGGGCCGGGAGGCCCTCCGCTGCCTGCGCGCGAACCTCGAACTCGTCCGCTCCCTCGATCCCGACCTCGATCTGGAATGGAGACGGGGGGATGCCTGGAAACCCCCGCCCGAGGCTTCCGTTCCCGACCTCTGCTTCGTCGATCCTCCGTATGCGGACCCGAGGGAGAATCCCCTGGGATGCATCGAACGACTGGACTCCCTCCTGGGCGCCCTGGCTCCGGATGGACGGCTCGTCTTCCACCACCCCCGGGGAGCCTTCCTGGAAACGGAGCTTTGCGCCCTGGCCGCGCGCCGATCCTGCGCGATCGATCACCGGAGGTACGGAGAAGCGGCCCTCGCGATCTTTCACCGCCGGACCCCCTCCTGAGCCGGGATCCGGCCCGAAATCCTCCGGGAACCCTTTGGATCTACCTCCCGAACTGGAGGTCGTAACCCTTCGTGAAGCCGAGTTTGCCGGCCGAGACCTCGATGACCGTCCAGGTCGTATAGAGGTGGAGCCCGGCGAGAACCTTGTCGGGGATGGCTCCGAAGGTCAAACGGGCGACGGTGCCCTGCTTGGGCGCGAGGTCGATGAACTGGAAGGCCAGAGGGTCGAGCCAGTAGGAGCAGCCCGCGATCTTGAAGGTTCCGTCGCCGGGCTTCGCGCCGATGATCCAGAACGCGAACTCGGTCGCTGCAAGGGCGCGGTCGATGCCCAGATAGAATCCCTTGTTGCCAGGGGCCGGAATGCCGCTCGCTTCCAGGCGGGCGAGCTTGGCGAGTCCACCCTTGCAGTCCGAGCCGTAGGGCTTCGCGAAGGCGCCGCCGACGTTGTCCCTGCCCGGAGTCGGTGTGGAGTCGAGGAACCATTCACGGCCGGAATGGGCCTTCCCGAGGGAGGTCATGTCGTAGGCCAGCGAAGGGACGGGCTTGCCCGAGGGGATGGGGGCGAAGCTTTTCGCGACCCAACGGTTGTTCGTGACCGCGAGGCTCTCCCTCTTGAATCCCGACGTGCCCCAGGACACCCAGTCCTGGATGAAGGACGGGGTGTTCATGTTCGTGTTGACCTTCGTGCTGTAGAGGGCGAGGGCGCCTCTGTTCGGATCGAGCCGTTCGGCGAACAGTCCGAAGAGGAAATGGAATACCGTATTGCCGGTATAGATGTCGGTCTTCGTCGAGGGCTGGATCTTCTCGAGCCAGTGGATCCTCAGGAAGGCCTTGGGCGCGATCGTCGTTCCTTTCGGAAAGCCCCACCAGTAGTTTTGGGGTTTGTTTGCCGTCAGGGTCGCCTGGTAGATCGACCAGGTCTCGAGGGGGACGGACTTGGTCCCCGCATTGTAGATCTCGATCCACTGGCCCTCGGTTCCACGGGGCGTGAACTCGATCTCGGAGATCACGACCTGGGAACGGAGGCCGGAACCGGCTACGGCGAGGGAGAGGAGAATTCCGCCGAGACTGAGGGCGTGCTTCATCGGGATGTTCATCCGGCAGGCGAGAACAGCGGGAAGGTTTCGCGGCCCGGCCGAGGGCTCAGCGGGACCGGGGGCAGGCGCGGCCGGGTTCCGCCGGGCGGCTGTCCGCCCCGGACCGGTACGCACCGGGAAAGGATACCACGGGGGCGGGGCCCGGACCCGTTTCGATCCGGGCTTCAGGCGCCCCGGGGCTTCCCGATATTCGAACCCCCGATGGGATCGGGGTTCGAGGGCCCGTTCCGGGCTTGGGGTTCCCGGGAGCGGCGCTTCTGGAATCCTTCCGTATCCGGACTTCCGGGAGTCCCGGAGAAGCGGGAGAGGCGGGGTCAAGAGGGGCGGAGATCCGGCCGAAAGGGACATATGGGAAGCGGCGGCGCTTGGGGGGGAGCCATGAAACGACAGGAAGATGCGGAGAAAGAGGCGCAGGTCGACGAGATCGTCGAAATGCTGATGCATGAACCTCTCCCGAAGGCCGACCGGATCCGGTTGATGAAGGAACTCGTCAGGAAGGGGGACAAGCTCTCCGACGAGATCCTCGCCGAGGCCCTCAAGCGCCTGATGGAGAGGATTCTCGACCATCCCTGAGACGCTTCTTCCCGCCCGGCGGCAAGGGATTTCCTCAACTCCGGCCGCTCCGGATTCCGATGGAAGACCGAGTCTCCTACCCGAGAGGACATTACCGCCATGACCAGGACGACGACCGTCACATGTCTGGCCCTCGCACTGGGCCTCTTCTCCGCTCGAGCCCCCGCGCAGCAGGAAACGGGCGATTTCGGAAACGCGAAGCAGACGACCTTGAAAGCGGTGTACGAGAATCCCGCTGCCTACAAGAACGTCTGGATCCGGTTCTCGGGATGGTTCTGCGGGATCGGCAGCCTGCACAACCCCTTCTTCACGCGCTTCACCCGTTCCGAATACACGAACTTCATGATGTGGGGGGATTCCCAAAAGATCTGGGAGAAGGATGCCTACGACAAGCCCTGCGTGACTCTCTTCGTGTTGAAGACCGATGACGATTCCCTGAAGAAGGTCTCCGATTTGCAGCGTTACCGGAGGATCACCTGCACCGGCATCGTCCGGAACGTTTTCCGGAACCAGCCCTGGATCGAGGTCACGAAGATCGAGGTCGAGAATGAGAAGCTGACGACGACCACCCTCGCGCACATGGTTCGGGCAAGGCGTTTCATGGCCGCACGTAAATGGAGCCAGGCCGCCGCGGAACTGAACAGAGCGAAGGCCTCCGAGCAGACGCCCTTCATCATGGGCTGGATTCATAATTACCTCGCGGTCTGCTACATGCGGGTCGGGCAGATCGAGAAGGCCAAGGTCAATGCAGCACTTGCCAGCAGTTTCCTGCCCAAGGAATACGAGATCGCCGCGAATCGGAAGGCCCTGCTCGAGAACCCCAAGGGAGTCGTCGACCTGAAGGTCGCGAACAAGAACCTTCCGAAATCCAAGAGACCGATGTGGGAGGTCCTCGAGGACAGGTCGCGGGTCGGCTCGAACGGAACCACGGGGACGAAAAAAAGCGGCGGATCCAAGCCTGCTTCCCCTTCGAAATAGGCTCGAAATCCTCGGGGGAATCCGGGAAGGCTCTCGCGGAATGCGGGCGCTATGATCCCTTTCCGGCGGAAGGACTGGGAAGTCCTTCGGGGAGGGGCGCGCATGCTCGAGAGCTTGACGATCCGGAACCTCGCGTTGCTCGAGGAGGCGTGCTTCACGCCCGCATCCGGTCTGACGGTGATCTCGGGGGAGACCGGAGGGGGGAAGACCCTCGTCGTGCGGGCCCTGCGCCTACTCCGGGGGGAGAGAGGAAGGGCCGGCCTCGTCCGGAAGGGGGCGGTGGCCGCGACGATCGACGGGGTGTTCCGGCTGTCCGAGGGGGAGCGCTCCGGGAGGGTGCGCGCCCTCCACGAGGAGATCCTCGGCCTGCCGCCGGAAGACGACCGTATCCTCATCAGCCGCGTCCTCGATCCGAAGGGGCGCGGCCGGGCGCGGATCTCAGGGCGTCCGGTCGGCCTGTCGGATTTGCAGCGCATCGGGGCCTGGTGTATCGAGATTCACGGCCAAGGGGCGAACAAGAGCTTGATGCGCCCGGAGATACAGACCGAAATGGTCGACGCCTTCGGGGGGCTCGGAAAGGCGCGGAGGGAGTTTGCGATCCTTCTGGAGGAAGCGCGGAAGCTCGAACGGGACCTGTCCCACCGTCTCGGTCTCGAGTCCACACGGCGGGAGCGCCGAGCCTTCCTCCGATTTTGCCTGGCCGAGATCGACGAACTGGATCCGGTGGAGGGCGAGCTCGACGACCTTCGGGCCGAGGTCCGGCGTCTCGAGCATCTCGACCGCCTTCGCGAAACTATCGGCCAGGGTCTTGCCGATCTCCACGAGGGTTCTCCCGAACGCCCGGAACCCGTGGTCGAGGAACTCGCGAGGGTCTCGCGCGCGATCCGCGGACTCGTGGAACTCGATCCCTCCCTCGAGAACGCGGCGTCGAGCCTCGAGGACTCGGTGACGCTCGTGGAAGACGCCGCGCGGGAGTTGCAGGCGGGTCTCGCGCGCCTCGATATCGATCCGGGCCTCCTCGAGGAACGCCGCGCGCGCCTCGAGGCCTGGGAGAGGCTCTGCGAGCGTTTCGGTCCCGGAGAGAGCGAGGTCCTCTCGGCTCGGGAGAGGATGCGCGCCGAACTCCGGGAGCTGGAGGACCCTGAGCGGAGCGAGGACCGCTTGCGGGCCGCCCTCGACGAGAAGCTCCGTGCATGCGAGGAGAAGGGGAGGCTCCTGACCCGAGGAAGGAAGAGGGCGGCGAAGGCCCTGGAGCGCCTCATGGTCCGGGAACTCTCCGAACTCGGAATGTCCGGGGTCGAGGTCGAGTTCCGGGTCGTCGAAAAGACCGGAGGGTCGCTCCTGGAACACGCGAACGAACTGGGGACCAGCGAGATCCGGATCTTCCTCGCTCCGAATCCGGGAGAGCCGCCCGCTCCGTTGTCGGAGTCGGCCTCGGGCGGGGAGGTCGCGCGAACGATGCTGGCCTTCAAGAAGATCCTTGCCGACGCGGACCGGGTGCCCGTGCTCGTCTTCGACGAGATCGAATCCGAGATCGGGGCGCGGCTGGGGCTCGAGGTCGGTAAGAAGATGCGCATCCTCGGCCGCAGCCATCAAGTCATCTGCGTGACCCATCTTCCCCAGGTCGCGGCTTTCGGCGACAGCCATTGGCTCGTGCGGAAGGAAGTCGAGGGAAAGGGCGCGAGGGCCCGCACGCGCAGCCTCCTACGCCCGATCGAGGGGGAAGCCCGCAGACTCGAACTCGCCCAGATGGCCGTGGGGCAGGCGGCGGTGGACGAGGGGGCCCTGGCGGAGGCCGGCCGACTCCTTCAGCGCGCGCGCTCGAGGAGAGCGTCGAGTCTCGAGAGCAGCGGCTCGGCGTAGGGACGCAGACCGGGGGGCCAGGAGGCGAGTTCCCCGCGGAGGGCTTCCAGGCGCCAGCGCGCGTCGGGCCCTCTTTCCTTGTCCTCGAGTTTCGCCCATGCGGCCCTCAGGCGGTTGAGGGCGCGTTCGACCCTCGGGGGGAGTTCGACCCCGGCGCCCAGGATCTCGTCGATGCCGGCGGGCCGATCGACCGTCTCGAGGCGCTTCAAGAACTCGATGGACCCGGAAGCCGCTCGACTCCCCTGGAACAGATCCGGAAGGAGGATGCCGGAAAGAAGAAGGAGGATCACGGAACCGGTTGCGAGGGCCCAATGGCGCCTGAGTCTGCGGCGGCGTGTTTCGCGGTGTTTCCGCTCGACGTCGCTTCGGGCCTGGATGTAGTTCTCCTCCCAGCATTCGCTCATCGGCCGGAGACCTTCCGTCGCCTCTCCGAGGGCGGCGGCGTCTCCGTCTGGGTCCGCCAGGACCTCGAGCATCTCGCGGGCGATCGCAAGGCGGGTTTCCGGGTCCTTCTCCTCGCGCATCCTCGACTCAGCGGCCTCGGAGCGGATCCGCAACCGGGTCAGGAAGAGTTCTCGAAGCTCGTCTTCGAGGTCCTCTTTCTGTTCTGGTGTTCCGTGCTCGGAGAGGAAGCGGAGAACCTCTTCCCGTTGGGCGAGGATCGAGAGACGGTCCTCGAGCGGCGCTCCCCGCTCGCCGAGTTCGGCTTGAAGGCCGGCGAGTTCGAAGTTGCGCCGGCGAGCCGCGCTCAGGTCGTCCTTCAATCGTCGAAGGCGGGCGACCTCGGCGCGGAGTTCGCGGTCGTCGACGCATTCCTCCTCCGTGTCGCGTCCGGCCTGAAGCGCGCGCTCGAGATCGTAGAGCGCGGTCGTGAGACGGCCCTGCTCGACCTGTGCCCGGGCTCCCTGGGCCAGGAGGCGCCCGCGCTCGGCGAGTTCCTCGATACGCAGCCGCAGATCCTCCAGCCGATCGAGGAGGGCGCCGCGGGAGATCTCGGGGCCGTCGATGAAGCCGTCGAGGAGGACGAGTCGGTCGACTTCGTGGAGGTCGCGGAGCAGGGGGCGGATCGGAACGGGGTCCGCCTCGAGGCGGGCGGTCATCGTGTCGAGGAGACGGAGGGCGCGGCGGGTGAGTTCGTGCCGGAGTTCCTCGAGGCCGTACACGGCCTTGCCGAGAGCGAGCTTAGGCTGGCTGTCGCAGAGTTCGGAGAGGATGCGCGCGAACTGGTTGAGTCCGTGGGGGCCGGCCCGGGGTTCGTCGGCGGGGGCGTCTCCGATCATCTCGAGGAAGGCGTGGAGGGTGATCGTCTCGGGTATGCGTTCCTCGACGGCCTCGGAACCCCCGCAGATCCGCTCGGCCTCGTCCAGGAACTTTTTCCCGCGACGAAGGCGGTCGCAGAGCCATTCGAGTCTGCGCAGGCGGTCGCGAATCCTGGCGGTGACCCGGTTCGTCCCCGAGAAGCTCCGTTGCATCTCCTTGCAGAGACGGTCGGCCTCCTCGAGGTCGAGACGGGCCTCGGCCTGGCTGATTCGGCCCAGGAAGCCGCGGAGTCTCGCCTCCTCGTGTTCGAGGTGCTTGGCCGCCGACTGCATCGCGTGCCCGCAGCGTTCGATCCGCGCCGGGAGTTCGCGGTCGGCGAGCTGCAGCCGGGCGAGCAAGCTGCAGAGGTCGGTGGCCATGCGGGCGAGGTGTCGGGCCTCGCTCAGGTCCATCGCCGAACGGAGGCGGCGGACGGCCGGAGGTAGGTCGTCGAGGAGAGCGGGGAGTCTTGCCGAGGCGCGCTCCAACCTCCGCCGCGCCTCGGGGAGGAGGGGCATCCAGACGAGACAGAGACGAATGCGCCGGAGGAAGTGGAAGGCCCCTTCGCAGATGTTCGTGGGAGGGAGGTCCGAGGGCGTCTGCGGAAGAGCGTCGAGAAGGCGTTCCAGGCGCGCCCGCCAGGGTCGCCTCAAGGCGAGAAGGTCCGCGAGGGGGGGCGGGGGGGGGGCCGGAGGTTCGGGCGCCCCCATGAGGGCTGCCTCCCAGGTCCAGAGCGTGGGATCGGGCGGCGGGCCGGCTTCGCATTCCCGGCGGACCTCCGCGGCGGTCGGACGGTTTCGGGGATCGGGCTGAAGCATGCCCTCGAGGACCCGCCCGAACCTCTCGGGGAGCGACGGGCGGAGGCGCCGGAGGAGACTCAGGTCGGGAAGCCCGCGTTCCAGGGTCTCGAGCACGAAGCCGGTCAGCAGGAAATGGAGGGTCGCCCCGAGTCCGTAGATGTCGAAGGCCGGGGTTTTCGGAACGCCGAGATAGGCCTCGGGAGGGGCGAAGCCGTGCGTTCCGCCGGTGAATCCGCGCCCGGAATCCTCCTGCCTCCTCTCCTTCAGGAAACCCGAAGCCTCCCAGTCGATCAACGTGAGCCCGGAGTCGGAGGGGATGCAGTTGGCCGGTTTGACGTCTCCGTGCACCCAGGAAAGCCCGTGCAGCCGCTCGAGGATTGCTGCGAGATCCCGCGCGATTTCGAGGATCCGTCCGGTCGGTAGGGGGCCGGATGCGGCCGTCTCCATCCGGAGGTCCCGCTCGCCGAGCCAGGGGAGGATGAGGCGGAACCCTTTTTCCTTCCCGGTTTCCGATCCGAGGAGGGTGGGGACCCCAGGCCCCGCGAGAACGGACAAGGCCTCCCTCTCCCGCTCGAAGGCGGCCTGCTCTTCGAGCGGAAAGATCTTGTGCAGTCGGGGCCTTCCGTTTTCGTCGAGATCGCGCTCGAAACGACGGTTCCTCGGAACCGGGAAGGACCGGCCGCCCGGGGGGGAGGCATGCATCGTCATGACAACGGCAGGTGGAGAGGAAATGTGATTGTAGCCGCCGGTCCGGGGGGGCGGGCCGGCAGCGGGATCCCGAAGAAAGACTACTTCGTCGCGCGCGGCTTTGCTGCGAAGGATTCCTATAAAAGAATCTCTCCTCCCCTGGTTCAATGCTGTTCGCCGGGGGGCTTTCGCTTCCCTCTCATCGTCTCTTCGGGAAAACCCCGGGGAAAAGCGACCATCACGGGTACGGGTCGGTTCGAAACCCCGGGGGGCGCGGCTCCTTTTCAGAATCTCGGAACGGAGTCCTCCGGCCGGTTCATGTGATTCCCTTGCAGTCGATGCTCTTCCTCATTTCGGCGCGGCTTGTGGTATAGCCTTTTTTTCACCTCGTCCTTTCGCTGGAGTCTCTCCGATACCCTTCTCGCGTCCTCCCCTCCTTCTTCTTCTTCTGTCCGCCCTCTTCATGCCTTCTCTTCCGGCCCAGAGTCTGAAGGTCATCAAGAACATCAACACGACACCCGTCTCGCCAGTGGTCGGAAGCCTGCCCTCGATCGGGAAGGCCCGGGGCTCCTTTGCGGAGGGTTTCAAGTTCTCGAAACTCGGTGGCCGGATGGTGTTTCCGGCCGAGACCTTCGCCCGAGGCCGGGAACTCTTCGCCTTCGACGGGAGGAAGATCTCGCTCGTCAAGGACATCCGGAGCGGCACCCCCGGCTCGGGATCCGGGGACTTCTTCGTGAAGGGCGGAAAGCTCTACTTCGTCGCGGACGACGGAGTCCATGGGAAGGAACCTTGGATCAGCGACGGAACGACGACCGGAACCCGCCTCTTCATGGACGTCGTCTCCGGGGGGACCGGCTCGAACGCGTAGAACCCGGTTCCGATGGCCGGGGGGAAGGTCCTGTTCTTCGCGGACAGCCCCAAGGGCCGCGGCCTCTGGATCAGCGACGGAACCTCGACGGGCACGAAGATGGTCCGCGACCTGAGCGCGAGCTACGGGGGGAAGGTCACGCTCAGATACCTCAGCCCGGATCCGGCCGGGATCCGGGCCTATTTCCAGCTCTCGGTCTACGTCTCGGCCTCGTTCTACGGGTACCTCTTCGTGACGGACGGGACCTCCGCGGGCACGAAGGTCCTCGTGCGAACCGTGTCGAGCAGCGCGAGCGGGCACCCCGCGAGGTTCCGGTTCCTCGGAACGAAGATGCTCTTCACGATGAAGACCTACCGTGAGGGGAGGGAGCTCTGGGTCACGGACGGGACGGCGGCGGGGACGAAGCTCGTGAAGGATCTGATCCCCGGGCGGAGTTCGGCCTACGTCCAGGAGATGGTCCCCGACCCCTCGGGGACGAAGGCCTGGTTCACGAGCCGGTCCTCGACCTCGGGGTACGACCTCTGGTCGAGCGACGGGACGGCCCTGGGAACGAAGCTCTTCGTGAAGTCCCTTCCCGGAAAGCCCAGGTTCCTGCAGCCCAGCGGAGGGAAGCTGTTCTTCTCCCTTTTCCAGTCGGGCTACGGCTATGAACCCTGGGTCAGCGACGGGACGGCGGCGGGAACGCATCGCATCGTCGACCTCTACCCGGGGAGCCGGAGCGGATACGCCTGGTATACGACCGAGCTCGGGGCCGGCACGGTCGCCTTCACGAGCGACCATCCGACCTACGGCTCGGAAATCTGCGTCAGTTCGGGGACGGCCGCGACGACGAAGGTCCAGGACCTCGGGACCTGGACCCTGGGCCCGGTCACGGAATCGGACCAGGTGGATGCCGTCACGCCCTTCTTCGGACGGCTTCTCTTCCTCGCCAGCGACGGGACCGGGACCGGGAAACACGGCCGCGAACTCTGGATCAGCGATGGAACGGCGGCGGGAACGAGGCTCGTCAAGGACGTGAACCCCGGTCCGGGAAACGGGGCGGCGGGGAGCCTCGCACGTGCGGGCGGGAAGGTCTTCTTCACGGGCTACGATCCGAAGTCCGGTTTCGAACTCTGGGTGACGGACGGGACCTCCGCGGGGACGAGACTCGTCAAGGATCTGCACCCGACCGGCAGCTCGAATCCAAGGCGCCTCGCCGGGATCGGGGACAAGGTCTTCTTCTCGGCGTGGATCCCGGGCAAGGGGGAGGAACCCTGCGTCAGCGACGGGACCGCCGCCGGAACCTTCGTCCTGAAGGACATCAGGACCGGAACCTTGGGTTCCAATCCCGATTCCTTCGCGGGCCTGCCGGGCAAGGTCCTCTTCGCGGCGAACCGCTCCGGCACGACGGGCAACGAACTCTGGATCACGGACGGAACGGCGGCGGGCACGAAGCTCCTGAAGGACATCAACCCGGGCATTCCAGGCAGCGATCCCGCGTTCCTGACCCTCTTCCGGGGGAAGGTCGTGTTCCGCGCGACCCATTTCAAGTACGGGCCCGAACTCTGGATCTCCGACTTCAGTTCGACCGGGACCGTTCTGCTGAAGGACCTGATCCCCGGAACCACGGGGGGCAACCCCTTCGGGATCCAGGACGTGGCCGGAAGGCTGTTCTTCCTCGGCGATGTTCCGACCCGGGCCTCCGTCCTCTGGTCGAGCGACGGGACGGCCGCGGGAACGGGCGCCTTCCTCACGATGCCGGGGAATCGGGGCGGGTACGGCTACTTGACGGGGGTCGGAAGCCGGAGGATGTACTTCACCAGCTTGAACCACCCGACCCAGGGGGACGAACTCGCCTACTTCGATCTGAAGACCAAGAAGATCACGGATCTGGACCTCCTGCCGGGATCCAAGGGGAGCGGACCCCACAATGTCCTCGGTCGCGATCTCCGCTTCGCGGTGCTCGGGGGCGGCTTGTTCTTCTCGGCGACGCGGACCCCCTCCCCGGGAGCGGACATGCAGCTCTGCCGGATCGACAACGGGGCGACGACGCATTCCGTCGGCGACGTCCTGGGGCCGGCCCAGCTCTGGGCCGAGGACCCGGTGCTCGGGGCGACGGCCAAGGTCACCACCTGGTCCGGAAAGAGCCTTCCGATCCTCGTTCTGTTGCTCGGCCTGCCTGCTGCGGACCCGATCCCAATTCTCGGGGGTTTTCGTTCCTTTCTGTCCCTCTCGGGTTTCTGGATCCTCGGAACCGGAACGGGGACGACCTGGAGCCTCCCACTTCCGATCCCCTCGGATCGGACCCTGGTCGGTGGAAGGGTTCTCTGTCAGGACCGGTTCCTGGACGGCAAGCTCTTTCCGGCGGGGATGGTCTTCAGCAACGGAGTCAGCCTGACGCTCGGGTACTGAGGGCAACCGGGGGAGCTTCCCGGGAGGACCCGGGGGACCGGTCGGGGGTAGGATGATCGGGGGGGCCCCGCCGATGAAGTTCCTGGTCAAGCTGCAACATCCCGATCCCGGAAGATCCGGTCTCGCCGAGAAGGAGGGGGAGGTCCTCGTCCTCGGGGCGGGGACCGGCGACGTCTCCCTCGACCTCCCGGGGATCCGGGGGGTCCTCGTCCGCGTCAGGGCGGGCCGGGGGGGGCTCGAACTGAAGGCGGCCGATGGCGCACCGATCCCGATCCTGCTCGGCGGCCAGGAACTCGGCGCCCGGTTCCAGCCGCTCTTCGAGGGCGAGAACCTTGAGATCGGGGACTACCGGATCGAGATCTCCTGGCAAGGCGAGGAACTCGAGGGGCTCGACGTCGCGAGTCTGGGGGGAGGAGAGGGGGAGGGGCTGGCCGGATGGTTCGAGGAATTCATTTCCCTGGCCGACCGGATGGAGGGGGTGCGGGACCTCGAGGAACTCGCGCGGGCCGCGATGGAGGGGGTTCTCGCGACGACCGGGGCCGACCGTGTCTTCCTGATGCTGGAGCGCGAGGAGGGCGGGCCCCGTGAATGGTTCCGTTCGAGGCTGGGGGGAGACCGGCCCTTCGGCGTCAGCCGATCCCTCGTGCGCAGGGTCGCGGACGAGAAGGCCGTGGTCTTCGTGCCGCGTTCGGCCTCGGACCCGTCGGTGGCCGGCCTCCTCAGCGTCAGGCGCGAGGGGATCTCGAGTTCGGTCGTCGTTCCGCTGCGGGCCCTGGGGGGGAATGTCGGCGTGCTCTACGCCGACTGCATCGAACCCGGCCACAGCCTGGGCCCCGCGGATTTCCAGAAGGCCGCCCTTCTCGGGCGGCTGCTAGCGGGGGCCGTCGGCAACCGCCAGCTCGTGCGGCGCGTGATGAAGGACGACGGCCCCCTTCCCGAGGCCCTGCGGACGAAGAGCCCCGCCTGCGCGGACATGGTCGAGAAGGCCCGGCTCGGGGCCCCGACCTCCTACACGATCCTGATCCGCGGGGAGACCGGGTCGGGGAAGGACCTCTGCGCGCGAGCCATCCACGAACTCTCGAAGCGCGCGTCGGGGCCCTTCGTGGCGGTCAACTGCGCCGCGATCCCGAGCGCCCTGATGGAGAGCGAACTCTTCGGGCACGCGCGCGGCGCGTTCACCGGGGCCGATCGGGACCGGGACGGGTTCTTCGTCGCCGCCGAGGGGGGCACGCTCTTCCTGGACGAGATCGGGGACATGGACCTCGACCTCCAGGCCAAGATCTTGAGGGCCCTCGAGACCAGGGAGATCGTCCCCGTCGGGGGGCGGAACGCGCGCAAGGTCGACGTGCGCATCCTGGCCGCAACGCATCGGGACCTCGAGGCCATGGTCGAGAAGGGGGCCTTCCGAGGCGATCTCTACTACCGTCTCCGCGAACTCGAGATCCGCCTACCACCCTTGCGGGAACGGCCCGAGGATCTCCTGCCTCTGGCGGAGCGTTTCCTCGAGGAGGCCGCCCTCGAACTCGGCCGCGGGCCGCGTCCTGGCCTGAGCCCCGAGGCCTCAGCTCGGCTGCTCGAGCACGACTGGCCGGGCAATATCCGGGAACTCCGCCACGCGATGCGCGGCGCTGCTCTCTCCTGCACCTCGGGGAGGGTCGGCCCCGGCGATCTCGATCTCCAGGGCCTGCGTTTCGGGGAGGAGACTCCGAAGGGGGATTCTGCCGGCGTACCTCCCGGGGGCTGGAAGGAGCGCCTCGAACGCCAGGAACGAGAAGCCCTAGAGGCGACGCTGCGGGAGGCTGGCGGGAACCTGACGAAGGCCGCCGCTCTCTTCGGTCTGCCGCGCACGACCTACCGCGAGCGGTTGATCCGGCACGGTCTCCTCTGAGGGGGGCGTTCCCCTCCGGGGTTCAGGGGACCACGAGGGTTGCCTCGACCCGGCCAGGCCCCATCATGCTCGGGGGCCTCGTCTCGGCGACGCGTTCGGCGCGGAAGGCCTTGGGCCTACCCTCACCGTCGCGAACAAGGAACTCGTAGGGTCCGTGGCCGACGGCCGGGATCCGAAACCTCCCGTGGTCGTCGGAGGGGGCCGTACCTCGCTGCAGTCCGTTCTCCTGGACCGTGACGAAGAGCCCCGCCCTGGGTTCGCGCGAATCGTCCTCGAGGCGTCCGAGGAGGAAGCGGGGCCTGGGTAGGATCAGGTCGATCTCGAGTTTCGGGTTCTCGGGTGAGCATTCGATCTCGGTCGCGATCGGCAGGAAGGGCGCGTCGTCACGCGGGAGGGCGCGCAGCAGGTAGCGGCCGCTCGCCAGGCCGGCGAGTTCGAAGGTTCCCGAAGCATCCGCCTCGAAGCTGCGGACCCCCTCCGAGGCGTGGAGGCCTCTTCCGAGGGGAACGATCTCCATGTCGAGGTCGAGGTCGCCGACGCGGTCGGCGGGCCCAGGGTCCTCGAGGAGGATCCTTCCTGTGAGCTTGAGTGCCGGGCTTTCGAGATTCTTTCCGGAGGTTCCCGATCCGGTCCGGACGAGGCGGGGGGGCCGCTCGGGGGCCGACGGGTCGCCGGTCCCGGAGCGCGGGAGGACGAGGAGGAGGGCGAGGCCGACCGCACAGAGGGCGGCCATGTAGTGCGAAGGTCTCGTGAAGGTGTCCATGCGGTGTCGGGCGGTGGGTGTCGGAGAGCCGTTCCCGGAACCGACCGCCGGCGTCAGCTCCGGGCTTCCAGGATCTCGATATCGTAACCGTCCGGGTCCTGGATGAAGACATACTTGCTCGAGAGTTCCGGACGGGAGCGGCGGAAGGTCCAGCCCTGTTCTTCGATCTTCCGGATGATGGGTTCCAGGTCTTCGACGAGGAAGGCCAGATGGCCGAACTGGTCGCCGAGCACGTAGTCTCGGCCGTCCTTGTTCCAGGTCAGTTCGAGGAAGTAGTTCCGTTCGTGATCGGACAGGAAGACGAGGGTCGCCTCCTCCCCGATCTCGTGACGGCGGACCTCCTCGAGGCCGAGGAAGCCCTGGTAGAACTCCAGGCTCCGCTGGAGATCCCGGATGCGGATCATCGTGTGGTAGAGCTTCATGAGCCCATCCTGCCAGAATCGGCCTTCGGAAACCGCCGGGGCCGCCGCCGGGGAAAAGATGGTGCCTCCGCTTCCTCCCCGGGCCCTTGCGGCAATCCGACGCAGGAGGGCCCAACCCCGGATGGGACCGAGGCTTGCATGGGCCCCGGGGATAGGGGATCATGCCCGTCCGGCCGGCCTCCCCCGTCCCTCCGGCGGTTCCACGGCGCGGACCGCCGGCGATCCGGGGGTCCCCCTCTCGTTATCCGGGTCCGGCCCGGACGAGTTTCCTACCCCCGCCCCGCCGGACCCGCACCAGGCCTCGCGGGGGCCTTCCCCGGACGGGGACCGCGCATCTATGGAATCCTTCATCCACGAAACCGCCATCCTCGAGGACGACGTCGCCATCGGCGAGGGGACGCGGGTCTACAGCCAGGTCCATATCCGCAAGGGCGTCCAGATCGGGTCCGAAACCCTGATCGGGGAGAAGTCCTATATCGCCTACGACGTCCGGATCGGGGATTTCTGCAAGATCAACGCCTTCGTATACATCTGCAACGGCGTGACCCTCGAGGACGGGGTCATGGTCGGAGCCCACACGACCTTCACGAACGACCGATTCCCGCGCGCCGCGAATTGGGAGGTCAGTGAAATCCTTCCGAGCGCTCGGACCGAGGAGAAGATGCTGACCCGGGTCCGGCGGGGCGCGACCCTCGGCGCGGGCTGCTGCATCGCGCCCGGCATCACGATCGGAGAGTTCGCGACGGTCGGAATGTCGAGCGTCGTCATCCACGACGTCGGCCCGCATCTTCTCGTGGCCGGGAATCCGGCGCGTCGGCTCGGCTACGTCTGCCGCTGCGGGTGGAGGGTTGCGACTTTCGTGCACGGGCCGGAGTTCGATCTGAAGGAGCAGGGCGTGCGCTGCGGCAATTGCGGTTCGGCCTTGCGTTGGAAGGCCGGCGGCGAGATCGAATGCCTCGCCGACGAGGCTTGATTCCCGCGGGGACCGCTTCCGGGATGCGATCCGACGGCCCCCGGGGCCGTTCACCCCGGCTCGTCGACCGGCGCCCTGGGTACCTGCACGATCCGATCCTCCTCCGCGATCCAGGCGCTGAGCCGACCGCCGTAGACGCAACCCGTGTCGAGGCCGCGTAGGCCTTCGCGGACGACGAGGCCCCGCCGCGCCCAGTGCCCGAAGACGACCGTGAAGGCCCCCTCGTAGAACTCGAACCAGGCCTCGAAGGGGGGTGGGGGCGGCGGGAAGTCCGTCCGGGGCCGGCGGCCCGCGGGATCGCAGTACCGCGCCGTGAGGGCGAAGCTCTGGATCTCGTCCCAGGCCCGGTCCGGCTCGGGGAGGGGATGGGCGAGGAGGGGGGCGAGGTCGGCGGGGCGGCGCGCCTTCCAGAACGCCGGGGGCACCGCGGCGTGGACGAGGAGGATGCTTCCGTCGATCAGGCGGGCCAGCGGCCAGTCCCGGATCCAGGCCGCGAAACGGGGGGACCGGGGGTCCTTTGCGAGGTCGGGGGCCTCCGGGTCGGTGCCCCTCCCCTCGAGGATCCCCCGCTCGAGGAGCAGGGCCTCGTGGTTGCCGAGGACGCAGCGGGCCTCCCAATCCCTCGCGAGGGCCAGGACCTCGGCGCTCGAGGGCCCGCGACGTGCGAGGTCGCCGACGAAATGGAGGCGATCCGCGCCCCGCACGGCCCCGCAGCGGGCGAGCAGAGCCTCGAGGGTCGCGGCGCAACCCTGCACGTCGCCGATGAAGATCCTGCGCCCGCTCATGCCTTCCTCGCCGTACAGGGAAACACCGGCCACTGCGAACAGGTGCCGGTGTTTCGGGGCTTCCGATCCAAACAGGGGACGGAGGAACGCGCCTCCGCGGCCCCATTGGGAAAAGCAGGATAGACCCCGGAGGGGATCGGGGCCAGTCCCGGGAGCAGCGGAGCCTCGGAATCCTTCAGGAAGCTTCGGGAAAGCTCCGCGGAGGAGGGCCCGCGTAGGCCGCCCGGGGGCGGATCATCCGGCCTTCCCGGGCCTCCAGGGCATGGGCGGTCCAGCCCGGCATGCGCCCGATCGCGAAGAGGCAGGGGAAGAATGCGGGAGGGAAACCCAGGGCGTCCCAGAGGGGGGCCGACCAGAGGTCGATGTTCTGGACGAGGGGCCTGCGGCTCCGGAGGGCCTCGGCCAGGGCCTCGGCGCGGGGGAAGAGACCCGGTTTCCCGAGGAAACGACGGAGTTCCTCCCCGAGGGAACGCATCGCGACGGCCCGGGGGTCGTCGACCTCGAAGACGCGGTGGCCGAAACCGGGGATGCGCTCCCCGGCCTCGAGAGCGCGATCGACCCGTCTCGGAGCTTCCGAGGGGTCCTCGAGGTCCCGGAGGAAGGCGTGGACCGCACGGTTCGCTCCTCCGTGACGGGGGCCCTCGAGGGTCGCGAGGGCGGCGATCACGGCCGCGTCGAGGGAGGCGCCGGTGGAGGCCGCGACCCGGGCCGCGAAGCTGGAGGCGTTCAGGCCGTTCTCGAGGTGGAGGATCCAGGAGGCCTCGAGGGCCCGGTCCTCGGCGGCCTTCGCCGGCCCCCCGCGGCACATTCGGAGGAAGTCCTCCGCGAGCGGAAGGTTCGGGTCGGAGGGGACGGGGGGCAGGCCGTCCCGGGCGCGGAGAAGGGTCGCGCAGAGGCCCGGGGTCAGGGCGGTCGTCGCGAGGGCGAGGGTCCGGGGGGTCTTCGGCCAGCGCGGATGGAGGCGGGGACAGAGCGCGAGGAGGGCGCGCAGGGCCCGGAGGGGGTCCCCCTCCGCGAGGGGAAGCGCGAGCAGCGCGAGATCCTCCGGGATCTCCCTGTAGGGCGCGAGGCCGGCCCGGAACTCGGAGAGCCTCTTTGCACCGGGGAGTTCCCCATCCCAGAGGAGAAGGCAGGCCTCCTCGAAGGACAGGCGGTGCGCGCATTCCTCGATGCGGTAGCCGCGGACGCGGAGTTCGCCGCGTTTCCCGTTGAGCGACGAGAGTGCGGTCTCGGCGACCGGACCCTCACCGGGAAGTTCGGGTTCTCCTCTCATCGGAGTCCTGGCGGAGGCCGCCGCGCGGGATCTCCTCCTCTTCCGTCGATCTCCATCCGTTCAGAAGACCAGGCGCAGCGCGATCGGCGGGGTGAAGGCCTGCACGCCGAGGGGCCAGCTCGGATCGAGGAGCATGCCCGCGAAATGGATCGTGAACCCGTGGAAGAAGGCGCTGCGGGGGAAGGCGAAGCGGGCGGTCGTGTTCCCCTTGGCGTCGGTCTTGCCCAGGTGTCCGCTGTAGATCGGCCGGAGATCGAAGGCCGAGACTTGGAACAGTCCGTCGGGGTTCAACGGCAGGGTGCGGAGGGGGAGGGGGATACCCGGCCGGGTTCCGGCGGACATCGCGATCCAGTAGTCGCGGAAGGCCTGCCCGCTCTTCAGGAGGATCGAAGTCGGCGTCCCCATCTTGTGGGTCGCGGGGGCCTGCAGGACGGCGGCCGGCAGGGTCGGGAGGAGCGGATAACGGACGGTCCGTGTCCCGGTCGCGGGCAGGGTTTCGGTGAGGGTGCGGGAATCGTGACCGGGTCCGGAGAGGACGAGACCGCGCATGCCGGCCGGACCCCAGAGCGCGAACTTCCCGTCGGCGCGCGCGCGTGTGCGTTCGCCGAACAAGAAGCCGAAGTCCTTGAGCAGCAGGGCGCCTGCGACCGGGAGGCGGCCCTTTAGGGATTCGAGCCGCCCGCGCAGCGGCGGGACCCAGGCGAGCCACTTCCGGATTCCCGGCCAGACCCTGAGTTCCTCGGCCTTCGTCGTCGTGAAGACGGGCTGGAACGAGCGGCCGACCTCGACGAGGAAGGACAGGGTGCCGTTCTCGGCCCAGTGCCATTCGGGGGCTTCCCCCGAGGCCGATGGGCTCCGCACGCGATACCGCATCGAGGAGGCCAGGACATTACGCAGACCTGCGTGGTATCCGAGGACCGGGCTTCGGGCGTAGGATGTCGCGATGCAGGGACTGTAGGTCGAAAGCACCTCCTGGCCGTAGCTGTGGAAGTCGAGATAGCGCTCGAAGCGCTTGGCCTTCGCGAGGGCGATCATCGTGCGCACCTCCGGCTCGGAGGCCGCCGAGGGGCCGCGGTAGACCTGGGAGCGCGTCCACGAGGAGGAGCCGCAGCGACCCCAGGCGAAGGGATAGTTGCGGTTCAAGTCGACGCCGAAGTCGCGCCCGTTGTTTCGGCGGTTCTTGCGCCAGTAGTTGTCCTTCGTCCAGACCCAGTCGACGCCGTCGGGGTTCACGCAGGGGACGATCCAGATTTCATAGGCGTCGACGGCGGCCTTGATCAGGGGGTCGGTCGCGTAGCCTGCGAGGATGCGGCGCGCGGCCTGGATCGTCATGTAGGGGCCGTTCAACTCCCGCGCATGATGCTGCGAGGCGATCAGGATCGCGGGTTCCCCCTCGTCGGCGCCGACGCGGTCGCTGATCTTCAGGGCGTAGAGGGAATGCCCGTTCCAGGTCTTCGAGGTCTTGGTCAGGGCGTTCAGGTCGACGCGAAGCGCGAGGGTCGGATGGGCCTTCTGGAGTCGCAGCAGTTCGGCCTCGATCTCGGCGACCGTGAAGTAGTTCGCGTCCGGTCCCTGGGGATCGCGGGCCCGGCGTTCGGCCGCGATGTCCGCGAAGGGACGACCGCGGTCGACGAGCCGGGCGTCGGGAAAGAGTCTCAGGAAGGCCGGCCGTTCGCCGGGCGCGAGGACGACATCGATCGTCCCGCTTCCGGGGAGGAAGGGCGTCCCGGAGCAGGATCCGAGGAGGTCGTAGTTCCGCAACAGCGCGAGGGTCCGGCCTCTCCGCGAGCCGAGCGGTACCCGGTAGCGATACGAGGTCTCGGACCGTTGCGGGGGGAGGGGAGGAAGGAACGAAAGGCCGCAGAACGCGGCTGCGAGGATCAGGGACATGAAGGACCTCCGAAGCTCCGTCCATTCTCTTCCCCGATCTTTCTCCGGGAAAGCCCGGTCAACCGCCGATCCTCGTTTCGAGGCCGTTCGTGAGGACGAGACCGAGCTTGTTGGCCCGGGGAGCGTGAATGACCCATTGCGTGAAGAGTCGGACTCCGGAATAGGCGGGGGAGGGGGGGATCGGCAGCGTGAGGTAGGCGGTCCCCTTGAGACCGACGGGGACTGCCAGGGGGATCAGGGGCGCCACGAGGAGTTTGCAACCGGGGGCGCCGAGGGCGTCCAGGGGGAGGGGGAGGGATATGCGCCCCCAGGAGCGCTTCGAGAAGCCCATGTAGAGAATGGCGATGCGAGCTCCGTAGGCCTTCTCCAGCCTGAGTCCGATCGAACGGCCGGTCAGGGGGTGCCCCACGCCCGAGTGGACCGGGGTCGAGGCCGGCATCTTGCAACTCGCTCCGAACTTCGTGAACGAGCCTAGTCGGGGGATGCCGAGACTCGGGAAGAGGTCGTGCGCCGGCCAGCTCGGGACCTTATTGGCTAGAGCGTTGAGTTGGTAGATGTGAGTGGCGCCGAAAAACCCGTTGAAATCGGCGTTGCACATCACGACGACCGAGAGTCCGTCGTCGCGCCGGAATCCGATCGAGGAGGTTCCGGGCAGGCGGCCGTTATGGTTGTAGGCCCATCGGCTCACGTTCCCAGCGTCTTTCACGGCCAGGCGGAACCACCCGCGGAGAAGGTTGTTGTCGATGCTCGGAAAGGGCGGCGTCCACATCTCCCGCGCGACGCCCGCCGGAAGTACCGGGTTCGCGTCGCCGACGTCGAAGGAGGCGAGGATCTTCGCGTAGTCCGCCGGAGCCATGACCCATCCGCCGTTGGCGTTCATGTTCTCCTGGCTCCAGCCCCCGTACTGGATCGGGACCCAGGCCCCGGAGTTCGAGCGGACGGTCGTCCTGACGCCGGGAACCCGCGGATGGTAGAGGACTTCGCCTGCGGCCCTCTGCGAGAGGAGGCTCCTGCCGAGGAAGGGGCGTTTCAGGCCCAGGGGAAGCATCACTTTCGTCCGCACGACGTTCTCATAGGTCCCCGCGTATACCCCGGAGAGAATCAGACCGAGGTTCGAGAACCCGTAGTTGGAGTAGGCGAACTTCGTGCCGGGGTTCGCCTGCAGGCCCTGGTAGCGGCTCATGAAATCCCAGATCTGCGCGTTCGTGATCGGGACGGTCGTGTTCAGCTTCTTGGCGATCTGGAAGTCGTAGAACATCGGGTCGAACTTGAGGAGATCGATGTTCCAGCCTCCGGTGTGGGTAAGGAGGTGGATCAGGCGCACGGTCTTCGTCCGGGGATCCAGGAAACCCGTCGAGGGGAGCTTGAGATAGGCTGGATCCGTGACCTTCAGCCGTTTCTCGAACTGGGCCCGGTGGACGGCGATGCTCGTCAGCGGTTTGGACATGCTCGCGATCCGGAACACGCTCGCCGGACTTGTGACGGGGTAGCCGCTCTCCGCGTAGGTGTAGCCGCGCGCGTATTTGAGTTCCCCGCCGAAGGCGATCGCGAGACCCGCGGCGCGGATCCGATACTTGACCATCAGGTTCTTCATCCAGGCGTCGAAGCCGGCGAGAGCGGGGACGTAGGTCCCAGTCGAGGAGAAGATGCGGCTCTTCACCGTCGTGTTCTTGGCGAAGATCGCGTCCCAGCGGGTCGCGCCCCCCGAACCGGCGGCGGCGAGCCGGATCGGGTGGTAGCCGGACTTCCCGTAGAGGTTGAAGTAGTACTGATAGACGGTGGAGTTCATCCCATGGCGCATGAAGAAGGGGGCGGTGAGCCGGTCGTCGCGCCAGACGGAGACGTAGCGCCCGTAGGGGTTGTGGGCGACGAGGGCGGGGCGGACGGCGACCCGGGCGTAGGCGTCGAAGCGTTTCTGGAAGGACGCCGGAGTCGAATCGATCCCGTAGTTCCATCTCGTCTTCGAGGGGTTCGGTTTGAAAATGACCGCATAGGTCGGATTCGCCGAAGATCCGTAGATCGCGACACAGGTCGGGAGGAAGCCGTTCTTCCGCGCCCATGCGCACTTGTCCTTGAAGGCCGTTTCGCTCAGGCCGAACCAGCTTGCGAACGAGCCCGTGCTCTTGACGAAGAGCCCCGCGACCCGGACGGAGATCCCCGATCCGTGGAAGGCGAGGATTTCAGGGTGGTATCCCTGGGCGAGGCGGGCGTTGTAGAAAGCCGGGAACTTCGTGACCTGGAGGTCGTGGAAGCCGTAGTAGGCCGGCCCGCTCTTCTTTTCCCAGACGGCGCTGTAGCGGGGCGAGGAATACGTGCCGTGAACCGCTAGGGCGATCGGGCGATACCCCAGCTTGGACAGAACCGAGAACTTGCTCTGATGCGTCGCGCTCGTCACGTTGTGGTAGGCCGAGATCTGGGCCGGGCTTCGCGGCGCGAGGAGAGGAAGGGAAAGGAAAACGATCGGGACCGCGAGAGAGGGGATCGGCTTCATGATTCGCTCCGATTCCTGGGAGTCGGCGGTTTCCGCCCTTCCCCCGGAGCGCGAACTCCGTGTCCCGATTGTATCCGGGTCGCCCGGAGTCGGGGTCCTTCCCGGGGGCGATTCCCCTTGAGCGGCCGGGGGCCGGGGGCTTGGATCGCGGTATGGGCCGGCAGGAAGGGGTGCGCGGATACCGGGGCGCGGCGGCGCGGATCGCGTCCTGGACCCTGGTCTCCCGGGTGCTAGGACTGATCCGCGACCGGCTGATGTTCGGGGAATTCGGGCGCGGGATCGAGGCCGGAGCCTTCCTGCTGGCCTGGACCGTCCCGAACCTCTTCCGGAGGCTCTTCGGCGAGGGAGCCCTTACCGCCTCGTTCATCCCGGTGCTGACGCGGCGGATGGAGCGCGAGGGGGAAGCGGGGGGGCGCCGCTGTGTCGCGACCATCTTCGGCGCCCTCCTGCTCGTATTGGGCCTCCTCCTCGTCCTCTGCCTCGGGGCGGCCCGCTTCGCGCCCGAGTCCTGGCTGGCCGGGGGCGGCCGCGGTCCCGAGGCCGGGAAAGCCTACGCCTCCCTGCTGCGCCCCCTGCTCTACCTCCTCCTGCCCTACCTGCTTCCGGTCTGCCTGATGACCCTGGCGGCGGCCGCGCAGAATGTCTCCGGGCGCTTTTCCCTGCCCGCGCTCGCCCCGGCGCTCCTGAACCTCTTCTGGATCGGTGGCCTGCTCTGGGTCGGATCCCTCGATCTGCCCCCGGCGGAGAAGGCCCTGCGTCTCGCCCTGTGTCTCCTCGCCGGAGGGATCGCCCAGGTCTTACTGCAGTTCCCCGGGCTGCGGAGGAGCCGGCTCCTCGCCCCCCCGAGGTTCGACCTCCGTGATCCGGACCTCCGCGAGGTGGCGCGGGGCATGATGCCGATGATGCTCGGGCTCTCGATCGCCCAGATCAACGTGCTCCTGAGCTACGGGGTGGCCGCGTACCTCGTGCCCCGGGAGGGGGCGAACGCGATCCTCTTCCTCGGCAATCGCCTTCTGGATTTTCCACACGCCCTCCTCGGGGTGGCGCTCGGAACCGCGGTCTTTCCCCTCCTTTCCCTTCTCGGGGAACAGGGCAAAAAGGAAGAGCTCGCGGCGAGGATCGACGAGGCTCTCGCCGGGGGCCTCTTCCTCGCCCTTCCCGCGGCCGCGGGGCTCGCCGCCCTGGCCCCGCTGCTCGTCGACGTGCTCTTCGTGCACGGACATTTCGGGGCGGAGGACGGGAGGGAGACGGCCGGTGTCGTGCGGATGTTCGCGATCGGCCTCCCGGGATTGATCGCGGTCCAGGTCCTGGCGCGCGCGCATTACGCGCTCGGGGACCGCCGCACTCCGGTCCGCTACGCGCTCCGGGTCCTCCTGTTCACGCTCGCCGGTCATCTCCTCGCCGCCCCTCGATACGGAACGGAGGGCATGGCCTTGATCTCGTCGGCCGCCGCCCTCGGTAACGCGTTCCTGCTCCACCTGAGCCTCCGAAGGAAGGGCTTCGAACGCTCCGCGGGAACGCGCCGCGCGCTCGGTGAGGCCCTCGCGGCCTCGGTTCCCACGGCCGCAGCGGCCATGGGCACGGCCGCCTGGAGTTCCGGCCTCCTTTCCGCCGACGCGGGCCTATTGCTCCGCTTGCCGGTCGTCCTGGGGCCTCCGGTCTGCGCCGGTCTCGGGGCGTTCTATCTCGGCACGCGCCTCCTTGGACGGCGGGCCTTCCCGTTCCGTCCCCGCCGCCCGGCGGACCCAGGAGACCGGAGACCCTGAACCCCGATTCCCGGAAGGGTCCTCAAAGGTCGGCTTCCTTGACGAGTTCGAGGTAGCTCTGCGGGCCCTGGTAGATGCGCAGGACCCCGGGGCCGAGGAAGAGGTAGCGCCTCTGCTCGACGAGTCCCTGGGCCTCGAGCAGGAGCTTGCCGCCGCCGGGGTCGCTCCGGACCCCCATGAGGGAGGTCGATCGAAGGAGGGGGCCCTGAATGAAATAGCGGCGGATCGAGGATTGGAAGTCGGGCCGGCCCGCCCGGAGCGGGGAGCGCTGCATCAGGTGGAGGGACATGTGCGTGCGGGTGAAGATCAGGTATCCGGTGACCTGGGTTCCCGCATGGGCCCCCGGGAGGAGCTTCCGCCGCACCTTCCAGACTCCGAGAAAGGGGTTCGCGATCGGGAAGCGTTGGATCAGGTCCCGGCGTTCCGGAGCGGCCGCCTCGGGGGGAGTGGTCTGGGAGGGGGCGGACCGGGTCGCGGGCTCGGCCTTTCGACCCTGCGCGGAGGGATCCCCCGCGGGCCGGGTCGCGGGCTTCGATTTGCCGGATCCTTCCTGCGAAGGCGCCGGGATCGAAGGAAGGAATCCCGACGGAAGAAGGACCAGGCCTCCGAGAATCCAGGACCAGTGTGCTCGAGACTTCATGCGCTTCGTTCCTTTCGGGGTTCAGGATACATCCATTGACCGGGATCGCGATTCCCTGGACGATCCCCTCCATGGCGGCGATGGATCCGGGGAAGAAAGCCAACCTGATCGGCCTGGCGGCCAACTTCGGGCTGACGATCATGAAGTTCGTCATCGGCATCCTGTCCGGAAGCGCGGCTCTCGTGGCCGACGGATTCAACTCGGCCGGGGACATCGTGGCCACGACGATCGGCTTCCTCGGCTACCAGTATTCCCGCAAGCCTCCGGACGAGGATCATCACTACGGGCACGGCAACGCCGAGAGCGTCGCGGGGCTCATCATCGGCGGGCTCCTGCTGGCGACCGGGTTGTTCATCTTCCTCGAGGGCTTGCTGGTCCTGATCCAGGGGAAGAAGGAGGTTCCGGAGATTCCGGCGCTCTACGTCGCCGGAGCGACGATCCTGATCAAGGAGGCTCTCTTCCGGTATGTGACGAGGGTCGGGGAGAAGCTGAACTCCCCGTCGCTCCTCGCGAGCGCGAGGGATCACCGGGCCGACGTATTCGTCGCGTTGACGGTCTTCGCGGGCATCTTCGCCTCCCGCTTCGGGATGCCGTTCCTCGATCCCCTGGCCGCCCTCGTCATCGGTCTCTACATCGCCTGGATGGCGGTCGAGCCGATCATGGGAAACGTCGGGATCCTGATGGACAAGGCCCCTCCCGAACTCGGGCAGCGGATCCGTTGGACCGTCAAGAGTCATCCCGATGTCCGTGAGGTCGATGAGATCCGGATCCACCCCCTGGGCTCCTATTACATGGTGGACCTCGAACTCTACCTGGACGGCTCCCTCTCCCTGCACGCCGCCCACGACATCGCTCATCAGATCGAGGATCTCGTTCGGGAGCAGGTGGCCCATATCCAGGCCGTCAAGGTCCACGTCAATCCGACGGGGCCTCGGCCTTCGCGGAATCTCTACACCTGAGATCCCGCGCGAGGGCCCGGCGCGAAACGTTCAGGGTTCCATCGTCAGGTCGACGCCGTTGAGATCCCCGTCCTTTGGAATGCGGACGAGCGCCCGGCCCGTCGCTCCGGAAGGTCCGAGACATCGCAGCTCGATCGGTCCCGGCGGCAGGTCTCCGAGGGTGAAGCGGCCCCGGCGATCGGTCTTCGTGACGACGGGGGCGCGCGGTCCGTGGCGATGGAAGACCTTGTAGCCGCGAAGGGGGCGTCCGCCGGCATCGAGGAGACGCGCGCGAAGGGTGCGCGGGCGGTGGAAAACGACCCGCCGCGTCTTGCCTCCGGGCTTCCGGCCCGGAGGGGCGCGATAGGTCAGGGTCGGATGGAAGAATCGGACGAAGCAGGTTTTCGTCAGGGGAAGCCCCGCGAAGGAGATCCGGCCCCGCGCGTCGCTTCGGGCCTTGCCCTTTCCTCCGGCGGTGACTAGGCCTTCGATCCCCTCGATCGGATGTCCGTCTTCGTCGAGGAGCCGGAATCGGAGGAGGCGTTGTTTCGCCAGCGCGAGACGCGGAGGGTCGTCGTTCCGCCGGTACCAGACGAGGCGCTCCTCGGCGAATCCATCCTTCCGGGCGGTCAGATTCAGGACCTCGTAGAGGGCGGAGACGTGGGAGAAGACGAAGCTCCCGTCCCGTCTCGAGAGGGTCGTGTCGAGGACGGGGAGTTCGAAGCCTCCCGAGCGCAGGTGGACGAGGGCGCCGGGGAGCGGGCGCCCCTCGCGGTCGGTGACGGATCCCCTGAGCGGAGAGGGCGGGAGGAGGGTGAGGTTCATCGGAGCCGGATCCCGGCCGTAGACGAGGCTCTGAGCGATCGTCCCGTCGGGGGCGCGGATCAAGGCATAGAAATCCCCATCCGCCTTCTCGACCGGAAGGACGGCCTTCCCGCTTGCGTCCGTCCTCGTCTCGTGGGCGAGTCTCCTCGGGGACGACTTCGGGTAGAAGCGGACCCGCGCCCCTTCGAGAACCCTCCCCTCCGGGCTCCGGAGGATGAGGACGAGGGGGACGACGGGGGGACGCCGCTCCCCCCGCTCTCCGAGACAACGCGAGAGCGGGAGGAGGGCCGACGCGACCGCGACCAGGAGGAGCAGGAGCCTCCACCTCGGAGTTCGGCTTCGGTGGAAGGCTTGGGATGAGCGGGGCTTCGGTCTGCGCGCGCCCGGACTCATTCCACGAGGATGCAGGAGGCCAGCTCCCGGTCGAGGGCGAACTGGCTGCCCCCCATCGCGAAGACCACGGCCGGACTCCTCCGGATGAGTTCGATGCGTTCCCCGGGCATGATGCCGAGACAGAGGACCTTGCGCATCGCCTCCGGATCCCGGGGGTCGATCCCGACGATCCGGCTTCGTTCGCCGGGTTTCAGTTGCGCGAGAGTCTTCATCGAGGAGGTCCCGGGATCCACGGATCGCACCAAGCTACCTGATTCCCATCGGACGGGGGAGGACCGATCCTTGATCCCGGATCGAGGGTCTGCTTGGTCGAGGAATGCGGGTTTCATGTCAGAGCCATCCGGTCAGCAGAAGAAAGTGGTGCAGGCCGAAACCGGTGAGGATCGCGATGCCGGTGATCGCGAGAGCGCTCGAGGCGGCGACCTTGGAGCCCCGCTCCTTGAACATCATCATGAACTGAGCGATGCAGGGAACGAAGAGGGTCAGGGTCACGCTGGCGACGAAGAGCTGGTGCGTCGAGAGCCCGGCCTTGTCCGGCGAATACTGGGCCAGGTGGAAGAGCCCCGCAGCGCCGAAATCCCTGCGGAAGAACCCGATGAGGAAGGAATCGGCCGCCTCGACGGGGAGTCCGAGAAGCATCATGACCGGCTCCAGGCCGTGGCGCAGGAGGACGAGCCCTCCGCTGAGATCGAGGGCCCAGAGGACGACCGAGGCGAGCAGGAAGAGGGGGATGACCTCGAAGAAGTACCAGCGCATCCTCGCGAAACTCTTGACCAGGACATTCGAGAGGCGCGGCAGGCGAAGGGGCGGGAGTTCCATGTGGAAGGTCGCGGCCCGTCCGGGAAGGACCTTGGACCCCGCCCAACCGACGAAGAAGACGATGCCCGTCAGGACGAGGACGTAGCCGACCCAGACCCCGAACCCCCGGCTCCCGAGGAGGGCCATGATGATGCCGAGTTGAGCCGAGCAGGGGATCGCTAGGGCGAGGAGAAGGGTCGCGAGAATGCGTTCCTTCCCGGTTTCGAGGGTCCTCGTCGTGATCGTGGCCATCGTGTCGCAGCCGAAGCCCAGCACCATCGGAATGACTGCGCGTCCGTTCAGGCCGATGCGCTTGAAGAAGCGGTCGACGAGCAGGGCGAGTCGGGGGAAATACCCGGAATCCTCGAGAAGACTGAAGGACAGGAAGAAGAAGAAGACGACCGGCATGACGAGGGCGACCGCGTAGGTGATGCCCAGCGTGAAGACGCCGTAGTCGCCGACGAAGAGCTTCTGCAGCCAGGGCCAGGGGAGGGCTCCCTCCGCGACCCTCTGGAAGAAGGGGTTCACGAAGCGGCCGAAGAGATCATCCTCGAGCCAGCCGACGACGGTTCCGGCTCCGAAGACGCCGACGAACTGGTAGAAGCAGAGGTAGAGGACGGCGAGAAGGATCGGGATCCCGGACCAGGGGTTGATCAGCATGCGGGAAAGGGCTTCCCGCACGGAGTTTCGGGAGCGTTCCGGATCCTCGAAGACCCCTTCGAGGATTTTGTCGGTTACGGCCTTCAAGGAAAGGGGCGCGTAGAGGGGGAAGGGGTGGCCGACCATGTCCCGGGCCTTCCTCGCGTAGGCGCCGAGGGTCTCGCTGTCGAGACCCGAGGCTGCGGCGATGTCGGTCGCCCCTTCGAGCGCGAGCTGGGCGGCGGTTCGTGAATCCATGCCCGCGGGCAGGAAGGTCCGGGCCTCCCGCCTCCGTTCCTCGATCCGCGCCTCCATCTCGTCGAGGACTCCCATGACCCCCTCGTCGAAGGGGATCCTCCGTCGATGGCCGGCGGGTCTCCCGTTGCCGCGGACGACCGCGGCGATCTCGTGCTTGAGTTCATGGAGCCCGACGCCGTTCGTTCCGCAGGTCTTGACGACCGGGATTCCGAGGCGTTCCGCCAGGACCCCGGTGTCCAGGCGGTAGCCCTGGGTTTCCGCCTCGTCGGTCATGTTGCAGACGAGAATGAGGGGGAGGCCGGCCTGGATCAGGCGGAGGGTGAGGCCGAGTTGCCGGGGGAGCGTCTTGCTGTCGACGATGTGCAGGACGCAGGAGGGGCGGGACGAGAAGAGAGCTTCGCGGGCGACCCGTTCCTCGTCGGTCAGCGGGAGGAGGCCGTACATCCCGGGGGGGTCGGAGACCTCGAGGCGGAGGACCTCCTCGCCCGCGGGGATCCGCAGGTGGCCGAAGGAGACTCCGACCGTCGTCCCCGGGTAGTTGGAGACCGTGACGTAGGAGCCGGTCAGGAGATTGAAGATCGAACTCTTCCCGACGTTCGGGAAGCCGACAAGGAGGACCGGGCCCTTCCTTCCCTCCTCGGCCGCCAGGGTCTCCGTTTCCGGAATCCCGGCCGGATCGACGGCCAGGGCGGCGCTGTTGCTGGATTCCGGTCGCGGTCTCATGAAGGGAAGCTCTTCGCCAAGGGGGTCGGCAGATTCTATGGCTTTGCTTTTGCGAGACAATCGCTATAGGACAGATTGCCTGCGTCGTATTGTCCCATTTCTCCCGACCCAGACAGCGACTCTCAAATCTTTTCGCTCATGCGTTTTAAGACATCTCCGAAGCATCCCGGACCCATGATCGAGGTCTTCCAGTTGAGTTTCGGATCCGGAAGGACCTTGACCGCAGGGATCCTTGCCCGGCTTTGAGCCTTCTCGAACAGCCATCCGCATCACGTCTTCGAGCCTGCTCTGGGAGGATCGTCCGCCCGGGCATCCGGGCGGGTTCCGCCGCCGGAACGGAGAGGGGCCTCTCCCCCGAGGCCGGGCTTGCAGGCGGGCCCTCCTCCGGGAAGGCTCAGGTTCATGGACGTGAAACGAGCGGCGGGTCTGGCGGCGGCCGAACTGGTCGAGAACGGCCAGGTCCTGGGTTTGGGCACGGGGTCGACCTTCCACTTCGCGCTCGAGCGTTTGGCCGAGAGGATCCATGACGAGGGGCTCCGGGTCGTCGGTGTGCCGACGAGCCGGGAGACGGAGAGGAAGGCGCGCATTCTCGGGGTCCCCCTGACGACCCTCGACAAGCATCCGAGACTCGATCTCACGATCGACGGGGCGGACGAGGTCGATCCGGCGAAGAACCTGATCAAGGGCGGCGGAGGAGCCTTGCTGCGGGAGAAGGTCGTCGCCGCGGCTTCGCGGGAGATGGTCGTCCTCGTGGGGGCGAACAAGTGCGTGGAGGTCCTCGGCACAGCCTTCCTCCTTCCGGTCGAGGTCCTTCCCTTCGCCCTCGGGCCGGTCTGCGAGCGCCTTCGGGATCTCGGGGCCCGGCCTTTCGTCCGGACGAATCCCGAGGGAGTCCCTTTCACGACCGACAACGGGAATCGGATCGTCGATTGCCGTTTCGGAGCGATCGAGGACCCCGCCGCCCTCGAACGGACGCTCAACGGAATTCCAGGGATTCTCGAGAACGGTCTGTTCGTCGGGCTGGCCGGCAGGCTCGTGATCGGCCGCGAGGACGGAACGGCCGAGATCCGCTGAGGGGGACCGGGGGTAGGTCAGCCCAGGGAGAGCATGCGCTCCAGGGGGAGGAGAGCGCGGCGGCGGAGGTCCTCGTCGATCTCGATGCGGGGTTCGAGGTCGCGTAAGGCCAGGTAGGCCTTTTCGAGAGTGTTGAGTTTCATGTACGGGCATTCCTGGCATCCGCAGGTCCCGTCTTCCCGGAGGCCGTCCTCGGTCGGGGCCTCGAAGAGGATCTTGTCCGGGGCGCGCTTGCGCATCTCGTGGAGGATTCCGGATTCGGTCGCGACGATGAACTTCCTCCGGTCGCTCTCGACGACCCGCTGCAGGAGCTTGGAAGTCGAGCCGACGAAGTGCGCCCTTCTCAGGACCGATTCCTCGCATTCTGGATGCGCGACGAGTTCGGCGTCGGGATGCTCGGACATCAGAGCGAGGATCTTCCGCTCGCTGAAGGTCTCGTGGACGATGCAGGTCCCGGGCCAGAGGTCCATTTCGCGCCCGCAGGTCTTCGACAGCCAGGCGCCCAGGTTCTTGTCGGGGGCGAAGAGGATCGGGCGGTCTTTCGGAACGGCCTCGATGACGCGCCTGGCGTTGCTCGAGGTGCAGATCCAGTCCGAATGGGCCTTGGTCGCCGCGGAGGAGTTGATATAGGTGACGACGACGTGCTCGGGGTGGGCCTCGCGCCAGGCCTCGAGCTTCTCGGGGGGGCAGGCCTCCGCGAGAGAGCAACCGGCCTCCGGATCGGGAAGGACGACGGTCTTGTCGGGACAGAGGATCTTCGCGGTCTCGGCCATGAAGTGGACGCCGAGGAAGAGGATGACCTTCGCCTCCTCGGCCTTGCGGGCCGCTTGCGCGAGCGCGAGGGAATCCCCGAGAAAGTCCGCGATGTCCTGCAGATCGGGATCCTGGTAGTAGTGGGCGAGGATGACGGCCTTGCGTTCCACCTTGAGGCGCTCGATCTCCGCGAAGAGATCGAGGCTCGGATCGATCGAAAGGAGGGCGTCGTCGCTTCGTTCCATCGGCTTCTCGTCGGGTCGGAGAGGCCCGCCGGAGGGGGGGCCGGCGAAACCCGCGGGGCCCTCAGGGGACTCCGCGGGCTTCAAAGATGCGACTTTCTGGGGGATTCCTCAAGCCCGCGAGGGGATCACGGCCCCTTTTTCCGGCCGGGGGCCGCGGGGTCCCCTCCCCCCGGAGCCCCGCCCGGGCGGCCGCCCTTCCCGGATCCCGGGGTTCCCTCTCCTCCTTTTCCGCCCTTCGGGGCGGGGGGAAGGATCTCGTAGACCTCTCCCTCGCCGAGGACGAGGACGAGGGCCGTGGAGAAGGCCAGGATCGGCCGGACCTCGGGGTGTTTCCGGCAGAGTTCGAAGTATTCCGGGCTGAAGGCCCGGATCCTCCGGAGGATCTTCTCCATCTCCTTGCGGTATTTCCCGTCGATCCAGAAGCCGGAGACGAGATGGAAGACGTGTCCGCCGACCTTCTGGGTCTTCCAGAACCTCCGTCCGCCCTTCTCGTCGAGGGTGTTCGCGAAGGCGTATCTCGCCGACAGGATGCTCTCCTCGACGGCCTTCTTCCCCTCGGAGGCCCTGCCGAAGTCGGTGAGACCCGAATTCGTGACTTCGGGCTCCTCCCTGTCGAGGTCCAGGGTCTCCGGGTCGAGCCCCTGGCGTCTCAGTTCCTTCTTCATGCGTGTCCGGACGCCGGGAGCGGAGGGGGCGGAGTTCCCGGCGAAGCCCGAGGCCCGGGCCAGGCGGTCGCCCTCCTCGACCAGGATCTGCGAGGTGTAGGGGGTGACGAGACCGTGCTTCCGGCCGATCCTCTCGATCTCCCGGATGAGTTCGGGGTCGCGTCCGTTCAGGCGGATCGCCTCGAGGAGCTGTCCGAGGCGACGCTGGGCCCAGAGGGCGGCGACGAAGGCGTGGTCGGTCCTCTGGGCCGGGAAGGCCGCGTCGTAGACGAACTCCTTCCTTTCCTTGCCGATGCGGCCGCGAAGCCTCAGCGCTGTCGGCCCGGCCCCCCGGTAGCGCCCGACGACGATCAGGCGGCCTCCCCGGAAGAGGTCCGGCAGGTTACCCGGAACGACGGCCGTCCATTCGATCCCGTCGGCCTTCAGCTCGAGGTCCGTCATGACCGGATTGCTGAGTTTCGTGAACAGGGCCGAGGTCTTGATCTCGAGGTCCTCGTTCGGGGCGATGTAGTCGCGCGTCCCCTTCGTTTCGCGGCTCAGACTGTCGAGAAGGAAGGTGTTCACGTCGTACCCGACCCCGAGAACGAAGATCCGGGCGCGGGCGCGGTTGCGTTTCCTGACCGAGGCGAGGATCTCCTTGGGGGAGGTCCTTCCGACGGTCGGCAACCCGTCCGTGAGGAGGACGAGGATCGGGACGAGACCCTCGGCCGGCTCCGGGGCCAGGGCGGTGTCGAGGGCCTCCGCGAGGTTCGTGCCTCCGCGGGCCTCGAGTCCCCGGGCGAAGGCGAGGGCTTTGGTGAGGTTCTCAGGGGTCGCCCGGACCGGAGCCGGGGCGAAGGGCCGCGCCTCGGTCGAGAAGGGAACGATGTTGAAGCGATCGTCCCCGTCCAGACTCTTCAGGAAGAAGACGAGGGCCGAGCGGGCCTGTTCGATCTTCCCGCCCTGCATCGAACCGGAAACGTCGAGCACGAAGGTAATCGACTTGCGGAGTTCGGGTTCGCGGGTCCGATCCCGCTTCGGCGAGATCATGCAAAGGAAGTAGCCGTCCTCGCCCTTGGGCCGATAGGTCAGGAGGTTCAGGCCGAACTCGCGGTCCGAGAGCCCGTAGAAGAGGAGCGGATCCTTTCCGGGCCTCCCCTTGCATTCGAATCCGGCCCGGGCCTCGTGGTCACCCTTCCTGGAGATGTCCATCACCTGGATCGGCGAGTAGACGTTCTTGAGCGCCTTCGAGGAGCGGAGCCTCAGATCGATCGCGAAGGTCCCTTCCTCGACGGCCCGCGCCGGGAACTCCCATCGGTAGAGGCCCCCCGATTCCGGGAGCAGCATCCGGGTCCGGATCTCGACGGTCTGTCTCCCCTTCGGGGGGACCGGGAAGACCCGAAGTCTGATCGTGTCGCGGCCGTAGTACTCGAGCAGGGCCGGATCCCGGCGTTTCGCGACGATGCTCTCGTAGATCCGGCGGGCCTTGCCGGCGGCGAGCACTTCGCCCTCCAGCATCTGGCCTCCGATCCGCATCCGGACCCGGTCGGCGACGGCCCCCCGCGGAAGGGGGAGGAGGAGGATCTTCTCGCCCTGGATCGCGCCGTCGTTGCGCAGGACGAGGGTCACGGTCGTCTCCGCGACCCCATCAGTGATCTCGACCGCGACCTTCGTGCTCTCCACGCGCACCCCGGCCTCCTGGATGCGGACGGGGGGGACGGGGTGGATCGGAGGGACGTGGCGTCCCTGGGCTCCGAGGAAGGCGGGCAGCAGGAACGCCAGGGCGGCAGGCGGAAGCCCCGCGCGGCGGGCGGTTGCCGGAATCATGGGTCGCATCGTGTGTTCCTCCTCGGTTTCGGATCCACCCCGGCGCGGTCGGGACGGCCGCCCGTTCCGGGAGAATGGATGGACGGCTTCCCACGAGGGAAGTTCCCGGCTTTCCGGCCGGCCCGGTCCCGCCCGCCCCCGGGCGGGACCGGAAGGGGTCAGGGGGTCCGGATCCGGAAGAATCGAACCCGGCTGCGGGCCTTCGTCGTAGAAGGCCGGGCCGGGTCTCCGCGCAGGGCCGCGAAGACCGCGACGGCGGCCCCCTCGTCCCCCCAGTCCCTCCAGCGTTCGAGGGCGCGGCCCGCGGCCTCCGGCCATCCCTCGCCGTCCCAGGGGAGGACGAGCCCGGCCGGCCCGGCCGCGAGGACGAGGACGGGGGTCGCGGCGAACTTCGCGGCGAGGTCCCGCCAACCCTCCGGAAGTCTCGGGCGGGGGAGACCCGAGGACGAGGCTTCGAGCAGGAGATCGAACTCCTCGAGCTTGCGCAGCGGATCGAGGAAACCCTCGATCGGAACCTCGATGATCTCCACCTTCAGAGGGAGGGATCCCGGAGTCCGCGGAGCCGCGGGGCGGACCTGGTAGAGCCCTCCGCAGGCCTTCGCGATCCAGGCGGCCGCGGGCCATTCGGGTTCTCCCGCTCCAGGAGCGGGGGTCGCGAAACGGGTCAGCTCGAGAGCGGGGATCCGTTTTTCCAGGAGAGGGGGATGCAGGGCGAGGACCATCTCCCCCGGCTGGTAGACGGGGGCTCCGAAGGGACCGTTCAGATTGTTCACGAAGGCGATCGGACGGTCCTTCTTCTTCGGGGCGAGGAGGCCGATCTCGAGACGGGCCTCGAGTCCGAGCGAGGACCAGTGCGCGCGCCTCTCGAGACGGAAATGGAGGTTCCAGGCGAAGAAGAGGGGGAGGAGCAGGGCGACGGCCCGCCCGTACCTGGAGGTCGTCGCGAGCAGGCCGAAACAGAGGGCGATCGCGGGAAGGGGGTAGTAGAGGGCCCTGGCGGAATCGAGTCCTTCCCGGAGTCTTAGCGCGTTGAGGTTCGGCAGCGTCGCGAGGACCCAGAAACCGAGGAGCCAGAGACAGGCGCGCCTGTAGGCCCGGCTTCTCGGATCCTTGAAGTGGAGCGGGGCGAAGAGTCCGAGGATCCAGGGGGAGAGTCCGAGGATCTGGTAGGGGCGGAGGTTGCGCGGATCGGACAGCCATTCGAGATCGAGGGGGAGGAGGCTGTCGAGGAATCGCCGGGAGAGGAGTTCCGCCGAACGGAGGGGGCCCTCGCCGAGGAGGAGGTCGAAGCGGCCCGAGGCGGGGTCGCCCAGGAGGACCCAGCGCCAGAGGAGGTAGAGGATGCCGAGGGCGACGAAGGGCGGGGCGAGGCGAAGGAGGGGGGGCCCCGTGAGGCTGCCCGGGTCCCTCGGGCGGAAACAGCGCGCGAGGGCCACGCAGGCGGGGGGGAAGGCGAGCCAGGCGAGGGCGGATTCCATCGTCGCGAGATCGAGCGCGGCGAGGAGGAGGGGGATCGTGAAGAGGGCGAGCCCCCGGTCGCCCCGCCGGACCTTCCGGACGAAGAAGTATCCCGCGGCGAGACCGAGGGGCACGGTCAGCCCGCATCGCCCGACCATCCAGGCGAGATTCTCGTGGGCCAGGGGGGTCAGGCCGAAGAAGGCGGCGGCCGGCAGGGCCGAGCGGGGCCCCGGGAGGATCTCGCGCGCGAGGAGGTAGAGGAGCAGGGTCGCGAGAAGATGGATCCCGAGATTCACGGCCGCGATCGCTCCGCCGTCCGCTCCGAAGAGGCTCAGGTCGAGGGCGAGGCTCGTGGAGACCAGCGGGCGGTAGAAGGGGAGGTAGGGATTCCCTCCCCAGGGTCCGGTCCAGTCCGCGAGCACCCTCCCCCAATCCACGCTCGTGACCCCGTTTTCCGGGGTCAGGGTGTAGGTCCGGAGGAAGGGGAAATCATCGGCGCCGAAGCGCCAGCCCGTGGCCGGCCAGCCCGCGAGGATCACCGCGGCCGCCAGCAGGAGGAACTGGATCCGGGGATCCTTCAAGAGTCCGAGGAGCGGCGGCCTTCCGCGTTCCCCATTCCCGGCGTCCTGTCTTCCGGAGATCCGCAGGATCGACTCCAGGCCGCGCCTCGGTTCAGAACTCGGGGAGGTCGGAGATCTGGAATCCCAGCGACTCGGTGATCTCCTGGATGATCTCCCTCGGTTCGACGGAGAACTCCTTCATGCACTCGTAGGCCAGTCCCTCCCGGATCGAGAGCAGGGCGATCAGGAGGTGATCGGTCGAGGTCTCCTTGCCTCCTCCCAGACCCCTCCGGACGAGGACGGAACGTTCGATCGCCTTCCAGACCAGGGGATGGAGCCCGTCCTTCGGGTCCTCGGCCTCCTCGGGGGGGAGCTTCCTCAGGTGGTCCCGGAACATCTCGGGGTAGATGTTGATGTCGTGGAGGACGCGGTTGCCGATGCTCAACCGGTCCCTCGTCAGTCCGAAGATCAGGTGCCCGGTGTTGACGCATTGGGCTTCCTGTTCCCCGGCGAGGGTCCGGGCGAGGTCCAGAGCCTGTCGTGCTCGTTCGGAGAGGTGCTTCATTCGCTGCCTTTCTCGAGGTGGCGCTCCTGTTCCACCTCCTTCATTCGTCGGGACAGGGCCTCGGGATCGTCGAAGAGCCCGAGGGTCGTCTTGCCGAGACTCAGGTAGGCCCGGGCCTTCCCGGTCGGCTCGTAGCCGCTGCGTTTCATCAGGATCGGGTCCAGTTCGGGATCCAGGGTCTGGACGATCCGGGTGGGGATGTAGCCGTGCTGCGCGGCCAGGCGCAGGGCCTTCGCGTCCGGCGAGGTCCGGCGGCCGACGACGGTCACGACCAGGGGTTCGTAGAGGAAGAGATCGATCGCGCGGGCGTAGCCGGTCACGAAGTATCCGTATTGCTTGTATTGCGCCGTGAAGGCCTCGAGGGTCTCGCGGGCGACGTCGCGGAACTCGTCCCGTTTCGACAGGTAGGCAAGGCGTACCAGGGCCTCCGCCAGGACCGCGTTCTCGAGGATCGAGCGGTTCCGCTTCTTGAGGGCCCCCCGGGTGTCGTGCTGCCGGCCGAGATCGAAGAACCCGCCCTCGGGGGCCCGGTGGGTCTCGATCAGCACTTCCGCGATGCGCTCGGCCGGCAGGAGGAGGTCGGCGTCTCCGGTGAACTGCGAGGCGGTCAAGAGGGCCTGGATCATGTAGGCCTGGTCGGTCAGCAGGCCCGGGAGGTGGTAGGTCCCGTCCCAGTAGTGGTACATCCCCTCTTCCTCGAAGTAGAGGTTCCGCAGGAGGAAGTCGAGGGTCCGCGTCGCGCGTTCCAGGAGATCGGGCCGATCCAGGACCGTCGAGGCCTTGAGGAGGGCCGTGACGGCCATCGCGTTCCAGTTCGTGTAGATCGTCTTGTCGATCGAGAGCGATCCGCGGTCCCTCCGGGCCTCGGCGTCCAGCGCGTAGTACTCGGGGTCGTCCCCGCAGCTTCCATAGAAGGCGCCGCTCTCCTCGTCGTACATGATCCCGCACATCCAGCGGAGGATGCTCTCCGCGGCCTTCCGGTATCCGGGTTCGCCGAAGAGTTGCCAGGCCTCGAGATAGCAGCGGAGTCTCTGGGCGTTGCTGTCGAGGACCTTTTCGAAGTTCGGAACCCTCCAGTCCCGGGTCTTCGAGAAGCGGAAGAACCCTCCGTCCACGAGGTCGTGGATTCCCCCTTGCATCATGTTGTCGAGGGTCTTGACGACGACGTCCCTCATCCGGTGGTCGCCGGTCTTCGCGTACTGGATCATCGCGAAGTCGATGCTCTCGGTATGCGGAAACTTCTGCCCTTCGCCCCAGCCTCCCCAGCGATGGTCGAACTTCTCGAGCATCCGCGCCTGGATGTCCTCGATGATGTGCTGGTCGAAGGTCGGAGGAATTTCGTGGGGGAGTTCCCCCCTCCCGACCGGCTCGGTCTCGATCTCGTCCCGGTGCCCCTTCCAGAACGCGAGGACCTTCGGGAGGAGTTCCCGCATCGAGCCGGGGCCGAGAAAGGTGTCTCCGGAGATCAGGTCCCCCTCGGGGCTCAGGAAGGCGACGGTCGGCCATCCTCCCATGTTGTAGCGGCTGTCGAGGTCCGGACGGCGGTCGGCGTTGACCTTGACGGGAACGAAGGATTCCTCGATCAGGCCGAGGACCTCGGGGTCGGAGAAGGTCGTCTCCTCCATCTCCCGGCAGAAGCGGCACCAGGGAGCGACGAGGAAGAGCAGGAGGACCTTTCCTTCCGCGGAGGCTTTCCGCGTACCCTGATCCCAGGTCGACCACCGTGGCGCGGTCATCTTTCCGCCGTCCTCCATGTTCAGGATCCCTTCGCTCCGTTCCGCCGGGAGCGGGAATTGTCAGGTTCGCCCCGGGTCCCGCAAGCGGGCCCGTTCAAAAAAACGCGAATCGGGGACCGCGGCTCCCCTGCGCGGCTCCTCCCCCCATCCTAGACGCCTTCGTCCCGGGAGGGTCCGGAAAGAAAATCCCCGGTCCGATCCAGGGCGTCCGCCCAGAGTTCATCCAAACGGTAGAACTCCCGGGCGCCCCGCTGGAACACGTGCACGACGACCGAATCGAAGTCCAGGAGAACCCACCAGCCGTCCGTCCTTCCCTCGATATGGCCCTTGGGGACCCCCGCGTGCTTCAGCGCGATGTCGATCTCGGTCGCGATGGCGAGGGCCTGACGGCGGCTGTCGGCCGTGATCAGGACGAAGAAATCCGTGATCCCGAGGTTCGAGGAGACATCGAGGACGCGGATCGCCTCCCCCTTCTTCTCGCGGGCGATGCGGACGGCGGTCTCGAGGATTTGTGCGGTGTCCAAGTGGCGGCTGGCCGGTCGTCGCGCCGGAGCGGCTCCGGCGCGGGCGATCTCAGAGGAAGAGCGGGAGGAAGACCAAGGAGACGATCGACATCAGCTTGATCAGGATGTTGAGCGAAGGGCCCGCGGTGTCCTTGAACGGGTCTCCGACGGTGTCCCCGACGACCGCGGCCTTGTGGGCGTCGGAGCCCTTGCCGCCGTGCGCTCCGCCTTCGATGAACTTCTTCGCGTTGTCCCAGGCGCCGCCGGCGTTCGCCATGAAGAGGGCCATCATGACGCCGGTGACGAGGGCTCCCGCGAGAAGGCCTCCGAGGGCGCTCGGGCCGAAGATCAGGCCGATCGCGATCGGGGAGAGGATGGCGAGAAGGCCGGGAGCGACCATCTCCTTGATCGCGCCCTTCGTCGCGATCTCGACGCAGCGGGCCGCGTCGGGATCGGCCTCGCCTTGAAGCAGGCCCTTGATGTCCCGGAACTGCCGTCGGACCTCCTCGATCATCTTGTTCGCCGCGCGTCCGACGGCGCGCATCGCGAGGGAGGAGAAGAAGAAGGGCAGCATGCCGCCGATGAAGAGCCCGATCATGACTTCGGGGTTGTTGATGTCGAGCGAGAAGTCCTTGACCACGAGTCCCGCGGCGCGCGCCTCGCCGACGAGCTTGTGGGAGAGCTGCGAAAAACTGTTGAAGAGGGCGAGGGCGGTCAGGGCCGCGGAGCCGATCGCGAAACCCTTGCCGATCGCGGCCGTCGTATTTCCAGTCGCGTCGAGGGCGTCGGTGCGTTTGCGGACCTCGGGGTCGAGTCCAGCCATCTCCGCCAGGCCCCCCGCATTGTCCGCGACGGGTCCGTAGGCGTCGATTCCCAGCGAGATGCCCAGCGTCGAGAGCATGCCCACGGCGGCCAGCGAGATCCCGTAGATCCCGGCCATCGAATAGGTTCCCCAGATGCCGGCGGCGATCAGGACGATCGGCAGCCAGGTAGAGGCCATCCCGGTGGCCAGGCCGTGGATGATGTTCGTCGCGCTGCCGGTCTCGCTCTGCTTCGCGATCTGCTGGGCCGGTCCCATCTTCTCGGAGGTGTAGTACTCGGTGACCTTGCCGATGATCACCCCGAGGAAGAGCCCGATGACGACCGAGAAGAAGATGTCGAACTTCCCGGCGTAACCGTCCTGTCCCTCGGTTCCGATCGACGGCCCGATGACGAGGGTGATCAGGAACATCACGACGACGAGGAGGATCGAAGCCGAGAAGAGTCCCCGGAACAGGGCCGCGCCGAGCTTGCTCTCGTCCTGGGTCTTGACCTGGAAGGTTCCGAGGATCGAGGCGCCGATGCCCAGGGCGGCGAGGACGAGGGGATAGGCGACGAGGGCCGCGGCCTGGCTCGCGTTGTCCAGGGCGACGGTCGCGCCGAGGAGCATCGTTGCGATGATCGAACCGACGTAGGATTCGAAGAGGTCGGCGCCCATGCCGGCGACGTCGCCGACGTTGTCGCCGACGTTGTCGGCGATGACGGCGGGATTACGGGGATCGTCCTCGGGGATCCCCGCTTCGACCTTGCCGACGAGGTCGGCTCCCACGTCCGCGGCCTTCGTGAAGATGCCTCCGCCGACGCGCGCGAAGAGGGCGATCGAAGAGGCGCCGAAGGAGAAGCCCAGCACGTTTTCGATGCCCTCGGCCGAAGTCCCGTAGAAGACGGAGAAGATCGCGATGCCGAACAGGCCGAGGCCGACGACGCAGAGCCCCATGACCGTCCCCGAGGAGAACGCGATGTCCAGCGCCTTCGCGAGTCCGGTCCGCGCGGCCTGGGTCGTGCGCACGGCGGCCCGGGTCGCGGTGTGCATGCCAATCCATCCGGCGAGGGCCGAGGCGAAGGCGCCGCAGACGAAGGCGACCGCCTTGCGCCAGTCCAGGGCGAATCCCATGACCACGGCGACGACGAGGACGAAGACGACGAGGAGACGGTATTCGGTCTTGAGGAAGGCCATCGCCCCGTCCTGGATGTGACGGGCGATTTTCTTCATGTCGTCCGTGCCCTCGTCCTCGGCCATGATCTTGCCGAAGAGGGTCTTGGCATAGACCAAGGCGCCGATGGCGATCACGATGGAGAGAATCGTCCAGAAGATCATGCTGGCCTTCCCTTTAGAATGTCGGCCCGGGCTTCGATCCGCGCGCCCGGGCGAGGGCTGAGATCCGGTTTTCCCCTCCCACCCCGGGGGAGGTGTGGAATTTCGGGGGAGGAAGGCTAGCCAGACCCGGGAAGGGGCTCAAGCTTTCGCGGTATTCCGGGGGGCGCCCCTCCGAGCGCGCGGGGAGAGGGGACGGCCCCCGGAGGACGATCAGGTGGAGGAGGGGTCGGCCGGGGGGACCGCGCGGGGGAGTTCCCTCGCCCCCTCGGCCTCCGGCCCATCCCCGGAGTCGAGTTCGTCCGGGAGCCGGGATTCCGGGGTCGGGGGGGCCTCGGTCTCTTCTTCCGCCGGGGCGGAGCCCGGTCGGGCTTCCCCGGTGAGATCCGCCTCCCCCCCGGGTTCGGAGGGGCCGACGAAGGCCTCGCGGACGTCGCTGCCCAGGAGCTTCCGCCGGCGGTGGATCCGATACCAGAACACTCCGGTCAGGATCAGGAGGGAGGCGCCGGCGAGGATCAGGAGGCCCTTCTCGGTTCGGTGGACGAGGGAGATCGCCCGGTCGATCTGGTCCCCGAAGTGGTAGCCGAGCCCGAGGGAGAGGGGGACGGAGAAGAGGACCCCCGCGCCGTCGATCAGGAGGAACTTCGGAATCGCGAGCCGCATCGAGCCGGCCGTGAAGAATGCGGGGGTCCGGATGCCGGGGATGAAGCGGGCGACGAAGATCGTCAGCCATCCCCGTCGCTGGAACCAGTGGTCGAAGAGGGCGAGCTTCTCCTTGCTGATCCAGGTGCGGACCAGGCGGATGCGGAGGATCTTCGGGCCGAAGAGGCGGCCGAGGAGGAAGGGGAGGAGATCGCCGGCGAGGATGGCCCCGGCGCTCGTTGCCCCCAGGACCAGGGGGTCGGCCTTCCCGAGATAGGAGATGTAGCCCGCTCCGACGAGGATGATCTCCTCCGGGATCGGGAGCCCCAACCCGCAGAGGATCATCAGGACGAAGACCGCCAGGTACGGGTTCGTCGAGAGGTGTTGTAGAAGCTCGTCGAACACGGTGAACGGCACCTTGCGGGCGCCCTGCCTCGTAGGCGAAAACGAAGTACCCTGCCAGCCGGCATTCCGGCGCGCCAGGGGCGGGTCCTCTTGCGGTCAGCGCCCGCCGGGCCAGTGCCGGACTATTCGACGCAGGATGGGTTCCCGGTTGAGCCGGGGAAGGAGGTCCGCGGGAAGGACCCCGCCCCTCTCGAGAAGCCCGGCGAGGGTCCGCCGGAGCGCGGCCCTGCGAGGGGCGGCTCCTTGGAGGATCCGGGCGGCGCGCGCCAGGGAGAGGGCGGCCGCCTTGGGATGTCCCGCGGCGAGGGCCTGGAGGGCGTGCCGATCACAACCTTCGGCCAGAAAGTAGGATAGGTTCTTTATCCCCCTCAGCTCCGGCCTCCGTCCCAGGGCGAGTTCGAGCCGGGTCCGGGCGAGATCGAGGGGCTTGGTTCCGGTCGAGTCCTCGAAGGCCCGGGCGAGTTCGGACCCTCCCGGCCGGGCGGGACGGCAGAGGTCTCCGAGCATGAAGGCGCCCAGCGCGAGGGGACGGGGGTCTTCGGGACGGAGGCGGGCCGCCTCGTCGAGCACGCGGAGAGCCTGCGAGAGACGGGCCGCGCGGGCCTCGGGGTCCGCTTCGAGGTCCGCGAGGTCGTAGGCCGTCTGCCAGGCGAGTCCTTCGTGCAGGGCGGGGAGGTCCGGGCGGATCCGGGAGATCCAGCGGAGAGCCGCGAGCGAGGCCTTCAGGTCGTAGTCCTTCCGTGCGCGGCCCCATTCCTGCCAGAGGAAGGGGAGAGCGATTCCGGGGAGGGGGCCGAGGAGGCGGATGGGATCCAGGTCGCGAAGGCCCGCCCGCGGCGGCGGACCGGCGGTCAGGAAGCAGGCGAGGGCCGCAAGACCGAAGGCGGTGGTTCGGAGGAGGGAGGTTCTCATCCCGCCTCCGAGGGACGGGGGGGACGGAATCCGAGGACGATCAGGAGGAGGGCGAGCCCCCCCCAGGGGAGGAGGCGTTCCGGTGGCGGCGGAAGCCAGAGTCCGCGCTCGAGGAGTTCCCGGGATCTCCGGTCGAGGAGGGAGGCCAGCAATGGAGCCGCCCCCGCCGTTGCAAGGATCCAGGGGCCCGGGGAGAGGAAGGGGGCGAGGCCGAAGGCCGAGAGGAGGAGGAGGAGGGCCCAGGGGAGGAGGTCGGCCGCGAGACAGAGGCCGGTCGTCCAGGACGGAAGGCGGGCCCGGACCCCTCGGATCCGGGCCTCCCCGAAGTCCAGGACGGGGCCCGGTCCGCCTCCCCGTTCGATGACGAGATCGGAGGGCCGGGGAAGGGGGGCGGGGAGGGGGAGGCGGACGAAGGCGCCCGGCGTCTTCCAGGAGGCCCGGGACAGGGTCCTGCCGCCTCGATCCTCGAGGAGGAGTTCGACCTCCGCCGGGTTTCCGAGAAAGGCTTGAGGTTGGACGCGGATTTCGCGAACCCCGGCCGGGACCCGGAGGCGGAGCCTGTCGCCCCTTCGCCGGAGGGTCGAGGCCTGGAGGGGAGGCGCGATCTCGCTCCCCAGGAAGGGGCCGGCGCCATCGGGGAGACCCCGCGTCCCGAATCCGATCCCGAGGCCCAGGAGCAGATGGAGGAGGAGGAGGGCGGGCAGCGCGAGGGCGAGGAGGAGGAGCCTATCCAGGATCCTCCTTCCCGGGAGCTGGCCCAGGGCATGGGGAAGGGCGGAGTCGCCCGGGCCCAGGGCGGGCCAGGCCTCACGGAGGCGCAGCGCGAGCGCGAGCCCGGGGAGGTGGAGGAGGAGGGCGGCGATCGCGAGTTCCTCGCTCCTCCCGTGTCCCGGACCGGCCAGATAGGGGGCGGCCCCGATCCAGAGGGCGGCCGGGGCGCCCGCCGCGAGGAGGCCCCGGAGAGGGAGGAGCCCCCGGCCCATCCGGCGAAGCATCGCCCCCCGATCGGCCCTCATCCCTTCCGACCCTCCCCGCCCCTCGCCGAGGCCCAGGACGGGAAGTCGGGACGCGCGGGTCCCCAACGCTCGAGCCGGAGACCGAGCGTTCCGAGAGCCGCTCCGAGAAGGTCTTCCCCGGGCATCTCCCCGGAGACCTCGAGCGACCATCTCCCGGGACGAGTGAAGACACGGTCCGGCGGGCCCGCGGCCGCCAGGCGTCCCTCGTCGAGGAGGAGGAGGAGGTCGGTGAGTTCCAGGAACTCCGCCAGGGAATGAGTCGCGACGAGGGCCGTTCCTCCCCGGTCCCGGAAGGCCTCGAGTTCCTCGCGGAGGGTCACGAGGCCCCTGGGGTCGAGACCCGCGTCGGGCTCGTCGAGGAGGAGGAGTTCGGGTTCGTGCAGGAAGGCCAGGCAGAGGGCGAGCCGCCGCCTCATCCCGGTCGAAAAGCCCCGGTGGCTCCGGTCCGCGACATCTCGGAGATCGAAGCGTTCGAGCAGTGCCAGGGTCCGATCCTCGATCCGGGAGGGGGCCATCCCCTGGAGGTGTCCCGCGAGGAGGCAGAGTTCGCGGGCGCTCGAGCGGTCGAAGGGGAGGGGCCCCTCCCCGACGAAGCCGATCCTCGACGCGATCTCCCGCGCCCCGGGCTCTCCCCCCAGGACGCGGATCCTCCCTCTTTCCGGCAGGTGGCGCCCGAGCAGGCATCTGAGGAGCGTCGTCTTTCCGCTCCCGTTGGCTCCGGCCAGAACCGCGATCCTGCCCCTCGGAATCCGGATCTCCAGACCTTCGAGGGCGCGGACCTTCCGCCGGCCGAGAAAGCCCGACCGATAGGAGAAGCTCAAATCTTCGACCTCGAGGGCTGCGGGCGGCGGCGGAGATACCGCTTTCCCGGATCCGCGTTCGAGATCCCGATCCTGTTCCGGTCGCCCCACTCTCGGTCTCTTTCCGCCAGGCCTATCCTTGCGCCCCCGCCCCGGCCCGCCGATCCTGGTTCCGGGTCCTTCCTCTCCCTACGCCAGGAACATGTCCGACGAAGCACGTTTGCGCCTGATCCTACGGAAAGGAAGCCTGGCCGGGGAAGTCCGGGAAGGCGGGAGTTCCATGCTCCTCGGCCGCCTGCCCTCCAGCGACCTCATGCTCGAGGGGATCGGGGTCTCGCGGCGGCACGCCAGGGTCTTCCTCCGGGACCGGGAGGCCTGGGTCGAGGACCTGGGATCCCGCAACGGCACCTTCGTCGACGGCGAACGACTGCGGGGACCCCGCCGTCTCCTGCCGGGGCAGGTGCTCGCGCTCGGGGGCCACGAGTTGCAGGTCGAGGTCGTGCTTCCCGGGGCCCCCGTTCCCGGAGAGAAGAGGATGGCGTGTCCTCCGGGGGGAGCGACGGACGCAGCCGGAGGGCCGGAGGCCGGGGGGTCCGGGATCCGACGGAAGGAGAGTTTCCTCCAGGTTTCCCGGAAGGAGGACCGAGGTGGGTTTCTCCGAGAGGATCTCGGGCAGAGGAGCACGCTGTTCCAGACCGTCGCGTTCCTCCTCGTGCTGGGTTTCGCCTACCTGGTCTTCCTCCTCGTCTCGGGGGGGCTGGGTTGAGGACGCCCTCCCGGAAGGTCCTGGGACGAATATCCTGAGGGATCGGCCGCAAGGCCCTCTCCGTTTCCTCCGGGAGGTCTTCGATGTCCACGATCGTCACCCTCAGCCTGATTTTCGTCTCTTACAAGATCATCAAGCTGGCCTTGAAGAACGAGGGAGCGGCGAAGGTCGCCAAGATCGAAGCCCGGCTCAAGCTCGATCTGGCGGAGCGCATCGAGGACCCCGAACTCATCCGGAAGATTGTCGAGGCCCGCCTTCCTCTCGAAGACCACGAAGATCTCGAAGAATCCCGCCGGGGGAACGGGAGGTTCGAAGCCGAGGTCTCCTTGGAGACCGGGGCGAAGGCTCGGGAGCCCGGGCCCCGAACGGGACTCCCCTCGGACATGCACGGCTATGTTCTCTGGGGCCTGATCCTCTTCCTCGTCGGCACGGTGGTCGTCGTCGCCTCGTACGCCGACGCGGCGGGCTTCGGAGACCTGGCCTTCCCGGGTCTGATCACGGGAGCCGTCGGGATCGCGCTCTTGAGCTTCGCGACCTCGCAGAAGCACCTCCGCAAGCAGCTCGGGATCGACGAAGAGAGAGCATGAACCGGGACCGATCCCAGGAGCGCGGAGGCGCTCCCGGGGGCCCTTCCGCTCAAGGGTAGATGTAGGTGTCGAGCCGGTTGCTTCCGAAGCCGAGGAAGTTCTTGAAGCTCCGGTCGAACCAGAGGCTGTAGGTGTAGGCGTGGAAGGCCGTCAGTACGATTGTGCCCTTCGGGATCGAGAACGAGGGGCGGGCCCTACCCTGGGTGTCCGTGCGCCCGAGCCAGTTCGCGAAGAACGGGGAGTTCAAGAGGCTCAGGCTGAAATACCCAAGCAGGTCCAGCTTGAAGGCGCTGGGGTTGCCGGACCAGATCAGGATGTACCAGTTCCTGGCATATTTCGGGGCCAGGACGCACATCGGCCGGATCCCGCCGGTCCTGCCGGAGATCGTCTGGTAGAGGGAGGTGTTGTCGGAGCGTTGGTAACCGGCTCCGAACTCGATGTATTTCCCGGTCCCGGTGTACGCGTAGACCGTGACCGGGTTTCCGAGCCTCGAATTGTTCGTCTCCGAGGATTCGGCGACCGTGCCGTCGACGTCGGCGATGGCGCCCAGGTAGTGGGTCCCCCCGGTCGTGCAGATCGGAATCCGGTAGGAAGCCGAGACTCCCTTCCCGCGCTTCGGGGCGAGAGTGCCGGTCGAATAGTAGCCGAGGAGGTCGTCGTAGGTCGTGATCAGCTTGTTCCGGGAGAGGAGGATGCCGGTCCTGCTGCTCGGAGCCGACGCGACTCCCATGTTCGTCGTCGTCGTCGTGACCCGCAGGTAGGTTCCGGCCAGGGCCGTGGTCGTGTTCGTTGCGTAGCTGACGACGAGGTCCGGCCTGCCGACGCAGGTGACCGGTCGGGCGGCCGCGTTGTTGGATTCCGACCATTCGGCGATTCGGTTCAGACGGTCGGCGAGGACTCCGAGATAGACGGATCCCACGGGTGCGGCGGCGGGGACCCTCGCCGAGATGAAGTTCGTCAGGGAACCTCCGACCGGGAGCGTCGGCATCGTGAAGGACGCGATCAGCGTGTCGAAGGTGGAAATGAAGCTGTTGGTGGACAGGTAGTAACCGTTGTAGGAGAGGGGAGCGGCGGTGGTACCCTCGTTCTTGATCCTGGAGTTGAAGGTGTAGGTCGATCCCTGGTACAGCCTGGTGGAGTTCGCTTGGACGGAGAGGGGGACGAGGTCGGGTTTCAGGATCTTGTCCCGGCTCCTTCCGAAGTGGACATAACGGGGGATCTGGTACGAGTTCGAGGAGCCGCCGACCTGCGACATGGCCGACCCGACCCAGGTGTTCGTCATGCGGGAGTGTGGGATCGTCGTCAGGTAGTCCCCCCAGACCTGGCGCGAGGGGCTGTTGTTTCCGGTTGCGGCCCAGGCGATGGTCGTGCCCGCGAAGTTCGGAGCCAGATCGTCGACGATGAACATCACGGTTCCCGGGTAATACTTGGGACCGCCGATGCCGAGCATGCCGCCCAGGTGTCCCCGCGCGTTCCTGCTGATGCAGGGATAGACGATGGCCGCGGCGCTGCTCCACATGTTCGATTGCCGTTTGACCGTGTAGTTCGATTGGTTGACCTCCACGACGCGGGTGTAGGGATACGGGAACGAGCCGCCCTGCATCGCGTGCCACATGACTCCGATGACGCCGTTGGAGACCCAGGCCGCAAGCGGGCGGGAATCGGCTCGGGCCATGAAATTCCTGCCGAGGGGACCCTTGGCGATCATCTTGCCCCGGGCTCCCCAGGCCCAGGAGGAGACGGAGATCGTCTTCCAGGTGATCGACGATGCGGTCTCGGGCCAGATGAACAGCCGTTCGGAGGTCGTCGTGACGTGCTGCCACCAGTACATCGTCGACGTGGCACCCTGGGTTAGGCGCCAGGTGCGGGCGGGCGTCTTGTAATACTGGTAGGAGAAACCGCTGCCCCGGGAGAGGTTGAGGAGGGGCATCCGCCAGATGACGGTGTACTTCTGGTTGGGTCCGAGGAAGACGTTGGCCGTCACGAAGAGGTAGTTGTTCGAGATGGCCATGTGGGGGAAATCGAGTTCGTACCCGAGAGGGATGCCGAAGGACTGGGGGTTGAACGTGTAGTAGTGCCAGACCCCCGCCCTCAGGTTCGCCTCGTTCTTCGCGATCGCGATCCGGTAGGAGTTCTTCCTCGTCGTCGTGCTGTAGCCGTATTGGAGGAGCCAGGCGATCATCCGGTATTTCGGGACGTACAGCGAGTACTGGTCGCAGCAGAAGCCTCCGTCGATACTCGGAAACTTTCGGAAGGGGTTGATGTAGGACCAGGTGCTTCCGTCGTTCGATGAGACCGCCGCGTACCAGTTCCCGGTGTAGAAGGCGGAGAACCCGATGTGGGAGGCTGTGGGTTCGCCGACCGAGGATCTCGAAGCGCCCGCCGGAGTAACGGCGGTGTTCTTGAAGGTCGTGATGACGGCCGTCTGAGGATTCGAATTTCCGGGGCTTTCCTGAATCCGGACCTCGGGTCCCCGGGGAAGGGGTGGGGCCTTGCCGGGGGATCCGACGGGCAGCGGGGGCATCGGGCGGTTCGAACGGCGCCGGGGAATCCGTTTCGGACTCGGCACAGGAAGGGTTTCCGAACCCCCCGGTTCGGTGACGTTCGCGGGCTCCATCCATCCCGTCTCGACGGGGGCGGAGTCCTGTTGCGCGGGGAGTCGAGGGGGGACGAGGAGGGCGGTCGCGAGCAGTACGGAACCCGGGCCCGCCCATCTTTGGATCGGACGAAGTGAAACCATTGCGAACCTCGTGGGATGCAAGGAGAGGAGTGTCGAAGTGCAAGCTGAGAAGAGAAACGGGCGGTCATTCTAACCCTCCGGTCCGATCGAGGAGGTTTGCGCAGGGGCCCGCAGGCGAACCTCTGGCGCGGATGCCGCGGCCCGTTCTTCGTCAGAAGCAGAGGGAAGCCCCGAGGAGGGCGAGGAGGAGGAAGGCGCCTCGGCGCATCGCGGGGTCCGAGAGAGCGGGAGGAAAGCGGCGGCCCAGGTAGGTGCCGAGGGAGACGGCCGGGATGGCGAGAAGGCTCGTGAGGAGCATTGAGGCGAGGAGTTCCCCGCGCAGGGAGACGGCGCCGATCCGGAGGATCGTCGAGAGGCCGAAGATCGCGAGCAGGGTCGCGCGGACGCGGTCGACGGAGAGGGGTTCGCGGTAGAGGTGGTAGACCAGGGGGGGGCCGGAGGTGCTGAAGAGTCCGCCGAGAAGACCTCCCAGGAAACCCGCGGCGAAGTCCTTCCAGGCTGCGGCGGCCTTTCTGCGCGTTCCGGGTTTCAGGGAGAGGACGAAGCCGGCGCCGAGGATGAAGAGGCCGAGGCTCCGCCGGAGCAGGTCCGCGCGGTCCGCCTCGAGGCTCGCGAGGAGGACGAGTCCCAAGGGGATGCCGGGCAGGAGGCCGAGACTGCAGAGGAGGAGGGGTCTGCCGCGGACGAGGGAAAGGCGCCCGCGCAGGGCCAGGGCGATGTTCGGGATCGAGACGATGCTGACGACGACCGCCGTGAAGGCGACCGGAGCCAGAGCCAGGAGCGCGGTTCCTCCCATGAGGATCAGACCGAAGCCGAAGCCCGTGACGGTCTGCACGTAGGAGGAGAGGAGGACGAGCCCCGAGAAGAGCAGGAACTCGGAGATCGTCATGCCCTGCGCGACTTCGGTTTCGGGAATGCGGGATTCCAGTCGGCCGCGGGAGGAAGGGAGGAGGCCTCTCCGAGGGCTTCCTTCCATGCGTGCAGCCAGGCCGTCGCGCAGGCGCGCGGATGGAAGCGCGCGCTCGCCTCGCGCGCGCGTCGTCCGAGTTCGTGTCGGAGATCCGGGTCGCGCCAGAGGTCGAGAAGGCCGTCGGTCCAGTCCTCGACGGAGGGGGGGAGGGCGAGGGCGCCCGGCCCGGCGATCCAGGAAGGGGGGCTCCCTCGCATCGCGAGAACCGGAACCCCGAGCGAGGCGGCCTCCAGGGCCGGAAGGCCGAAACCTTCGTAGAGGGAAGGAAGGGCGAGGGCCCATGCGCTCCCGAGGAGCCGCGGGAGTTCGAGGTCCTTCGGGTCGAGGCGGAGACGCAGGTGATTCCCGAGCCCGAGGTTCTCCGCCAAGCGGCGGAGGCGGCGCCAACCCGGATCCTCTGGTCCGCAGAGGAGGAGCGGGGGGAGGCCGGGTTCCCGCCTGCGGGCTTCCGCGAAGGCCTCGAGGAGGAAGGGGAGGTTCTTGCGGGCTTCGGGACGTCCGAGGTGGCAGAGATAGGACTCGCCCGGCGCCGCGGGAGGCGAGGTCTTCGCGAAGGGCGGGGGAACGGGGCAGGGCACCACCCGCAGCGGAGTCTCCGCGAAGCAGGGGAGATCCGCGCATTCGCGGGCGATGTGCGGGGAAGGGGTCAGGACGAGGAGGGCGCGGCGCCCCGCATCCCGGAGGGCCTTCGACAGGAACAGGCGCCGCCAGGAACGGGCGAAGGACCCGCGGTCGCGAAGGTCGTGCAGCGTCAGGACGCAGGGGATGTCCAGCGGAGGCAGGGGGAGGCTCGCGAGGTCGAGGAGCTCCGCCCCAGCCTGGGAGAGGAGCCGGCGCAGATGCCGGCGTTCGGCGGCGACGCGTTGCGCCGTCGGGCGTGGCGGGATCGGGACCGGGCGGACGGAGGCCTGCGGGAGTTCCCGGCAGAGCCGGAGGAGTTCCGGATCCGGAGGGTTCCGGTCCGTCACCCAGCATTCGATCCGGGGAAGGTCCGCCCCCGTTTCCCGGAGGCCCGCAAGGAGACCGAGCAGGCGGTTCCTGGCCCCGGAGGGCCGCCGGTCGAGAAGCCAGGCCTGGACGATGACGAGGGGCTTCTTCATCGGAGGGCGGACCGCCTCTCCGCGGCCTGGGGGAAGGAGGTATCGCTGTTCCCGGCCTCCGCGAGGAGGGCGGTCCAGCAGTCGGCGATCCGTTCCGGGGGATGGCGGAGCGCGATCCCGGGCCCGAGTTCGAGGCTCCGGGCGAGCGGAGCTTCCTCCTCGCAGATCGACTTCATCGCCTGACTCATCTCTCTCGGATCATACGGGTCCGCCTCGACCGTGCAGGGCCGGCAGAGGTCGGTCGTGACCGAATCCCGGGAAGCGAGGACCGGCGTTCCGCAGGCCAGGGCCTCGAGGGCCGGAATGCCGAAACCCTCGCTCAACGAGAACAGACAGAGCGCCCGAACGCCGCGAAGGAGCCGCAGGAGATCCGAGGAAGCGATGCGGGGGAGGATTCGAAGGCCGGCGAGTCCCCGGAACTCCGCCTCCGGCCGGGAGGCTCCGACCCAATGGAGGGGATGGGAAGCGCGGAACGAGGAGGGGAGGTCCGCGTAGGCCCGGAGGATGCGGGCGAGGTTCTTCCGGGGTCGGGGGGTCGAGGCGAGGAGGACGATGCCGCGGCGATGTCCGGCCTCCGCCTGGAGCCTCGGGGGTTCGCGAAGACGCCGCCGCGCCTCCTCGAGGAAGACGGGAGCCGGGGCCTGCCCCTGGATCCGGATCCGGGAGCGGAGTCCCGGAGCCGTGCGGAGGAGGGCGGAGGCGCTGCGGAGGGAAGGGACGAGGACGTAATCGGCTCGTTCCTCGAGGGAGGACCTCGCGAGGGCGTCCCGCAGGCGCCTCAGCGGGCGCTCTCCGGCGGCCGGTCGAAGTTCGGGGATCTCGTGCAGAGTCGCGGCGCGGGGACAGGGGGCTTCCCCGGGGAGGGCCGGCGTCGGGCTGAGCCAGAGGGAGGGGCGGAGCGCGGCGAGTCGCCGGGGGAGCAGGAAGCGCCGCCAGGCCGAGCCGGGAATGGCCGGGATCTCCTCGACCACGATTCCCGGGCGGGGCCTCCGGAGGAAGTCCAGTTCGGGATCGACCTTCTCCGCGCGAAGGAAGGTCCGGGGGACGAAGAGGTGGAGGCGGGGGGCTTCGGTCCGCTCGGCCAGCGCGCGGAAGCCGCGGGCGAAGCCCCGCTCGACTCCGGTCGGGAAGGGGACCGCGAGGCAAGAGCCGTCGAAAGCGAGGATCCGCTCCTTCATGTCCCGCATTCCCGGTAGAGGGCGAGATGTGCCCGCGCGCAGTCGTCCCAGCGGAAGCGGGGCGCGCGCTTTCTCCATTCCTCGAGGCGCGAGGAGCGCTCGGACTCGTTCGTCCAGAGGACCTCGAGTCCTTCGGCGAGGGCCTCGGGGTTGCGACCGGGGGCGAAGCGCGCCGCCGGTCCCAAGACCTCGCGGAGCGCGGGGCAATCCCCGGCCAGGACGGGAACGCCGCGTTCGAGGGCCTCGAGCGGGGGAAAGCCGAAGCCCTCGAGGCTGCTCGGATAGGCGCAGACCCTGGCCCCGGCGAGCAGGTCGAAGACCTCGTCGTCGTCGAGGTCGGAGATCCAGGCGAGCCGGAGAGGCTCCCCTCCGGGGGGCCGCCGCCCCGCTTTTCGGAGACGCGTCTCGAGAACGGAGGTCTCCCAACCCGTTCCGCCGAGAACGAGGAGGGGGATCCGAAGTCCGCGGTCCGCTAGGAGTTCGAGGGCGCGGAGGAGGCTGTCGTGGTTCTTGCGGGGTTCGAGGGTTCCGAGGACGCAGAGGTAGGCGAAACCGGGTTCGTGTTCGGCCCTCAGGAGGCGGGCGGCCCGAGCCCGGCCGCGGCGGGGGTCACCGCGGGGCCCGTGATCGGCGCCGAAAGGGATGACGACGGGGTCCGGGCCGTCGGGCAGGGCCCCCCGGCGGCGGTGATGGAGGAGGGCCTCCGCCGTCGCCCGGCTCGGGCAGATCACCGCCCGGGCCCGGGAGAGGGCGCGCGCGCAGCGCTTCCGGAGAAGGGCGGAGGCTCGCGGGCCGTGGTAGGTCGGGTCCTCGAGGAAGGCCAGATCGTGAAGGGTCAGGATGCAGGAGGTCCCGCGGCGTCGAACCGGAGGGTGGACGTAGTCGGTCCAGTGGAAGATCGAGGATCCTCCCGAGAGCCTGCTGGCGTCGAAGCCGAGGGGCGCGATCCAGGAGAGACTCCGGCCCGGAATCCGGCTCCGGTGCAGTGCGGCCTCGGGCGGGCCTTCGGGGACGAGGGCCTTCTTCCATCCGTGTCCGAAGAGGTGGAGTTCGATTCCGGCCTTCCGAGCTCGGGGCGCGATCGCGCTCGCGAGTTCCCGGGTCGCCCGGCCGATGCCCGCGCGGGTGAACAGGGCGGGGCGGTAGTCGAGTCCGACGCGGATCATGCGATCTCCGGGATCGGGATCGAACGGACCTCGGTCCAGACCTGCAGTCCGACGTAGACCTCGGTCAAGGCGAAGGTCGCAGCGCCTCCGGAGGGACCGAACGAGAGGGTCAGGGGGGGGAGGAGTGCGAGGTTCAGCAAGAGGCTGTTGCGGGAGATCCGGAGGGCGGCGGTTTCACGGCGGCGCGCGCAGAGGAAGGGGAGCCCGAGACCTCCCAGGAAGAGGAAGGGGTAGGCGAGGGCGAGGAGGCGCAGGCAGAGCACGGCCTCCCCCCCGTCCCTGGATCCCGGGAGGAGGAGGGAGATCCAGCCGGGAGCCGGCCAGGCGAGGAGGATGGTCAGGAGGATGGAGAGCGGGAGCCCCCATCCGAGGAGCCTCCTCAAGTTCTCCCGGCTCCGTCCTTCCTCCCCGGCGCTCCAGGGTCCCTGGCTTCCGGTCGCCAGGCTGCCTGCGAAGGCCGCCAGCCGCTCGACGAGCCGCCAGGGCAGGGCGAAGGCCGCGAAGGCCGGACCGGTGAGGGCTCCGCAGAGGACCTGTCCCCCTTGATTGCGCAGGACGATGCATCCCTCGACGAGGGCGAGGTCCCGTTCCGGGGCCCTGAGCGCGGGATCGCGGACCCCGCCCGCGCCGGAGAAGATCGGGAGGAAGAGCCGCCTCCGTTCCCGCGGCGAGCCGAGAACGAGGAAGGTCCCCGCGAGAGGGCCGATCGCGATCCAGACCACCGCGTAGCCCTCGGCCGACGAACCCGCGGGAAGGAGGAAGGCGCCGGCCAGCGCGAGTCCGTGAGCGAGGGCCTCCGCCAGGGCCAGGGGACGCGTGTCTCCGCGGCGCAGGGAGGAGACCGCGGCCAACCCGAGGGGGGCGGCGGCGAGGGCCGCGGCCCCCGCGGCGGGGAGGAGGGCGGGGGCGCCAGGGCCGAGCAGCCAGGCCGCGGGGATCCAGGCAGCGGCCGTGATCCGGGCCCGGAGCCGGGCCCGGCCGAGGAGGTCCGAGATCTCCCGGACCCGTTCCCCGGGGGTCCGCAGGAGGAGGGGGAGGAAACCCGCGTTCGCCGCGAATCGGAACCAGCCGTAGCCCGCCAGGACGAGGAAGAGCCTCGAGAGGGCCGGATCCTCGAGGCGGCGTCCGGCGAGGGCGAGGAAGGCGAGTCCCGCCGCGGCCTGCAGCAGCCGGGCCAGATAGAGCACGGAACCCGACACCCATGGGGACGGGGGCGCCCCGTCCTTCCCGCTCCTTCGCGTCTGCCTCCGGTGCTCCATCCTCGTTCCGATCGGGGTTTGGACCTCCAGCCTCCCATCCGGGGCTCCGGCGGCCGCGTGACCTCCCGCCCGCTCCGAGCATAGTAAGATTGACAGGGACCCCATGAGCCCCGGTTTCTTCCCGCAGGCCCGCTCCGTATGCCGAACTCCCGCCCCGACCCCTCCCACCCGCGCGGTTCTCTGCGCCTCGTCCTCCTGGGCGCCGGGGTCGCATCGCTGCTCGCCTTCGCGGCCTGGCAATCCTGGTCCTTCGCCTTCGCCGCCGAGGATCCCGGGGAGTTCGAGGTGCCGGACCTGGGTCCGTCCCTCGGGTCCCCCGAACCGGAGGCCGCCTCCCCCTCGGCGGGCAGGCTCGACCGAGGGTCTCCCCGCCCGGTCGCGGTCGAGGTCGAATCCCTCGCGGCCCTACTCCCGAGCGAAGGCCCCGGGCGGGGGCTCGAACTCCTCTTCCGCCGGGGTCGGAGCCCGGCGAGGGCCGAGGCCGAGATCCTGATGGGTCCGGGGGAGGGGAGGCGCTTCTCCTGGAAGGATCGAGCGGTCCTTCCGGGGGGAACCCGGGACTGGCGCGATCTGTTCCTGAGGGACCCCCTAAGCGGCGCGGCGCTCCGGCTCCTGCTCGGCCCGAGGGAGATCGCGCGTCGAGGAGGGAGCCTGCGGGTCGACTGGGCGCGCCGCGGCGCCCTCGACCTCGAGGTCTTCGGCCCGAGAGGGGATCCCCTCGAGGGGGCCGTCCTCCGGATCTCGGGGCGCGAGGCCCGGAGCGACGCGGCGGGCCGCGCGCGCTTCGAGGGTCTGATCGCCGGTCTCCCCCAACCCCTTCTCGCCGAGGCTCCGGGCTTGGCGTCCCGCTTCCTGATGGTCGAACCCCCCGACGGGGGAAGCGTGAAGTTCAAGGTCGTGTTCGAGGAGGGCCGGAGCCTCCGCGGGGTCGTGCTCCTTCCGCCGGAGGAAGCGGCGAAGGCCCGCCTCGCCCTGCTTCCCCTCTCCGCCGCGAGTCCGGGAAGGGGGCAGGTTCCATGGTTCTGGAAGGGCCGTTTCCGGGATCTCCCGATCGACGCGCGGGGGCGATTCGCCTGCGAGGGCCTGCCCTCCGGACTGCCCCTGCGCCTCGTCCTCGTGCATCCCAGGGCGGTCCTCGAGGAACCGGTCCGGATCCCCGGAAACGGGTTCCGGGGGAGCCTCGATCTGCGGCCGCGGCTCCTCCCCGTCCTCCGGGGAGTCGTCCGGGGGAGCGCCGGCCGCCCCCTCGCGGGCGCCCTCCTCGAGGGGGCCCCGATCCCGGGTCGGGGCGGCCTCCCCGGAACCGCCGGACTCCGCCGCGCCCTTCCGGTCCCCTCCTGGATCGCCTCCCTCGGGCGAGTTCGCGCCCGGAGCGACGAGGCGGGCCGGTATCTCCTGGGTCTCCCCGGCCGCCGGACGGAGGTCCGGGTCCGGAAACCGGGTTTCCTCGGTCAGAGCTGGGTCGCCCGCGGGGGCCGTTCCGCCCGCCGGGATTTCACGCTGGAGGAGGATCCTTCCGGAGGCGTCCAAGGAGAACCGGAGGGTGGCGCCGGGGACTACAGCCTGAGCCTGCGCTTCCCCTCCGCCTGGACCGGAGGGGAGCGGAGGATCCTGTCCCTGCGGTTCCGCTTCGACGGAAGGACGGTCGGGAACCGACTGATCGATCCGCGGGAGGGCTTCGAGATCCGGCTCGAACGTCCAGCTCTCTTGAGGGTTCTCGTCAAGGACCTCGAGGAGGACCGCCTCGTCGAGAGCTTCGAGTGCAAGGTCCTGGGTCCGACCCGCCGCTCCCTGGACGGATGAAGGCCGAAGAACGCCCGCCCGCGGAACACGGACCGCTCTCCGTTTCCCTCGCCGACGGCCCCGGGGGCCGGTGGAGGGGATTTGGGTGGCTCGGCGGCGGGAGCGCGGCGAGGATGCCCGCATGTCCGCCGAGATCGTGATCCGTGACGCCGTCCACGGGGACGTGCGCCTGAGCGCGGAGGAGGCCCGCCTGCTCGACACGCGGGAGATGCAGCGCCTTCGCGGCATCCATCAACTCGGTCTCGCGTATCTCGTGTTCCCCGGCGCGCGGCACAGCCGTTTCGAGCACTCGATCGGCACGATGCACATGGCCGCCCGCATGATCGAGGCGATCGAGCGCAACGCCCGCCGCAACCCCGGTATCTGTCGTGGAATCACTCCGAAGGAACGCCGTCTGATCCGGGCGGCGGCCCTCGTGCACGACGTTACCCACATCCCCTTCGGGCACAACATCGAGGACCAGACGGGGCTCCTCCCCCGTCATGACGAACCCGCCCGCTTCCAGGCGGCCCTCTCCCCGGAGACCGAAATCGGCGGGGAACTCGAGGCCCAGGGCCTGCGCGAGGGGGTGCTGTCCATCCTCGGTGCCGGCGGACCTCCGCTTCCCCCGTTCCTCGGCCAGATGATCAGCGACACGATCTGCTCCGATCTGATGGACTACCTCGAACGGGATGCCAGATACACCGGGCTCAACCTGCGCTACGACCCGCGCATCGCCGACTACTTCCTCGTCGATCCCGTCTCCGAACGTCTCTTCGTCGACTGCGCGAAGGCGGGTCTCCTCCGCGAGGACATCGTCTCCGAGATCCTCCGGATGCTGCAGGCCCGCTATTTCTTCTCCGAGCGCGTCTACTACCACCACGCGAAGATCGCGGCCGGAGCGATGGTCGCGCGCGCGGTCGAGACCGCGCTCGAACACGGCTGGATCCGCGCGGAAGACCTCACGGCTCTCGGGGATCAGGATTTCCTCTACCGATTGCGCCGGTCGCTTCCCGGCGGGGGGAGAGGGGATGAGTGTTCAGGGGACGACCACGAGGCCTCCCTCCGGGTCGAGGAGATCCTCGACCGCCTCGCCCGAAGGAGGCTCTTCAAGCGGGTCGCGGTCTTCTCCTACGGCGAGAACCGGGACGTCCAGGAGACCCTCGTCCGGCGCTTCTTCGATCCCGGGAGCCGGGAGGCGCGGCGGGCCTTCGAGGAGGCCCGGGAACGGGAGTTCCGCGAGCGCTTCGGCCGCGGGGTCCAGGTCCTCTTCTACTGTCCGAACCGTAGCATGCAGTTGAAGGAGGTCGGCACCCTCGTCCGGATGCCGGGTTCGGACGAACTCCTTCCGCTCTCGTCCTTCCGCGACCGCCTGCCCGGGATCGGGGACCTGGAAACCTCCTACCTTCGTCTTTGGAAGGCCTACTGTCTCGCGAGCGCGACCTCGATCGAGGAGCGACGTTTCCTCCAGGAACGGGTGCGCGCGGCCCTTCCCGAGGCGAGGGACGGATTCCGCCTTTCCTGAGAGGCCCGCGGGAAAGGTAGGGAGGACCCCGTTCCCGCCTCTACGGCAGGAAGTCGAGAACCGTGGTCTTGAGCTTGTGGTAGAGGCTGCGGGTCGCCTCGATGTCCGAACGGTTGTATTCGGCGATCTCGAGGTAACGCTTCTCGCGCCAGGCCGGAGCGACCATCGATCCGTCCATCGTCCCCTTCGGGGATTCGATTCCGAAGGCCCAGCAGGCCGCGTCCAGACTCGAGGGCGCCTGGGGCCGGCCCCCTCCCCCGAGGACCCGGTAGAGGTCGAGGTGACGCCCCGGGTTCCAGGGGGAGCCTCCGAGGAGATCGACGAAGACCGCCTGCCCGAGGATCGCCGACCGCGTTCTTAGGAACGGAAGATCGAAGTTGCGGCCGTTGAAGGTGATGACGCGTTCCGCCCGGGCCGCGAGGGTCCAGAAGGCGCCGAGCATCCGGTCCTCGGGCATCGGGAGCAGCCAGGAGGGCGCCCGGCTCCGGAGATCCTCCAGGTCTTCGGGGTCCGGAGCGATCAGCACATGCCCTCCTTCCCCCTCCGCGTCGCCGACGGCGATGCAGGCGACCTTCGAGAACAAGGGGTTCAATCCGAGGACCTTCTCGATCTCCCATTCGCGTTCGGAGGCGACGCGGGTGACCTCCTTGACGAGGGTCTGGGGCAGCTGGCGGACGTCGGTCGTCAGCGGAACGGTTTCGATGTCGAGAACGAGCCTCCGCGCGGCGAGATCCCGAACCTCGGCCCAGCCGGGTCCGAAGACCGTGTCGGGCTCCCAGTCCTCCTCGTCCCCCGGTCCGGCGGGCCTGAGCCTCGCGACTTCGAGTTGGTCCTTTCCCCGCCATTCCTTGCGGCGTCCCTGGACCTTGACGACCTGGCCGGGTTCGAGGGTCTCCGAGGTCTGGAAGGCTTGATGATCGGACCAGATCCGCGCGACGAGGCTCCCGCTGGAATCGGCGAGTTCGAGATGGACGTAGGGCCGGCGCTCCTTCGTTTCCGCGAGCCTCCGTTCGGCGACTCTAAGGAAGAGGATGCCCCACTCCTCACCGAGTTCCTTCAAGCGGGAGAGAACGGGCGGGGGAGGAGTCATGGCGACGCCTTTCGGGAATGGGGCGGGAGATCCCGGGCTTCTTCCGGGACCTTCATTGCAGGAGCCCTCCCAGCCATTTCCTCATGCGGGAGAGGGCCTCCTTGAGGTCCGCCAGGGAGGCGGCGAAGCTGAGCCGCAGGTGGCCCGGCATTCCGAAGGCCGCTCCCGGAACCGTCGCGACTTCGCATTCCTCGAGCAGCCGGTCGGCGAGGGTCTCGTCGGTCATGCCGCTCTTCCCGCAGATCTCGCGGACACCGGGGAAGGTGTAGAAGGCCCCGCGGGGAGGGTGGAAGGAGAGTCCGGGGATGGAGGGGAGTTCCTCGCAGAGGAATCGCCTTCGCTCGTCGTATTCGCGGAGCATCGCGATCCGGTCCCGTTCGCACTCCTCGTCGACCGCTACGAGGGCGGCGCCCTGGCTGATCGTGCAGGGGTTTCCGAGAAGCTGGCTCTGGATCTTCGCGACCGCCTCGATCTGCTCCCTCGGGCCCGCCATGTAACCGATGCGCCATCCGGTCATCGCGAAGGCTTTCGAGAGTCCGTTCAGGACGAGCACGCGCTCCCGACCGCGCGCGACTTCCGCGGGGGAGACGTGCACGGTGTCTCCGAAGAGGATCTGGGCGTAGATCTCGTCGGACAGGATCCAGAGATCATGGCGCTCGCAGACCCGGACCAGGGTCTCGACGAGCGCGGGGGGCCAGACCGCGCCGGTCGGATTGTTCGGAGTGTTCAGGATCAAGCCCCGGACCTTCGTGTCGGAGCAGAGGCTCTCGAGTTCTTCAGGATCCGGGAGGAAGCCTCGGTCCTCGGTGCAGGGGTGGATCCTGGGGACCCCTCCCGCCAGGCGCACGATGTCGGGGTAGGAGACCCAATAGGGGGCGAAGACGACGACCTCGTCGCCCGGCTCGAGAAGGGAGAGGAGGCCCAGGTAGATCGCTGGTTTCGTCCCGGCGGTGATGCAGATCTCCTCCGTCCGGTAGCGGAGCCCGAAGGATCGTTCGAGGTGGTCCGATACGGCGGCCAGGACCCGACCATCGCCCCTGGCCTGCGTATAGCGGGTCCAACCCTCGGTGATCGCGACCCGACCCGCTTCGGCGATCGCCTCCGGCGTCGGGAAGTCCGGCTCCCCCGCCGAGAGGGAGATGACGGGGCGCCCGGCGGCCCTCATCGCCGCGGCCTTCGCGGTGATCGCCAGAGTCCGGGACTCGGAGACGGATTGCAGGCGGCTTGCGGTCCTCACTCCCGCTAGGTTATCCGCCGTCCCGGCCGTGTAGATAGCCTTCCTCGGGCCATCCTCGCGGATGGGCGGAGGTCCGGGGCCGGGCGGCGCGCGGGGCGCCCCTCCGCCTCGGGAGGTGGGGAAGATTCCCCCGTTCCTCCCGTCCCAAATCCTTTCCCCCCAAGGGTCCCGAAACGCACGACGGAGTCCCGGATGTTCCTGAAGAAGCTGATCCGCAGAGCGGCCGTCTTCCTGCTGCTGGTTTCCTTCGCGGGGTTCTTCGCTTTCACGACGATGGTCTGGAACCCCTTCGAGGGGGATTTCCCCGAACTCCGCAACGCGATCCCGCGGAACGTCGACTTCTTTGCCGCGAAGGCCGACCTCTCGGACGATTTCGAGGACTTTCCGGTCCCGTGGTTCTGGTCCTCCTTCGAGGCGAGCCCGGCATTTCCCAGGGTCAAGAGCGGAGATCTTGCGAGGAGCCTGATGCGGGAGCGGGGAGGAGAGCGGATCCTCGACCGGATCGCGGAGACCAAGGAGCACCTCGCCTCGATCCCGGTCGTCGGATTGGACATCCTCGAGGATCTCTTCGGTCGGGAAGTCGCGGTCGCCGGCCGCCTGAAGAAGTCCGGGGATCCCGATTGGTGTCTCTACACGAGGGTCTCCTGGAAGATCCGGGCCGCTCTGGGGCTCCTGCACTTCGAGGGGATCCGATCCCGCATCCGGGGAGTGCGCCTCGAGTGGAAGGATCCGTTGTTCGTCCTGGAGCCTCCCGGCGCGCCTCCGGTTCGTCTGGCGCTGGTTCGTGATCTCCTGATCGTCGGAAACGAGGAGAACCTCGTGCGCGAATCCTACGATCTGGCTGCCGGGAGGACCGAGGCCGACAGCCTCGTCGCATCCTCCGACTACCAGGATCAGGTCGTCGGTCGGATCCGGGACTGGCAGGAGAGGAACGGCATCCAGGCCAACCGCCTCGAGTACAACCTGGATCTGCACTCCCTGGCCGAGACCCGGCCTTCCCTTCCGATCTTCGGAACACCGACGCAGGACGATCCGATGGAGTTGCGCCTCCTTCACCGCTTCGTGAATACGAGGGCGATGTACAGGGCCTGGGGAAACCTGGTCTTCGCTCCGGACGGCCTGGTCTCCCTCCTGACCGTGGACCTGGATCGGGCCGCGCTGACCCCGACGCAGAACCGGTTCCTCGCGCAACAACCCGGGCATCGGGATCGCTGGTTGAAGCGGCTCCTGCTGAACGTGCCCGCCTCGGCCGCCGTCGTCGGCGTGCTCCGGATGCCGGCCTCGGTCTTCCTCTCGGAGGTCTTCGGCGCCCTCGACGAGGACAGCCGCGCCCTGATCGACGAGGGACTGATCGGGTCCGGCCAGCGGGGGGGGGTCAAAGGCTTGGTCGCCCGCCTGGCCCCCGCCTTCGAACCGACCGTCGTCGTCGTCGTGAGGAACAACGACTACCCGAAGCTGAACGTCAAGTTCAAGGTCGCGATGCCCTCCCCCGTGCCCGCGGTCGCCTGGATCTTCAAAGTCGCGGAGCGACAGGAATCGCGGGTGCACGATGCGCTCGACTGGTTCGTCAAGAACCGAGGTTCCTTCGGCTTCGAACCCACGGTCTACGATCTGACGGCCGGGGATCGGAACCTGAGCCTCGTCAAGGAGTATCCGAACCCGCAGATCCCCGGCACCGGAGAGATCGCCGTCGTCCGCAATGCGAAGGGGCTCGGGGGGCTTTTCATGGTCGGGAATTCCGGCCAGCTCCTCGCGGAGATCATCAATACCCGATTCTCGATGCCCGGGACCCTTCCCCTGACGACCGAGGAGGGCCTGCAGGAATGTCTGGAAACCCTGCCGGAGACGGTCTCGGGCTTTGCCTGGTTCCGGGGGGACGGGATCCGCGCGATCCTCGGGCGCTACGAGGCCGAGGCGAGGCGGCGTCTCGAACAGGACGCCCCGGACCCCGGTTGGATGTTCGAGAATCGCCCGCAGGCCGAGAAGGAAGTCTTTCGGCGTCATTTCGCGGGAAAGTATTCCTCGGCCGGCCTCCTTCCCCCGGGGGAGCGACGGAGGTTCGACCGGCTCGTCGACGAGGCCCTGGAACTGCGCTGGAAGACCGAGGAGCAGGGTCTCAGAGGGAAGAGTCTCCATCGCCGCTTCGCCGAGATCGCGAGCTACATGGAGTTCCTGGATTCGGGCTTCCTCTATCTGAAGAACCGGGAGCGGGACCTGACGCTCGAAACCAGGGTCTTCCTCCGTTTCTAGGGCCGGAGACCGCCTGGGAGCCTCGGGCTCCGGGATCCGGGGGGCGGTTTCGAGGGTTCCGGGAGGTGCGGGGCCTCGGACCAAAAGGTCCTTCCCGAGGCGGTCGAGGAGGGCCGGTCCGGGCTTGCGCGGGGAGGGGGGCGAGGCTACCTTCCTCCCCCCGCTCGCTTCGGGCGGGAGACCTGCCGAGGTGGTGGAATTGGCAGACACGCTAGCTTGAGGGGCTAGTGACCGTTTCGGTCGTGCAGGTTCAAGTCCTGTCCTCGGCACCACACCCTCTCCCCGCCGGGCTCTCAGGAGCCCTCTTCTCCCGGGGGGCCGGGCCGGTCCCCCGGGGATCGCCGCCCTCCCTTGCTTCCTCACGACCCGCTATTACCGGAAATATCTTCCAGGACTCCGATGCCATCGGAGTTTCAGTGGAGGGGCTGCTCCCCCGGCTGGGAATGGGGGCTCTCCCCCGGTCCGGAAGGATCGCCCGAAACCTCGAGAAGGATCGGTTGTCACCTCGGCTTGCATCCTGCATACTTCCTCAATGGAGGATCTCTCTTGGCGGGCCTGGGCGCCGAGGGCGATTCCCGGCGTTTCTGCCTGACAGTCCCTCGAGATCTCTCCTCCCCTGCGGCAATGGTCGTAGGGAGATCGTTTCCTAATTCTGTCCCGTTCAACTCCTCGCAACCTTCCGACTCACCACTCCGACCCTGGACGAGTTTCCTCAATGGGTCTGGGTTGGAGTGGAAGGGCACCCGAGGAGGCCCTTCGCCTCACGACTGGAGGACCAACCTCATGATTCGTCACTTCACCTTCCTGACCCTGGGTGTTCTGGCCGGTGCCGCCACCGCGCAGACCACGTACAACTTCAACGTGATCCGTGAATGGGATCAAAGCACGGAATACACCTCCCGGGCGAACGTCCGCGGTTCCGCCGGACATGAATCGCAGGCCTTCCCCCGCGGCGTGCTGGGCGGGTTGGTCAACCTGACCCGCGTCCAGTTCGTCATGCAGGACCAGAACCTCGCGACGCAGGAAGGTTACAACTTCCGCGTTTCTCCTCTCTCCGCCTCGGGACAGCCTGACTACGCGTCCGGGGTCAACCTGAACAACACGCTCCTCACCCTGCCAACGGGCACGGGGATCGGGGCCTACCTGGTCACCTTGACCTTCGTCGCGGGGAACGGAAAGCCCGTCAACCTCGACACGATCAAGAACTCCCAGAACAAGCCCCTCCTGAACCCCTACGAGGGCATCCATTTCGGCTGGCAGTTCGTCAAGGGAGCCAACTGGACTTCCGACGGGATTTCGGTCCACATGTCCCAGGCCGGGCGTCAGCTCCCCAACGGCGGCCAGGGCAACCTGACCTGCTGGCAGAATCGTTTCCACCGGGAGATCCCGAGACCGGAGAAGTTCGCGACTTCGGATCCGACCAACCAGATCATCGAGCGCCTCGCCTGGTCCACAAACAGCGGGCAGGCAGGCTCCAGCTATCTGGACCGCTCGTGGCGCCTGGACCTCTTCTTCAACGAGCCGACTCTCCAAGGCGCTGCCGACAACACGACCTACAACAACAGCCCCTGCAAGAACCCCAACACCGGCTATGCGGCGCTCGATCCCGATTTCAACGACAAGGGCAAGGCTACGGTCAAGAGGTATGACGACTACGTCTGGACCGTCCAGAGCAACGCGCACATCGGTGGGGTCGGCGTCCTCTTCCTGTCGACCTCGGTCCTCTCCACCCCGCTGTCCCTGCCAGGCATCGGAGGGAAGCTCTTCATCAACCCGGGCGATCCCCTGATGGCCCTCGGTGCCTTCCCCCTCGGCACGATCAGCAACCTCGGTTCCGGTCAGTTCAAGCTGGCGCTCGGCGCCGGAGGCGCGAACAACACGCTCCGGAAGGTCATCACCCAGATGCCCGCGATCCACGCCCAGGCCTACCTGGTCAAGGTCGCCGGTGGTCTCAAGCTCGACTTCTCGAACGTCTGGACCCTGCGTCCGATGCTGGATCCCGATGGAACCGGAACGGCCTACTCCCGGGCGACGACGATCAGCGGCACTCCGATCAAGCTGACCAAGAAGGTCACCGACCGGACCCTCTACGTCCGGAACGACGGCCTCGACGAGATCGAGGTCCGGCAGTACATCGGGGCGAGCACGACCCCGATCCGCAAGGACAAGATCTTCTCCCGCATGGGCGTTCGGGTGATTCTCTTCCCGGCGGCGACCCGGGTCGAGATCGTCACGACGAAGACTTCGAAGGTCGACGTCATGTATGGGATGAACCTCTGAACTGGAATCGATCGGACCGGAGGACGACCTTCCGGTCAGGGAGAGGCCCCCGCGCCCGAGGCGTGGGGGCCTCTTTCCTGTATGAAGGAAGCTGCCTAGAATCCCCTCCGGAGAGGATCGGTCCTCCGGCGAGGCCCGGCTCTCCGACCGCTTCGTCCGGCGCTCTCCGCCCCGCCGCCTCGTATTCCCTCCCTCCCTGGCTTCCCCGCGGGGCCGTTTGCGTCATTCTGCAGGAGGGTTACGAACATGACTCGATACGGCGGTATCCTCTTCCTCGCGCTTTGCTCCGGTCTCCTCCATGCCCAGGCCTCCTACAACTACAATCTCGTCCGGATCTGGGACACGACGACCGAATTCACGTCCCGGGGGAAGGTCCGGGGGGCGATCGGGCACCAGTCCCAGGGTTTCCCCCCGGGTGTCCTCGGGGGACTGAACAAGTTGACCCGTGTCCAGTTCGTTGTGCAGGACGGGAACTCCGGCACTGTCGAACCGTTCAATTTCCGGGTTTCACCTACCGCCGCTTCGGGAGGGCCCGATTACGCGCGCGGCAAGAATCTGAACGGCACCCCTCTTTCGATCCGCAAGGGAGGCGGGGCCGCCTCGATGCTCGTGACCTTGACCTTCCCGGTGGCGAACGGCAAGCCGATCGATCTGGCGGCTCTGAAGGATGCCCAGAACAAACCGCTCTTGGATCCCTACGAGGTCATCCACTTCGGCTGGCAGTTCACGAAGACCGCGAACTGGACGACCGACGGGGTCTCCGTCCACATGTCGAACGGCGACCGCCAGATGCCGGGAGGGGGGCAGGGGAGCCTCTTCTGCTGGCGGAACAACTACCACCGCGAGATCCCTCGGCCCGAGAAGTTCGCCGCCGCGGATCCGACCAACCAGATCATCGAGCGCTTGGCCTGGTCGACCGTCTCCGGTCAATCCGGGGTCGATTTCCTCGACCGGTCCTGGCGGCTCGACCTCTCCTTCGACGAGCCGATCCTCCAGGGCGGCGCGGACAACGTCGCCTACAACGCCTGGCCCTGCCAGAACCCGAATCCCGGGTACGCGGCCCTCGATCCTGATTTCAACGACAAGGGAGGGGCCTCGGTCGCTCGTTACGACGATTACGAGTGGCGGGTCACGAGCAAGGCGCATTCGGGAGGAGTCGGCGTCCTCTTCCTTTCGATATCCACCCTCGAGACTCCTCTGAGTCTGGGCGGGATCGGAGGGAAGCTGTACCTCGATCCCACGGATCCGCTGATGGCCCTCGGTGGGCTGGTTATGGGGACCCTGAACTCCTGGGGAGGGGCCTCCTTCAAGTTGAAGCTCGGAAAGGGCGGTTCGACGAATACCCTGCGCAAGGTCATCTCGAGCTTGCCGGCCGTCCATGCACAGGCCTACCTCGTCAAGCTGCAGGGCGGAGTGAAGCTCGACTTCTCGAGCGTGTGGACGTTCCGGCCGGCTCTTGGGCCCACGGGGTTCAGGAGGGCCCAGGCCCTGAGCGGGACCCCCGTCAAGCTCGCGAGGAAGCCTGCCGACCGGAGCCTCTACGTCCGGAACGACGGCCTGGCGGTGCTCCGGGTGCAGCAGTTCATCGGGGCCTCGACCCGGCCGGTCCGTGTGAGCAAGGTCCCGGCCCGAATGGGACTTCGGGTTCTCTTCTTCCCGGCGGCGACCCGGGTCGAGATCGTCACTTCCTCGACCAGGAAGCACGACCTGGCCTACGCCTTCAACTTCTGACTCCGTTCTCTCGGCTCCGGGGAGAGGGGCGGGGTCCTCTCCCCGGGGGCTGGGTATCGGTCCAGGTTTCGAGGATCGGGTATGCTTTCACGATCCGGGTCTCCGATCGCGGACCGGAATCCCTATGAAGATCTCCCTCGCAATCCTGGTCATCCTGGCGCTCGGCATGGGCGCTCTCTTCGCCTCGGGCGTCTTCGACGAGCCTCCGCCCCTCCCGCGGGCGACCGGAGCGGAGCCCCCCCGGATCCCCCGGCCCGGGAAGGATTCCGCCGGCCGGACCGAGCCTCGTGACGACACGATGGAAGCGGAATCGAGGGCGGAGTCCTCCGAGGATCCCCTTCGGGTCCCCCCGAAGATCCGGGCTCTCTGGAGGGCTCTCCGGCCCGAGGCCGAAAGCCTGGTTCCCGACCCCGATCATGTCGGCCCCTGCCCTCCTCCGAGCGAGGGGGGACATCCGGCGCGGGTGATCCGTCGCTTCAAGGATCCGAAGGACGGGTTCTACGTCTGGGTCCACGAGGACGGCGCGGAGACCCGGCTCTACCTGACCGCACCGCTGAATGTCGACCCGAAGACGGGGAAGCCCAAGCGCCAGCTCATGGTCGGGACCTTCGTGCCGACGACCCCGGTCCCGATCTCTCCCGAGGATCTCGAGGGGGGACCCGGAACGAACAAGGCCGGAGACGGGGGAACCTCGGCTTCCGATGGAGGGAAGGCGAAGGGAGGCGGGAACTGACCCGTCCTCACTCCTTCGAGGTTTCGCTTTTCGTCTTCGATTCCTTTTTCCCGGGAGGAGCGGGCGGGGTCTCCTCGAGGGCCTTGCGTACCTCCGGAATCGAGTCGCGGAGGATTTCGAAGGCGCGGTCCCCCGGCAGGAGTTCCTCGAGGGAGTCGGCGAGTTTCGCGGCCTCGTCGAAGCGGTGCGAGAAGCGGAGGTTGTAGAGAAGGACGAGCGCGGCGTTCGTGTCGTAACGATTCGCCGCGACCCTCTTCCTCAGAGCCGCGAGGTGCTTGTCGAAGTCCTCGGACCTCCCGTAGAAGTTCCGTTTGTCCACGAGGGCCTTGCCGAGGCTTTCATCAAGGAAGAAGGCCTGCCGGATCGCGAAGGCCGCCTCGTCATACTTCCCGACCGCGAACCAGGCATCGCCGAGGACGAGGCGGAGGGAACCGTCCTCGGGAAGGAGCTTGACCGCGCTCGCGTAGGCGGCGGCCGCCCGGGAGTAGCGTAGGGTCCGGAAATAGAGGTCCCCGAGTTCAACGTAACGGCGGGCCAGGCCGCGGGGGGAGGAGTCCTCGTAGAGGTCCCGGGAGTTAGGAGTGTCGGAGGAGGGAGCGTCCGTGGAGTCGGTGGGTGAGGAGGCCGGCGCGGAGGACGCGGGGGTCCCCCCCTCGTAGATCGTGATCCTGGAGGCGGGCGCGAAGACCACGGGATCCGCCCAGGCCCAGGTCCAGGGATCGTAGTAGGAGTTCCCGAAGAGTCCGAAGGTACCGCTCCACCAGGCGTTCAACCAGTAGTCACGCCAGTGGAGGCGGATGTAGGGGGAGAGATGGTGGCTCCAGGCGAAGGAGCCCGGACCGCCCCAATACCAGTCGTAATACCAGGGGAGGTAGTATCCGGTCGTGCACCAGCGGAGCCAGGAACCATAGAAACCCGGGCCTCCCCACCAGAAGGAGAAGCCGAGCCCGAATCCCCAGGACCGGTAGCTCCGATGGAGATAGGCCCGTCTGCCGCCACGATGGCGGAAAGCGTCGTTTTCGATCGCGACGGCGACCGGGGTATTGGTGATGAAGGTCGTACCGCCCGAACCCCGGGACGGGGAGCCCCGGTCGAAGCGGGTCCGTCCTCTCCGCGAGTTCCTTCCGTGAGAGCCCCGGCCCTCGAGTCCCGTCGCGGGAGGGAGGACCCGTCGATTCCGCAGTTCTTTGCGAGGGATCTCGGGGGGAAGGGTCCGGCGGTACCGGTCGACGAGGCGGGTCGGCGGGGGGAGGGCGGGCCTGGCCGCGGAGCCCAGGCGGATCTCCGACCGCTCGATCGGGCGGAGGGAACTCTCACGGCGCCTGGGGGAGGGGGTCGTCTTCCTCGAATGCCGAATCCGGATCGAGGACCGTTCCGCACGGGGCAGGGGATCGAAGGAGCGGCGGGAGGATCCGAGCCCCGGTCGGCTCCGCCGGGTTCCGAACTCCCAGGACGATCTCGATTCCCGTTCCGGAATCGTCCGGGATCGCCCTCCCAGGTTCCAATGCCGGATCCGAGGGCGACGGACGGTGTCGAGCCCGCGGGCTGGAGGGGTGTGGGTGCGGCGGAGGGAAGAGCGGCTCCGCCGGATCGGAGTGGGGGCGGTCCTGCGGGGGCGGATCCTCGGGGTCCTCGCATGCGTCCTCGGGATGCGGGCCGGACGGGGGGCGACTCTCCTTACGGGGGAGCTGCGAGGGGTCACGGGGCGCACCCGAGGAAGAGTGGACCTCGGGGCGGGGGCCGACCGAACCCTAACCGGATGGGAGGTCCTGTGGGGGGTCTGAATCCTCGGCCTGGCGGGGGCCACGGTCCGAACCGGAATCTGGGCCTTAAAGGAAGCGGTCCCGGCCAGGAGGAAGAGGGCGGTCAGCAATCGGTGGTTCATCGGTGTTCCCCGGGGAAGAATCCCGGAAGCCTCCGCAAGAATCATACCTCGGAATCAGGCCCTCCTGGGGCTCGAGGGCCCCCCGGAACCGGGGCGATCGTCCCTTACGGGGGACGGAAAGGGCCGGGACGGGAGTCAGCGCAGTTCGAGTTCCCCCCGGAACTCGAGTTCGGTCGAGGGGGTCGGGAGAGACTGTCCGGGTTGGGGAAGGAAGACCGGAACGAGATGCAGAGGACCCAGGACTTCGAGCCCGAGGGCCCGGGCTCGGGCCCGGAGGGCTTTCTGGAGGGCCGCGTGGGCCTTTCTCCAGGTCCCCTTGGCGTAGAGTACGAGGGCCAGTCGTTCGGGCCGATCCTCGATCCGGGTCCCCTCGGGGCCTTCCGCGGGGACCTTCCTCCCCCTCCGGTCGGGACGGAACTGGATCAGGATCGCCCCGTCGTCCCGGTAGAGAGGAAGACAGGTCGGCTCCATTCCGAGTTCGAAAAGACGCCTCCCGACCTTGTCGAGGAGCTTGAGACGTTCGGGCCAGGAGCCGGGGTCTCGAAGCGCGATCTGTTTGCACGCGGGAAGTCGGGCCAGGACCGGGACCCGGAAGTTCCGGTCCTCCCTCCCGAGGATCATCGCCCGCGAAGTCTCGCTCCGGCGAGGGTCGAAATGCTTCTTCAGGAAGCTGAAATCGGTCCCGAAGCGCTGGATCTCGAAGCGTTCCCCCTTCGAGGTCAGGAGCCGGCAGGACTTGCCACCGGTCGTCTCGATCTCGCCTTCGAGGCGGAACTCGCGGTTCCCGAGAATCAGGACGCTGCACCTGCCGGTGTCCCCGGCGACCCGCCGCTTGACGAGGGGGGCGTCCGGAAGGGAGGCGAAACGGCTTTCGAGAAGGCCGTCTCGGAGTCTCGGACTTCCATGGAGCAGGTCCCAGCCCGCCAGGCTGCCGAAGAGGAGCAGGCGGGCGCGCAGGTCCGCGAGCCCCTCCCCCCTGGCCTCTACGAAGGGGCCTCCCCCGGGGCCGACCCAGGCCTTCCTCCCGTCGCTCAAGAGGACCGTCGGGGTCTTGCCGTCCTCCTTCCAAACCATCCGGATCCGGTTCGGATAGGAGAGGCTCACTTCCCAGAGGGCGATCGGACGCCAGTCGGCCTTCCCCGTGTTCGGGTCCTTCCTCCGGACCGATCGGAGGAGTTTGAGAGAGACCCCGGTCAGGGTGTCGCGGTCTCCTCCGCTGATCCTGTCGAGGAGCGCGCCGGCGACTCTCGCGCCCTCCTCCTCGGCGGGGGTCTTCGCGTCCTTCCGGTCCGGGCCCGCGCCGGGTTTCTGGAGCCCGTTCCCTCCCTGGAAGCTTCCGGTGGATGGCGGGGGGAGGATGGCGGGGGGGGATTCCGGGAGAACCGGCGGAAGGGCGGGAAGGAGGGCGGTGAGGGCGAGAAGCGTCATGCGCCCATTCTGGAGGGGGGCGCCTTCCGTGTCTTCCCCCATCCTTCGGGGGCCGGGGAAGGCGGTCAGGAGTCCTTCAGGCCGAAACGCTGTCTCCAGGCCTGCTGGTCGTAACCCTCGTCGACCTCTCCTCCGGCGAGGGCCTTGAGGGCCTTCCGGGCGGTCAAGCGGACGTTCGGGTTGCGTTCGAGATCCCCGATCAGGGGAAGGATGTAGGCCGCAGCCGAGGGGTCGCCGGAACGACCGATCGCGATCAGGGCCGTTTCGCGAATCAGGGCCTTCGGATGGGCGAGGTAGGGGCGCAGGGCCGGGAGGGCTTCGGGGTTCCGCAGGAGGCCGAGACCGCGGAGCGCGTGCATCGCGATGACGGGGTCCTTGCTCAGCGGGTCCCCTTCCAGGATCCTCTTCCATAGTTCGAGGAAGCCCTGATTCTTCGCCCCCCCGTCGAGGATCCGCAGGAGGGCCCAGGAGGCGTTGCGGCGGTGGATCAGGGGGGCTCTCTCGTCGAGAAGGATGCGGGTCAGGGGTTCGAGGGGGGTCAGCGGGGAGGCGAGACGGCCGATTCCGAGCAGGCAGGCCGTGCGGACCTGGGGCTCCCGGCTGCTCTCGAGACAGGCGACCAGGGCCGGGGCGAGGTCCTGTTCCCCGGTGAACCCCAGGGCGGCCGCCGCGATCGTCTTCCCGCGGACTTCGCCCTCCTCCAGCAAGGGAAGTAGTTCCTTTCGGAGCTGGAGGCTCTCTTTCTCGAGGAAACGCCCGAGGCTCTTGGCTTTCGCACGTGCCTTGGGATCCTCGCCGTGGGCCGCGTTCTTCGCGAACAGCGCGAGTGCCTGGTCGAGACGGAGGAGCCTGCGCTGGAAATCCCGGTTCCGGGCGAGGACCTCGGCCTTGTGCTTGGCCTCCGCGAGGAACTCCTGTTCGATCGCCGGATCCGGTTCAGGGCGGGGTCTGCTCCCGCATGAAGTCATGGCCGCCAGGAGGGCGAGTGGGATTCCGGGGACTCGGTAGGTCGGGGAGTGTGGTCTCGTCCAGTTCATTCTTCAGGGTCCTTGCAACGGGATGGTCGAACTTCGACGATGCGCGGGCCGCGGGCTTCCCGGCGTCTTCCCGGAAATCCCACCCGGCATGATTCACGATAACGAAGACCGAAGGAAGGACGCGCCCGGCTTTCCCCCTCCTTGCGGCTCGGGCGCGAGCGAGGAGCGCCTTCCTCCCCCGAAAGCGTTCCGGCGGTCCTTCCGGATCCGTTCCGGACATCCGAGGTTTCCATGACCCTGACCTTCCTCGAAGCCCTCGAAGGGGCCGAGCATGAACAGGTCCAACTGCTCCAGGACCCGGAGATCGACATGGTCGCGATCCTGGCGATTCACGACACGAGCCATGGTCCGGCCTTCGGAGGGATCCGGCGCTATCCGTACCGGACCGGGGCCGAAGCCCTCCGCGACGTCCTGAGGCTCTCGAAGGCCATGACCTACAAGTGCCTGATGACGGGGATCGCGGGTGGTGGAGGGAAGGGGGTCCTCGTGGACCGCCCCGGACTGGACCTGGCCGAGGCCTACCGGAGGATCGGCCGCTTCGTCCAGAACATGGGGGGGCGCTTCTACACCGGTCCGGACATCGGAACGAGCGACCGGGAACTCGCCTGGCTCTCCGAATCGACCCGCTTCGTGACCCTTCCCGGGGAGGAAGGACCCGGGGATCTCTCGACCGCCACCGCGCGAGGGGTCCTCGCGGGGATCCGCGCGGTCCTCCGCTTCCTCGCCCGGAAGGATCCGCGCCTTCCCGGGGATCCGGCGGCTTCCTCCTACGAGGGGCTGCGTTTCGCGGTCCAGGGGCTCGGGGACGTGGGTTCGAAGGTCGTGCGGGAACTCTGCGCGAAGGGGGCGGAGGTCTGCGTCTCCGAAGTCCGGGAGGAGGCCCTCTCTCCGATCCGGGAGGAACTCGAGGTCGAGGTCGAGGATCCGGGAAGGATCCTGGATCGGGAATGCGATGTCTTCGTTCCCTGCGCGCTCGGCGGGATCCTGCACGATCTGGCCAGCGAGCGTCTCCGGTGCCGGGCGATCGCCGGAAGCGCGAACAACATCCTCGCCAAGCCCGAGCACGGACGCCTCCTGCACGATCACGGAATCCTTATCGCTCCGGATTACGTGATCAACAGCGGGGCCCTGATCCTCGGGGCGAACTTCCACCTGACCGGAGACCGTGATCAAGAGGAGGCGATCGACCACATCGAAGACATCCTCTTCGAGATCTTCATGCGGTCCGAGAGCGAGGGGGTCTCGACCTGCGAGCTGGCGGACCGGATGGCCGAGGAGAGGCTTTCGAAGAATCGCGGGGCGATGTTCTTTCCGGACGCGGATCGGGATCGATGAGTTCGACGAGGGTTCCGGCACGGAGGAAGGACGCGGGCGGAGACGGAGAGGACCGGGAATGACCGAGGACGGAAGGAACGGACTCGAGAGGGAGGATGCGGGAGTGCATGAACTCCGGGTGCGTTACGCGGAGACCGACCGGATGGGGGTCGCGCACCACGCCGCCTACATCCCCTGGATCGAGGAGGCGCGGACGGAGTGGATGCGCGCCCGGGGTTTGCGCTACCGGGATCTCGAGGATCGGGGGCATTACCTGGTCGTAGCCCGCGTCTCGATCCGCTATCTGCGCTCGGCCCTCTACGACGACAGGATCCGGATCGAGACCCGGCTCCTCGAACGCCGCCCCGCCTCGGTGACGCTCGGCTACCGCCTTCACCGCCTCGAGGAGGACGGAGAGCGGGGGCCTCTCCTGGCGGAAGCCGAGACGAGACTCGCCTTCTGCGACCGGAACAAGAAACCCGTCCGGCTTCCCCCCGGCCTCTTCGGCTGAATCCCGGGCGCCCCGATCCGTCGCAATCCCCTCCGGACCGGGCTATGCTCCCCGCCTTTTCGGCGGAATCCCGTCTTCCCGAGGTTTCTCCCGGGTTTCGTGAACGAGACCAGAAAGCCTTCGACCGCCCTTCTCCTGGGCCTGCTCCTTCCGGGGCTCGGTCATCTGCACGCCGGCAGGCGGCGGGACGCCCTCCTCGTCTTCCTGGCAGTGACCACGCCTTTCACCCTGGGCGCGGCCCTCGTCGGGGTCCGAATGTTCGGGTTCACCTCCCCCCTCTTCGGGTCGGGTTCCCTCGGAGCCCTCCTTCCGGTCCACCTCCTTCCGGAGGCCGGGAATTTCGGGGAAACCCTCCTGGCCTGGCTCCTCAGGGGCGAACCCCTGAACGCGCCGGCTTCCTACGACTTCGCCCGGCTCCTCAGGCTCCCGGTCCCCGGAGAACATCTGGCCCTGGCCTTGACCGGTCTCGCGGGGTTCGCGAACGCGATCCTGGCGGCCGACGCCTCCTGGCTCGTGGCGTCCCGGAATCTCCCGCAGGGCGTCCTGAAGAATCCTCGGATCCGGCCGGCCCTCTCGGCCCTCGAATCCTGGCTCGTCCCCGGTCTTGGGCACTGGAGGCTGGGAATGCGGAGGCGGGGGGCCTTCATCGCCTCGGGCGTCCTGGGTCTCTTCCTGCTCGGGCTCGTGTTCTCGGAGGGGAGGGGCGTGGATCGTCCCCAGCTCTATTGGTGGTGGGCCGGGCAGGCCGGAGCGGGGATCCCGACCGCCTTAGCCTCGGTCTTCCTGGGACCGCTGGAGGTCGTTCGGGACCTTCCCTACAAGGACCTCGGGATCACTCTCGTCACGATCGCGGGGCTCCTGAACGTCGTCACGATGACGGACATCTATACGAAGGCCGAGACCCTGGCTCTCGGACTGGCGGGACAGGAATCGACGGAGGACAATTCCCTCCCCGCCGGGCGGAGTCCCGGAGGAGGGAACTGAAATGACGACACGCATCCTGCTCCTGCTCCTCGTCGGATTCCTCGGTTCGATGGCCTTTGCGACCCGGACGGAGGACCGCCCCCTTCCGCTCCTGAAATCCGCGGCGATCAAGACGCTGCAACTCCTCGCGTGGACGGCACTGGGATTCGGAATCCTTTACGGCACCGAGATCCTCTGGTTGGACAACTGAACGGGAAAGGCGTTCACCCGAACGGAACACGTCACCAAGATGGAAGCACCGGTCTGGATTCGAGGCTTGGGGGTCTACATCCCCGAGGACAGCCTGACGAACGAGGAGTTGGCCGAGGGCATGCCCTGGCTCGACACCTCTCCCCAGTGGATCTCGGAGCACACGGGTATCAGGGCCAGGCGTGTCGCCCGAAAGGACCAGGACACGACCGACCTCGGGTATCTCGCTTCGAAGGAGGCCGTCGAACTGTCGGGAATCGATCCTTCCGAGATCGATCTGATCCTGCTCGCGACCAACACGAACCGACAGATCTACCCGGCCGGCGCGGCCCGGATCCAGGCGGCCTTCGGGAAGAACGAGGATCGGAACCTCGTCATGCGGAGGGCGGGCGCCCTCGATCTGCAACAGGGCTGCGCGAGCTTCCTCGGGGGGATCGGGTTGGCGGGGGGACTCCTCCGCAGCGGCGCCTTCTCGAACATCCTCGTCGTCGGGGCCGATATCGCCTCGCGCATGGTCGACTGGACGGATCGTGATTCGATCCTGCTCGGCGATGCGGCGGCCGCCTGCGTGATGTCCTCGGGGCCGCCGCCCTCTGGCGGCGGGCTTCCCCCCCTCGAACTCCTGGGGCACTTCATGCGGACGGACCCTATCGGGGCCGATGCGATCTCCCAGGAGGGACCTCTCGACCCCTCGAACCATCCGAGATCCCATTTCGGGAAATCGATCGACATGAGTCTCTCGAACCGGCGCAAGCAGCTCTACCCCGTGGGAGCTTTCGGCGGCCTCGAGGATGGAGAGCACTGTTTCTTCCGGATGGACGGAAGGCAGGTCTACCGCTTCGTCAAGAGAACCGTGCCGCGGCAGGGCTATCTCGAGGTCATGCGCGCGGCCGGTCTCTGCGCTGATGAGCCCGAAGCCTATCGGGCCTTCGAATCCCTCGAGGACGTCAAGGATCGAGGGCTGCGGGCGGAAATCGCCGGATGGCTCGCCTCGAAGATCGACCTCTTCGTTCCCCACAGCGCAAACCTCTCCCTGAACCAGGAACTCTGCGAGGAACTCGGCCTGCCCTTCGATCGGATGTACGTGACCCTCCACAAGTACGCGAACACCTCGGCCGCCTCCGTCGGCTTGTCCCTCTACGAGGCGCTTCGCGGGGACGGTGAGTATCGGACCCTGACGAAACGCGACGGGCAGGGGGAGATCACGGTTCCGTCCCGGGTGATCCGGCCTCGGCGGCTCGTTTCCGGCCAGACGGCCCTCCTCCTGAGTTTCGGCGCGGGGAACTCATGGAATTACCTGGTCGTGAAGGCTCGTTGACGGGCTTCTCCCCGGGGGGCGGGACCGCAAGCCGGCGGTAGCAACCCCCTTCGTCCGTCACGAAGCCCCGGGCCGCCAGGCGGCCGACCGCGCAAAGGGTCTCGGCGAGGCTCCTGCCGAGTCGGGTCGCGAGGGCCTCGGGGGGTTGCGGACTACCGGTCAGAGCCTGGAGGACCGCGGCCTCGACCGGATCGTCGACGCGAAGGTCCCCGGTTCCCCGCCCGAGGTCGAAGGCGAGGCCCAGGTCCCTGAGGAGGCCGTCGGGGGTGTCCGCCAGTCGCGCTCCATCCCGCAGGAGCTGATGGCATCCCTCGCTCGTCGGCGCCTTCCAGGGTCCCGGCAGGGCCCAGATCGGGCGGTCGTAGGCGAGGGCCCAGGCGGCCGAGTGCAGGGAGCCCGAGCGGCGTCCCGCCTCGACGACGAAAAGACCCCGCCCGAGCGCTACGAGGATGCGGTTCCGGCGGGGGAAGGTCCCGGGGTGGGCCCGATACCCCGGCGGGTATTCGCTTAAAAGCAGGCCGCCGCGGGCGAGGATCCGCTCGGCCAGGGCGCGGTTCTCGGGGGGGTAGATCCGGTCGAGACCGTTTCCGAGGACCGCGAGGGTCGTCGCTCCGGTCTCGATGGCGATCCGGTGGGCGAGTCCGTCGATCCCGCGCGCGAGGCCGCTGACGACGCCGAGGCCGGCCATGCCGAAAACCTCGAGGAAGGCCCGCACGGCCTCGGTCCCGTAGGGGCTCGGATACCTCGTCCCGACCACGGAGAGGAGGGGGACGGATTCGGGGGCGTCCCCCAAGAGACGGAGATCGCCGCGGACCCAGAGGACGGCCGGCGCGTCCGGCAGGTCGCGCAGCCCGCCCGGCCATTCCGGGGCGTCACGATGGATGCAGCGCAGTCCCATCCTCAGGGAGCGTTCCCCGAGACCGGCCGCGGCCCGCGCGAGGTCCGGGTCCCGGAGCCGGCGAAGGGAGGCCTCTCCCGCGCCCTCGCGGCGGAGTTCGAGGTCCGAGGTCTCGAGGATCTCCGCAGGGGTCTTCCCCGGGTCGAGAAAGGGGTGGGGCCTCTCGGGGTGCAGGCGTCCGGCGAACCCGACCGCGAGGGCGATGCGCAACCAGCCGAGCAGGGCGGGGTCGATCTCCATGCCCGGAACTACGACGGGGCCGGGGAGCGTTTCCGCCCTCTCCCGGCCGGAGTCCTCCGAAGGCTCGGCCCGCGGCTTTGCGGGATTCGTCTTTCGAACCTTCCGGAAAGGGGCCGGGTCAGCCGGCGTTCTCCTCGCTTCCCGTCTCGGCGGGCTCCTTCGGCTCCTCGTCCTCTCCCTCGTCCTCCTCCGGGGCCTTGGTGACCTCGAAGTCCAGGGCTCCGTCCTTGACCGTCACGAGCAGATGGGTCTTCTCCTCGAACTGGCCGCGGAGCACCTCCTCGGCCAGCGGGTCCTCGAGTTGCTGCTCGATCGCCCTGCGCAGGGGCCGCGCTCCGTGCTCGGGGTGGTAGCCCTTGTCGACGAGGAACTCCACCGCCTCGTCGTCGAGGGAAAGCGTGATGTTCCGGTCGGCCAGACGCTTCGCGACCTTCTCCATCTCGATGTGGATGATCCGGTCGAGATCCTTCCGATCGAGCTGGTTGAAGACGATGACCTCGTCGAGACGGTTCAGGAACTCGGGGCGGAAATGCCGTTCGACTTCCGTCAGGACCATCTCCCGCATCTTCTCGTAGCTGTGATCCTGGTCGCGCTGTTGGAATCCCAGGCCCGAGGAGTTGCGGATCAGGTTGGCCCCGATGTTCGAGGTCATGATCAGGATGACGTTCTTGAAGTCGATGTGGCGGCCGAAGGAGTCGGTCAGTCTCCCTTCCTCCATGACCTGCAGGAGCATGTTGAAGATGTCGGGGTGCGCCTTCTCGATTTCATCGAGGAGCACGACCGAATAGGGACGGCGTCTCACCTTCTCGGTCAGATGGCCGCCCTCCTCGTATCCGACGTAGCCCGGGGGCGCTCCCACGAGGCGGGAGGCGTTGTGCTTCTCCATGTATTCGGACATGTCGATCTGGATGATCGCGTCCTCGTCCCCGAACATGAACCTCGCCAGGGCCTTCGAGAGATGCGTCTTTCCGACCCCCGAGGGGCCGAGGAAGAGGAAGGACCCCATCGGCCGGCGGGGGTCCTTGAGGCCCGATCGCGAGCGCCGCACGGCCTTCGCGATCGAGTGGACCGCGCGATCCTGGTTGATGACGTCCTCCATCAGGACCTTCTCCATCAGGAGGAGCCGTTCCGCCTCTCCCTTCTCGAGGCGGCTCAACGGGATCCCGGTCATCTTCGCGACGGTTTCGGCGATGACCTCCTTGTCGACCGTCCCTCCGGCTTCCTTGCTGGCCTCCCTCTCCCGCCAGTCCTTCTGGATCTGTTCCTTCTTCTTCCGGAGCTGATAAGCCTTGTCCCGGAGATCCGCCGCCCTCTCGAAGTCCTGATTCGCGACGGATTCCTCCTTCTCCTTCTCGAGTTCGGCGATCTGTTTCTCGAGTTCCTGGATGTCGGGCGGTTGCGTCATCGAGCGGATCCGGATCCTGGCCCCCGCCTCGTCGATCACGTCGATCGCCTTGTCGGGAAGGAAGCGCCCCTGGATGTAGCGGTTGGAGAGCTCCACCGCGGACTCGAGGGCGTCGTCCGTGTAGGTCACCCGGTGGTGGGCCTCGTACTTGTCGCGAAGTCCGTAGAGGATCTTGACCGCCTGATCCTTGGAGGGGGGATCGACGACCACGGTCTGGAAGCGTCGCTCGAGGGCCCCGTCCTTCTCGATGTGCTTCCGATACTCGTCGAGCGTCGTCGCGCCGATGCACTGGATCTCTCCGCGCGAGAGGGCGGGTTTGAGGACGTTGCTCGCGTCGATCGCGCCCTCCGCGCCCCCGGCCCCGACGAGGGTGTGCAGCTCGTCGATGAAGAGGATCACGTCACGGGCGCGCCGGACCTCGGTCATGACGGCCTTGATGCGTTCCTCGAACTGTCCGCGGTATTTCGTGCCGGCGACCATCATCGCCAGGTCCAGGACGACGATGCGCTTGTTCCGGAGGATCTCGGGGACGTGCCCCTTGATGATGTCCTGCGCGAGGCCCTCGACGATCGCGGTCTTACCGACCCCGGCCTCGCCGAGAAGGACCGGGTTGTTCTTGGAGCGGCGGCAGAGGATTTGGATGACGCGTTCGATCTCCTGCTTGCGGCCGATGACCGGGTCGAGCTTGCCCTCCCGGGCCAGTTCGGTCAGGTCCCGCCCGAAGGTGTCGAGGGCCGGGGTCTTGGATTTCCCGGAGGAGCTGGGAGCGCCCATCTCGGAGGCGTCGATGTCGTCCGCCTCCCCGGTGTCCGCGCCGAGGAACTCGAGGACCTGCTGGCGGACGTCCTCGAGCTTGACGCGGAGGTTCAGGAGCACCTGGGCGGCGATCCCCTCGTTCTCCTTGATCAGGCCGAGCAGGAGATGCTCGGTCCCGATGTAGCTGTGGCCGAGCTGGCTGGCCTCCTCCATCGCCAGTTCGAGGACCTTCTTGGCCCGGGGCGTGAACGGCAGGTTGCTCATCGTGGCCATCGAGGGCCCCGTCTTGACGATCTTCTCGACCTCCTGCCGGATCTTCTCGAGGTCGACCCCCATCTTCTGGAGAACGTTCGCCGCCACGCCGTTGCCTTCCTGGACGAGGCCCAGCAGGACGTGTTCGGTTCCGATGTATTCGTGGTTGAACTTCTGGGCCTCCTGGCGGGCCAAGCTCATGACCTTCTTGGCGCGGTCGGTAAAGCGGTCGAACATGATGTTCTCCAAGCAGTTGCGACGTTCCCGATCCTGTCGGGGCCGGCTCCCGGGGGAAGGGCCGACCCGCCGCCGCACCCCACGCGGCCGCGTCCCGATCCTCATCCCCGTCAGCCTTCGTTCATAGATCGGCCAGGGGGAATTCTCAATTGACCCCAAACCGCGCCTGAAGGGCAAGCTCCGATGCCGACGGAGGAGGAATCTCCCCCGTTCCTTCGTCCGTCCGCGACGGTCTTCCGAGGCGCACTGGAGGGATCCTGATCCCCTACGGCCGGCGACTCGGTTCCCTCCCGGGTGAGATTCCGTCCGGATCGCCCGATCCGGCCCGCTTTCCGTCCGGGTGGATCTTCATGTCCCGATCCGGCAAGGTCGATGAGGGACCGAGCTCCTCTCCGCCGTCTCTCGAATCCGGATTCGACTCCCCATGGGGACCGATTCCTGGGAGAGTGGAATCTCTCGGGGTGTGTGCATGGGAAGATATCTATCCGAGTTCACGGGCAGCCGAGACAACAACTTCAATCTGATCCGGTTTCTCGCTGCCTTCCTGGTGCTGTTCAGCCACAGTTTTGCTCTCGTTTACGGGACGAAGCAGGCCGAACCTCTCCGAACGACGCTGGGGATGACCTGGGGCGGAATCGCCGTCGACGTATTCTTCGTGACCAGCGGGTTCCTCATCACGGGAAGCTATTTCTCGAGGAACAATCTGACCGCCTTCATCTGGGCGCGTGTTCTCAGGATCTATCCCGCCCTGATCGTCTCCATGTTCTTCTGCGTGTTCGTCCTCGGCCCTTCTCTCTCCGTATACGGCATCGGGGATTATCTGGCCGATTCCCAGGCGTATCTCTACTTCGTGAAGAACTCCTTCCTCTTTCTCGGGGTCGAATACGAACTCCCCGGAGTCTTCATGGAGAATCCCTGGGGAAATACCGTCAACGGATCCCTGTGGACGCTCCCTCACGAGGTGAGGATGTATGCGAGCCTCGCGGTGTTCCTCGTCGGTCTCTCCCTTCTTCGAACACGCTGGAAGCGGGTCGGCTTCAGGTCCGCGATGTTGCTGATGGGACTTCTTGCCCTGGGGTTCCACATCTTCAATCACTTCCACCCCGTGATCCCCTCCGGCTACATCAAGCTGTTCTCCATGTTCTACGTGGGAGGGGCCATGTATCTATGGAGGGATCGGATCCTCCTGTCCGGGAAGTGGTTCCTGCTCGCCCTGGCCGCGTTGCTCGCATCGACCGCCGAAAAGGACGCGTTCTTCGTGGTCTATTGCTTGGTCCTCCCGTATCTGGTCTTTTTTCTGGCCTATGTTCCCGGCGGTGTTCTCCGGGAGTTCAACAAGCTCGGAGACTATTCGTACGGTCTCTATATCTACGCCTTTCCGATCCAGCAGACCGTGGTCGCGCTGCTGGACGGCGCCTCCGTGGGAGAGGTGATCGTCCTCTCCTTCCTCGGGACCTTGTTCCTGGCCGTCTTGTCCTGGCACCTGATCGAGAAGAGATGTTTGCGGCTCAAGGGGTCGTACGTCGCGGTCGAGGGGGTGTTGCGGAGATTCGTGAAGTTCCGCGTCGGGGATGGTTGAGGCCCTCCGGGAAGCGGGGGGTGCGGGAATCGCGGATCAGGAGGAGGGGGAGAGGGTGCGGCGGATCATTTCGGCGCGGAGGATGTCGCGCTCCTGGGGCATGAGTTCCCGGCCGACGCGTTTCTGGAGGTGGCCGGGCTGGGTCAGGAGGAAGATCCGGTTGAGGGCGGGGAGGTCCGGATGTTCGATCAGCCCCAGAAGGCGCCCCAGCCGGAGTCTCGAGATCAGGTCGACGGTCTCCTCCGAGGTCAGGTAGCGCGCGCGTTCCAGGATGCCCAGGGCTCGGTAGGCCCGATCCTCGACCAGGATCGGGTTGCGGAGGAACTCCTCGCGCTGGCGCCGCTCCCACTGGATGAGCTGCGTGACCGCCGACCGGAGCCTCTGCCCGATCTCTTCCTCGGTCGGGCCGAGGGTGCGCTGGTTGCTGACCTGGAAGAGGTCGCCGACCGACCGGCTCCCTTCGCCGAAGAGGCCGCGGACGGCCATTCCCATCTCGTGGATCGCGGAGGTCGCCTTCTCGATCTCCTTCGCGAGGACGAGGGCCGGCAAGTGAAGGAGGACGGAGATCCTGAGGCCGGTTCCCGTGTTCGTCGGGCAACTCGTCAGGTAGCCGAAGTCCCGGGACCAAGCCAGGGGCAGGACCTCCGAGATTGCGTCGTCGATGAGGTCGGCCTCCTCCCAGGTCTCCTCGACGCGCAGGCCCGAGCGGAAGACCTGCAGGCGGATATGGTCCTCCTCGTTGACCATCAGCCCGATACGGCCCTGTTCGTCGTGGAAGACCCCGCGGGCCTTCGATCCGGTCTCGAGTTCGCGGCTGATCAGGTGGCGCTCGACGAGGACGAGGCTGTCGAGGGGTTCGGTCCGGCGGAGGTCGACCCAGGTCCATTCCCGCTTCTTCGCGAGGGGCGAAAGGGCCCTCTCGATCGTCTGCGTGACGAGGCCCGCCTCCTCGGCGGACTGGCATGGGCTGAACGCGAACTCCTCGAGGTTGCGGGCGAGCCGGACGCGCGTGCAGTAGACGACATCCTCCTCGGGGCCGCGGCCCTGGAGCCATTCGTCGAACGGGGGGTCGGTCTCCATCGCCGCGCCTCCTGGGCTAGTCCTGCCGGGACCGGTCCAGCTGCTCCTGGAGCTTGCGGATCTCGTCCCGGAACAAGGCCGCCTCCTCGAAACGTTCGTCGTCGATCGCGCGCGCCAGCTTCTCCTGGAGGCGCCGGATGCGCATCGGCGAGGGTGGGGCGTTCGCCGGGCGTTCGGGGACCTTGCCTCGATGGACGCGGTCCTCGTGCACGCTCTCGAGCGTCTCCTCGACGAGGCTTCGAAACGTGCGGTAGCACCGCGCGCAGCCCAGGCGGCGGAGTTCCCGGAAGCGTTCGAGGGTCATCCCGCATCCCGGACAGGTCGTGTCGCTCTCGACCGCGTCACGGGCGGCGCCGACCTGGGCGATGATCTTGCCGATGATCTGGATCTTGGCCTGCGCGGATTCCTGGGGCTGGGCCCCGAAGGCGCATTCCTCGCAGAGGTGCAGCTCCATCCACTGTCCCTCGACGAGTTCGAGGGAGTGGATCGTGGCTTGTCGTTGCTGGCACTTCTTGCAGATCATCGCTCCGTTGTTATCGGCCAAGACCCGGCCCTCTTGCAAGGCCCGGGGGAAAAGGGAAAGCCGTTCGATCCGCCTCGACAGGGGAGAAGGGGAGGAGGTGGAGAGGGGGGAGAAGGAGGGGGAAGGGTCGGGAAGTGTAGGCGGGGGGAGAAGGGGGCTCCCTCACCGGATCGGGGTCGAGGGCAGTTCGTCCCACCAGGCGAGGGCGGCTCGACAGCGCTCCCGGAAATTCGCGAAGGCGTCGTGGGACGAGCATCCCGGGCTCAGGAGGAGGATGTCCCCCTCCGAGGATTCCGCGAAGGCGCGTTCGAGGGCCTCCCGCAGGAGCCGGTGCACGGTCGCGCTAAGGCCCGCGGCCTCCAGGATCCGGGCCAGATCCCCTGCGGCCTCGCCGAAGAGGTGGACGGAGGCCGGGCCGAGACTCGCGAGGCGGGTCCAGGCCCCGTCGTCCTCCTCCTTCCGGCGGCCCCCCGCGATCCAGCGCACGGGCGCGCGGGGGCACAGGCACTTCAAGGCGCTCCCCGTGGATTCGGGGAGGGTCGAGACCCCGTTGTCGAAGAAGCGGCGGCCCAGTTTCGGGGGCTGTTCGTCGAGGCGGTGGGGGAGTCCCCGGAAATCCCGCAAGGCCGTGCGGACCTCCTCGGGGGGGAGACCCAGGCGGCCGGCGAGCGCCAGGACGAGGCGGGCGTTCTCGCGCTGGAAGTCGCCGGGGATCCGGAGGGGGGGGACCTCCGTCTCCGAAGAGGCGGGGTCCAGGTGGACGAGGGCGGGGTCCCGGCGCGGGCCGAGGACCGGGCAGGACCGGAGCGCGAAGGCCTGCCCCGAGGGCTTCAGGAGGCGGAGAAGACGCAGCTTGGCCTCGTGGTAGGCCTCGAGGCTCCCGTGCCAGGAGAGGTGGTCCCTCCCGAGAGGGAGGAAGATCGCGTGATCGATCCGGGGGACTTCGGGAAGGCGGGCGAGCTGGAAGGACGAGAGTTCGAGGACCGCGACCGCCTCGGGGCTCCAGCGCTCCTCCTCGTCGAGAAGGCTTCGCCCGATGTTGCCGCCGAGAAGGACCGGGGTTCCCGAGGCATGGAGAACGGCCGCGAACATGGCCGCGGTCGAACTCTTGCCGTTCGTGCCGGTGACCGCGAGGACCGTCCCGGGCCATTCCTCGAGGAAGAGGTCGATCTCCTGCCGGGCTTCGAGCCCCCGCGCTCGAAGCTCGCCGAGCAACGGATGGGAAGGGGGGATCGCCGGATTGACGATGCAGAGTTCGACTCCGTCGAAGCCCTCGGCGCTTTCGGGGACGAGGCGGACCTCCCCGGGGCCGGGTTCTCGGCGGAGGGTGTCGAGGGCGGGAGCGAGGGAGGAGGGATCCGCGCGGTCCATGACGCGGATCCCGTAACCCCGCCGCCGCAGGAAACCGGCCGCTCCGAGCCCTCCTCCGAATTGGCCGAGACCCCAGATCAGGGCGAGTCCGCGGCCTTCCTCCCCCAGGCCCATCTCAGCGGCGCCGGAAGGCCTCGAGCGCCCGGTCGAGGAGGGCCCGGCGGCCCGCCTCGTCCGTCGGGTCCGGGGCCTCGAAGCTCTCGAGCCGGAGGTCGACCGCCTCGGGTCCGCTCCCGAAGAGCCGCGTCAGGGCCTCGCCGAAGAGGTCGAGGGGGAAGATCCAGCGCGGGGCCGGGACGGGACGGTCGAGGCGCGCGGTCTGGGGCCGGAAGCCCCGCCGCCCTTCCGGCCCATGGTCGGCGTCGAGGCGGAGGGTTCCGTAATAGGCGGGCCGGATTCGGGTCGCGGAAGGGGGAAGGAGACGCCCGTCGAGGTGGACGCGGGTGTCCGGCGGACTCTTCCGGAGAGGGATGTCCGTTCCGGCGCAACCGAGCGCCAGGGCCGCCAGGAGCATGCCGGGGAAGGCGGTTCGAAATCTGATCGTCACCATCGGGTCTGGCGGAGAGAGGGGGATTCGAACCCCCGGAAGGACCAGAGCCCTTCAACGGCTTAGCAAGCCGCCGCATTCGGCCACTCTGCCATCTCTCCACTCGGGAAGGGGGAGGAACCTATCCGCGCCGGTCGGAGGAGGCAACGACGACTTGAAGGTCCCCGCCCGGTCCCGGCGGGCGCCGGAGGGTCGAGGAGGATTCCCCGGCCGCGGGACTCAAGGACCGGCGGAATCCCGGTTCCGGCAGAGGTCGAGGAGGAGGCCCTCCCGCAGGGCGGCCCGGCTGGTGCGGATGGTCTCGAGGCGAAAGACGTCGAAGAGCGCGGCGCAGATCGCGAGACCCGGGGCGAAGACCGGACGGCGTTCGGGCTTGAGGCCCGGAAGGGAGAGGGACGAACTGCGTCCGGCGTGGGCGCAGCGGTCCAGGAGTTCCTCGACTCCGTCCAGGTCGATGCCGCCGCTTCCCCCGAGCGAGCGCAGGATCCGTTCGATCGCCCGGAGGGTCCCCGAGGCGCCGATCGTCTCCGACCAGCCGAGGGCCTCGAAATCCCCGCGCAGGTTCTCCAGCGCCTTTCGGGCCGCGGTCCGCGCCTCCGCCAGCGCGTTCCTCGTCAGGAGGCCCTCCTCGAAGCCCCGGCGCATCCCGCTGACGCAGCCGAGTCCGACGCTCTCGACCCGAAAGACCTCGAAGCCCCGGCCGATCACGAGTTCGGTCGATCCCCCGCCGATGTCGAGCACGAGGCGGTTCCCCGGAGCCCCTGGAAGGTCGTGGGCGACCCCGAGGAAGATCAGGCGGCCCTCCTCCCGCCCGGAGAGGATCTCGATCCGCCGCCCGAGGGCCGCCTCGGCCTCGGCGTGGAAGCGGGGGTCCGCCCGGGCCGCGCGGAAGGTGTTCGTGCCGGCGGCCCGAACGGAGGCGTCGGGAAGGTCGCGCAGGAGTCCGGCGAAACCCTCGAGGCTTCGGAGAGCCCGGATCCGGACCTCTGCGGAGATCCGGCCCCGCCCGTCGAGACCTCCGGCGAGCCGCACGGGATCGCGCCGCCGGAGTTCGATCTCGGGAACCCCGTCCTCGACCCGCGCCCTCGCGAGCCGGAAGCCGTTCGAACCGAGGTCGACGGCCGCGATCCGTCGGGCCTCGGTTCGATGCTCCCTCCTTCCTGGCTCTCTCGGCTCCACGCTTCTCCGTCTCTCCGGATAGGGTTCCTCGTCTTCCCCGGGGGGCGGCGCGCCGGGATTCCCGGGTCTCGCCTTCTCCGAGGAAATGGGAATCCTTCCCGATTTCGAGGGAATCCGCACCCTTTCCCCGCTTTCCGGGGATGAATGGAGATGTGCGAGCCATGAGCCGGAGTCCCGAGCCGACCCCGCCGGCGGAGCTGATCCGCCGGCACCAGCGGGCCTTGTGGCGCTGGTTGCGCTTCCTCGGAGCGGACGGCCCCACCGCCGAGGATCTCGTCCAGGAGACCTTCCTGGTCGTGCTTCGCGGTCCCTTCGAGGACCGGGGACCCGCCGCGACCTCGGCCTGGCTGCGTGCGGTGGCCCGCAACCTCTTCCTCAAGGATCGGCGGCGGGAGGCCCGGGCGGCCGCGGCCCTCGAGGAGGCCGAGGCGGTTTGGCTCCGGTTCCGGGCGGAGGACGAGGAGAACGGATTGAAGGACGCCCTGCGCGCCTGCCTCGAGGAGCTTCCCGAGCGCGGCCGCCGGGTCCTCGGACTTCGCTACGAGGACGGCTGGTCGCGCGCGCGGATCGCGCGGGAACTCTCCCTCGGCGAGGAGGGGGTGAAGAGTCTCCTGGCCCGTCTGCGGAAGGCCCTGCGCGCCTGCGTCGAACGGAGGCTTTGGGCGTGACGGATTGGGAGGACAGGCTCCTCGACCGCGCGCTGCGCGAGACCCTGGGCGGAGAGGCTCCGGCCGACCTGAGCCACAGGATCCTCCTGCGCCTGCGCGGCGGACCCCGAGGAGAGGAGAAGGCGCCGCGGCGCCCGCCGTCCTCCCGGCTCAGGGCGGCCCTGCTCGCGGCGGTCTTCCTCTGCGTCGGGCTCCTTCTCCGGGGGGTGCTCGCCCCGCGCGAGACCCTCCTCGCGATCCGCCTCGCGGTGACCGAGGGCCGCGTGCGCTGGCTCGGGACGACCCGCCGCCTCGTCTTGGAGGCGGGGGGGTCGGCCCTCGTCCGCCCGAAGCCCGGAGACCGCCTCGAGGCGGGGACGGCCCGTCCCGCGGTCCTCATCCTCGGCGGCTACCGGAGGTTTTTCCTGGACCCGAACACGATCTTGGAGGTGCGAGCGATGACGGCGACGAACCGGAACGGAAGAACGATCCTCGGCGGCTTGGCGATCGCGGTGGTCAGCGGGGGCCTCGGCTGGATGGCCGGCGGGGGCCTTCAACGCGCGGAGGCCGGAGAAGAACTCGACATGCGCGTGGAAACCGCAGGAGACGGGGCCCCCCTTCTCGGGACCCCGAAGGAGACCGAGCTGGCCGAGCGGCTCGCGGCCGCCCGCGAGGAGATCCGGCGCCTGCGCGCCCGACTCGTCGCGCGGGAGAAGGCCGAGGCCCCCGAGGGAGTCGAGGAGGAGGCGCCGGCGGAGAAACCCCCGCCGGATTCCGGGGACCCGATCGAGGTCCTCCCCAGCGATCCTTCGTTGGCCGCCCTTCTCGCGCGGATCGATTGGAGGATGGCCGGCCGAACGATGAAGGAGATGATTCCCCTCCTCGAGAAGCTCAACGAGGCCCTCGAGAAGGGAGGGGAGATTCCGCTCGACCTGGCGGGGGAGATCCAGAAGCTGAACGGGAACCTGCTCTCGCAGGCGAAGGCCTTCCTGGAGGCCGGGGTCCCCGGTTCGGGCGTGAACGGCGCATGGACCCATCCCGCCGTCACCGCGAACTTCATGAACGCCCTGCTGGCCGAGGCCGGGATGTCCCTCGACGAGGGACAGAGGGAGGCGCTCTCCCGTCTCGGCCGTCGCTATGCGAGTGAGAACGAGATCCTCCGCGACCGGGGCAAGGACCCGAACGCCCTGGCCCTCGACAGTCTCCTGAAGGAGGTCGAGCTGAAGGACCGCTTCCTCGAGGAGACCGAGGCGATGCTCTCGGCCGACCAGCGCAGGATCCTGCACCCGGAGAGCCTCCGCGGCCGGATCGGCATGGACCTGTTCTCCTCGGGGCTCGTGCTCGCCCAATACCTGCGGCCGGTCCCCGTGCGGAACCCGGGGCAACTCGCCGATTCGCTCCGCTCCAGCCTCGCCGGCTCCCTCGAACTCTCGGGGCCCGCCCGCGCGAAGGTCGACCGCCTCGTCCGGGAGTTCGCGGACTCCCTTCCCGAGGAGATCTGGAAGGGCGGACCCAAAGGGAAGGCCCCGCTGCGCAAGGCCTGGGTCCAGGCCGTCGCCCGCCGCCAACTCGGCTTGATGAAGCGCATCCTCCGGGAGGTCCCCATGGCCGACGCCGACCGGCGACAGCTGCGCTCCTCGATGCGCATCTTCCTTCCGATACGCCGTTGAGGTCTTCGGGCGCCCGTTCTCCGTCCGGGGTTCAGGGCGCCAGGAAGTCCTTGCAGGGGGGAAGGGAGTCGAGGGCGCGGAGAGCGGCTTCGTCGAAGGGGAACTTCCAGCGACGGAACCAGGGGCGGAGGTCCCGGCCGCAGGCGCGGGAGAGGCGTTCGACCCAGGCCGTGCGGCGCGCGGCGTCCGAGGCCCGCCGTGGAAGGGGGCTCGCGCGGTAGGAGGCGAAGGTCTTCTTCAGGACCTCCCAGCCGTGGGCGTCGAGGATCAGGGCGTAGCTCGCGAGGGCGAGGAAGGGACTGCGCTTCCAGGTCGCGAAGGGCGCCCCCGCCCCGAGGTGGGCCCTCGCCTTCGCGAGCAGGCCGCGGGCCTCGAGGTTCGTGCGGAGAGGGACCCCGAGCAGGCGATCCTGGGCGTAGAGCACGAAGAGATTGTTCGTGACCTCGCCGGTTCCCTGGAAGGTCCAGGCGCGCTGCTGGTAGTTGTGGCCGATCTCGTGCAGCGGCCCCCAGAACGAGGCCTTGCCCTTCGCGTAGCGGGAGGCGTCGACGAGCCGTTTGGGAGTGTCCAGGTGCCCCATGATCGGGTAGCCCGAATGCAGGGCTCCCGCGGAGATCTGCCGGTCGAAGACGAGCCGTTGCTTCCGGGGGCGCGGGGGCTGGGGGTCGAGTTCCTCGTAGAGGTCGACGACGCGGTCCCAGAACGAGCAGAAGGCCTCCGGGTCCGCGAGGCGGCGGAGCTCCGCGACCGGCATCGTGAAGATCGTGCGGCGGCCCTCGATTTCCCCCCAGGGCGCGCGGGTCTTCTCCAGGAGCGCCCTCCACCCGGAGGGGCTCGTCGCGCCCGCCACGTAGCGGGCCGCTCGGACCGCGCCGGTGACCCGGAGACGGATCTCGTACGGCGGTTTCCGCCCGCGCGGCGGGAGGAGATAGAGCAGGCCGCCGTAACGGGAGGCCGTGACCTGGTCGGCCTTCAACGGGGCGCGAAGGACGATGTCCGGGAACCGTCTCCAGGCCTTCTTGTGCCAGAGGCGGTCGGTGTGGCAGCCGATCTGGAGCCGGAAGCCGCGCGACTCGGGCTCGAGGGTCTCGATTCGGACCGCGCGGCCCGGCGGGACGTAGAGCCCGGTCGCGATCCATCCGGGGGCCCTTACCCGGATCTCGAGAAGACGGGCCTCGACCGGGGCCGGCCCCTCGCCGAGCAGGGGGCCGGGGAAGTCGGCGGGGGGCATCGGGAGGTCCGCCCCCGGACGGGCCTCGCGCCAGCGCGGGTCGCGGTCGAGGAGGGCGGCGGCGAGGAGGGCGGCGTTCCTCGCGGGCGCGCGGGGACGCGCCCGGCGGAGGAGGGGAGGCAGGGCGCCCGCCAGCTCCCGAAGGGTCCGGAGGCGGGGGGACAGCACCGGACCCTCGAGGGGGAGTTCGCGGAGGAAGCCGTGGAGGGCGTGGAGAGCCTCGAGGGCGGACGCGACCCTCTCGCCTCCGAGGGAGGGGAGGGAGGCCAGGCTGGAGAGATCGTCGAACAGCTTCGGGAGGTTCCGGCTGCCCGGGTTCGGCGCGGGCCGGAAGCCCTCCTTCGGGCAGCGCAGGGGAGATGATCCGACGAGCAGGCCGACGCTCGAGAGGAAACGGTGGAGCGGCCATGCCTTCGCGGGGTCCCGGCCCGGATGGAGCTGGCGCCAGCCCCACCCGACGGCGTGCAGGGCGAGCCCGCCGCCTCCGCGGACGAAGGCGCGCAGATCCTCGGGCTTCGAGGCTCCGAGCGAGTCCCCGAGAAAGGCGATGTCGGCCTCTTCGAGCCGGTCCGCGCGTTCGAACGGGAGCCCCGCCCCGGCGGCCTCCGCGAGGGCGCGCCCCAGACCCGCGCGCTTCGCGACGAGGACGCGGGGGCGGGTCTTCCCCCCCGCCAGCCACCGCAGGGCCTGCCGGAAGAAGCGCCCGCCGTCGAGCTTCGAGCGCGGGCCGTCGCCGAAGGCCGCGTGCCCCAGCGCGAGCACCCTCCCCTTTCCGAAGAAGGCCGCCGCGGCCGCCGGGCGTCGCGGCCCGTTCCCGACCCTGTCGACGAGGACGGAGAGGCTGCGCGGGCCGAGGGGGAGGATCTCCCCCGGAACACCGGGAAGGAACACGCCCCGCAGGCCCGTTCCCGGGAGGGGCGGCGGGTCCTCCTTCGGGACCTGCGGAAAAAGGACCAAGGAGAGGAGGAGGGGGATTCCGGGCATCGGGACCTTCGTTCGGGGAAAGGCGGCATTGTCGGGAGGGGAGGCCGGGAAAGCGATCCCCCCTCGACGGCCGGGACATAAGGATGGCCGTAGGGGCGGCGCCGGGATCCCGGGGAAGAAGGGGTTTGGAAATGACCGCGGGGGCTCTGCATCATCCAAACCGCATGCGCTGCATCTCGATCCGCACACGCCTCCTCGGCATGTTCCTGCTGCTCATCTTCGTGCTGGGCGGGTCGATCCTCGCGGCGACGTTCTACTACACCGGTCGAGGGGTCGACCGGATGAGCCGCACCCTCGCCGGGCGACATGTCGGAGAGACCGCGGAACGCCTGCGCGCCTTCTTCTCGCCGGTCGAGAAGGCCCTCGCGGTCGCCCGGACCTACGCCGTCCAGGGGAGCCTGGACCCGAGGCGGGCCGAGAGTCTCCCGGTCTTCCTCGCCCCGATCCTGAAGGCGCTGCCCCAGGTCTCCTCCGTTCTCCTCGCGGACGAGGACGGGAAGGAGTCGATGCTGCTGGAGACGGGGGAAGGCTGGCTGCTCCGGCGGACCGATCCGGAGGGAAGTCCGGGGAAGGCGTGGATCCGGCGCTGGAAGGAGGGGGAGGAGGTCCCCGCCCCCCTGGCGGAGGACCTCGATTACGACGCCCGGCGCCGGCCTTGGTTCCGCGGAGTCCGGACCCGCCGCGGCTCGGGGGGGCCGGGCGGGGATTCGATCTTCTGGACGAAGCCCTACCTCTTCTTCACGACGAAGCAGGCGGGGATGACCGCTTCCTTGCCGCTGCGTTTCCCGTCGGGGAAGTCCGGGGTGATCGCCTTCGACGTGCTCCTGGACGATCTGTGCGACTACACGACGAGGCTCACGGTCGGCAAGCGCGGGGCCGTCCTGTTGATGGACGGCGGTTTCCGGATCCTCGGTCTTCCCTGCGACCAACGCTTCAAAGGACCCGAGGCGCGCCGGGACGCCCTGCTGAAGACCCCCGCCGATCTCGAGATCCCGATCCTGACCGACGCCCTTCGCGCGCACCGTCGCGTGGAGAGCGGTTTCGAGGCCGCGGTCTTCTTCGAGACCGGGGGCGAGGAATGGTATTCCGAGATCCGGCCCTTTCCCCTCTCGAAGGAGCGCGTGCTCCGCATCGCGGTCGCCCTGCCCCTCGCGGACGTCTCCGAGGGCCTCCGGGACCTTTGGTGGTCGGTCCTCTGGGTGACGCTCGCGGTCCTGATCTTCGCGGCCTGGGAGGCCCGCCTCCTGGCGCGACGTTTCACCCGGCCGATCGAGGCCCTGGTGGCGGAGAGCGATCGGATCAGCCGCGGGCTTCTCGAGGAACCCCCCGAGATCGACGCCTGCATGACCGAACTCGTGCAGCTCTCGGAAGCGCAGGAGCGCCTGCGTGCGTCGATCGGCTCCCTGTTGCGGCTCGAGGGCGACCTCCGCCTCGCGCGCCTCATCCAGAGCGCGACGCTTCCCCGGAAGTTGCCCGAGATCCCCGGCTACGAGATCACGGCCTGGACGCGCGAGGCCGAGGAGACGGGAGGCGACACCTATGACGTCATCGGTCTGAGCGCCCTGGCCGAGGGGGGGTTCCGGATCGAGGAGAGCCGGGACTTCGACCGGGTCATGCTGGTCATGGCGGACGCGACCGGGCATGGGATCGGTCCGGCCTTGTCGGTCACGCAGCTCCGTTCGATGCTGCGCATGGCGGTGCGCCTCGGCGCGCATCCCAGGGACGTCCTGCTCCACCTGAACGCCCAGTTGCACCAGGACCTTCCCGGGGGGCGGTTCATCACGGCCTGGGTCGGCATGCTCGACCCCGAGAAGGGCCGATTCGTCAGTTTCAGCGCCGGACAGGCCCCGATCCTTCGCTTCACGAGGGAGGAGGAGCCCGAGCGGATCCCCGCCGACACGATGCCGCTCGGGATCGTTCCCGAACTCGAACTCCCCGAGGGCCGGCGCTTCGATCTCGAGCCGGGCGATCTCGTCGTCGCCCTCTCGGACGGGGTCCTCGAGGCGCGCTCCCCCGAGGGAGGGGATTTCGGAGTCGATCGGGCGATCGCGGTCGTCCAGGCGGCCCGCTCCAAGCCTCTGGCCGAGATCCGCGCGGCCTTGATCGCGACCCTGGAGGATTTTACCGGGGGGAATCCCCCCCGCGACGACCGCACGATCCTGATGGTCCGCCGGCTACCCTGAGGAGGAAACCGATTGCTTCCCGTTCCCGGATTTCGATGGTTCCCGGTCCCCCGAAGGGCGGCGACGCGGCGCATCGTCGCAGGGATCGGGGGGGATGGACAGTCTCGAAACCCCCTTCCTAGGATCCTCGTGTGAATCCTTCGCGCGAACCCCCCGTCGAGATCCCGATCGTCGAAGGACCGGCGCCGATTCCGGCTCCCGAGGGAGGGCGGGGCTGAGATGGCTTCCCGTCCGCCGCGCGATCCCCTCGAATCGATGCTCGAGGGCCGGGAGGGGGAGGAGGCCTTCCTCCTGGGGAACGAGGCCGTCGTGCGCGGGGCGCTCGAGGCGGGGGTGGGCTTCGCCTGCGGCTATCCCGGGACGCCGTCCACCGAGATCAGCGAGGGCTTCGCGGCCCTCGCCTCGCGCGCGGAACTCGAGTTCCAGTACTCGGTGAACGAGAAGATCGCGCTCGAGTCGGCCTTCGGGGCCTCCCTGGCCGGAACGCGGGCGCTGGTGGCCATGAAACACCTCGGCCTGATGGCGGCCGGGGATCCCCTCGTCACGATTCCCTATGTCGGGGTGCGGGGGGGGCTCGTCATCGTCAGCGCCGGAGATCCTTCCTGCCTGACGAGCCCGAACGAGCAGGACCAGCGTCAGATCGCCCCGATGCTCCACATCCCGATGCTGGATCCGGGGACCCCGCAGGAGGCGCTCGAGATGACGCGCTTCGCCTTCGAGTTGTCGGAGGAGAGCCGCCTGCCCGTCATCCTGCGCCCGACGACCCGGGTCTGCCACAGCCGGGAACTCGTGCGTCTCGGGGCGCGCGCGGATGTCCGGAAGGGGGGGTTCCGCAGGGATCCGAAAGCCCTCGTGCCGATCCCCGGAAACGCGCGCCGCATGCGCGTCGAGATCGAATCCCGGCTCGAGGCCGCGGCGGGCCTTCTCGAGCGGTCGGGGTTCTTCTCGGTGCGGGGAAGGGGGAGCCGCGCGATCGTCGCCGCGGGAGTCCCCGCGGCCGTCTGCCGCGCCCTCTTCGAGGAAGGGGAGGCCTTCGAGGAGCATCGTCTGCTCGTCCTCGGGGGTGTGCACCCGCTGCCCGAGAAGTGGCTGCTCGAGGCCCTCGCCGGAGTCGAGAGGCTCCTCGTCGTCGAGGAACTCCTCCCCTTCCTCGAGGACGCGTTGCATGTCCTCGCCCATCGCCATGGACTCTCGATCGAGATCCGGGGAAAGCGCAGCGGGGACTTCGAGGACCGCTTCGAATACGAGGAGGCGGGGATCCGGCGGGTGGTGAGCTCCTTCCTGGGTCTCGAGGAGGAGCCGCAGCCGGAGAACCTGGAAGAGGACGTCCCCCCGAGGCCTCCCGTGCTCTGCGCCTCCTGCCCGCATCGCACGACCTTCTTCGCCGCCCGGGCGGCCCTCGGGGACGAGATGCTCTTCTTCAACGACATCGGCTGCTACACGCTCGGTTACGGGCCGCCCCTGGAGTCGGCCGACGCCCTGCTCGCGATGGGTTCGAGTTTCCCGATGGCCGCGGCGGTCGCGCGCCGGACGGGGGCCAAGACCGTGGCCTTCATGGGGGACGGCACCTTCCTCCATTCGGGGATGCCCGCCCTCCTGGATGCGATCAAGGAGGATGCGGACCTGGTCGCGGTGATCATGGACAACCAGGTCACGGCGATGACGGGTTTCCAGGAGAGCGCCTCGGCCAGGATCGAACGGGGGCGGCTCGCGCAGAGGGTCGATCTCGAGGCCCTCTGCCGGGCCCTCGGCGCGAAGCAGGTCGCGAAGGTCGACCCCGAGGATCTTCCGCGGACGATCGCGGCGATCCGCGAGGCGGGCCGGAGGAAGGGGCTGAGCGTCGTGATCTGCGAGCGACCCTGCATCGTGTTCACGAGGAGGCACGGGATCGAGGACGAGCATCCCCTCGCGGAGGGCGGCGTCGCGGTCGAGGGCGGGCGGGGCGAGCGCCCGATCACCTACCGCGTGGACCTCGGGCTCTGCGGGCATTGCGGCCGCGAGGGGGATAACCTGCGCTGCGGGCAGGGGGTGCATCGACCCTTCGAACGCGCGATCACGACGGCCCGGGCCGTCGAGGAGGACAAGGGCGGCCCCCTGCCGCAGCTCGCGCCCTGCGCCACGGCCTGCCCGATCCGCCTCTGCATCCAGGGATACTCCGCGCACATCGCCGGAGGAGACTTTGCGAGGGCCTACGAACTCATCCGCGAACGCCTTCCGTTGCCGGAGTCGATCTGCCGGGTCTGCCACAGGCCCTGCGAGGAGGCCTGCGTGCGTGCCGGTAAGGACGGCGCGGTCGCGTCCAACGACCTGAAGCGATTCGTCGTGGATCGGGCGGCGCGGGAAGGCTTTCGGGAGGCGGGGCCCCGGCCCGCGGAGGCCAACGGGCTCCGTGTCGCCGTCGTCGGGGCCGGACCCGCAGGGCTCGCGGCGGCCCACGACCTCGCGCTGCGGGGGTACGCCGTCGACCTCTTCGACGCGGAAGAGCATGCCGGCGGGCTCCTGCGTTACGGCATTCCCCGATACCGTCTCCCCTCCGAGGCTCTCGATCGGGATCTCGAGGGGATCTTCGCCCTCGGGGTCCGCTTCCACGGAGGGCGCCGGCTCGGGGCCGACCTTTCGATCGGGGAACTCGCGGCGGAGCACGAGGCGGTCCTCCTCGCGCTCGGGGGGGGAGCGCCTCGGCGCCTCGATCTCCCCGGAGAGGGTCCCGAGGTCCGCGACGCCCTGGGTTTCCTTCGGGAGAGGAAGGAGGGAGGCGGGTCGCTCGAGGTCCCGGTCTGCGTGATCGGCGGGGGGAACGCGGCGATCGATGCCTCGCGCGTCGCGCTCAGGCTCGGCGCCCCCGAGGTGCGCATCCTCTGTCTCGAGGACGAGACCGAGATGCCGGCCATCCGCGAGGAGATCGCCGAGGCCCTCGCCGAAGGCGTCGAGATCCTCACGAGGACCCTCGCGGTCCGCCTCGAGGAGGGGGGGCTTCGCGTCGCGGACGCGAGGCGGAAGGAGAGCGGACCTTTCGATCCGGCGGACTTCGAACCGGTCGCGGGGAGCGAGCGGGTCCTGCCGGCGGGTCTCGTGCTCCTGGCGCTCGGGCAGACGGGCGAGGGAGAGGGTTGCGGGGGGGAGGGCCGTGCGGAGCGGCGCGTTTCCCCCTCCTTCACCCCCGGGGCGGTGCAGGGGGTCCATGTCGAGGCGAGGGGGAGCGTCGTCGAGGCGATCGCCGAGGGGCAGCGCGCCGCCTTCAGGGTCGACCGGCGTCTGCGCGGCGAAGAGGCCCCCGCCGCGCCCGTCCCGCCGCCTCAAGGGGCCGAGCTTCCCCCGGCCGGGGTCCGCGGGAACGCGCGGCGGGCGGCCCTCGAGAGCCGGATCGAGGTCGCGCTGCGCGCCCCGGAATTCCGCGTGAGGGACTTCGACGAGATCCGTGCGGTCTACACGGAGGACGAGGCGCGCCGCGAGGCTTCCCGCTGCATGATCTGCGGGCAATGCGGAAACTGCCGGTCCTGCCTCGAACTCTTCGGTTGTCCCGCCTTCGTCCTCGAGGAGGACGGCATCCGGATCGACGACGACCTCTGCGTCGCCTGCGGGGTCTGCGCGGCCTTCTGTCCGAACCAGGCGATCCGGCCGGTCTATGCGGTGGAGGGACCGGCGTGAGCCGCACGGTTCCGCACCGGGGCGCGGTCCGCAACGTCGTGCTCGCGGGGGTCGGCGGGCAGGGAGTGCTCTCGGCGACCCGGATCCTCGGGGAGGCCCTGCGGCTCGAGGGGAGGGAGGTGCGCCTCGGGCAGCTCCACGGCCTCTCGCAGCGTGGGGGGAGCGTCGAGGGGACCTTGAGGATCGGTCCGGGAGGGACGTCCCGCGTGGGGAGAGGGGAGGCCGATCTCGTCCTCGCCCTCGAGCCGATGGAAGCCCTGCGCGCGTTGCGGTACTGCCGTCCCTCGACGCGGATGCTCGTCAACCGCCGGCGCCTTCCGATGACCCTCCTGGCCCTCCAGGGGCGGCCGTATCCTCCTCTCGAGGAGATCCTGGGCGGAATCCGCGACGCGGGCCTCGAACTCGTGGACTTCGACGCTCAGGCCCTCGCGCGGGAGGTCGGCGCGCCCCGGGCGCTGAACGCCTGCATGCTGGGCCTTGCGGCCGGTCTCTCCTGGCTGCCGGTCGAGACCTCGTCCCTGGTCGAGGTCCTGAGGACGATGGGGCCGAAGGCGGCCCGGAAACCGAACGTCATGGCCTTCCAACTCGGAATCCAGACCGCCCGCGGCGGCACGGAAGTCGAATCATGAAGTACAGGATCGGAATCGATATCGGCGGGACCTTCACGGATTTCTTCCTCCAGGCGGAGGACGGGAGAACCGGGACCTGGAAGCAGCTCTCGACTCCCAAGGATCCGTCGGCGGGTCTGATCGCGGGCCTCGAACGGATCGCGGAGAGCGAGGGGCTCCCCTTCGAGACCTTCGTCGGAGACATCGAGACGATCGTGCACGGCACGACCGTGACGACGAACGCCACCCTCACCCGCGGAGGAGTCAAGACCGGCCTCTTGACGACGCGGGGGATGCGCGACGCCCTCGAGATGCGCCGCGGCATCCGGGAGCGGCAGTACGACAACCGCTACACGAACGTCGAACCCCTCGTCCCGCGCGAACTCCGCCTGCCTGTCGGGGGGAGGATCGATCGGGACGGCCGCGAGATCGAGGCCCTCAATGAAGCCTCCCTGGAGGCCGCGGTCGCGACGCTCGCCTCGGAAGGAGTCGAGGCGGCGGCGATCTGCTTCATGAACTCCTTCGCGAACCCCGTCCACGAGCGGGAGGCCGCGCGATACGTCGCGGAGAGGTTCCCCGGGATGCACCTCAGCGTCTCCTCGGAACTCCTGCCGGTCATCCGGTTCTATGACAGGGTCTCGACGACGGTCCTGAACGCCTACGTCGGCCCGATTCTCTCGGTCTACCTCGATCGGCTCGGGGAGAAGCTCGCGGAGGCCGGCTTCCGGGGGGTCCTCCTCGTCATGCAGTCGAATGGCGGGGTCGCCCTTCCCGAGATCGTGAGGAGCAGGGCCGCGTCGACCCTTCTCTCGGGGCCGGCGGGAGGCCCGCGCGCCGCGGCCGCCTACGTGGGGGGAGATGGGGACTGCATCGTCGTCGACATGGGCGGGACGAGCTTCGACGCCTCCCTCGTGCGCGGGGGAGAGGCCGAGATGAACATGACGGGGGAGATCGATCGGCTGCGCATCGCGCTTCCGATGCTCGCGATCACGACGATCGGAGCCGGAGGGGGCTCGATCGGCTGGACGGACGAAGGGGGGCTCCTGCGCATGGGGCCGCGTTCGGCGGGCGCGGATCCGGGACCCGCCTGCTACGGCCGAGGCGGCGGGGAGCCGACCTGCACGGACGCGAACGTAGTGCTCGGATTCCTCGATCCCTCCTTCTTCGCGGGGGGAAGGATTCCTCTCGACATCGAGGCCGCGAGGACGGCCATCGGCCGGCGCATCGCGGCCCCGCTCGACATGACGGTCGAGGAAGCGGCGGCGGGGATGTTCCGGGTGATCAACACGAACATGGCGCACGGGGTCCGGGAGATCACCGTCAAGAGGGGGCTCGACCCAAGGGTCTTCCCGATGGTCGTCGCCGGGGGGGCGGGCGGCCTGCACGCCTGCATGATCGCCCTCGAACTCGATCTGCCGCGCGTCCTCTTCCCCCGGACGGCCTCCGTCCTCTGCGCGGCCGGCATGCTGCGCAGCGATCTCAAGCACGACGAGGTCCGCTCCTTCGTGACGCGCTTCGCCGACCTCGACGTCCCGGCCCTGAACGCCCTCGTCGAGGAGATGACGGGAGAGGGGATGGCCCGCCTGGAGGTGGAGGGGGTTCCCGAGGAGCGGAGGGAGCGCCGGATCCTCCTCGACCTGCGCTACCTCAAGCAGTACCACGAGGTGCAGGTGGAGGTCCCCGAGGAAGCCGTCCGCGACGGCGACCTCGAGACGATCGCCTCGCTCTTCCACCGCGAGCACGATCGGCTCTTCGGCTACGAGCTGAGCGAGGAGGGAACGGGGATCGAACTCATCAACGTCCGGGTCCGGGTGATCGGCCGGGTCCTGAAGCCTGAACTCCCCCTCTATCCGGAGGCCCCGGAGGAATCCCCGCCCGTCAAGGGCGAGAGGCGCGCCTTCTCCCCGGAGGAGGACGCCTTCACGACGATGCCGGTCTACGACTTCGCGGATCTCCTGCCCGGGAGCAGGGTCGAGGGACCGGCCCTCTGCGAGAGGGAGGACACGACGCTGTTCGTGAGCCGGAGCTTCACCTGCAAGGTCGACCGCCACGGAACCTGCGTGCTCGAGCGGAAGGAGACGGAAGCATGACGGTCAAGATCGACAAGGTGCTGGTCTCGATCCTGGGCCGCGCGCTCAAGTCCATCACGGACGAGATGAGCATCAGCATGGAGAAGACGACACGGTCGCCGATCCTGTGCGAGGCGAAGGACTTCGTGACCGGCCTCTACGACGCGGACGGAGGCATGCTCGAGCAGACCGAGAACCTGCCGATCCTCAGCTTCTCGCTGAGCCCGGTCTGCCGCCACATCGCCGAGAAGTTCGAGGGCGACATCCACGAGGGGGACGTCTTCTTCCACAACGACGTCTTCACGTTCGGCAACCAGAACAACGACGTGGCGGCCTTCAAGCCGATCTTCTACGAGAACGAACTCGTCGGCTGGGCCGCGACGAAGGGGCACCAGGCCGACATCGGCGGAGCCGTCCGCGGCGGTTACAACCCCGACGCGGTCGAAGTATGGCAGGAGGCCCTGCGGATCCCCGCGGTCAAGGTCGTCGAGCGCGGCCGGCTGCGCAAGGACGTCTGGGACCTGATCTTCGCGAACATCCGTCTCCCGATCGTGCAGGAGGACATGCGGGCGGAGATCGGCGCCTGCACCCTCGGAGAGCGCCGGCTGATCGAGCTGATCGACCGCATCGGACTCGAGAGCTGGCGGGCCCACAAGGCCGAACTCTTCGAAGCCTCCCGGAGGATGATGGAGGCCGAGATCCGGGAGATTCCGGACGGGGTCTACAGGGGCGAGGCCAAGGTCTACTACGACGGGAAGAACGTCGGCTCCGAATACGTGATCCGCGTCGAGATCCGGGTCGAGGGGGAGCGCATCGTCTTCGACTATTCGGACACCGATCCGCAGACGAAGGCCTTCGTCAACGGCACCTACACGTCGAGCGCCTCGGCGACGATCCTGACCTTCCTCCAGATGGTGAACTCCGACATCCCGCACAACCGCGGGATGATCGACCCGATCGAAATCGTCATCCCTGAGGGAACGATCCTGAACGCCTCCTACCCGGCGGCGACGACCTTCGGGAACCATCTCTGCCCGCCGAACGCGGACGCGATCATCCGCGCGCTGGCTCCGGTCGTCCCCGACCGCGTCACCGCCGGCTGGAATCAGCTCCTGTGCTCCCTGTCGACCGGTTTCGATCCGGGCCGGGGGGACACCTACGTCGACATCCTCTTCATGGGGCTCAAGGGCGGCTCGGGGGCGATGAGGGGCTGCGACGGCTACGACCACATCGGCATGATCGACGCCTCGGGGGGGGTGCTCGACCAGGATTACGAGATGTTCGAGCAGCAGACCCCGCACCTCCTGCTCGAGCACGAGTTCCTGACGGACTCGGCCGGCGCCGGCGAATGGCGCGGCGGCCTCGGCGTTCGCACCCGCTACCGGGTGGGCGGCGAGGGCACGCAGATCGTGACCTTCGGCGACGGGGACGTGGAACCCGCCTTCGGCCTCTTCGGGGGCGGGGACGGCGGTCTCAACAAGATCGAACTCCACGAGCCGGGCGGCGAGGTCCTCGTGCCGAGGAGCAAGGACATGATCCGGGACGTCCCCGAGGGGACGCTCTATCTCCAGGAGGCCGGCGGGGGCGGGGGCTACGGAGATCCGAAACGCCGGCCGGCCGAACTCGTGGCCCTCGAGGTCAAGCGCGGCCTCCTCAGCATCCGGAAGGCCCGCGAGGCGTACGGGGTCGTCGTCGACCCGGACACCCTCGCCCTCGACCCCGCCGCCACCACCGCCCTCCGCAACGCATCGTCTTGACCCCGCCCCCGGCCGCCGCTCCCTCTGCGACCTCCGCCTGCTCATCCCAGCCACCGTCCGCCGGCCACCGCCGCGGCCGTCCCCTCCGGCCGGTCCGGATCGACCTCGACCCATGCCCCCCTTGATCGAGGATTCCGGTATCTGGTAACAGTGTTGGCCATGCCCAGCCCTCACCCACTTGGATTCGGCCTTTTCTTTCTAGTTCTTCTCTCTTGCATGGGCGGGCCCCCCTCAATACCTGGAAAGAGCTCCGCTCTGGACGAAGGACGTACCTCCTTCAATCTCTTTCTCGGCCGAATCGCGGAAGGAGGGACAGCGGTTGCCCGGTTCGAGTTGAGAGGCCCCCTGCAAATCACAAGGATCGAGGCCTCCTGCGCCTGCGAACGGATCGAGGTTCAGCTTCCCAGAAGAAAACCTGTCCTCTTGCCTCATCATGGCGAGGTTTCGTTCCTCCTCGGAGAGGGGGAACGGTGTGCGTTCCGAATCCATGTTCCGGTGACCCAGGTCGGGTCTCGTCAAGAATCGGTTCGACTTTGGGCTCGCGGTCGGGATCTTCCCCTTGTTTTTCGTTTTGTTTTTGAGGGGGTAGCTCGTTATCGCCTTGTGCCTGAGAGGGTCGACCTTGGGAAGCTCCGACGGGGGGAAGGGCCGAAAGAGTTCAAGGTTCTCATCGATCGATTCGACCATCGGCCCTTTGAACTCCGATCGATCGAGACAGTTCCGCCTGGTTTTTCATTGCGGGCCCTACCAAAGGATCCGCGACAGAGGCTCTGGACTCTCAAAGGCCGTTTCGACCCCAGGGGATTCGGTACGGGGCCTGTTGGGGGAATCCTCCGATTGGAGACGAAGAACGGAGACCGCTTCAGTCTCTTGCTCGAGGCCTTCGTAGAGGATCCGCTTCGAGTTACTCCACCTACCCCGTTGGTATTCGGGCTCATTCCCCGGGGGAGAGGAGGGAGCCGCTCATGCCGGCTCGAACCTGCATCCTGGCTACGTGGATGGTCCTTCGAGGGGCTTGAACCGAAGTTCTTCGAGGTGCGGACTCATCGTGAAGGGGGGGGGCTCCTGTTGGAGGTCTTACTCCAGAAGCATGCGACCCCTGGAGCCTTTTCCGGTGAGCTTGTCCTTGAGGGTCCCGGGGGGAGTCAGCGCAGGCTCAGAATCGTAGGAAAGGTATTGGATTAAAGGATTTAGGTGGTTTTGAAATAAATCTTGACCTTTCTTCTTAATTCGAGATAATCCCGGAGGATCGAAACCCAGAGGAGGAGCCATGCGCACTCGAGTCTTCCCTCTTTCTTTCCTTCTGGCCCTCGTAGCCATTTGCAGTTTTGGCCACGAGGCTCGGGCTCAGATCTATACCTGTGACGGCCAGTACCTGGTCGCCGGGGAGGGTAAGGACGGATGCCCCGGCGTGGGGGTCGGTCCCTCTGTTGGGAACTGGCCCATCTATGACACGGTTCCGGCGAACCTCGTCGGCGCGGGATCCCTCGACGAAACCGCGGATCTGAGCCAGGCCTTGGGAAGTGGCGGCACGGTCTCTGTTTCCTCCGGGGAGTTCTTCTACCCCTTCGTGATCCTGGGTCTTCCGGGGATGCACTGGGGTCAGCCTTTGGGGCTCCGCTTGGTCTATCGGTCCTTCCGGGCGGAGGAGTGGGATCAGTTCTGGTCAGGGGGGGTGAATGTCGTCCAGGATGGGGAGGCGGTCGGGACCTACGGAAGTCCCTTCGGGCCGGGTTGGCGGGCGAGCTTCGGGGAGATGTTGTTGGACCCCGTCCTCACGTATGACCCCCAGACCGGGGATGTGACCGGAGGCTCCGCCCAGTGGGTGGACGAAAAGGGCGCGGTCTGGAGTTTCGTGAATCCCCAAAACTACGTCGATCCTTATGCGCCTTTGAGTCCGGGCGGGGGCGTCTTCGACCCCCGCAAGGGAAGCCGATTGATTTTCGATGGAACGAACTGGATCCGGGAGCTTCCGGACCGGACGCGGATCGAGTATGCCGCGAGGGTCCCCGGGAGTTCCAACAACTGGAGGATCAGCCGGATCTACCGGGGCGATCCGAGCAATCCCGCGTGGCAGTACACCTACAACTATGACAACCAGACCCACAAAGGTCTGACCCAGATTCAGACTCCGCGAGGGAATGTCGTTCAATTCGCCTGGGTCGACCAGGACCCGGGTAGTGGGACTGCCTACCGGATTACCTCGATCCAGGTGTCGGCTCCCACAGGTTGGTCGCTTCCGGCGACTCAGACTTTGTTCAGCTACGAGACCTCGGCTCCGTATCGGCTCAGCAAGGTGAGTCGCCCGGCGACGAACTTCGTCTTCGACCTCGATGGAGACGGGAGCTATGGGGGGACGGAAACCTTCAATTCGAAATCGCCGACGACCGCCTTCGTCTATGTGCCTAACGGCAATCGGTTGACGAAGGTCCTTTGGCATAAGGACAGTTTCGGGTCTGCTTCAGACCTACAGTGGCTCGAGAATGAGTATGACTCGACTTCGGGAAAAACCTAGCGTGTCAAGAAGCAGCGGATGGGACGTCCGGGGATCGACTTTCCTAGTGGGCAATGGGGTTCGACCTTCGCCTATGGAACAGAGTCGAGTGGCGAAGAATACCTTGAATGGACGAACGAACTCGGCGCTCTGCGTCACTACACCAGGGAGGATTTCGGGTTGTCCTCCCCGGCACGCTGGAAGGTGAAGAAGATTGTAGAAACCCGCTCGGGAAACGACCCTAGGGCTGGATCGGGCTTCCATGAGTTCTCCAGCAGGACCTGGGTTCTAGCCTGGGACGGTTGTGGCTGTGGTCGGCTTACTTCGCTGAAGACCCCGGAGGGGATCGAGTATAAATGGTTTTATGATGCAGAGGGCCGAGGTCTCCCTGTGAAGACGGAGACCTATGACGATCAGGGGCAACTCAAAGAGACCCGGACTTGGTCGTATCTCCAGTGGGATGAACAGGACTTCCGCAAGGCTTCCAAGCTAACCGGATGGACGGATGCAACTGGCCTTGCTGGGACGGTCACGTATTCAGCATCGGGGTCCGATCTCGTCGAGACCCTGCAGATGGGTGGGTTTACGCTCAAGGTATTGACGGAAGATTCGAAAGGACGGGTCGTCAAGATTGAAGATGGAAGCTTCCAGACCTTGACAGGGACATCGACAAATGCGATCCAGTTGAGTTTCGGCACCGATCCGAACTCAGCTTCGTATCTATTGTTGACCGGAATCACGAGAATGCTGAACGGTCAACCAAGAACTCGGTATTTCGGGAATTACGATGCCCTGGGGTCGGTTCGGAAGGTGACGGACGAGGCGGGGAAGGATTGGACGGCGACATATGATGCTTACGGCCGCCAATTGACTGCGGACTTTCCGCAAGCTGCGAGCGGTCATGGAGGGACTCTCTCTGGGAGAATCGAAGTGACTTACGAGCTACGTGGCGGTGCAGCTCTGGTCAAGCGCAGAGCGATTAAAGACGACGGCGGCCCCTATACGAAAGCCTGGGTCGAAAGTCGTGTGGTCTACGACTATTTCGGCCGCCCCTGGAAGACGAAGATCGACCGTTCAAGTCTATCTACATCAAGTCCGGACTGGTTGATCTCAACGCGAGTTTATGATGCGGCCTGGCGCCTGACGGGGATCCAGGGTCCTGGGGACCTGCTGACGACGGTCGTCTGGGACGATTTCGACCTGGTCTACAAGGTCCAGAAGAGGGTGGATGCGACGCAGACGGCGACGCGGCTCTTCGGGTTCGACAAGGACGGACGGATCCTGGAGGCGAAGGATGCGACGGGACTCTCGGTAACCTTTACCTACGATTCGCGGGGCCGAATCGCGACCAAGAGCCTCCCTGGTTCGAAGTCTTTCACCTATGGATTCGATGACGAAGGTCGCCTCCTACAAGTCGACTACAAGAAGAACAGCACGACGAAGTACTCCCGGATCTTGACCTACGAATCCCTGACGGGACGTCTCTCGAAGGAGAAGATCCTGGACCCTTTGACAGGCCAGTACCTCGAGTGGACGCTTTCTTACAACGGCTGGTCGCTCCTGTCCTCGATTCTCGATAACGATGGCCGCTCGGCTAATTTCGGGTATGACGAGTGGGGGCGAAGGGTGAAAGCAGAAGACAGCCTGAGTCTGTCGGCGAAGAATGCACGCCTCTTCACTCTGGATGCGCTGGGAAACCCGACGGAGTTGCTGGAGACGGAGCAGCGGGAAACGAGTCCGGGGTCTTATCAGGCTAAACAATACAAGACTCTGTTCGTCTGGAATGCCTGGGGCCGTTTGCTGCAAGTGGACCGTCTCGATCCCCAGAATCAGAGTACAGTCCTTCAGAGGCGGAAATATGGCTGGGACAGCCTGGGGAACCAGACTTGGTTCGAGGATGGAGTCGGGAAGGCGACTACCTGGGATCGTGATGCTCTGGGTCGTTGGCTTTCGAAATCGCTTTATCCAAAGCCTGGGTCGTCTCTGACCCCGGTTCTCCTGACAAGGGCTTTCACAGACTTCCCGGTAGGTACTTACCAGAGTTTGCAGGTGGTGCGCACCGATGGTCTGGGTAATCAGAGCCGGTATGAGTACAATCTCCAGGGTCTTTTGACGCGCCGAATCCTCCCTGGGGGCTATGTGAACCAGAATGGCCGCCACAAGGCCTGGGATTACACCTACGACCTTGAAGGCCGCCTATTGAAATGGCTGGACGGCCGCGGCGTGGAAGTGACCCAGGTCTATGACTCAGAAAAGCGATTGGTTGAACGGAAGGTCACGAACCAGCTCTACCCGCCTTCCTTTATGACATCTAGCGAGCGATTCGACTACGACGATTTCGACCGGATGTCGAAGGCCCAGACGCTCTGGCAGGGAGACTATCAGGGTTTCAACGGGTTCAACCTGGTCGATGTTGGGATCGCCCTCGACGGATTGGGGCGGATTCAGCACGAGAGTTTTGGTTTCAACGGCCAGGATTCGATTTCCTTCACCCCGCAGTACGTACGCTATGTGCAGAGTCTTTGGGGGATCGCGGGAAGTACGGAGGACCATGGTTTCCGGAGGGGGCTGGTCTCGGGGATGTCGAGCTTGAGCGACCCGGC
>JALUUL010000045.1 GCA_027021385.1 Planctomycetota bacterium | reverse complement strand
TGGTAGTCCTTGGAAGGAGAGAAAAACATGAATCGATTGATGAAATGGACTCTTCTGGCGGTCCTCGTTGCCTTGGGACCCACCTCAGGAAGCGCGGGCAATCGGCCCCCGATGGTCGTATTCTCCCCCATGGAGATATCGGCGGAACCCGACTGCACCGGATCTCCTACGGATTGCGGAGTCATCAATCAACAATGCAGTGTCAGGGGAGGACGCTGCGTAGTTGGAGTCGAGCCTGGGTTCATGTTGGGGTTTGCTTACCGAGATCCCAATCATGATGGTTGCGGTTGCCTATTCTGAAAGTAAAAGCGAAACAGAGTGGATCGGCATGGCTTGGCAGGCCTGCTTGATGTACGTAGAATCCGGGATCCACAGGTCGGGGGTATTTCACCAATGATCTCATGATGCGAAATGCAGCCAAAGGCGCAGGCTGGACGGCGTTGGCCACGGCTCTCATTGCACTCTGCTTTTTATTCTTGAAAGGATTCTGGGGACCCGCGGATGCCGAGACGACACTCGGTCAGCTGAGAACGGGCCATAACCTTGGAGGAATCAATCACGAAACAACAGAATCTTCCGATTCGTTCAAGCAGAAGTTTCTTGGGTTCCTCCGAGAATCCCCGATTCGTTCAAATTCAGAAAAACCTTCCCCTTTAAACTCGAAAATGCACGAGGTCCTTTTCCATGTGACATGGGGAAAAGGGCCGGCCTCCGGATTTGAACTTTTTCTTGGAAAGCAAGGGAAATATTGGATCGGAGCAAAGGAGGGGGTGACGGCCAAGGGGGTGACACGATCCGACGGCTCGATGAGAATGCTCCTCGATGCTAAGGAGTGGACATATTTTGAACTCGTCAATGTCTTGATTCGGAGTCCTGCAAAACAGATTGTATTTTCCGGGAAAATCCTCCTGGAACCTTCCATCACGATCACCCTTCCGAAACGGCAGGTTCTTCACGGAAGAGTCGTAACGCCACTACCTGCGGGAAAAAACTTACGCCTTGGGTTCTACTACGTTTCGGGCAATCGGCCTTCCGAAAGATTCCTCGGCTGGACCAAACTCCAACGGGATGGGAGTTTCGAACTCGACGTGCATTCGATCGACGACGAGGGAAAAGTGAGGGTTTCCTTGGTCGTAGAAAACAACCACTACTCGACCCTTACGACGATGGAGGTCCTGATCAGCCAGAACGGTGCCGCTTTGGAGTTCCGACTCACGCCCGTTGTCGTCCGAACCTTCGCGGCCGAGCAGGCTCGGCCCCTTGCCGGTGTGGTTCTCAACCTCCGGTCGAAGCAGGAGGCCTTTCAATATGCGACCGCCATGACGGACGAACAGGGAAGAGCCACCGTCTTGGTTCCTAAAGACAAGGAAGTGTTCCTCCTGGCCAGAAAACGAGGGTATGCCTACCAGTTGCTTAAGATATCGGATGATAACCAAAACATTACGATGTATTTGATGACATCCCTCGAAGACACGAGAATCAATGGAAAGGTTGTTGATTCGAACGGTAACGGAGTCTCCGGAGCCGTGATCTCATTGATCCCCTATCGTGACGACAGGTCCCCGATGATTTTCCCTGAACTGATTCAAACCGTACGTTCCGATAACAGCGGGCGTTTCTCCTTCTTGAACTCCTACTCGTTCCCTATCGAAATCGGGGCTTGGGACAAACGATTCGGGTTTTCGGAAAGAATCGCATTTTTCCATCCCCAACAGACCTATCTCATCCAATTTGGATCTACAACCAACCTTATCATAGACATCCATGGACTCTCCTACGGCCGACCTGTCCGCAGAGGCGAGGTCCGTTGGCTTCTATTAGGGCTCCCACCCCTGCACCGGATCAGAACAGGGGTCTTTTCGCTCGGAACGAACTGGATCGAAACGGTTCCTCTTGGATCCTATAAATTGTTCCTTGTCGCCGAGGATGGGTCTTTTTTTGGAGAGAAGACGGTGTTAGCCGGGGGGAGAGCAAGAAAGGTGGATGCATACGTCTTGCCGGCGGGGTTCTTCGAAGGTGCCGTTCATGGTCCGGCTGTCGAGAGACCCATGAAGTTGCATCTCGTCGATGTTCCTTGGGCCCGGAAGGCCTTTTTAGGACGTCTTTATCAGGCAAAGTGGAAAGGACCTTTCTTTCGGCTTTTCGGAGGAGTCCTTACTCGATCCTATGCCGTAGTTGAGTTCCCGGGAGAGAAGATCGAAAAGAAGGTGTTGCTCGAATCAGGGAAGATCAATTCCATTTCGTTGAAGTAGACCCTGTTGGGCGTAAGCCGCTCGTCACCATTCCCATGCCATGGGTCCCGATGTCCATGTACCCGCGACTTCGAGGGAAGTATCGTCCAAAGCTGTGGATGGCTGAATCAGGCGGCGACCTCGGTTCCGTCCTCGAATGACCCTCCTCGGCTGACGCCCCCGAGCGCCTCGTTCCGCAACGACCTCGACCGAGGAGGAGGCGAATCCCTTCACGCCGAATCAGCGCAACCTCCGGGCGATGGCGTCGATCGGCTTCATGCCCTGGCCGAAACGGGTGATGGCCTCGAAGTTCTTCTGCAGGTCGTCGTAGGCGATGAAGCGGACATCCAGATCCGCCACCCGGCGGAACGCCGGACGCTCCAGTTCCTCCCGGACCTCCGCCTCCCGGGAATCGGGGGCGACCAGGAACATGGACAACCCCGTCTGGGCCAGATCGAGCGCAAGATCCAGCATCCTCAGGATTCCCGAACGGATCGAGGTCGTGTGCTCGACCTCGAAGGCGGCGACGACCCTGTCGGCCGCCGTATCGACCCAGAGAACGTCGATGAAACGGATCGTATCGAAGGACGGGGACTCCTCCAGAACCTCGGGAAGCCGGTCGAGACAGCCGTCGGAGAGTCTTCCCCCTCGGAACGGGCGGTTGCGGTCGTTGCTCGCGATCCAAACGTCGTACCCGACGGCAACCCCCAGATCCCGAAGCCACCCTTGGATCTCGGTATGGGTGTGATCCTCATCACGCGCCGCTCGAATCGCCCGCATGGCCTTTGCGGATTCTTCCCGAACCGCGGCAAGATCCTCCTCCCACCGCGTGAGGGCCTCGTCGTCGGATTCCCGCGGCGGGACCGGGTATCTCCCGGATCCGACATCGAACAGGAAACCCGCGATCGCCCCCAGGTCGTTGGAGAGAAGGGCGCTGTACCGCGAATTCATCTCGAGGATCCCCCGGCGCATCGCCAAGTATTCCTCCCACCGCCCCAATTTCACCCTGGCCCCGGTGAGGGCGTTGTATCCCTTCACGATCGAGGTGTTGAACGGGGAGACCACGGTCGGATGGAGGAAGTAGAGGATATTGGCCGCCGCAGGGCCAAGGCCTTTGATCCCGGCCCGATCCAGTTCCCGGATGGCGTCGACGAGTTTGGATTCCCGACCCGAGCAGCAGGCGCAGGTCTTCAGGAAATTCCCGAATGCGAGTTGATTGGGGCGGTTCTCGTAGATGTCCGGAATGCGGAGCTTGGGCTTCCAGAGGAAGGCGTGGTCGGCACCACGGAAAATCTGCCTTTGCTCAGCGATCGACCTCACGATCGTCTCGAGCGACGAACCCTTGTAGACGTTTCCGAAGCTCCCCGACTCGATCTCGGCGACCACGACGGAAATCCCCCGTCGGATGGATCGGAAATTCTTCAACCGTTGGTCCCAGAGGAACCATGTCCGATACGTGCCGTACGGATCTTCGCGCCAGCGTTCGAGCAGGCGGAGGAGGGGATCGCGGGTGGGGGTCGCTGGGTCGAGCATTCCGGGCGTGCCGCTCCTCTCCGTGGGATCGAATCCTCGAAACGCCCGCCGGGGAACCGCCTGCGGGGCCCTCCGGGGGACGTTCGCTCCTCCCCCCGGTGGATTGGGCTCGGGACCATACCACCCCGGCACCGGTCTCGAACGCCTCCCTTATAAAACACTATTCCATGAAATTATGAATCCGCATTTCTCCACGCCCCGATCCGATCCCCTGGCATGGAGGCAGGCCGATGTCGACCCCGGTCATCGCCGATGAAGCGCCAGGATGGCCCCGTATCGTTCTCTCCCGTCCTCGTCGCCCGCAGCCTTCCCCCGTCCGGTACGCAAGGAGTCCTAAGGTCTGGAGGTCTTCTTCGCAGCGGGAAAGCTTCGCTAGGCCCCGTCGCCGCATCGGTCCTCGTTCCGGCGCCGCGCCCGCCCCGGAGAGTTCCACACCTCGGATCCCGGCCTAGTCGACCGGTTTCCTGAAGCTCCCCTTCCTGAGGGCCCGTATCCTCCCCGCGATCCACTCCGTGACCTTGGGATGAGGGATGAGCCCTTTGCCGTCCGAAACGTAGTCGAGCCCCTCGAGGACCTTCGCATACGGTCCGAATCCATGAACCCGGAAAGGGATGACGATCGCCGTGCCGCCCTCGTCCTCGGCCCTCTTCACGAAGGCGCGGATCCGGCGCTCGGCGTCCTTGCGTTTGTCCGGCCAGTCTTCCCGCAGAGTCTCGACCCGGATGCGCCGGAAGGGCAGGGATTCCCGAACCACGGCGGCGCGGGCCTCGAGGTCGGCGATCCATCTCCTGTTCTCCGCGTCGTCGCCGGGCCCATGCGCAAGGATGAGAAGATCTTCCTTTTCAGGAGCACGGCTGAGGGCTCGGGCCCGGTCGGCGAGGACGGTCCCCATCGCCTCGGCCTCGACCAAACCCTGTCTGGTGAGGGAAAAGGAGGCTCGAGTTCGAATCCTCCAGAACTCCATCCGATGTCGCCGGCCGCCGTGGCCCTCTCCGTGCCCCTGCGGCCTTGTCGTCTTCCGGACCGGAGCCCCCGGTTGAAGCCCGAGAATCCGCTCCGTCCGGTCGTACCAGCTCTCTCCGGAAACGAAGAGACGGACGACGCCGATCTTGCGGACACCTCGTGCCTCGAGAGCCCCGACCGCCTCCTGGATCGAAGCCGCGTCGGCCATTCCGAAGGCGACCTCGATCGCATGGTCCCCCTGCAGGGGTTTCACCGCGTCCAGGACTCCTCGATTCCATTCCGGCGGACCTCCGTGCGCCATCAAAAGGACACCGAAGGTTCCCTCGGCCTCGGACGGAGAACCGGAGGCCTCGGCCGCCGAAGAGGGATGTCGCAGCGTGCAACCCAGGAGCACGACGGGGAGGAGGATCGAGAGGAAACGGATCCGCATCATCACAACTGCTCCCATCGAGATGGGGTGGAAGGAACTCGAGCCTGGAAGTTTCCGGGAAACGACCCTTGCCGGTAGGACAGCAGCGACCTTCTCGCAATAAAACCTCGAAGAAAGTCCTCCTCGCTCGTCAATTCTCACTGGCCCTCCGAGGGTAGGGGCTCCCGGGGGAAGGCCGGGGGGGCGAGGCGGGGGCGGCGCCAGAGGAGGCGGCGCAGGCGGACCTGGCGGAGGTAGCGGCGGCGGAGTTCGGGGAGGAGGGCGCGCCGGCGCGAGGCCTCGGGCTCGAAGCCCTGGAGGAAGGCGCAGAGTTCGCGCGGGCTCGGGTCGCGCCCGCGGTGCTTGCGCAGGAAGCGCGCGCAGCGCACGAGGGCGGCGGGGTCGGGGACGCCCTCGCCCGGGGAGGCGAAACTCCCCCCCGCGAGGTCGAGGACATGGACCCGGCCGTCCTCCCCGACCTGGAGGTTGCCCGGATGCAGGTCGGGGTGGCGGAAGCCCAGGTCCTGCATGCGCCGCACGGTCCGTCCGGCCTCGCGGCAGAGGGCGAGGGCCGCGCGCGGGTTCGCGGCTTCCAGCACGGCCTCGAGGAGGGAGCGGCCGCCGAGGTCGCGGGTCACGAGGACCAGGTGCAGGCCGCCGGACACGCGCTCGACCCGCCCGAGGAAGGGAGGCGGCACGGGCACGCCCCCCTCGGCCAGGAGGCGGAGGGCCCGAAGCTCCCCCCGCAGGCGGCGGTCGCTTCGAAACGCCCGGGAGCGCAGGCGCGCGGACCAGCCCCCGCGCCGATACTCCCGCCACCACAGCCTCTCGCCGGTCGGGAGTTCGATGCGCCGCGCGCCCCCCCTCCCGCCGCGCGCGGCCTCCCCCGCCGGACGGAACCCGGGCAGGGTCCAGGCCTCGGGGGGATCGGGGCCATCGTCCGGAATCCAGAACCACACCCTGTCGAAGTCCAGTCGCCGCACGGCGCGGCTATCATGCCCGCGCATGGCCGAGGCCCGCTATCTCTTCGTCCGCCTTTCCGCCCTCGGCGATGTCCTCTTCGCCCTCGAGGGTCTCGCGCTCCTGAAGGCGGCCCGGCCCGAGGCGCGAGTCGACTGGCTCGTCGAGGACCGGGCGGCGGCCCTCCTCGAGGGGCATCCCTGGATCGACCGCCTTCTCGTCTACCCGAGGCGCGCCTTCGATAGGCGCCTCCGCCGCCCGTGGACCTGGCCCTCGCTCCCGGCCCTCGCCCTCCGACACCTGCGGGCGCTGCGCGCGCGGCGCTACGACGCGGTCCTCGACTTCCAGGGAAACCTGAAGAGCGCGGTCCACCTGCGCCTGGCCCGCACAGGCCGCAGGCTCGGCTTCGGCCCCCCGATCGCCCGGGAGGGCTCCTGGCGGGTCCTCGACGAGGCCCTTCGCTGGGAAGGCCCGCTCCCGCATCGCGCGCGGCAGGCCCGGCGTCTCGTGGAGACCCTCTGTCCGCCCCCCCACCCCTCCCCCCCGGAGGGCCCCCTCCTCTTCGTCCGCGAGGAGGCGCGGGAAGCCGCGCGCGCCTTCCTCGACGGGCTTCCGGGCGAGGGCCCCCTCGTCGTCCTCGCCCCGGGCACGAGCGCCTTCGCGGCCTTCAAGCGTTGGCCGTCGGAGCGCTTCGCGCTCCTCGCCGACATCTGCGCGCGGGAGGGCTGGCGCGCCGTCGTCTCGACCGGCCCCGGCGAGGAGGCGCTCCACCGGGAGATCGCGGCCCGATCCCGAACGCAGCTCCCCCACTGGGACGGCGCGCGCCTCGGTCTGCCCGCGACCCTGGCCCTCCTCGAACGGGCGGCCGCCGTCGTCGCCGCGGACTCGGGCCCCCTCCACATGGCCCAGGCCCTCGGCCGCCCGGTCGTCGCCCTCTTCGGCCCGAAGGACCCGGCCCGCTACGGTCCCTGGCGGGGGCGGGCGATCGTCCTCCGCCACCCGGTCCCCTGCGCCCCCTGTGGGCTGCGCGCCTGTCCGGCTCCGCTCTGCGTGCGCGGCATTCCTCCCGAAGCGGTGCGCGACGCCCTGCGCGAATGGCTGTTCGGGGAGGCGGCGGCCCATGCCTCCTGATTCCCCGACGCCCGCGGTCCCGCCCTTCCCGGTCCGCCTCGTCCGCCACTACCGCGAGAACCGGAGGAAGTGCACGCTCGAAGCCCTCGTCGGCCGCGAGGGCTTCGTCTTCGAGCGCTTCCGGCCCGACGACCTCATCGAGTGCGAGGTCCCCCACATCTGTCTCGAGGTCGAGGCCCCGGTCCTCGCCCCCTCGGACTCGGGGCCGCCCTTGCTCCTGCTCGACGCGACCTGGCGGCACCTCGAGACGATGCGCGCCGCCCTCCGCGGCCCGGTCCTGCCGCGCTCCCTGCCCCCGGACCTCCCGACCGCCTATCCGCGCCGCTCCAAGCTCTTCGACGATCCCGCCCGCGGCCTCGCTTCGATCGAGGCCCTCTACGCGGCGCTCCGCCTCTTGGGACACCGCGACGACAGCCTCCTCGCGGACTACCGGTGGGGACGGACCTTCCTCCGCCTCCTCGAGGCCACCGGAGCCTTCCCCCCCTGAGCGCACGGCAAGGGGTCAGAACCGGACCTCGCCCTGCAAGGCGTTCGTCAGGACGAGCCCGAAGGGATTGGCCTTCGCGTCGAGGAAGACGTACTGGTTGTAGAAGCGGAGCCCGACGAGTTCGGGCCGCCAGGGAAGATCCATCCCCCAGTCGGCGACTCCGTTCCCGGTCGGCAGGGCGGTCAGGACCTCGCCGCTCGCATAGAGCACGCAACCGCTCATCCCGGCCCGCCCGAGTTCCGCCGGAAGGACGAGGGTGGCCCAGGAACTCGTCGAGAAGCCGAGCAGCATGACGCCTGCCCGCTTCGGGGTCGCCCCGCGCACGCGCGCCCGCACCCGCCCGCAGAGCCGGGCCGGACTCAGGGGCCGGAGTTGCGGGAGGCCGGCCGAGCCGCGGCAGGCCTTCCCCAGGACCGAGTAGGCGGGATCCAGGGGCCTCGTATTGAGGAGCGCGAGGTAGGCGTCCGCCGGAACCTTAGGCCTCGTCCGGAACGCGCCGGGAAGGACCGGGGCCCAGGGGTCGACGGTCGTCCCGCAGAGGGCGAGCAGGCCCCGCGGCGTCCGCGCGGCCGCCAGGAGGGAGGTCCCTCCCCTGCACCCGCCGAAGTAGCTTCCGTAGCGGAGCGCGCCGGCCCCCTTCCGGGACGGATCCAGGCGGCAGAGGTATCCGTCCCCCATCGGGCCCGAGGTCCGGCTCTCCTGGAAGGCCCCGGCCGTCACCGGCAGGCGCGAGGAATCCGAGCCCCCCGCGAGGGTGAAGGTCCCGTCGGCTTCGGCGAGCAGGGCCGGGAAGCGGTCGATGCCGTCCCCCCCGAAGTAGGTCGCATACAGGATCCCCGCCCGCCCCTTGCGGGTCCGGTCGACGCGGATCAGGAAGCCGTCGCTCTTGCCCCCGCCGTACGAGGTCTGGAAGGCCCCGAGGGACGCGACCATGTTCCGCGCGGCCGAGCACCCCCCGACCGTCAGCACTCCCTTCGCGTCCTCGAGGATCGTCGCCGAGAACGCCTCGCCCCCTCCCCCGAGAAAGCTCCCGTAGAGGAGGGCGGCGGCGCCGGTCTTCGTGGGATCGAGGGTCGCGAGGAAGAGGCAGCGGGAACCCCTCGGAAAGTCCGGCTGCGCGGCCAGGGCGGTGACCGGGAAGTCCGAGGATTCGGTCAGGCCGACGAGGGTCGCCCGGCCCTTCGCATCCACGTGGAGATCGAAGACGCGGTTCTCGTCGCCGCTTCCTCCGAGGAAGGTCCCGTAGGCGAGCGTCGTCGCCCCGGGCCGGGTCGCGAGGTCCAGGATCGCGAGCCATGCCTCCCGGCCCCTGGCGCGGGTCCGGAACGCCCCCCGCGTCGTCGGCACACCGCCGTTGGACATGCCCGCGAGCCATACCCGTCCCCCTCCCGGCTCGACGTGCAGCGCATAGGCGACGTCCCCGCCGTAGCCCCCGAAGGCCGTGGAGTAGAGGAGCTTCGACCCGTCCGCCGAGAGGTGGAAGACGAAGGCGTCGTTCCAGATGTCCTTCGGCGGCCCCCAGGCGTTCGGGGTCCGCGGGAAATCCTTCGAACGCGTCAGGCCCGCGACCCAGATCGAATCGTCGGGCATGACCTGCATGTCGAAGGGCTCCTCGCCCCCCGCCCCCCCGACGTAGGTCGCGAAGCGCAGGGTCTTGCCGTCGGCCGACATGCGCAGGACGACGACGTCCCCGAAGCCCCGGGTCCAACTCTGCCCGCCGAAGCTCCGCTGGTAAGCCCCCGCGGTGACCGGGAAGTCGCGCGACTGCGTGACCCCGGCGGCGATCAGGTCCCCGTTCCTCGCGACCGCGAGGCAGCGCAGCTCCTCGAAGCCGCCGCCCCCGACGTAGGTCCCCCAGTGGAGGCCCGCCCGCGCGCGCTCGAGGATCCTCCCGCCGGTCCGAACTCCGAAACCGCCCGGGAATCCGGTTACCGCCCCGACTCCCTGCCCCCTCGAAACCCCTCCGAGCACCGCGACCCCGAGAATCCAAGCCCCCAAGACTCCCCTTCGCATCCTTCCTCCTCGTTGCGAACCCCCGTCTTCCCCCTGTTTCGTCCGGCGGGGAGCCCCGCGATGACCTCAGTTCGGGAAAATCCTCCGCGCAATTCCCTTACCGGGAAGGACTCGCAAGCCCCGGCTCTCCCTCCGGCCCGCGGCCTCCTACATGCCCAGCCGGGCCTGGAGGCCCCCGCTCATGATGAGCCCGAGGGAATTGGCCTTGGGGTCGGCGACGAGGGCCTGGAAGAAGAGGGAACGTCCGAGGAGCGAGGTCCAGGGAGGCAGCGGCAGGCGGAGCCGCGCGGAGCCCAGGGTCGCGAGGAAGGGGAACGAGAGGTCGATCGAGACCCGAAGCGCGCAACCCTTCATGCCGAGCGCGTCCAAGGCCAGGGGAAGCGGCGCCCCGGCGAAGGAGGTCCTGGAGACTCCGAGATAGAACAGTCCCGAAGCCTTCGCGGGGACTCCCCGGCACAGGATCTCGAGGAAGGAACCCGGACGCGGGGGAACGAGGGGGTTCCCCGCGAGGGAGGGGGTTCCGGCGCTGCCCTTGCAGGCGGCGCCGAAGGGGACGTAGCCCGAGGGGAACAGCGCGCGGAAGAAGGCCGCGTCGGAATACCGGGTTCCCCGGGATTCCCCGAAGCGTTGGATCACGAGCCCGAGTTCCGGGAGGAGGAAGAGTCGCTGGACCCCGGCCCCGGCCGCGAAGCGGAGCGAGGGGGGAAGTCCGGAACCGAGGTCCCCGAGCCACCAACCCACCCCGTAGGTGTTCTTGACCCGGGTCGCGAGGAAGAGCTGGGCGAGGTTCTTCGACGAGACGACGCGCTTGCCTCCGTACATCCCCCCGAGCCTTACCATCTCCCCGAACTTGATCCATTCCCGGGCCTGGAGGTAGGCCCCGCTCGGGAGATCGGGCTCCCCGGAGGCCGCGTTGCGCCAGGAAGCGACTTTGATCCCGATCGGGTTCAACAGCTTCCTCTGCAGGTATCCGGCCACGGTCTCCTTCGGGGTCCTGGCGGCGAGCTTTCTCTTCAGGGCCTCTCCGAAGCACTGGAAGGGGTTCGGGCCGTAGCTGAATACCTTGAGGGAATCGGCGATCGCCGGAGCCTTGACCGCGGCGGCGTAGCTCGGCGTGACCCCCAGCCTCCCCCCATGGAGGCCGCTGACCAGGCCCAGGAGCTGCCGGTAGGTGATCTTGGATTTCCGGAGATCCTTCTTCCACTCGGTCAGCGTCAGGGCGACCTTCTCGTCGAACCCCAGGATCCCGTCATCGACGGCGATCGCGAGCAGGACCCCGGCGAAACTCTTCGTCCCGCTGGCCAGCCTGTGGGAAAGGGTGCCGGAGAACCCGTTCCCGTACTTCTCGTACACGAGCTTCCCGTTCCGGAGGACGACGAGCGAGTGGCCGTTCTTCGCGAAGGAATACCGCGCCGCCGCCGCGTAGTCGGGGCCCTGGGAAGGAAGGCTCGTGGCGAGGAGGAGGCCTCCTGCGGAGGCGAGAAGGAAGGGAGCGAGAAGCGCGGGCCCCCATCCAGGGGAGGGAGAAGGGAATCGCATCGAAGGCATCCTCGAGAGAGGCCGAGGGGAAAGGGGTCCTCGAGGACCCGGGGATCCTAGAGAGAAGGCCGCGGATTCGTCCCGGCCTCCCCTCATTATGCCTTCCCTGAGGGCCCGCTCCCCCGGCTCTTGTATTCCTCCTGTCCCACCTTCGGAACCTCCCCTCGCCGCCCAGAAAAACGCAGGGCCGGCTCCCGCCGGCCCTGCTCCCTTCCCTTTCCTTCGATCCCGGGTGGATGGACACCGCGGGATCCGCCCGGGCGGGTGACCCGGGCCTTCCTCTCGTTCTATGGATTCAGTTGCTCACCGTGGCCTCGAAAACGGTGTCCACACCGTCCTCGACGCTGTTGGTCGTGATCCTCGTCACCTTCTTGGAACTCGGGTCCCAGACGTAGAGGTCGGAGGTCGTCGCCCCCGAATCCTTCCTCGTGAAGAGGATCGGACCGTGCGTCGTCCCCTTCTTGAAGACCTCGTCTCCCGTGTTCGTCGTGATCGCGACGGCGGCCGAGGCCGACTCGTCCCAGAGATAGAGGTCGTTCTGCCCCCCGGTCGACAGGGAGATCACGAAGTCGCCGCCTCCGGTCTCGCCCGCGAAGGACTCGGTTCCTGCGGCCGTCGAGATCGAGGTCGCGGTCGGTCCGGTCGTGTCGTAGAGGTAGATCGAGGCGCCGACCGTGTAGACGATCTTGTCGTTCGCGAGCACCTTCGCGAAGAGGTAGTCCGTCGAGGTCGTGTTCGCTCCGGAGAACACGTTCGCGCTCCCGGCGCTGACGTCGAACCAGTAGAGGTCCTTGCCGTTCCCGCCCGTGTTTCTCGTGAAGACGATGTCCCCGTTCGACAGGCTGCCGTCATAGGTCTCGTCGTCCGAGCTGTTGGCGACGGTCGTGGACCCGTTCGTCGAGGGGTTGTAGTAGGACAGGTCCGCGTTGCTCGAACCGGTCTGGATCTTGTAGACGATCAGGTCGGTCGCCGTGATCCCGGCGAGGCTCTCGTTCGCGACGCTGTTGGCGATCGTCGAGGTCTGCCCCGTTCCCGGATTCCAGATGTAGAGGTCCGTGTCCGAGCCGTCGGTCGTCGAGAAGACGACGCGGGAATCGCTCGTCCTCCCGGCGTAGGTCTTGCTCTCGGTGAAGGGACTCGATCCGTCGAGGTCCGCGCCGACCTCGACGACCCCGACACCGGCCTTGAAGTAGAAGAGGTCCCATTCCCCGCCGTCGCCCTTCCGCCGGAACAGCACGGCGCCGTCGGGGAGCGCCGTGACGAGGTCCTCGTCGCGGGCATGGGTGCTGACCGCGACGGTCTTGTTGTTCGCGATGTCGAAGTAGTAGATGTCGGCGAGCCCGTTCTCCGCGCTCTCGAAGAAGACGAGGTCCGCGCTGTTGACGATTCCGTCCCGCTCGTCCCGCGCTCCCCCGGTCGAGGCCGTGACCTTCGAAAGGCCGCCGTTCGTCGTGTCGTAGAGGTGGAGGGAGCGCGCAGGCGAGCTTCCCGCCTGGAAGAGGATCTTCCCGTCGCTCGTCTTGCCGAGGTAGACCTCGGACTTCGACGAGTCCTGGGCAATCGTGAGGACTTCCTGTTCGTTCGGATCGTAGAGATAGAGATCCTTCTGGCCGGTCACGTCGACCTCGAACACGCTGCACCCGTCCGTGAGCGAGGCCTTGTGCGTCTTCGTGCGGCCGTCGTCCTGGAGCACGGAAGTCAGGTTCCCGGTCTGGACGTCGTAGTAGGAGACCCCGGTCCCGTTGCGGACGAGGGCGATCTCGGCGGAGGTCACCTTGACTTGGAAGCTGCCGCTCGTCGAATTCCCGCGGAAATCCGTCGCCTTGAAGCCGACGGTGTAGGTTCCGAGCGTCGGGAAGGTCCTCGAATAGGTGCTCCCGCTGAAGCTTCCCCCGCCGCTCGTGACCGCATAGGTCGCGGTCTTGGTGTCGTCCGTGACGTAGGCGGACAGGTCCAGGGTGAAGGTCGTCCCTCCGGGGGTCGTCTGGAGGGGGATGCTGGAGATCCTCGGAGAGGCCGCGCCGCCCGCCCGGTTGCAGGCGGGCGCGAAGGCCAGAAGGGCGATGCAGGGGAACAGGGAACGAGGGAAGGTGCGCTCACGCATGTTGCCTCCAAAACCAGGGGGTCGACCCTGAAGGGCCCCTCCCGGTCGTCGCCGGGAGGACGCCTGGGTATCGGGATTTCGGGTCCCGGACCTTGAGGAGGGGAGGCCTCCCGGGGGGATCTCCCCGGGGGCGGAGGGACGGGAGCCTTCCGGAGGCGGGGCCTCAGGCGAGGAAGCCGAGGTGCCGCGCGACCTCCTCGAAGTGCTCGACGAAGAGGAAGCTCATGCCGGCGACGAGTTCCGGGTCGATCTCCCGGATGTCGGCCCGGTTCGCGGCCGGGAGGAGGATCCTCCGCAGCCCCTCGTGGCGCGCGGCCAGGACCTTCTCCCGCACTCCTCCGATCGGCAGGACCTCCCCGACGAGAGTCAGCTCCCCCGTCATCGCGAGATCCTTCGGACAGCGGCGGCCGAGCCAGAGCGAAAGCAGGGCCGAAGCGACCGTGATTCCGGCGCTCGGACCGTCCTTCGGAACGGCCCCGGCCGGGAAGTGCACGTGGAGGTCCTCGTCCTGGATCCTCTTAAGGTCGAGCCCGAAGAGGTCCGCGTGCCCCTTCAGGTAGTCGGTCGCGATCCGGACCGATTCCTTCATGACCTCGCCCAGGCTTCCGGTCACGAGGATCCGCCCCTTCCCCGGCCAGGAACCGACCTCGATATAGAGGAGTTCCCCGCCGACCGGGGTCCAGGCGAGGCCCTGGCAGATCCCCGGCCGCTTGATGACCCGCCGCGTCCGGCCCGCGAACCTGGGCTGACCGAGATACCTGGGGAGATCCTTGACCTGGATCGCCCGGGTCTTCCCCCGTCCTCCCCTCGCGACCCGGAGGGCCCGCTTGCGGCAGATCTTCGAGATGTTCTGCTCGAGTCGGCGGACGCCGGCCTCGCGGGTGTATTCGCGGACGATGGCCTTCAGGACCGGACGGCCGAGATGCAGGTCCTTGGCCGAAAGGCCGTGCGCCGCGCGCTGCTTCGCCAGCAGATGCCGCGCGGCGATCTCGACCTTCTCCGAGATCAGGTAGCCGGGGATCTCGATGATCTCCATCCGGTCCCGAAGAGGAGCGGGGATCATCGACAGCACGTTCGCCGTCGCGATGAAGAAGACCTTCGACAGGTCGAAGGGCAGGTCGAGGTAGTGGTCCAGGAAGGCGTGGTTCTGCTCGGGATCCAGGACCTCGAGAAGGGCACTCGAAGGATCCCCCCGGAAGTCGGCGCCGAGCTTGTCGACCTCGTCCAGCATGATGACGGGGTTGTTCGTCCCACATTGCCGAAGCCCCTGGAGGATGCGCCCGGGCATCGCGCCGACGTAGGTGCGGCGGTGCCCCTTGATCTCGGCCTCGTCCCGCATCCCGCCGAGCGAGAACCGCCAGAACTTGCGCCCCATCGCCCGGGCGATCGAACGGCCGAGGCTCGTCTTTCCGACGCCGGGGGGCCCCGAGAGGCAGAGGATCGATCCGCCGTAGCCCTTCTTCAGCTTGTGCACGGCCAGGAACTCGAGGATGCGCTCCTTGACCTCCCGGAGTCCGAAATGGTCGTCCTCGAGGACCCGCTTCGCGCCCCGCAGATCCCGGCGGTCCTCGCTGCAGACGCTCCAGGGGAGAGCGAGGATCCAGTCGAGGTGGTTGCCGAGCACGGTGTGCTCCGGGGACTCGACCGGAGTCACCCGCATCCTCTCGAGTTCCTCCTCGGCCTTCTCGCGGACGGGATCGGGAAGGCCCGCGGCCTCGATCCGCTCCTTGAGCTGCCGGATCTCGGCCTCCTTCGAATCGACCTCCTCTCCGAGTTCCCGGCGGATGATCTTGATCTGCTCGCGGAGGAAGAACTCCTTCTGGGCCTTCTCGACCTTCTGCTTGATCTCGTCGCGGATGCGGGCGCCGAGTTCGAGCAGGGTCAGTTCCCGGGTCAAGGCCTCGACGACGAGGTCGAGGCGCTCGCCGACGTCCAGGGCCTCGAGAATGGCCTGCCGCTGGCCGAGGTTCCGGATCAGGTAGGCGGCGCAGAAGTCCGCCATCTGGCCCGGGTAGTCGAAGTTCATCGCCGCGGTCAGGAACTCCTCTCCGACCTGCGGGGAATTCTCCACGATGCCCCGCACGAGGGTCTGGAGGTTGCGGACCTGCGCCTCGGCCCGATCCCCGGCCGGCGGGATGTCGGGGACGTCCTCGACCCGGAGAATCAGGAACGGACGCCTCCGCACGGCCCGGATCATCCGCACCCGCTTCAGGCCCTGGAGCATGACGGCCTTCCGCCCGTCGGGAAGGTTGATCTGTTTCAAGACCTTCGCGACGACACCGATCCGGTGGAGTTCCTTCGGGGCCGGGGCCTCGATGTCGTCCTCGTCCTCGTCGAGGCGCTCGTCGGCCATCCCCCCCAGCTCCTGCTCACCCCCGCCCCCGGTTCCGCTGCGGCGGGCGAAGAGCCCGAGGAACCCGCCCTGATCCGCGGCCTTCGCGACGATCGCCCGGGCGCGGTCGGAGGAGAGCTGCACGGGCATCAGGATGCCAGGGAAGGGGACGGCCTGGCGAAGAGGGAGCACGAAGAGACTGGATGGGGTCGCCTCCTCGACGCGGATCAATTGCCCGAGCCCGATCGATTCCTCTTCGGCGGATTCGGGACGGCCGTTCTCTTCGAAGGGGTCCAGGCTGCGCACGTTCGTCTCCTCTCCCGTCGGGAAGGCTCAACCTAGGACCGCTCCCGGCGGATTTCCAGGTGACCCGGACCCCCCGAGAGGGTATCACCCACCCTGGGCCGTCCCCCCTATTCTCGCGGCGCCCCGAGCCCGGACACGGCACCTCGCCGTCCGAGGCCCCCCGAATCCTCCCCTCGGACGGGACTTCCGGTCCCCGATCCCAGAGCGACGAATGAAAGACAATCCGAATATCGGCCTCTTCATGGACTTCGAGAACATCGTGCGCGGACTGCACGGCGGCCGACGGCAGGCCGGCGAGGAAGGGGCCTTCGACGTCCACCTGATCCTCGACCGGCTCCTCGACAAGGGGAAGATCCTCGTCAAGCGCGCCTACTGCGACTGGTCCCGCTACCGGAGCTACAAGGACGGCCTGCACGAGGCCGCCTTCGAACTCATCGACATCCCGAAGAAACGGGTGACCGGAAAGAACTCCGCCGACATCCGGATGGTCGTCGACGTCCTCGACCTCTCCTTCTCGAAGACCCACGTCGACACCTTCTGTCTCGTGACCGGGGATTCGGACTTCTCCCCCCTCGTCAGCAAGCTCAAGGAGAACGGGCGCTCGGTCATCGGAGTCGGGGTCCGGGAGACCGTCAGCCCCCTGCTCGCGGAGAACTGCGACGAGTTCCTGTTCTACGAGGACCTCGTCAAGGAACGGGAGATGCAGGAGCGGCGCTCCAACCAGCGCGACACCGAACTCTCGAAGAAGGACGCGCAGGCCTTCCGCATCCTTCTCGATGGGGTCAACGCCCTCCAGCGGGACGGTCGCGGCGAGATCTGGGCCTCGATGCTCAAGCAGACGATCCAGCGCAAGCGCCCGGGCTTCAGCGAGGCCTCCTACGACTACCCGACCTTCTCCTCCCTCCTCCGCGCGGCCGAGGAGGCGGGTTTCGTCCGCCTCGAACGCGACGACCGCTCCGGCTCCTACCTCGTCCACCCGGTCAACTGACTCTCCGGACGCGGTCCCTTATCCTCCGGGACGGGATCCGCGGCGAGGGGCGCGCCGCCGTCCTCAGGACCGCGGAAGGAAGTTGAGCGGAGGGAAGCTTCCCCGGAAGACGGGCCGGGAGGGGACGGAGAGCCAGCGTTCGCAGACCTCGGCGAAGACCCTTCGGAAATCGGTCGTGAAGGAGGGATCGCCGTCGTCGAGGGCGGTGAGGGAGGTGGCGCGGCCGTGGAAACCGCCCTTCAGGGAGCCGCCGAGAGCGAGGACGGGACCGGCCTTTCCGTGGTCGGTCCCCCCGCTCCGGTTCTCGGCGAGGCGCCGGCCGAACTCCGAGAAGCAGAGGACGAGGCAGCGTTTCCAGAGGCCGCGGGCGCGGAGGTCGGCGGCGAGGGCCGAAAGACCCGTGGCGAGATCGCCGAGCAGGGTCCCGTGCGTGCGGTTCTGGGAGGCATGCGTGTCGAAGCCGTGGTGGCGGAGATGGACGATGCGGGTGACGAGGGACGAAGTCAGCGCGCGGCTCGCGAGTGCGCAGCGCCGTCCGAAGGCGTGGGTCGGAAACCCGGCCTTCGGGCGCCACGAGGCCGCGGCTTCCCGGAGACGCTCGGAACCCTCGAGGGCTTCCCTCGCGCAGCGGGCGAGCAGGCGGCCGATTGCGTCGTCCCTCGCGGTCTCCTGCAGGGCGGCGAGTTCGCGCAGGCGCGCGTCCCGGCGGCGGCGGGCTCTCCCGTCGGTGTGCAGCATGTAGGATTCGAGATCCGGAAGGGCCGGCACCGCCAGACGCGGACTGCGCAGGACGAGGGAGAGATCGACCTCGCCGAGCCCCATCGCCCTGACCATGCTCCCGTCCTTCGGCATCGCGGCCGCGGCCCGGCCGAGCCAACCCTGGGAGGGCGTCTCGAGATCCGGGCGGCCGCTGTGCCAGACGTCCCGGCTGCGGAAATGCGAACGGTCGGGCCGCGGATAGCCGACCCCGTGCAGGACGGCCATCTCCCCCTCCTTCCAGAGCGGTAGGAGCGCCTCCATCCGCGGATGGAGACAGAAGCCCTCCCCGAGCGCGAGGCCTCCGCCGCGGACACGGAGCCTCGGCCGCGCCGCGTGGTAGGCCGGATCCTCGAACGGGACGATCATGTTCAGGCCGTCGTTCCCGCCGACGAGTTCAACGAGCACGAAGAGCCGTTCGCCCTCGAGGGACCCCGACCCGAACCGGAGCAGCGGCATGCCGGCGAGCAGGGCTCCGCCCCGCCCGAGGAGCCCCCGCCTCGAGATGCGGGGAGAGGATTTCCGGGTGGAAGACGAAGACATCGAAAGACCTCCTAGCAACGATGGGCGGCGGGGACGAGCAACAAGGCGCCGAGGAGCCCGGCCAGCCGGACCGGACGGGGAAGGCGCGCCTCCGCGCGCGCGCGGGCCTTGAGGATCTCCTCGGCCCTCCGCGGGAGACCTTCGGGAAGGAGCGCGCGGATCAGGAACCCGCACTCGGCTTCCGGTCCCCGGTCGGGCACGAGTTCCTCGAGGGGCGGGTCGAGATGGAAGGGCCCGCCCGGACGGCCGAGACACAACGCGAAGTCGGCCCGCTGCAACCAGGAGGCGGAGGAGAGCCAGGCCTCGCCCTCGGGCCAGCCGGCCACGTCGGGAGGATCGAGGAGGCGCTGCCCCATCCTCCCCGCAGACCGGTGGAGGGCGGCGGGGGAGGCCCTCGCGCCGAGACTCCGAAGGACCCAGGCCTGCCACTCGATCGGCCCCCTGAGCCTCGCCCCCCGGAACTCCGGGCGGTGGAACAGGCGGGAGGCTAGGAGGACCTCGAGCGCCTCGCCGATATGAAGCCCCCGCTCCCGGAGGACCTCGGCCAGTTCGGTGCGGGCCTCGACCGGCCAGCGCGGTCCGACGAAGTGCTCGAGGAGTTTCCCCGCCAGGAAGCGGGCGCAGCTCTCGAGAGAAAAGAGATGGGTGCACAGGGCGTCTCCGTCCCACTTCCCCTGCTTCCCGCAGACTTCCTTGACGCCCGGATCGTGCCGCCTCCGGTCGAAGCGGAAGCGACCCTTTATGATCGTCCAGCCGGTCAGCGCGCGGGCCGCCTCCTTCACGTCCCGTTCCCCGTAGTTCCCCCGCCCGAGAGTGAAGAGTTCGAGGAGTTCGCGACCCAGGTTCTCGTTCGGACGGCCCTTCCGGTTCGAGGGGGCGTCGAGCCAGCGCAGCATCGCCGGCCCCTTGACGACCGCCCGGCAGAGGTCGGGAAACGGCCCGAGGCCGAGACCTTCGAAGGTCTCGAACTGCTCGGTCATCCACCAGGCGTTGCGGACCTTGCGGATCGAGGTCGCGAAGTGGTCGTGCCAGAAGAGCGTCATCCGCATCCGCAGCGGATGCCGCGTCCGGCAAAGCCTCGCGAACCAGAAGGCCGCCAGGTCCCGCCCGGACTCGGTGCCGAGCACGAAGGGCCGCATGTCCTCGAGGCTCTGCGCGGCGCGGTCGGGTTCGCTTCCCGCGACCAGCGCGCGTGCGGCCCCCTCCGGCCCGAGCCGCAGCATCCGTTCGACCTCGGAGGGGGGATTCCCGAAGGCCGCGCGCCGCAGCAGGTGGAGGACGGCGGCTTCATCGAAGGCCCCGTCCCTCCCCGGCCGGAACGGACGCAACCATGTCCGGCTCCCGCCCAAGGCGGGGGCCTTCCCGAGGGTGGCTTGCCCCGACCGCGCCTTCATCGCTCCCTTCCCCCTCGTCCGCCTGCCTCCCCGGGATTCCGGTCGGCCGCCGGAGCGGGGGTCCACCGGATCCGCATCCAGACCTTCCCCTCTCCGATCCCATCGGTGAAGCGGACACGGCCCATGCGCTCCACGAACTGCGCGATCGTCTCGAGCAGCGCCATCCCCCGCTCCGGATCCGTGCCCCTCTCGACGAGGAGCCGGCTCGCGAGCAGCTTTCGGTTCCGCCGGAGGGCTTCGGCCGCCGCCGCGAAGTCGAACTCGAGGAGATCGAGCAGTCCGGATTCCTCCGCGCCGCCCCTCCGGCGCCCGCCGGCGCGGTCCCCCCCAGTGTTCCGACCCGCGCTTCGACGGTCCTGGCGCCTCTCGCGGAAGAGGATGCGTCGGCAGGGCCCGTCCTCGCTGCCGACCAGGAGCCAGGAAGCCCCATGGGCCAGGGTCGGGGTCACGACCGCCTCGAGCGGCCAGGGGCGTCCGTCTTTTGGGGTCACGAGTTTCGCGGCCGAGAGTCGGATTCCGTCCCTCGTCTCCGTCCGAACCCTGCGAGGAAGGCGACCCCGCCGCATCCGGTCGCGGTTCGAAACCGCGAGGAGGACCCCGAGCGCGCTCTCGACCCTCCGGACCGGCCCGGATTCTCGGAGCGGAAAACCGAGCACGAGGACCGGCGGATCGAGGAGCCGCACCGGCCGGTTCCTGCGATCCTCCTCGGTGCTCAGGACGAGCAGGCCCGAGAGTCCGGGGGCCAGGGCCTGCAACAGGGAGGAGCCGCCGCGCGGCCCGCGCAGCGCGAAGTCGAGAGACTGGAGGAAGGACTCCGTCTGCCGCCGGGCCCGGGGGCCGAGCAGGCGGGCGCGGCCCTCGAGAAAGGCCGCGAGATCCCGGCCGAGCCTCCAGCGGCAGATCGTCCCCTCGAGGCGGGGCAGGACTTTCCCGCCCTCCCGGAGGGAATCCCGCCCCCCCGCCGCCGGCAGGGGGGCCAGCGGAATCCGCAGGGATTCCTCGATCCCTCCGAGCTTCGCGGCGACTTCCAGGACCAGGCCGCCGTCGGCCGCGACGGCCACGCCCCCCTCGACCGTCTCCCCCCGGGAGAGCGAGAGGAGGAGCGGCCAGCCGAGGAAGGCGGGAAAGGCTGGAACCGGACTGCGGTCGCCGAGCAGGGGAAACCGCGTCCTTCGCAGCTCCTGCAGATCGATCCGGAACCGAAGCAGGCTCCGCGCGGGCAGGTCCGTGACGAAGGCGGGCGGCCCCTCCCCCCGCGCCGCCCGCTCCCAGGCCCGCCCGATCGCCTCCCGGGTCCGGCCGTCCCCGGCCAGCGCGAGGTAGGGCCCGCGCCGGTCGACCTCGAGGCCGAGAGCCCGCAGGCGCCGTTGCAGGGACCCGGCCTCGGACGGGGCCCTGAGCTTCGCGAGCGCGAAGGCCCGGACTCTCCGTCCCTCCTTGCGCAGGCCGAAGACGAGCCTCCCGGCGAGCAGGTCTTCGAAGCCCGCGACGAGACCGTTCCGTTCGAGGCCTCGGGTCAGGCGGAGCATGCCCCGGATCCGCCGGAGTTCGGAGCTGCGCAGCAGGCGTGGAAGGAGGCTGCTCCGCTCCGCCTCCCGCTCGAGGCGCTCGTGGAGAGAGGCGACATCGAGGTCGCAGCCTCCCCATTCGAACCAGGCCGCCGTTCCCTCGGGAGCGAGATCGACGAGTCGCCGGGGGAAGGCGGGCTCCTCCTGCGCGGAGAGCGCCGGAAGGCCGAGGGCGAGGAAAAGCCCGAGCGCTCCGCAGCGGGACGGGGGAAAGGGGACGGAAAGAACGTCGTTGCCGTGCATCGGAAATCCTCCGGGGAATCGGGAAGCCCCACCCTGCGCGGAAGCTCGGGGAAGATTGTCGCAAAATCGCCCCTTCCCGCGTTCGCCCGGAGCCGGGAAGACCGCCCGTCCCGGACGGGTCCCGGAATCCGGGGCGCAGCTCCCGCCCCGGGGGCCGCGAAGCCCCCGCGCCAGCGGGATCGCGCCGCGAACCGGTTCCTTCCCGCCCGGTGGTGTACTATGGAGGGACGGGAACCCCCCGGAACGACACCCAGCCCTCGAAACCATCCGCCCCGAATGTCCGAAGTCTCCCGAGTCCGAGAACCCGGTGCCGCCCGTTCGACGATCCTCTTCGGATTGCTCGGCGTGATGGCTCTGATCCTCGGCCTGCCGATGCTGCAGGGCGAGGCGGCCGGCGCCGAACGCGGCGAGGATCCCGCCCCGCTCCTCGCCGCCTCGGACGCCCCCTCCGAAGCCGGCGGGGATCCCCTCGACGCGGTCGCGCCCTCCGGCGGAGAGGAAACGGCCCCGGTCGAGGCCGTCGCGCGGGTCGAGGGCGAACGGGCCCGGACCGGAGTCCTCGAGGGCATGGTCAAGATCCCGGAGGCGGCGGATCTCGAGACCTTCGCGATCCTCGTCGAGGAGGCGGTCAACGAGGAGGCCGGGGACGGCGAGCCTAGATGGAAGCGCGGCATCTACAGCTTCCCGATCGAGAGCGGGGCCGCGATGGCCCGCTTCCGCGTGCCCGATCTGCCGTTCTCCCCCTACGGCTGGAAGGTCCAGGTTCTCGCCGGAGACTACAACGGCTCCTCGCAGCTCGTCTCCCTCGACGCCGAGCACCCGAAGGCCCGCGTCCTCCTCGAACTCCGGCCTCCGGTTCCCGTCTCTCTCGTCATCAAGGACCAGGAGAGGATGCCGATCGCCGAACTCCCGATCCTCCTCCGCCCGAAGGGGAGCCCCCGGGGCCGCGCCTCCCTCCGCGGCGCGACCGACCTGCTCGGACACTGCCTCTTCCAGAAGGTCCGCAGCGGAGCCTACGAGTTGATCCTCGGCGACCCTTCCGCCCCGGCGGTTCCTCCGCGCACCCTTTCGATCCCCGACCGCGGCGAACCGTTCTTCCCGATCGAGGTTCCGCGCGGGGCCTCGATCGGCTTCCGGATCACAAACCCCGGAGGCGTACCGCTCGAGGGGGTCGAGGTGCAGGCCATCGCGCGCGACAGCCGCGTCTACCGGAAATACGTCCTCCGTTCCGACCGCCTCGGCCGGGCCCGCTTCGCGCATCTCAAGGAGGGACGGTATTTCGTCCACTTCACGAAGAAGGGATTCGATCGGGGCTTCCAGGAGGTTACCGTCGGAAAAGACGGGCGAAAGGAAGTGCCGATCATCCTTCGCTGGCGCTGATCCCCCGTCTTCCTTCATCGGTAGACCCGGCGGAAGCAGAGCATGGCGGCAGCGACGATCCAGGAGGACCGCTTGCCCGCGACCAGCGGGGAGTTGACCCGCGAACTCCTGCACCTGGCCTGGCCCGGGGCCATGACCCTGCTGCTCAACAACGTCTACGGCTTCAACGACCAGTTCTGGGTCAAGTTCCTGGGGCGTGAGTCGCAGGCCGCGGTCGCCGACGCCTCGATGGTCTCGATCCTCTGTTTCGCGATCTACGAGGGCGTGGCGCTCGGCGTCCTCGCCCTGGCCTCCCGGGCGCACGGGGCCGGGCATCCCTTCCGCGCGCGGCAGGTCCTCCGCCTGGCCCTCGGGCTCTCCGCCGGAGCCGCCCTCGTCGTCGCCCTGCTCGGGCTCGGGTTCCTCGGCGCATGGGTCGCCTGGATCCTCCCCGTGCGGGACGGGGTCGACCTCCAGGCCCTCGAGATCGAGCGGACGGCGCTCGGGGACTACATGCGCCCTCTGTTCTACGGGGCCTTCTTCCTCTGCCTCGCCCCGGTCGTCGACAACTGCTTCCTCGCCCGGAAGGACAGCAAGACCCCCCTGAAGCTCCAGCTCCTCGCGGTCTCCGCGAACACCATCCTGAACCCCCTCCTGATCTTCGGTCCGGGCCCCCTGCCGGCTCTCGGGGTCGCGGGCGCCGCCTGGGCCTCGATCTTCTCCCGGGTCCTGTCGACGAGTCTCGGTCTCCTCCTCCTGCACCGCCGCCTGCCCGCGCAGGGCGACCCCGACCCCCGCAGCGCCCGCCGGCGCAGCCTCCTGATCCTCAAGATCGGAAGTCCGGCGACGGTCGGGATCGCGCTCTACTCGGGCGTCTACCTCGTCATGTGGAACCTCGTCTTCCCCCCGTTCGGGGCGCTGGGTCGGGCCGCCTTCGGAAACGGCTTCCGCATCGAGGGCCTCGCGTTCTGCCTGATCTGGGGGCTCGGAATGGCGACCGGAAGCCTCGCGGGCCGCTACCTGGGCGCGGGGCGGCCCGACCTGGCCCAGGCGCTGGCCCGGCGCGCGGGAGGCATCGTCCTCCTCCTGACCCTGCCCTTGACCCTGGTTTTCCTGGTCCTCCCCGGCCCCCTCGCGGCCCTGATCGCCCCCGACGACGCCGTGCAGCGCGAGGTCGTCGTCTACCTCCGGATCCTCGCGCTCAGCCAGTTCGCGGTCGGCATCCAGGGCGTCTACGACCAGACGGTCTCCGCCGCGGGCCACAGCCTCCCGCCCTCGATCTCGACCGGGTTCTGGAACCTCTCCCGCATCCCCCTTTCCCTCTGGCTCGGGGCTCCGGAGCGCTTCGGACTCGTCGGCATCTGGTGGGCGATCAACCTCAGCACCTACGGGAAGGCCCTGACCTCGTGGTGGATTCTCCGCCGGGGGAGATGGCTCCGCCTCCGTCTCGATTGAAGGGAGGGGTCGGACGGCCCGCCGCGGGGAGGGAGCGGGCGCGGGGATCCGCCCGCCCCCGGGGCCTCCCTCCGCGTCCTTCCGGCTTCCCTTGCCCGACTCCGGCTCGCTCGCTACGTTCTCCCCCCCTTCGCCCCCGGCCTCCCGGGGGTCCCCGGGCGGGGTAGCTCAGTTGGTGAGAGCGCAGGATTCATAACCCTGAGGTCGACGGTTCGAGTCCGTCCCCCGCTACCAGCGCTCCCGTCGCTTTCGAAGAAGCGTCTTCAGAACGGGGTCTCCCCGCCGCCCCCCGACTCCTCTCCCGGCCCACCTTCCGGCTCCTCGCCGCCCCCGCCCCGCGAGCGCGCCCCTCCAGCCTCTCCTTTCCCGGGCCAGAGGCGCATCTGCGAGGCCCGCCGGCGCGACCGTTCGAGGAAGACGTCGACTCCCTCTCGCCCATGGGCGCGGATCAGGGCAATGCGGTAGCGGAGATACGAGAGATTGACCTCGGGATCGGAACTCCCGGTCTCCTCTCGGCACGAGGCCAGAGCCGGGAGGTCGACCCGAAGGTCCAGGAGTTCACGCAGCACCCGGATCAGGCGGAACCGCCGTTTTCCGTTCCGCATCTCCTGCCCGGTCCACCATTCCCGGACCTCTGCCGGACACTCCTCGAATCCGACCTTCTTCTTCAGGGACTCCAGCATCCTCCGGTCCCGGCCCCCGCCCCGCCCTCCGGCGGTCCAGCGATGGAGTCGCTTCTCCTTCCAGAGCAGCGCGGGCTCGAAGCCCTGGAGCGCCTTCCGCCGCAACAGGTTCAGCGAGGGATAGCCCGCGCCCCCCTCCGCGCACTCCCGGCCCCAGCGGGCGCTCCCCTCCCCCCGGAAGAAGGCCCGATCGACCCTGCAACTGCGAATCCCCCGTTCGGCCTGGCGGGGGAGCAGGAAACGCAAGGGCTCCAGCCTGGCCAGGACGACCTGCTCGAGCCCCCGCGCCCCGACTCCCAAGCGGGCCGCCTGCCGCGCGATCTCCGAGACCGCCCCCTTCTCGACCTCCAGCGCGATCCCGTGCGCCGCGAAGAACTCCCGCTGTTCGCGCAGGACCGAGAGATCGGAGTGCTCGAGGATACGCGCGAGGTCCTCCTCTCCGAGAGGATCGAGTTCGACGATGCGGCCGAAGCGCCCGATGAGTTCGGGAAGGAAGCCGTAACGGATCAGGTCCTCGGGACCGACGGGGGGCAGGCTCTCGTCCCGGTCCTTCTCCGCTCCGAAGCCGAGCCCCTTCGCCGACATCCGTTCGCGCCGCACCTCATCGAGATCCTCGAAGGCTCCGCATCCGAGGAAGAGCACGCCGGTGGTGTCGACTTCGCATTCCTCTCCCTGGCGGTTGCGCACCTTCATCCTCCCCCCGCCGAGGAGGGTCAGGAGTTCGCGCTGGACCCCGAGCCCCGAAACGTCGATGTCGTCCCGCCGGGGAGAGCGCCGCAGCTTGTCGAACTCGTCGAGGAAGATGATGCCGACATAGGGTTTCCCCTTCGGAATCATCCTTCGCAGGTCGAAGAGGAGGTTGACGACCTGGTCCCCGACGTAGCCGACCTGGGAGAAGCGCGTCGCATCGGCGAAGAGGACCGGGATGTCGAAGAGGTCCCCGAGCACTCTGACGAGGGTCGTCTTGCCGACCCCGGTCTTTCCGAGGAGGAGGACGTGCTCGCTGTGCGGCCGCCTCGGGAAGCCCCCTTCCTCCCGGAGCACGTTCTTCAACATGTGATCGTAGAAGGCGGAGGCGATCGCCCGTTTCGCCTTCCGCTGTCCGATGACGAAACCGTCCAGGGCTCTCCGGATCTCATCCGGTCTCGGAATCGGATTGGTCGAAATCATGCAGGCACCTCCTCCGACCTCTGGCGGACGACGATCGACAACAAGAGCGCCCCCCGCGACCCGGCGCTTCCCCGGGTACGGACCCCGGGCCCGACCCGAAACACGGGAACACCGTTTAGGAGAGACGATTTCCTCTACCGCGGTTCGAGGACCCGCGGCCCACCGCCGGGAACACGAAACCGGCGACTTCCCGGATGGTATCGATGCGATGGGGACTTCCAAGGCGGTGGAGGACTTGCGTGACCCGGTCACCGCAAGTCCTTTCCGGAACGGCCTCCGAACGTTTCCAGGTCCTCCCCTCCCTCCCCGGGCCGGACCACCCGCCCAGGTCCGTCCTGCACGAACCGGGCTCCATCCCTCGAGGCTTCCTCTCCGCAAACCGAATCCTTCCAAAATCTTCCGGCGAGCCGTACCGAATGTCGGCGGGGGGGGGCCTCATGCCTCTACTCCCCGGACCCATCCTTCGCCTCGTTTCCAGGCACGAAGGCATCGCAAATCGCCCGATGGGGACGGACGGACCGCGGACAGGAAACCCGCAATGGAGTAGAATGTCCGACCCCATGACCTGGAGGCGAAGGTGAAAGCGATCCGCCCCTCTTCCTTCCCCGTGTTCCGACCCTCGGTCCTCGCGGCCCTCGTGTATTTCGGGCTGTGCTCGATCTGGTTCATTTGGGTCCTGTGCACGTACGAGATGCCGGTGATCGCTCCGGAGGCCCCCTTCCATCTGATCGATTCGACCCAGTTCGGAATCCTCACGGCCATCGACGTCCTGTTCCTGCTGGCCTTCGCGATCGACGGGTTCCTCGCCCGCCGGAGTCCCAAGGGCCTCAGGCGGACCTACTTCGCGGAACTGGTCCTCGCCGCCTCGATCCTGGTCCTCATCCAGCTCTGCGCATTCCGCGCCTACGGGCCGATCCAGCCCTTCTGAACTCCGGCGCGGATCGGACCCGCGGAGATCCGAAAGATCCCGCTCGGAGGTTTCAGGCGGGAGGGGTCCAAGGGGGAGGACAGAGTCTGCGCTTGCCGTCCCTGCTGCGGGGCGCGGAGGGATCGTCCCGGAAATCCCGGTCCCAGAGCTTGCAGGTGACTTCCTTGTGGCGGCGATCGAGGCCCTCGCAGTAGTTCGTGTAGGTGCAACGACGGACCTCGGCGCCCCTTCCGAGTTCCATCTTCCGGAACCAGTCCGGATCGGCGAGGCTCTGCCGGGCCGCGGCGACGAAGTCGGCCTCTCCCCGCTCGAGGATCGCCTCGGCCTGGGCGAAACCGCAGATCCCCCCCGCGGTCACGACCGGGGTCATAAAGCCCCGTTCCCGCAAGGCCCTTCGGATCCGAGCCGCGAGCCCCACATTGCGCCCGAACGGACCCCGCTCGTCGATGCGGATCGTCGGCATGCACTCGTGGCCGGAAGGTCCCGTGTAGGGATAGGCCGCCTCCCCGATCCTCGGCTGCTTCGCGTCCTCGAACTTCCCTCCCTTGGAGATCGACAGGAAGTCGAAGCCTCGCTTCGCGAAGGCCAGACAGTGCCCGATCGCATCCTCGATGCGGTCGCCCCCGGGAATGACCTCGTCCCCGCAGAGCCGGCAGCCGACGCAGAAGTCCATCCCGACTTCCTTGCGGACGGCATCGAAGACCTCGAGCGGAAGGCGACGCCTGGCCTCGGGATCCCCTCCGTATCCGTCTCCGCGCCGGTTCGTGCGCGAGAGGAAGCCGGCCATCGTGTATGCATGGGCGAAGTGCAGTTCGACGCCGTTGAAGCCCGCCTCGCGGGCCCGCCCCGCCGCGGCCGCGAAGAGCCCCGGAAGGCGGGCCGGAAGGTCGGCGATCCAGGGCAGGTGGAGATCGTTCACGGTCTCGCGAGCCCCGAAGTCGAGGTCCCGCAGTTCACGGGGACTCAGGAGAGCGCGGCGATCGGGATCGGGCATCGCAAGTAGGGCCGCGCGCAATCTCGTCTCGTCGGCGCCGGCGAGCCCGGGATCACGGGCCTCGAGGGCCGCGCGCAGATCCTCGCGGAGGACGAGAAACTCCGAGAAGTACCGCTTCGGATCCGGCCTCTTCCGGATCCTCAGAAAATCGAGGATCTGGATCAGAAGGCGCGTTCGTCCCCCGCTCTCCTCGCGGACCCTCTCGACGAGGTCCACGAGTCCCGGTACGAAACGATCGTGACCGATCCGGAGGAGCGGACCGCTCGGGACATCCCGGATCCCCGTCGCCTCGACGACGAGCACGCCCGGGGCTCCCGCCGCGAAGCGTCCGTACCAGTCGAGCACCTCCGGGGTGACGCAGCCGTCCTCTCCCGCGCGCCAGGGGACCATCGCCGGCACCCAGCACCTCGTGCGCGTGCGCAGGGGGCCGAGCCTCCCCTCGGAGAAGAGCCTGGCGGCACGCGCCTCCTCCCGGGTCGGCCAGCCCGGGTCGGGAAGTTCGTGGCGGAACCTCGAGGCGGGACTCAACCGTGCATGCCGTGGAGAAGCCGCATGAACTCCGCACGCGTGCGCTCGTCGCTCCGAAAGCGCCCCCGCACGCAGGAGGTGATCGTCACCGAATTCTGCTTCTGGACGCCCCGCATCATCATGCAGAGATGGGAGGCCTCGATGATGACCCCGACCCCCTTGGGCTGCAGGACCTCCTCGAGGGCCTCGGCGATCTGCACGGTCATCCGCTCCTGCACCTGGAGCCGCCGCGCGTAGATGTCGACGACGCGGGGGATCTTGGACAGCCCGACGATCTTCCTGTCGGGCACGTAGGCGACGTGGGCCTTCCCGAAGAAGGGGAGCATATGGTGCTCGCACATCGAGTAGAGTTCGATGTCCTTCACGAGCACCATCTCGTCGCAGACGGCCTCGAAGACCCCCCGCCCGATGACCTCCCGGGGATCTTCCTCGTATCCCTTGAGGAGGTATCTCCAGGCGCGCTCCACCCGCTCGGGGGTGCGGAGGAGGCCCTCCCGGCCGGGGTCCTCCCCGACCGATTCGAGGATCCTGCGTATCTCCTGCTGCATCTCGTTCCTCCGTGGAAGGCGCACACGATACCGCCGGTCCTCCGGGAAGGCGTTCCCGGGGTGGCGGACTTCCTAGTCCGGCCGGCGGGAGAAGACCAGGAGCCCTCCCCGGGGCCGTTCCTTGCGGTAGCCCAGGAGGTGGAGGATCTCGATCGTCCGCCAGCGCGCGACGGCAGGATCCACGACCAGGCTCCGCGGGCGGTCGGGGTCCCTGCGCACGCCCGGCAGGAGCGGCAGCATCTTGAAGACCCGCAGGCGGCGCAGGATCGCGGAGACCCGGAGCCAGAACGGCCGGACCCGCCGCCCCAGGAAGAAGCCGTCGTTCCCCTGCCCCTGGTAGAGAGGGAGGAGGAGATAGCCGTCCTCCGGGGCGCGACACTCGCCTCCGTTCTTCCGCGCGAGGAGCCGACCCCGCTCGACTCGGTCGAAGGTGCGAAAGCCCGAACCCATCTCGAACCGGTCCCCGGGTTCGAGGGCTTCCCGGTACCGGATCTCGAGGACGCGGGGCAGGCCCGCGCAGGCTTCCGTGAGCCGCGCCCGCCGTTCTTCGAGTCCGGGGATCGCAGAAGTCTCGAGGCAGCCCATCCCGGCGAGGGCGAACCAGCAGAGATCCTCGAGACGCTCGACCGTCGAGGGTAGACCGCTCCGCCCCCCCTCGACCGCGACGGCCACGTGCCCCCTTACGTAGAAATGGTCGAGCAGGGTGCCGTCGAGGGTCTCCTCGAGACCGAGCAGAACGGGGATCGGTAGGGCGAAGGCGAGCCGCCGGTTGCGGATCGTGTCCCCCATGCAGGCGAACGGCGCCCCCTCCGACGAACAGCTGTGGAGATCGAGACAGGCGATCCTCCGGCCCTCCGCGGCCCGGCATTCCTCGGCGAAGACCTCGGCGAGCGCACGCCGCTCCCAGAACTCGACCGGTTCCCCCGGGCGCGGAGCGCCGCCCGGGGGCGGGTAGGAGGTCTCCGTCCACATCCGGTTCAGGTCGAGATCGACGAAGCGCCGCCCCCGGGCCAGCGCCGTCAGGTTGCCCGCAACCAGGACGACGCGCCCACGGAACGGCGGATCGTCCCGGGCGAGCCTCGCGAGGACGCGACGCCCCGCCTCGAGACCCTCGGGTTCGTTTCCATGGACCCCTCCGACCAGGAAGACGAGGGGACCGGATCGACCTTTCTCGAAGGCCCCGATCCTCCGCTCTCCGAGAGCAGGCCCGCCCGCCGGCCGCCTGTCGTCGAAGTCGCGCACCCCGCCCTCCGCGTCGTCCCGGGGGAAGCCCTCAGGCTTCCCGCAACTTCTCTTCGACAAGCGCGGCCGCGACGTTGAGGAGGTCCCGCTCCGTCACGATCCCGAGGAGCCTGCCGTCCTCGACGACCGGAAGGCAGCCCACCTTGTGGTCGCGCATCAGCCGGATCGCCTCGAGGGTCGGAGTGTCGGGCGGGACCGCCAGGGGATCGGCCTTCATGACCTCGCGGACCGCGATCGGCCGGCCCTCCTTCTCGGTCCCCCTCGCGACGAGACGGAGCAGGGCGCGATGCGATACGAGCCCGAGGAGAGCCCCCCGGTCGTCCTCGACCGGCACGTGCCGGATGTGCTCCCATTCCATCAGGCTCGCTGCGAAATCGACGAGGTCGTCGGGGCGGACGGTGAAGAGATCCGTCGTCATAAACTGCCCGATCGTGCGGTAGCTCTCCATCCAGGCCGGGGCGTCCTCGAGCGTCGCGTCCTCCCAGCTGTGGACGGGCCTGCCCCGGCGTTGGCGGAGGCGCATCGATTTCGTCAGTGCGCGCAGGCGTCGATCCAGGCTTCCTCCCCCCTCCTCCATTCCGGCGAGGGAGCGCAGGCACCAGGCCGCTCCGGTCCGCCCGCTCTCGACCCTCGCGCGGATCGTCCCCAGGTACCGCTCGATGTCCGTCCCGGGGATCGACGCGGATTCGAGCCCTCTCTCGGCGACGGGCAACAGCCGCTTCGAGATCAGTTCGACCGCGGGGAGGTGTTCGCCGTCGAACCAGGTCAACTGCGCCTTCAGCCCGTGGCGGGCGGCCGCGAAGAAGTTGTCCTTCGCCTCGTCGAAGCCGATCCGTGCGGTCACGTCCTCGACCTCGGCCCCCAGGCCGCTCATGAGCCCGAAGAAGAAGGCCGCGTTCGAGATCTCGTCCAGGACCGTGGGCCCCGAGGGCAGGACCCGGTTCTCGATGCGCAGGTGAGCCCGTTCGTCCTGCACCCCGTAACACGCCCGGTTCCAACGATAGACCGTGCCGTTGTGGAGCCTCAGCGCCCTCAGTTCGGGCGCGCGTCCGCTCTCGAGGACCGCCCCGGCGTCCTCCTCGATCGCCTGCGCCAGCATGACCCGATAGCGGGCGATGTCCTCCCGGTAGATCTCGAGCACGCTCCTCTCCACCCAGGAGTCCCCGAAATGAACGCGGGGACGATGCCCCCGCGCCTTCCGCGCGGGGGACCTGGCGTCCACCGAATGCTGGAAGACCGCGATCCGCGATTCCCTCCACAACCGCTTTCCGAGCAGGAGCGGACTGTTGACCGCGGCCGCGAGGACCGGGGCGGTCACGACCTGGGCGAGGTTGTAGAGGGCGGCGAACTCCGACGGCCGGACCTGGAAATGGACCTGGAAGCTCGTGTTGACGGCCTCCAGGAGAACGTTGTCGTGTTCGAAGTCGAGTTCGTCGATGCCCTTGATCAGGAGATGGAGGTTTCCGTCCCTCATCCGGCGCACGATCCGGTTCAGCGCGTAGTAGCGGGGGGCCGGGGTCATGTTGGCGAGGGTCAGGTCGGCCGCGCGCAGCGTCGGGAGGATCCCGCAGAGGACGACCTCGCCTCCGTGCGGCCGCGCGGCCCGGTGCAGCCGGGCGACGAGATCCCTGCACTCCTCCTCCATCCTCGAGAGACAATCCCCCTCGAGAACCCTCGGGGAGAGATTGATCTCGAGGTTGAACCGTCCGAGTTCGGTCGTGCAGCGGGGATCCTTGCAGGACTCGAGGATCTCCATCGCGATCGGGGCTGGACGGCAGGAGGAATCGACGAGGAAGAGTTCCTGCTCGGCGCCGATCCGGCGGGGTCCATGGTCGAAGAGGCTGTCCTCCTCGAGCATGCGCTCGAGGACCCGCGCCTCCTCGAGCAGGGCCTTCATGAACTCACGTTGCAGTTCCTCGTCGGGGACCTCGCTGACTCGATGCTCGCCCATGCACGCTCCGGGGACCGGGATCCCGGGAAGGATACCAGGATCTCCGGAGGCCGAAGTGGGACTTCAGTCCCCTCGTCGTTTCCGGATGCCGGGAAGGGCCCGGTAGATGACTCCGGCGATCTTCGCCGAAGCGGTGTCGTAGTTCCCCGCGCAGATGTAGAGGCGGTCCTCGGGGTCGAAGCAGATGTTCGCGCAGCTCGTCTTCTTCCCGGTGAGGACGGCCAGGTCCAGGAACGGAGGGGCGCTCGGTTTCCTCGTCCCCCGATCGTTCCCGTAGAAGGGCCTCGAGGGATCGGGGACCCCGATGCACCAGATCCGCCCGCTCTTCGCGCAGGCCACGTAGAGACGCCCCCTCGAATCGAAGTCCATGTCGATCAGGTTCGCGCTCCTCTTGGTCTCAGGGTCCCAGGGCTCGAAGACCGCGCAGAGCGCCGCCGTCTCCTTTCGGGGCAGGCCCCGCTCATCGACGTCGAAACGGAGGACGATCGAGGATGTGCGGTAGCCCACGTAGAGATGATCCCCCCACCTGGCGAGCGCCGAGGGTCCGAGGACCCGCGTCTTCTTCCGCCCCAAGGGCGTCTCGATCTCGAGATCCGGTCCTAGGACCGGAAGGCCGCGCGGCGGCCCGGACCTCGGATCCTTCCGGATTCCCCGCAGGTCGTAGGCGGCGACGAGGTGGTTGTCCTTGCCACAGACGAGGAGGTAGCGCCCCGACACGCAGGCCCCGTTCGGACCGTTCAACCATCCGTGAGGTGGAAGGGAGGTCTTCGGGTCCGCGTGCGGATACCGGTCGTTCGGCACGACGTATCCGAGTTCTTCCCGGCGCACCGACCTCGGATCGTGCCCCTCGACGAGCGACCAGCGCTCGGTCCTCAGATCGAAGCGGAGGACCGAATCGGTCGCGTTCTTCCGGAATCTCGCCCCGGGAAGGTCGACCCCCGAATACCCGCAGACGAAGAAGTTCCTCGAGACCCGGTCGTAGACCAGCGTGCAATACGGCCGGTCGAGCAGGACGGCCTCGATCGGCTCCGTCCGGCCGTCGTAGAGATGGAAGGGCGGATCGGCCGGCGGGGCGAGGAGGGCGGCGTTGCGAATCACGGCGTTCGAGGCGAGCCGTCCCGGACGTACGGTCTCGGAGATCCTCGGATCGACAGTGAACAGGCTGCCCGAATGGTCCCGGATCCTCGGATCGATACCTCCGGCCCGGCGATGCCTCCCCCGGGCGAGAACGACGAGCCGATCCTCGACGAAGACGATGCCCCGCGGCCAGGGAACCCCGGCCGAGACGCGTTCGAAGGCCCGGGGAGGAGGAGGGAGATCCCGGGGGCTCGAGTCGGGGACCCAGGCGCCGAAGTCCGGCACCCGCTCCCTCCTCGCCGGAGCGAAGGGAGGGGAAGACGGGGAGGCCGCGGGCCTCGACGTGGGCTTGGAACCGGACCTCTCGGCGGACGGCTTCGATGGGCCGGACCCCCGGCAGGTAAGGAGAACGAGAAGGAGGACCGGAACGGAGAGGAGGAAGGTCGTCTTCATGCGCAAGGTCTTGGAAAGGGGAGGACCGCGGAAGGGATGGAGGCCGGGGGGCAGGGTATACCGCAAATCACTTGCCAGCGTTTCCCATTCCCGGGAAGGGCCTCCCCCTTCCCCTGCCGGCCCCGTCGCCGCGGGCGTCTCCCGGATCCCCTTCGCCCCCCTGATCCTCCCGGTCATCCGCGGGAAGGCTCTTTCCCCCTCCTTGTCGTTTCCGAATCGAAACATGGGCGGAGACCGCCCGAAGGATTCCGAACCGGACCCGGTGAGCCCCGGCCCGCCCCCCGCTACCCTCGGGCTCCGCCGACCGGGAACTCCGTCCCCCTCCCCGACTCCAGGGCCCTCGGGTCCCGAGACCCCGCCGACGATGACTCGACTCCGCTGTCTCCTTCTGGGTTCCCTTCTCCCGCCGCCGGACTTCTGGGGCCGCGCGTTCTGGAAGCTGGCCGAGGATCTGAGGGACCGGGGGCTCGACCTCCGCCTCCTCATGCCCGGGGCCTCCTCGAGGACGGAGAGAGGTTCGGAGTTCGAACGCCGGGGCCTCCACGGCCGGCGCGTCCCCGCCGTCCCCACGAGGAAGGGGAGCTTCCGCGACCTCTTCCGTTCCCGGGAAGCCGAGGAGAACCTGGCCGCGTTTCTCGAACGAGAGCAGCGGGAGGAGGGTCCTTTCGGATTCGCGCTGATCCACAGGTGGAGGGGATTCCCGTTGAACCTTCCCGGACTCCTGCAGGCCGCGGGCATCCCCACTCTCTGCTGCCTGCCCGAGGCCTGGCCTCTCTGCCCCCGCAGGGACCTCTGCGACGCGAAGGGGGAACCCTGCACCCGGATCGATCCCCTTCGCTGCCTTCCCTGCCTCCGGGCGACCTGGCCGCCGCTCCTCCCCGGGGAGGACGACCCCGGGACCGGATTCCTCGGCGAGAGGATCGCGGGTCCCCTCGCTCTGTGCCGTTCGCTGAAGGAGCGGGCCCTCGCCGAACTCGAACAACCCGAACTCTGCCTCGTCCCCTCCCCCAGACTTCGAGGGGCTCTCGTCGAAAGCGGGGTCCCCGCGAGGCGGCTGCATCGGATCGAGAGCTTCGAGATCCCGGAGCCGCTTCCCCGAAAACCCCGGAGCCCGCGCTGCGTCCTCGGATTCCTCGGCGAACTCCGTCCGGGATCGGGGCTCGACCTCCTGCTCGACGCGCTCAGGCGGGCGGAACCGAAGGACTTCGCGTTACAGGTCGCGGGGCCGGTGCGACGCGTTCCCGGGAGCGGAAGCTGGTTGGCCGCGACCTTCGCCCGGATCCCGGCCTCCCTCGACTTCCGCTACCTGGGGCCGATGCGGGAGGGCCGGCTCCTCTCCCGGATCGCGAGGCTCGACGCCCTCTTCTGCCCCGAGGGTCTGACCGAGCCGACCCGGAGCCTGTCCCGCCTCGCCCTCCACTCGGGGAGGTTCCTCCTGGCCTCCGACCTCTCGGACGCGGCCCTCGACATCGTCCCGGGCCGGAACGGAGCGATCTTCCGGCACGGCGACCCCTCGGACCTCGCTCGGCGGCTTCGAGAACTCGCCTCGCTGCGGGATGGAAGGGGCGTTTTCGAACCGCCGCCTCCTGTGGAAGGCGACCTTGTTTCGACGATCCTAGAGATCGCTCCACGGCTTCCTCTTCCCTTCGCCGGGACGAACGGAGTCTCCTACTGGAGCCCCCACCTCGACCATCGGGTCTTCGTCGCCCAGCATCCCTCGGTCCCGGGAGAACGCCTGGCCTACCCCCTACGATGGGAAGGGGAGCGTTGGGTCGCGGCCGCGAACCCGCGGCAGATCTCCGACCCGCAACTCGTGCCCCAGGTCCTCGGCGATCTGCTCCCGGAGGAAACGAAGGAAGACCTTTGACCCCAAGCACTTGGCAATCTTGATCGACGGAGGCGGCCTCCCTATACTCTTCGCGCTTCGCTCCTGGATTCCGCCTCCTCAAGGTTCCGCCCGCGGAATCCGTTCCCTTTGCCGCCTGAGACGCGACGAGAACAAGATGACCGTAGACGAAGCTTCGACCGCCGCCGTCGAACCCTCCGCGCCCGATCTGATCCGTCAGACCCAATGGGACCTCAACCACTTGACCGGGATCCGGAAGCGGGTCTTCGGACAGCGCGAGCAGTACGAGCGTCTCCGCGCCTTCATCCATGAACAGGCCGAAGGCACGCTGCAGGCGGGCCTGGCCTGGTTCGTCCTCGGGAAGTACGCCGACGCCCTCGAGATCCTGAACTCCCACCGGGAGGAACAGGGGGTCGCGATGCTGCGCAGCCTCTGCCTGACGCAGCTCGGGCGCTTCGACGAGGCGGTCGAGGTCGTCGCCGAGCCGAAGACCCCCGACGAGGCACGAGCCCGCGCGGTCGCCCTCCTCCGTGCGAAGGATCGCCGGGCCCTCGAGGCCCTCCTGAGGGAACCCGGTTTTCTCGAGAACACCGCCTGGATTCCGTTCCTTCGCGGGTGGTTCGCCGAGGAGAGCCTCCAGATCGACGAGGCGCTCCGCTGCTACCGCCAGGCCTACGAGATCGAACCCTCCCTCGAGGACTGCGCATTCCGCTACGCCCGCCTCCTCGACCTCAAGGGGCACGACGACGAGGCGATCGAGGTCTACGAGAGGATGCTGTCCCAGGGACCGGCGGACCTCGCAGTCCTGACCCATCTCGGCCTGATCTTCGAGGATCGCGAGGAGTTCGGAAGGGCGGAACAGTGCTTCCTCGCGGCCCAGAAGCTCGACCCTTCGAATCCCAGGCTCAAGATGTACCTGACCGACGTCCGCTCCGCGCGGAACATGGTCTTCGACGAGGACATGGAACGGCGCGAGGGCCGGAGGAACCAGATCCTCCGCACTCCGATCACCGACTTCGAACTCTCGGTGCGCAGCCGGAACTGTCTCGACAAGATGGGCATCCGCACCCTAGGCGACCTTGTCACGAAGACCGAGGCCGAACTCCTCTCCTACAAGAACTTCGGCGAGACCTCCCTGGAGGAGATCCAGGAGATCCTCAGGGCGAAGGGCTTGAGGCTCGGCATCGACCCGAACAGCATCGGAGCGGGGTCGCCCTTCGGGGACGAGGGGGAACTCGACCCGAACGATCCGCGCAACCGCCCGATCTCCGAACTCGAGGTGTCGATCCGCGCGAAACGCATCATCGAGATGTTCAAGCTCCGGACGATCGGGGACCTCGTCCAGAAGACCGAGGCCGAACTCATGGCCTGCCCCAACTTCGGCCAGACCTCCCTGAACGAGATCAAGACCAAGCTCGACGAGCTGGGCCTGAGTCTCCGGAGTTGAACCGGTACCCCCGGGAGGCGGGCCGCGGATGTTCGATTTCCTCGAAGGGACGATTGCGGCGAAGGAGGCGATGCGCCTCGTCCTCAGGGTCGGGGGGCCGGAAGGCGCCGTCGGCTATACCTGCCGCGTTCCCCTCGGGACCGCGCCGCGCCTCGAGGAGAAGGACGGGCTCGTCCGCCTCTTCGTCCTGACCGTCGTGCAGGACGAGTGCCCGAGACTCCTGGGATTCGCGAGCCCAGAGGAACGCGACCTCTCCCGCCTCCTCCTCCGCTTGCCGGGCGTCGGACCGAACCTCGTGCTCGGACTGCTCTCGGCCGGGGGACCGGAACGGCTCCTGCGCGCCCTTAGGGACGAGGATCTCGGCTTCCTGCGGGCGATCAAGGGAGTTGGTCCGAAGACCGCCCGGCGCCTGTGCCTCGAAACGAAGGACAAGGCCGGTCTCTGGCTCGAAGCCCTCGGCGGAGGGACGGTCCCCTCCGGGGATCGGGATCCGTCCGAGGATCCCGAGATCCGGGACGCGGTCCTCGCACTGCAGAGCCTGGGTTTCCAGGAGGAGGAAGCGAGACAGCGGGTTCTCGCCGCACGCGAGACCGAACCGGAAGCCCCTCTCGAAACCCTGATCAAGAACGCGCTGCGGGCCGGGATCCCTCCCTCCTCTTCAGTTCGACGAGCAGGACCGAGAGGTCGGCGGGCGTGACCCCCGGCAGGTCGCGGGCCTCCCGGAGATCCAAGGGGCGGCGCCTACCCAACACTTCACGGGCCTCGGTCTTCAGGCCCTCGATCGAGGCGTAATCCAGGCCTGGAGGGAGAGGGGTCTCGGCGAGCCGCGCTAGGCGTTCCCTCTCCTGCGCGAACCTCTCGAGGTAGGAGGCATAGATCGTCCGGGCCTCGACCTCCGCCTCGTCCTCGGGCTCGAGGGCCAGGGCCGCGAGGGCCGGGTGCCCGGAGGCCAGATCCCGCCAGCGCGTCCCGGGCCTTCGAAGGTGGATGTCCAGGCTCTTGCCGTCGCTGCGGATCCCGGCGAGAAGGGCGCAGGCCTCGTCCAACCGGCGCGCTCTCGCCTCCGTCCGCTCCAACACCCTCTCCCCGAGGAGCCCGAGTTCGGCGGCCCGACTCCGCAGGCGCAGGTCGGCGTTCCCCTGCCGGAGGGCCAGGCGATGCTCGGCCCGGCTCGTGAACATGCGATAGGGCTCGGCCGGGTTCACGCGGACGAGGTCGTCGATCAGGACCCCGATGTAGGCCTCATCCCTTCCGAGGACGAAGGGTCGTTCCCCGCGGACCCGGCGCACCGCGTTGATCCCGGCGATGAAGCCCTGGACGGCGGCTTCCTCGTACCCCGAGGTCCCGTTGATCTGCCCGGCCGCGAAGAGGCCCGCGACCCCCGCGACCGAGAGGTCCGCCCGAAGCTGGGCCGTCTCGAGGTGGTCGTACTCGACGGCGTACCCCGGCCGGAGCAGGACGGCCTCCTCGAGCCCCTCGATCGTCCGGACGAAGGCTTCCTGGACCTCGGCCGGAAGGCTCGTCGAGATCCCGTTCGGATAGACCTCCTCGGCCTCGTAGCCCTCGGGCTCGAGGAAGACCTGGTGCGCGTTCCGCTGCGGGAAGCGCAGGACCTTGTCCTCGACCGAGGGGCAATACCGGGGTCCGGGACCCTGGATCTTCCCGCGCGCCATCGGGGATAGATGGGCCGCCTCCGCGATCAGGCGGTGCGTTCTCGGATTCGTCGCCGTCAGATGGCAGGGGACCTGGGGACGATCGATCCTTTCCGTCCGGAACGAAAACGGGGGCGGCGGATCGTCCCCGGGTTGTTCGCGAAGGCGCGAGAGGTCGAGGCTTTTGCGGTCGAGCCTCGGCGGCGTCCCGGTCTTGTGACGGCCGAGCCGGAGCCCCATTCCGGCGAGGGCAAACCTAAGGGCCGTCGCGGCTGGTTCTCCGTGACGGCCGCCGGGCAGGTTCCGCTCCCCCTCGTGGAGCACGCCTCCGAGAAAGGTTCCCGTCGTCAGCACGACCACGGGGCAGGCGAGGATCTCCCCCGTCACGAGACGGACCCCCCGGACTTCCCTCGCCCCGTCCCGGCCGCGGGTCAAGAGATCTACGACTTCCCCCTCGAGGACCGAGAGGCCCTCGACCGCCCGGACGCGCCGGACCATCTCCCGGTTGTAGGCCTCCCGATCGACCTGGGCCCTAGGCGCCCGGACCGCCGGGCCCTTCGATCGGTTCAGCATCCGGAACTGGATTCCGACCGCGTCGGTGCAGAGCCCCATCTCTCCGCCGAGGGCGTCGAGTTCCCGGACCAGTTGCCCCTTGCCGAGCCCGCCGACGGCGGGATTGCAGCTCATGCGCCCGAGGCTCGAGGCGTCGAGGACGACGAGGGCGGTCCGCGCCCCCGAACGAGCCGCGGCCATGGCCGCCTCGACCCCCGCATGCCCTCCCCCCACGACGCAGAGGTCGAAATCCCGGGTCGTCGTGTTCGGGGAGCGGGCCATCGATTCAGGAACGGAACTCGGACAATCGGGGAAGGGATTCAAGTCGGAGGTCCCGGCGGACCGAAGCGAAGGCACGATGTGGAACGAGGTCTTCCGAATCCGTCACGGCCTCCGGCGCAAACTCGGCCGGTGCCTGCCGCCCTCCCCGGGACCCCGCCGGGAAGGATGGCGCATCCTGAAGGCTTGCCCGCGCGGACGCCAGGCTTCAAGGTAGGGGCCTTCCCGCCCGAAGCCCCCCGAGGGCCCCGATTCCGCCGCCGGCTGGCTGATGCCCGATTTTCCGATCCCCGCCCTGCTGCTGCTCGCCGTGATCCAGGCGCGTCCCGGGACCCCGGACGGAACCCTTCCCTCCTCCGCCCCCGCCGGACAGGCCGCGCGGAAGGACGGGGCGGCCACGCGGCCCTCTCCGCCCGCGCAGCGCGGGCAGGGGTCGGATCGGAAGGGGCTCCCCGGCTGGATCGCCTGGAAGCGAGCGGTCGAAACGAGACTCCGCAAGGACCTTCGCAAGCTTCGAGCCCTCCTCGAGTCCCGCTACATGGCCGACCTGGGCCTCTCCTACGCCGAGAACCGGACCTTCCTCGAGCGCAGGTTCCGGGAGATCCGCAAGCTCGACCCCGAGATCCCGGCTCTTTGCCTGGACCTCCTGGCCGCTCCCCGCCCGAGCCGCGTCCATCGCAACCGCGCCGAGAACATCCGCCGGATCCTCGACGGCCTGGACCTCGAACCGTTCCGGGACCGCCTCGAGGCACTCGCGGCCTCCCCCCGGATCGAGATCGCCGCCGACGCCCTCTTCCTCCTCTCGAGGCTCCCCGGAACCGAACTCCGGCCGGGACTCACGAAAGGTCTGCGGGATTCCCCCCCCTCCGTCCTTCCCCTCCTCCTAGCGGCCGCGGGACGGACCGGGGACCACCGCCTGGTCCCGGTCCTCCTTCCCTTTCTCGAACGCCGGCAGGCCCGCACCGTCGAGGCCGCGGCCCGGGCCCTGAGCCGGCTCGGCGCCTTCGAGGATCTCCCGGCCCTCCTCGGCGCGGCCCGGACCCACCCCTTTCCGGCCGTGCAGGCCGCTCTCCTCGAACTCCTGCTTCGGCTCTGCGGCGACGGCGCCCTCCCCTCCGGAGAGGCCCTTTCCCCGGCGGTCGAGACCGCCCTCTACCTCTCTGACCAGGAAGACCTCCTATCCCGCACCGACTTCCAGCGGCTCCTCTCAAAGACCCCCGATCTCGGCAGGCGCGCCGCCCCCGCGGGAAAGGCCGCCCTCCTCGCCAAGCTCCACGAACTCCTGAACCGCCCCTCGGTCGAACTGGAGGCCGCGAGGGCCCTGCTCGCCCTGGGCGACAAGACCGGCAAGAAGACGGTCCTGAACCGGCTGAACCGCTTCATCAAGAAGAACCGCAGGATCCCCTACGGATGGGTCCAGCGCGCGCGGGCGCATCTCGCCTTCGGGATGGAGAACGAGGCCCTGAAGGACCTCCGGGAGGCCATCCAGCTCTCGGGCCGGGGACGTGCCGACCCCTCCCTCTACTTCCTCGCGGCCTCCCTCGAGATCAAGCGCAACCGGCCCTCGGCCGTCGCCCGCCTGCTGAAGGAGGCGGACCCGACCCCCGAGGAACTCGCCAGATTCCGGAAGCGCCACCCGATCCTCGAGACCTGGATCAAGCGCCACTTCCAGATCCGCAGGATCTTCGAGAAGCGCTGACCCTCCCCCCCCTCCCGGGGCCCGGCCGAGAGCGGGGCGCCTCGGTGCAATCCCCATCCCCTCCGGCTAGGATGCTTCGCCCTCTTTGCGATCGGAGCCAACAGGTCATGGAAGTCCAAATCGAAGAACTCGGTCCCTGCCGCAAACGACTGAACGTCGTCATCCCGGCCGAAACGGTCGGCGCCCATGTCGACGAGGTCTTCAAGTCCGCGAACCAGCAGATCCGGATGAAGGGCTTCCGGCCCGGCCGCATCCCCCGCAAGGTCCTCGAGGCGCGGATGGGGGAGGCGATCCTGGCCCAGGCCAAGGAGAGCCTGATCGAGACCGGTTTTCGGGACGCCCTGAACGAGCGGAAGATCGAGTTCGTTGGCACGCCGAAACTCGACGTCGCCGAAGGAGCCCTCGACCCCGAGGGACCGCTGAGCTTCAGCGTCGAAATCGACCTCAAGCCGGAGGTCGAGGTCGGCGACGTCAAGAGCATCGAGATCGAGGCCCGTCCCGCGGAGGCGACGGAGGAGGAGGTGGAATCGAGCCTCCAGGAACTCGCGAACTCCAAGCGCACGCTGACCGTCACCGACGACGAGATGGAGGAGGGGGATTTCGCGAAGGTCGACCTCCGCTACCTCCTCGACGGCGAGGAGGTGGCCGCCAAGCAGGGTCTCCAGATCCACGCGAGGATCCCGGTCGCCGGCACCGATCCGGAAGAGTTCCAGGAACGGCTGAAGGGGCGCAAGGCCGGGGAGAAGACCTCACTCCCGATCCACTACCCCGACACCTTCGAGAAGGAGGAGTGCAGGGACAAGGACGGAGACCTCGAGATCGAGATCAAGGAGGTCCTCCGCTTCCAGGCCCCCCCGATCGACGAGGAGTTCGCCAAGTCCTTCAACTTCGAATCCGTCGAGGAGATGAAGGAGAAGCTGCGGGAGAGGATCGAGGAAGAGAAGCGCCGCAGGGAGGAGGCCCGCCAGGAGGAGGAGATCCTCTCGACCCTGTACACCGAGCACCCCTTCGAGCTTCCCGAAGGCCTCGTCGAGGAGGAGGTCGCGCACAGGATCGCGAACCTCGTCCAGGAGATGAAGCGGTCGGGCATGCCGGAGGAGGAGGCCAAGAAGCGGGCCGAGGAGGCCAAGGGGGAGATCCGCCAGGGGGCCGAACAGGCCCTTCGGAACCTCTTCCTCAGCGAGGCCCTGGCCAAGAAACACAAGCTCTTCGTGACCGAGACCGATATCGAGAACGAATTGAGGAGGATCGCCTCGGAGAACCAGGTCGAGGTCCCGAAGGTCCGGCGGGAGTTCGAGGAGCGGAACCTCTTCGGAGAACTCCGCCTGGAGCTGATGACGCGGAAGGTCCGGGAATGGCTCAGAAAGACCGCCAGGATTGTCGATAGCGGA
>JALUUL010000044.1 GCA_027021385.1 Planctomycetota bacterium | reverse complement strand
CCCTCTGTTCTTAGAGGACCTTCTCGCAGAGAAGCAAAGGGATTGACCACAAGGAGGCTCAAATGATGAAACATCTCTTGGTCCTATTGACTCCAATCTGGTTCCTTGGGGCTGCCTGGCGCACAGTTCCGGATTTCTGCAACTGCTCTGTAGAAATGAGTTATGACGATGAAGAAAATAAAATCATTTGGCGCTGTGCGGCTGATTGCGGATCGGATCCCTGTGTGACCGTTCCTTGGGGGGTCGAAAGCGACGGTCGGTTTTATTGGGTCTGTAGCTGTGAAAGTACTACAACGGACGAATGCTTGTGTATCAGCCTTGTTTCTGAGGACGAGGGAGTCTTGACTTTCAAATGTTCCGGATCATGCAATAATCCCGCCTATAAGTGTATTCTTAAAGGTGCTGCCCACAGCGGAGTGTGGGAGCAGCCTTGTGACTGTGGGGTTCCGGTTGTGCCTCCAGGCCAATGATCCCGTAGATAACAATAAAACCCCCCATCCCATATGGAGCTTGCTTCTTTGGCTAGAAGACTTGAAATGATCTATAAGCGAGTAATTACGATTTCTGCTGTTTTAATCCTGATTGCAGGTGTTCTGTTGTTTCTTCTCGTGAACCCTTTGGGGTCCAAGGCAGGAGAGGAAAGCTTGAGGAGCGATGAGCTTCGGAGTCCTCAATCCCTTGGTGCTCCGGAGCCATCGAAGGAGGTTCGTCCGGTCCGCAAGAGAACAAGGTCCGATCGCATCTCACTGATCTTCAAGGATCGAGTGAGCCGGAGGCCTCTGGAAGGGGTTCAGGTGATTCCTCTGAAGACCGTCCCCTTTCCACTCGAAGAGGTGGATGGAGGACTTCTGCAGCCTTCGGCCGAGGAGCCTGGGGAGGAAGACGAGCATGGCGACTCCATGCTCCGATCCGATCCTTCGGGTAGATTGGAACTCGATTTGGATGTCCTCAGCGAAAACATCTATCTGGTCGTCTGGAAACAAGGCTGGACGACTCGAACGATTTCGACAAATAGTGTCCAAGTCGAGGAGGCGGCTGAAGGACAATCTTTGACAATCGAGATGCTTCCAGCATTTGAGGGGAAGATTGAAGGGATATTCAAACCGAATCGTCCTCAGAAGATCGGAGAGACCCTGGCTCTTCTCTACTCGACTCCGTTGACAATTTCAGAATTATCGCTCCTGAAGGATGCAGTTTCCAAACTTCATAAAGGAGTTTTCATTCACGCTGATGGGAAGTGTTCATATTACGGGGTATTTAGTAAAGTAACATCTTTCGACTTCAGGACGCTGGACCGAAAGGCAATCTATAAAATCAGGTTAATCCTTGGTGACAGCCGTTACATTCCGTACGATATTGATTCCAATCTCAAGCTTTCCAGTCCGTATTCCAAGTTGACTTTTGTTTCCCCCATGGTGTCTTTGTGCAAGCCAAGAAACGATGTGGTCATCAAGGGGATGGTCGATTGGTTTATTTCGGGCAAGTATGACATGAAATATGCCCAAGCATGGGATAGAAGTTCGGGATTGAGTCGGGTCTTTGGGCATTTATTGAAGAAGCGTCTGGAGTTTGAGAATCCTGGTTATTTTGCATTTGTGAAAGTTCCCAAAGATCCGGAAAGTTGGTTGGGTCGTAACTTCGTAATTCGAGTGAAATCATTTGGTCATTCTCATGGATGGCAAAGATATCGAGCCCATGCACGACTCTATTGCGAGTACGATAAACCTGAGATCGTTAAAGTAGCCGAAACCATGAAGCGGAGGAACGGATTTCTGGTTGTCGATCTTGTAGACGTGCAGGATCGTCCTGCCTATGATCCATCCGGCTATACCGTGAACCTTCCCGGGAGCGCTTCCCTGTCTGGATTCACATATGGAAAGCGGTATGAATGGCCTGCGGGCACCTATCGTATCTATATCTCGTCATTCTTGGATAATGCCTGGGTGAAGAATATAGAGGCAACGAAAGAGGTTGTGATTCGTGGAAGGGAAACGACACACTTTAAAGTCGTTCTGAAATGGCCATGTCGGACTCTGACGCTGAAATACTTGCGGGGCGAGGGTGGACCTTTGGAGGAAGGTTTGTTGAGCTATGGGTTTGCAAGTTGGGATCGGAAGATCGTGTTTCGAAACATGGTGGAGTTATGGCCTTTCCGGGAAACAGGCCATCTCAAATTCAGTTGGCCCAAAGGGACATTCTTCAACTACAGTATCTTGAATGTCCAAGGAAAGAGAAAGAAGGGGGTCCTTTCGCCTTGGAACGAGCAGCCCTTCTCTGGGGAGGTCATCGTTAGATTTTAACTAGAGAAGTGGGGAGATGCTTATTCTAGAGAAGCTGTTGTTTGGACTGCAAATATGAAGTTCTTGAGATTCCTTCTTGGTTGTTTCTTGATATTTCTCGGAGGGATCAAAATCCTGTTTCCATCACCGATCCAGTCTGGATCTATTCTTTCCCTTGCCGTCTCGATCATTGAAGTAGGGCTTGGGGGAGCCTTGGTCCTTTCTTCTAAACCCCAGCGGTTGCGTCTGATCTTTGCTGCATCGTTGTTGTTTTCTTTTGTCCTCTCGGTAAATCAGGTATTGCGACCTGCAAGGGGGTGTGGTTGTTTCGGTGCTCTCCGATTCCTCGAGGATTACAAGGGAGTGGTCATTGCTTTCCTGGGGATCTCCTCACTGTGCGGATACTTGATCTCCACGTTTCCGACAAAGCCAAGACGAGGCGAGGGGATGAATCTTGTGTGATTCCATCCGGTAAAGGGAACCCTTGGAGTTCAGCCACAAGTGGCTTGGAAGTCGGTTAGGATCGCTCTGACGACCTACCGCAAGCGTCCCATCCGATCCGGCCTGTTCTGATTCACGCGGGGGGCTTGCCGGAGACCTTCCTGCGCGATAGAAACCCCTTCTCGCGGGGAGCCAGAAACACCCAACTTCGGAGCTACCCGAACGAAGTCCTGACTCTGCATCCCGTTCTGAAGGTCCGAAGAGCCGGGAATCCGGACTTCCCGCCGAACTCGATTGTTCGCCCTGGGAACCTGCTGGATGGCACGAGCAAGCGCCAAGGACCCGGTCAAGCGGTATCTCGAGTGGGATTCCCGTATGCGCGCCCGCACCAGGCTTACGCTCTTAGTACTGGAAGCCTTGTTCACCGTTGAAGATCGTTTCCTGTCCCGATGGCAGGAGGACCGGCTCCCCGACAATCTCGAGGCCTGGCTCTCGGTGGTCTTCAGGAACAGCCTCCGGCTTGCCGGGTTTCGGCGCAGACGCCTGCGAAGTCTCGAGGCTGCCGGGGGGGCGAAGTGGATTCCGTCCGCAGACACGGGTGAGCGATTCTCGAAGGTCGAACTCCGGCTCCCTGAGTCGGCCGCAACAGCGGAACCGCTCCTGGCCGAGTTCTTTGCTCAGGTCCGTGCCGGGATTTCGAACCCCAAGCTAGCCGGACGAAACGTGGCTCTGACGAAGACCCAACGAACGGTGCTTTCGGCACTGCTCACCTCATCCTCGATCAAGGAAGCCGGCAAGCGTATCTCCCTGGCCCCAAGAGATTTGCGAAACCACCTCAAAGCCGTGGCCAAGAAAATCCGGAAGAACCTCCCCTCCCTATGTTTCTGAAGGACGCATGGTCGTAGCTGGGGAATGTGATGAGGGTTTCCCCGATTTCCGGCAGGGGGGGCGGAAGAGGTGAGGGCCCCGCCTCCGTTCGTGGAAAGGGTTTTGCTGCTAGAATGCTTTCTCCACTCCCTTGAATCAGAGGCTCACGATGTCTCTCTCACGAATCGTGCTACTGGTCGTTCTCTGCTCTCCTTCCTCCCTAATGGCCCAAGGCGGCTGGTCCGCGTATTACGGACTTCCCTGTCCCGGCACCTCGCGCGACCTTCGCGGCTGGACGCCGCACCCCGGTTACGGCCTCCTGTCCCTCTGGGCCGAGAACCGGGCGGCGAAGCAACCGGTCCTCGCCTTTCTCGGTGTCTCCGATCGGCGTTGGGGAAGGGTCCCGCTCCCGCTCGATCTCTCGCCTTTGGGGCTCAAGGGTTGCCGTCTCTACACCGGGATCCAGCTCACGCAGGAGGCGATTTCGAGAAAGGACGGTACGGTCGAGATGCGCTGGGTCGTGCCGAACGATCCGAGCCTCGCGCTGGCGAAGCTCTTCGGGCAGATGCTCGGCTTGAACGATCCCAGAGTGAACCACCGCTTCCCGCTCACGACGACATCGGCTGTCGCGTTGACGATCGGTACGGTCGTCCCCTTCACGGGGCTCCGCATCAGCGGCAACCCGACGAAGGCGACGGGCGCTTATTGGAGGTACAAGAGCGTCGACAATAACGTCGCCTACGACATGCTCGGCAAGCTCTGGAAACCGACCGGAACCGCGCCGAAGGGCGGCTTTCCCGCCGTGATCATCTCGCACGGCGGCCACGGGCACGTGGATGCCTACACGACGGCCATCGCCCAGCGCATGGTGAAGTGGGGTCTCGTCTGCATCGGCGCCAACATGACGCACGTCGCGGATCTGAGGCAGCTCGGTGCGCCCGGCGGCCGCTCGCAGCGTGGGGGCCATCCCAACGACGTCCTCCGCGCGCGCAAGTGCTGGGAGATCCTGAAGAGCCTCGGCTACGTCAACATGACCAAGGTCGCCGCTCACGGCACGAGCGCGGGAGGCTTCCTGACGATCGCCTTCGCGGCCGCCGCGACCCGCGGGGAGCTGCGGGTGGCCTCGCATACGGCCTCGGGTATCTACGATCCGAGCGCGCCCATCGTGCCTTCCCGCGCGACCGCGGCGAAGATCCGCATCCCTTACATCGCGCAGCACGGCGACAAGGACACCAAGGTGCCGCTCAGTTGGGACCAGGAGTTCATCAAGGTCTTGACCGCGAACAAGGTTCCCAACCGCATCCGCGTCTGGCCCGGCCGAGGGCACGGTTTCGGCGGCGGCGGCTCGCCGATCCTCGACAAGGTGCTCGAGGAAGTGCGGCTCTGGTACAAGAAGTACGGGCTGCTCTGAAACTAGGACTCCGCGCCGCCGGGAGCTCCGTCCGGCGGCGGTTCGAGCCTGTGTGGATCCCGCGGGGGCTCTCCGGGGCCTACTTGTCGAAGCTTAGGCGCACCGGGGCGGAGGCCCGCACCAGGGCGCCGGCGAACTCGATCGTGCTCAGATCCATGCTTCGTCCCAGGAGTCGGGGAGGGAGCGGAGCGAGGGCGCGGAGATCGAGGGCCGGGGCGGCCCCTCCCGAAGCATCCAGGAGGCCGAGGAAGTTCGGGACCAGAGAGGTGCCGAGGATGCCGAGGAAGAGCTGGGTCCCCGCGTCGGGTCGAAGGTAGAGCATGTCTCCGCCCGGAAGGGAAAGGGCGGGACCCTGCCCTGAGAACCCCGCGAGAACCAGGTACGGACGACCCGAATGAACCGAGGAGGAACGCAGCTGAAAACCCACCCTGGCGGGGTTCGAGAGGGACAGCCCCGTGGTGGGGGAGGTCAGGTCGATCCCGACTTGGGGCCGGAACGGCAGGAGGATCCGGGACATCCGGCTGGAGTTGTGTTCCAGGTCCACCTGGTAGGAACTCAGGTAGGGCATGAATTTGATCGACTGCCTGGACCCCGGCTGGACGAGGTGATGATTGCGCACGGACAGTTTGAGTCGGGCTCCGCGGGGAATGACGGCGTCGATTCCCGACATCTCGATGCGCATCGTCGTCCTCTTCGGCGCGCCCGACTGCCGGACGCCTTCCCCTCCGACCGAGAGGACCTGCGAGCCGCTTGTCGTGAGGACTTCGAGCCTGGCGGCCAGATAGAAGCGGTTCGACAAGGGCGCCACCTCGAGAATCAGCGTGGGGAAACCGGCGATCTCGACATCCTTGGAGAAGGGCGGGGTCGTGTAGGTTTGGTTCGAAAGCGGCATGCGTAGAAAAACGAGACCGAGACAGCTGCCCGAGCCGTCCCGGAGCCAGCTCCTCGCCGTGTAGCCCGCCGGAACCTTGTGGGTGATCCGATCCGCCGGTTCGGAACCGGCGGGAGAGGTCGTGGAAAGGCCGGCGCCCTGGCGGAGGTACCAGACGGAGGTCTTGGCTGAGGCCGGAGGGAAGGCGGTGTCCGCGCGGGTCCGCCAGATCGTGGATCGCGAGAGATAGGCGGCCGGGTCCGACGGCAATACTCCCGAAAACACCCGAGGGCCGAACTCGACGGGATCCTTCGCGCCTTTCAGAAAGCGAAGGAGCCACGCGGTCTGCAAGTCCCGCTTGCGGACCTCCTCCCGGGTGTTCGAGGGGGTTCCGTGTCCCCCGGTCGAGATGTGGATCCGCCAGGGGGTCGTCTTGGGGAGGGATCCGAGCGCCTTGAGGGCGGAGTTCACGGGAGAGCCCGCATCGAGCCAGAGCATCGAGCAATAGATCGCCGTCGAGGAACTCTTGAGCAAGGGAAGGAAATCCCGCCCCGGGTCGTTCCACATCCATTTCGTGTTTCCTTCAGGATTGTCTGCGTTGAGGAACCCTGCCCAAGCGGTCCTGCCGAGGGATCGAAGGAAGCGTTGCGTAACGAGGGCATATATGCGTAGAGAGGCCGGTTGGTCTTGAAAGCTGTGCCGCCGCTCGTCGCGACCTCCGTATGACCGTTCCCTTGCCGGGGTTCAGGGCGATGGAACTCCCCTGGCCGCGAACGTCGTAGGTCACGACGAAGAACCCGAGCTTGGCGAACGAAATGGCGTTCGAGATGAGACCTCCTCCCGACTTCGTGCCGGGGAAACCGTGAACGAGCACGAGCATGGGCCAGCCGCAGGAGCCCGGGTTTGCGGAGGGATAGCGGTAGTCCGCTCGGGTCTTGAATCCGTCGGAATAGGTCACGAGCCGGTCGGTCACCGTCGAGACCGGGAAGCCTCCGAGCGGCGGCGTCGGATCGGCGCACTGGGCGGACAGGGCGCTCGGAAAGGAGAAGAAGAAGAAGAGAATCGAATGGATCGGTCGCATGACATCCCTTTTCATACTCTCCGCCGGCCGAAGGGAAGCACCGCTACTGTCAGGATTGTGTAATCCCCGGAGAGGGCGGGTATCCTGAGGGCGGAGCGGGGATGAGGCTCGGCCGGTGGGGCGCGGGAGGACCGCGCGCGCGACCGGGAGAGGATTCGGGGCGGGGGGCTCGCGCCGTGACCGAGGGAATGCGATGAACCCGAGTTCGATCCTCCTGTGTTCCAGCATCCTGCTTCTCGTCCCCGCTTGCGGGCGGGAAGGGAACTCCGTGGGAAAGGGCGGGGGCGGGTCCGTCCCGGAGGAGGCCTCGTTTGCCCGCTGGGTTCCTCTCGGTAAGGACGAGGGGAGGTTCGAGACGGCGATCGCCCGCTTCGAGGATGCGAAGGGACGGGTCGTGGACCTGATCGGGGCCGTGCACATCGGGGAGAGGGCCTACTACGAGGAACTGAACCGCCGCTTCCGCGGGTATGAGGTCCTCCTGTACGAACTCGTCTCCGCGACCGGCCGGATTCCCGATCCGAAGCTCCGCTCCGGCAATCTCCTTTCGATGCTGCAGACCTTCCTCGGGGAGGTCCTGGACCTGAGCTTCCAGCTGGATGTCATCGACTACGGGGCCGAAAACTTCGTGCACGCGGACCTGGATCCGAAGGCATTGGCCTCGCGCATGAGCGCTCTGGGGCCCCGGGATTTCCTGAAGGTCTTCTTCCGGAGCCTCGCGGTCGGCGTGAAGGCTAGGAAACACGCCCGGGAGGACCAGGTCCTTGTGTTCCAGGCGATGTTCTCCCTCTTCGGGCGGAGCCGGGCGAGGCAGCTCCGGCTGCTGCTCGGAAAGCAGCTCCTGCGGTTCGACGAGATGCTCTACGCCCAGGGCGGGAAGAACGGTCGCGACTGGCCGCTGATCGGATCGCGGAACGCAGCCGCCTTCGAGGTGCTCGACACCGAACTCGCGAAGGGCAGGCGGAAGCTCGGCATCTTCTACGGGGTCGCCCACCTTCCCGACATGTCCACGCGCCTCGAGAAGCGGGGATTCAGGTTCCTGGCCTCGGACTGGGTCACGGCCTGGGAGTGCCGGATCCCACCCGGGGAAAGGGTGAGGATCGAGGAGGCTGAGCGTGTCCGGGAAGCCCGTCGGAAGCGGATCCTCGAACGGCGGCGGAAACGAAAGGGAGTCTGAAATGAGTCCGACCCACCTTATTCTCGCGGGCCTCCTCGGCCTGTTCCTCGGTTGTTCCCGTTCCGAAGCTCCCGACCCGGGCCCCGGAGCCGGAGAACGCGCGGCCCCGGGTGGAGATTCCGGGCCCGCCGCAGGGAAGGGGGGGAAGCCGATGCGCCCCCTTCCGTCAGGGAAGGGGGGAAGGCCGGACCCGCGCGTGGGGGGCGAAAAGGCCGGAGTCCAGGAGCGTGTGGCTCCGCCCCCGGCGGCGACGGCCGCCGGCAAGGTGGCCGTCGGGGGGAAGACCTACGTGCATCCGCTCGGTTTCCGCTTTCGGTACCCGGAGGCCTGGAGGATGCAGGAGGTCGAGGACGGGGTCCTCGCTCTGATCCCGGACGACATCGCCCGGGGACCGCAGGGGGCCGAGGAGGTCCTGCTGGTCATGGGGAGTCCGGCCGAGGGTCGGACCGACCCCTCCGATCCGGGGATTTCGGCCGAGCTGGACTCGATGATGGCTTCGAGCTTTCCGTTCCTCCGGAGAACGGGCGGGATTCGCAAGCTCCGCCTGGGGGCGCGGCCCTTCGCGTTGTACGCCTGGAAGGGCGCGAACCCCGCCGGCAAGACCTTCGAGGCGCGTGCCTGGGTCTGCCTCCTCGAGGGTTACGCGCTCGGCGTCCTCGCCGTAATGGAGCCGCAGCGCTTCGCACTGCGGGAGGCGATGTGCCGGGCGGTCGCGTCCTCGATCCACTTCAAGGCTCCTAGCCTCGACCCGATCCTCGCCGGAACCTGGAGCCGGGACAGCAATTTCAGTTCAGGGGAGTACTCCTCGACGATCGCCCGGGTCATGACGCTTCGGCCCGACGGGAAGGCCTTCTGGAGGAGCCGCATGCAGGCCACGATCGAGAAGGGCGCCATGGGGAGGGACACCGGCGAGGCGGGAATCCTCCCCGGACGATGGGCCGCCTCGAAGGGGCGCCTCTACATCGTCTGGGAGAACGGCGGCGAGGAGGAGTACTCGTACTACCGCGAGGAGGACTCCCTGCTGCTGACCCCCATGGACGGAGGGGGGAAGGAGCTCTGGACCATCGTCCGGTGAGGAGGACGATTCCCCTGGTAAGGGTCAATGCGTGTGCCCGTGCTCCAGTTCTTCGGGCGTGGCGTCGCGGACGTCCACGACCGTGATGTCGAAGTGCAGCTCGACGCCGGCGAGAGGATGGTTGCCGTCGATCGTCACGCTCTCCTCCGCGACCCCGGTGACGGTGACGAGCGAGACCCCACCCTCCGCCTCGGCCTGGAACTGCATACCGACCTCGATCTCGTCGACACCCTGGAAGGCCGAACGCGGGAGGGTCTGGACCAGTTCCTGGTCGTAGATCCCGTACGCGTCCTCGGGGGCGATCGTGACCGCGAACTGGTCTCCGCCTCCGTGGCCGTCGAGGGCCTCTTCGAGTCCGGGGATGATGTTTCCGTGGCCGTGGAGGTAGGCCAGCGGATCTTTCCCCTCTGAACTGTCAAGGACCTCGCCGTCGGCGTTGGTCAGCTTGTAATGGAAACGGGCGACAGAGTCCTTGGTGATCTTCATGGGGCACAAGCCTAGCATCCGGCTGGGGGGCGGGGCCAAGCCGGCCCGGTGTTTTCCGCCATTCTCCCAGGTTTTCGGCCCTCAGAGGGAGTCGAGAAGGCGGCCGAGTTCCCGTTCCTCGTCGAGGAGCCGGGCTCGTCCGAGGGCCGCACGCAGCTTGATTCCGAGGCTCTTCGGACTGTCGCCCAGGCCGTCCCGCGCGCCCGCGCTCGCCTTCCGGATCGAGAGGGAGTCGCGGATCTCGGCGAAGGCCGTCGGGAGGTCGCCCCTCTCCAGGGCGAGGCGGGCGAGGCCCGCGTGGGCCAGGCTCCGGTAATGGTCCGCGGAGTCCCGGTAGGAGGGTTCCGCCTCCCCGCTCGCCCGGAACAGCGCATCGCTCTTCCAGTAGGCCGTGGAGGCCTCCCAGGGTTCCCGGTCCCGCCGGAACTCCTCGGCCGCGAGGAAGAGGGCGAGTCCGGCGAACCAATCCTGCGCGGCGGGGGCGGCCTTGGCCTGGCTGTGGGCCGCCCTCTCGCGGGCGCGGAGGCGGAGCCGATCCGCGAGGGCGGAGAGCCCCCGCGCGCCCCGGATCTCGAGGGCGATCCGCCGGAGTTCCTCGTGCACGGCGGGGTCCTGCGGGCGGAGGTCGAGGGCGCGCAGAGCGACGGCCTCGGCGCGGCGCGGGTCCCCGAGACGGCGGAGCCAGGAGGCGTGGGCCAGGAGGTCCGCGTTTTCCACCAGGGGGTGCATGTCGAGGAGGAGGAAGATCCCCTCCGTCCTCGAAAGGAGAGAGGGTTCGGGTTCTTCCGCCGGGGGGAGGGTCCGGGGGACGAGGGCCCCGAGGGCGAGCCGGAGGAGGTCGCGCCGGTCCTCCCGGGCGAAACCTTCCCGGAGTTCGGGGAGGGCCTCGAGGGCGCGCCGGCCTGCGTCGTCCATCCTCCCGGAAAGGTGGAGGATGCGGGCGGTCAGGGCGAGGGTCTCGGGATCCTTCGGGGAGAGCCGGAGCGCCCGCTCCGCGGCGTTCCGGGCGTCCTCGAGCAGGAGGCGTGGATCCAGGCCCTGCCGGACCCGGTCCTCCGCGAAGCGGAGGTTCGCCGCGGCGTTCTCCCGCCAGAGCGCGGCGTCCTTGGGCCGCTCCCGCAGCGCCTCCGCGAGTTCGTCGAGGCGGCGTTCGAGCGCCTCGGGGTCCGTGGCGCGAGAAGGGGGGGCCGAGGGGCGCGGGGCCCGGAACTCCCTGATCCAGGGCCTGGAGTCGAAACCGGGGGTGGACCGGGCCAGCGCGACCCGGGTCCGGATCTCCCGCTTCGCTGCGGGATAGGAGATCGCGAGCTTCCGAAGGGCGTCGAAGGCGAGGTCGCGGGCCTTCTCCAGGCGGAAGAGGTCGAGACCCTTCCGGATCAGGGGTAAGAGGGCGGGTATTGGATGCGCGGCGAGGATCCTCGCGATCTCGAACTGGACGGCCGGGGAAGGGTCGAAGAGGGCGAGACGCAGGAGTTCCGTCTGGTTGGCGGCGAGAGGTGCCGACTCGAGCAGGGGGCGCAGGAGCCGTCGCTTGTCTCTCACCGAGGCTTCCAGGAACTTCCTCTCGCAGAGATCCCGGACGCGCGCGTCGCGGGAGGCGAGGCGGGTTTTATCGTTTCCGGGCGGAGGGAGGGGCCCGGGGGGCTTCGGGGCGTGCGCGCGGAGGGCGCGGTCGACCGCGCCGAGATCCCGGTCGAGGTAGCGGTCGAAAAGGACTCTCGAACCGTCCGGGGAGACGCCGAGGTGCCGCGGCGTGAACCGCTTCCCGCCGAACCAGCGGCGGAAGGCCTCGGGTTCGACGGCGATATGCTCCCCGCAGGTCACCGATCCGAAGCGGGGGCAGGGGATCCTCCGCCCGAGGGAGTCGTGGTCGCGTTCATTGTGGCGGACCGGGCTGGCGACGACCGCGACATAGGGAGCCGTGAGACGCGCCCAGGCGGGGTCGCGGTACTTCTCCCGCGCGAAGATCTCGCTGGCGGCCTCGCCGTCCACGTTGACTACGACCAGGAGGGGCCGGCCCGATGCGCCCGCGAGGGCGAGGGCGTCTCCCAGGCTCCGCTGCCAGGCGACGAGGGCAGGCGCCTCCCCCCGCCCGGGACGGTCGATCCCCTGTGGGAAGACGCTCGAGGCCAGGAACAGGATGGGGAGCGCGAAGCGAGCCATGTCTTCATCCTAGGCCGGAATCCGGAACGCCTCACGTTCGGAGGGGCCGGCCCCTTCCCTTGCTTTGCTCCGCTTGGCCGTTTCTCCACGGCCCCGTCAAGCTCGACAAGAGCCGGGGTTGCCCGCACGGGTACTCGAACTTCGCCCTCCCTCACGTGGCGGAGGCGATGGCCTGCCGCATCCTCGAACTCACAAGACCTTGGAGAGCGCGCTGAGGGCGAAGTCGATCTCCTCGGGGCCGGCGACGAGGGGCGGGGCAAGACGGATCGTCCGCCCGTGCGTGTCCTTGGCCAGGACGCCGTGACGGGCCAGCTCCTCGCAGGCGGCCCTCGCGGTTCCGGCGGAAGGCTCGAGGTCGAGACCGATCCAGAGGCCCGCCGCGCGGATCTCGGCGACTTTCGGGCTCCGGAGGGCGAGGATGCCCTCGTGGAGCTGCGCGCCCATCGCGCGCGAGTTCCCGCAGAGGTCCTCGTCGACGAGGACGTCGAGCGCCGCCTCCGCGATCGCCGAGGCCAAGGGGTTCCCCCCATAGGTCGAGCCGTGGGTTCCCGGTCCGAAGACCTCCATGACTTCTTCGTCCGCGAGGAAGGCGCTGACGGGGTAGAAGCCTCCCGAGAGGGCCTTGCCGATCGTCAGGGCGTCGGGGCGCACGCCGGAGCCGAGGGAGGCCGCCATGGATCCGGCCCGCCCGAGTCCCGACTGGATCTCGTCGCAGATCAGGAGGGCCCGATGCGTGTCGCAGAGGGCCCGGATCCCGGGGAGGAAGTCGTCGGGAGGGAGGATGACCCCCGCTTCCCCCTGGATCGGTTCGACGAGGACGGCGGCGATCCCGGGACCCCGGGCCGCGAAAGCGGCCTCGACCGCCTCGAGATCCCCGAAGGGGAGCGCGGTGAAACCCGGCGCGAAGGGGCCGAAGCCCTCCCGCGATTCGGGGTCGCTCGAGAAGCCGACGATCGTCGTCGTCCGCCCGTGGAAGTTGCCCTCGAAGACGAGGATCTCGGCCCGGCCCTCGGGGATGCCCTTCTTCGTGTAGCCCCACTTGCGCGCGGCCTTGATCGCGGTCTCGACGGCTTCGGCGCCGGTGTTCATCAGGAGGACCCGGTCAAAGCCGAGGAGATCGCCGAGCTTGCGGCAGAGCGGCGCGAAGCGGTCGTTCCGGAAGGCCCTCGAGGTCAGAGTGAGCCGGGAGGCCTGCTCCACTAGGGCCTTCAGGATCCTGGGGTGGCAATGGCCCTGGTTCACCGCGCCGTAGGCGGACAGGCAGTCGAGATAACGGCGGCCCTCGACATCCTCGACCCAGCAGCCCTCCCCCTTCGCCAGGACGACGTCGAGGGGGGCGTAGTTCCGGGCGGCCCGGCGCGATTCCAGCTCGATCAGGCTCCGGGCGTCCATGCCGTTCGCTTTCCCGGGGTCCCGGTCAGGAGACCTGGAAGACGGCCGCCATGGCCGTGTCGCCCGCCGCGCAGCCGCTGAAGAGTCCGAGCCCGCCTCCGGCCTCGACGAGTTCCTCGAGGAGTTCGGCGATGACCCTGAGCCCGGTCGGACCCTGGGGGTGGCCGTAGATCAGGGGCGAACCGAAGCGGTTCATGCGTTCGGGGGCGATTCCGGTCGCCTTGCAGAAGTAGGCGTCGTTGACGGCGAAGGGGTTGTGCGTCTTGATCGCCTTGCAGTCCTCGATGCCCCGTCCGGCCTCGGAGAGGGCGGCCAGAGCGGCGGGCACGACGGCCTTCGGCATGCAGGCCTTCTCGACCCGCGCCTGGCCGAAGCCCAGGACTCGGATCGTGACGGAGGGGTCCTTCGAGAAGGCCTTCGCCTTCTCCTCGTCGCAGACGAGGATGCCGGCGTTCCCGTCCGCCGGGAAGGTCTGCGTGCCGAACGAGACGCTGCCGTCGGGCATGACGGGCTTGAGCCCGGCCAGGCCTTCGGCCGTCGTCGGGAAGACCCCGTCGTCCGCCTGGACTTCGACGGTCTTCTTCCGGCCCTTCGGGACCTCGGCGGGGATCATGTACCGCTTCTGGAAGGCCCGGTCGTCCGCGAGGGCGTCCTGGTACTGACCGTAGCGGAGCAGGGTGATCTCGTCCTGCTCCTCCTTGCTGATCCCCTCGGCCTTCGCGACGTTCTCGGCCGTGACGATCATCGCCTTGCCGGTGTTCGGGTCGGCGTTGAAGTTGTCCCAGACCCATTCCTCGGTGCGTCCCCGTCCCCCGATCCCCGCGGGGTCGGGGTAATAGATGTGGGGGCCGTTCGAGCAGCGGTCGGCGCAGACCGCGAGGACCGCGCCGCGCATCCCGGCCTCGACCTCGAGGGCGGCCGTCGCAAGCGCCCGGGCCGAGGTCGCGCAGGCCTGGGAGACGAGGGGGCCGGTCAAGTGGGGAGCCTCGATCATCGAGGCGAGCCAGGGGCCGCCGTAGAAGGCGTGTTCCTGGGGGACGGTCGTCCCGAGGACGAGGCCGTCCAGCTCCTCGCGGGGGATCTCCCGCAGGTCGAGGAAGCGTCTCGTGCTCGAGGCCGCGAGTTCGACGGCGTTGACGCCGCTTAGTGAACCCTGCCAGCGGACGAAGGGGCTGGACCAGTACGCGCCGTAGGGAATGAAGGCCTTGGTCAGGGTCATCGTAGTGCTCCGGGGTCGTCGTCCCCTCGCGGGGGATCCAGGGGGGGCGGGCTCTCCAGTTCCCCGGCCGCTCGAGCGCTTCCCGAGGGGCTCGGACAAGGGAACCGAGGCCCGGGATTCTAGCGGCCCGCGCTCGAAAGTCCCTGCGGCAGGTCGCCTCAGGGTCTCTTCATCGCCTGCGGGATGGCCGGGACGAGGAGGGTCTCGAGGCGGTTCCGCCGGAGGGCGCGCGGTCGATCGCCTCGAGGAGATAACGCCCCTTCGCCGGGAAGCGGATCCCCGGTCTCTTCTTCGAGGCGGGCAGGAACTCGAGCGAGACCGCGGGGCCGGGGGAATCGAACCAGGCTCCCGCATCGAGTTTGACGAGGACCCGGCGGGCGCCACGGAAGGAATCCTCGGAAGCCCGGGGCGGGGGCAGGCCCTCGGCCCTGTCGACCTCGAGGGAGTGGGGGTTCGAGGGCGGGGCGCTAGTGTCGAGGCGGAAGCGGATCGACCGAATCCCCAGGGTCCAGCGGACCTCACCGCGGAACACGCCCTCGACCCCTGCCCCCAGGACGAAGGTCTTCTCCTTCAGGTAGGTTATCAGCGTGAAGGTCGTCCTGCCTGCGGCGCGGCGAAGCCGGAGGGTCCTGCGGCTGCCCCCCGAATCCCCAAGCCCTCGACCGCCCTCACCCGCGCGGTATCTCGGAACGAGGAGACGGGTTTCCGGGAAGAAGCAGCCGTGCAGGAATCGGGCGATCTCCTTCTCGATGCCCGGTACCTTGCCGAACATCCGCGTGCCGTGGCGTCCGGAGCCGGGGACGACGCGGTAGGTCGTGCGCGGGCCGGCGAGGGCCTCGGCCACCTTCCGAACTCTTGGGGCCTCCTCTTCGGAACTCAGGATCAGGAGTGGAATCCCGGGCCAATGTTTGGCGTCCGCGAGGGTATCTACCCCGAGGTAGCGCGCCCCGGGGGTCATCAGGACCGCGGCCCGGAAAGGCGCGGGCTTCCTCGCGAGGGTTGCGACGCTGACGCTGCAGCCGACGCTGGCGCCGAGAAGGGCGAGCCTCGTCGTGTCGAAACCGCGCCGTTCGAGCGCAGCGACCGCAGCCTCGACGTCGAGGTGCATCGCCCGGAAGACCGAGGCGTCCCGCTCCCGGACCCTCCGCGCGAGGTCGGGGGCGCTCTCCCCGTGGCCGCGGAGGTCCAGGGCGAGGCTGTTGAGGCCGAAGCCGCGCAGCTCGGGGACCAGGGGCGCGAAGCTCTCCTTCGTGTGGAGGTACATCGGGAGGAGGAGGACCGTCGGGGCGTTCTTCGATACCGCGTGGAGAAGACCGGCGATTCTCATCCCGTCCTCGGTCTCGAACTCGAGCCTTCGGGGCGGGTGCGTGGAAAGGGAAGACTGGAGAAGGGCGGCGGACAGGAGGAGGGGGAGCATGCCGAATCCTCAGCGTTTCTCTCGGGAATCGGGGATGTAGACGACATCTCCGTTCTCGAGGCGGTAGGCGACGCCTAAGCGCTCCCCCCGGCCTTTCGCGGTGCGGACGGCCGCGCGGAAGCGTTCGAGCTTCTCGAGCCGATGCTCGGGGACTTCCTGGGTGGTGGCCTCCCCCGACGGATCCGGGGTCTTCGCGGAAGTATAGGCGGCGAAGGCGATCAGGAGGGCGACCGCGAAGACCATCGCCGCGTCGAAGAGATTCGCGATGCCGGCGAGAGGATCCTCTTCAGGATCTTCGAGGAGGCGCCGGCAGGGGGACGGGCGGCGGGCGGATCGTAGACTCTTCATGCCTCCTCCTTCTCGAGTTCGAGGCAGCGGCGGAGATATTCGACGGCCGCGAGGTCGGAGGCGTACCATCGCCTCCTGGAGAGGGCGATTCCGTAGCAGATGCCCCCGGCCAGGAGACCGAGCACCGTCGTCGCGAAGGCCACGACGAGATTCCGCGCCAGGACGTCGAGATCCCCCTTCGAGAGACCGAGAAGAGCGGGGCCCATCGGAATCAGGGTTCCCATCAGGCCGAGCATCGGTCCGAGCCTGACGCCGAGCTTCATCCGGGCGAGAAGACCCTCGGCGGCGATCTCTAGGTCGTCTGCGATCTTCTCCGCATGGGGGCTCCGGGTGGCGAGGTCGAGCCCGAAACCCTGGAAGCGACCGAGGAATCCTGGAGGTCCGGGGAGATCGAAGAACTCCTCCGCCTTCCGGTTTCCTTGCCGGAGTCCGGCCTCGAACTCCGCGAAGGACCGCCCCGTCCTGCGCCGCTCCCTTCCCTCCCGGAAGAAGCCTCCGAGTTCGAGGAGGGACCAGGCGAGAAGTCCCAGAAGGGCGAGCACGACCGGGACCAGGAGATAGGTCGTCGTCACGTAGAGGGTCTGGACCAGAACATCCATGCGTCAAGGCTCCTTCCTGTGCGGGGGCGGTCCTTCCGGCGCTCTCCTCCCGCCGTCCGGGAGGACGGGGGCGGTCCTCGGGGAGGGAGCCCGGAACCCGCCGGGTCTCCATGATGGGAACAATAACCGGTGAGGAGGAGGAAGGGGGACGCCGGTACCCCTGAAACCCGGTTCTTCAGGCCCGCACGGTCCGCCGGGGAAGCATGCCGGCCAGGGTTTCGAGAAAGATCCGCCGGTCGATCGGTTTCGCGAGATAGCGGTCGCAACCGGCCTCCAGGCACCGGCTCTCGTCGCCGCTCATCGCGTGGGCGGTCAGCGCGAGGATCGGAAGTCTGCATCCTCGTTCCCTGAGCCTGGCGGTAGCCTCGTATCCGTCCATCTCCGGCATCTGCATATCCATGACGATGAGGTCGTAGCCTTCCGGGTGGTTCGTGATTTCTTCGAGGGCTTCGTACCCATTCTCGACGATCACGACCTCGACCCCCTCCCTCTCCAGGAAGAAGCGGATCAGACGCTGGTTGTCCGGCCCATCCTCCGCGACGAGAACACGGCTGCCCTCGAGACCTGGGATCGATCCGCTCTCGATCCTCGCGCCGCTCGTGGTGGTGGGCGATCCGATCGGCTTGTCTTCGGTGAGGATCGAGGCTGGAAGTTCGAGCAGGAAGGTCGAACCCTCCCCGAACCTGCTCTCGACCTCGAGGGATCCTCCCAGCATTCCCGCGAGCTTTCGGGAGACGGCCAGACCGAGCCCGGTGCCCCCGAAGCGACGGGACATCGAGGCATCGGCCTGAGTGAAGGGCTGGAACAGACCGCGAATCTGCTCCTTGGTCATCCCGATTCCCTCGTCCTCGACTTCGACCCGGAGACGGTTCTCTTCGGGGTCCAGACGCATGCGGATCTCGATCCGGCCCTTCTCGGTGAACTTGATCGCGTTGTCGACCAGGTTGAACAGGATCTGCCGCAGGCGCTTCGGGTCCGCCAGGATCCTTCCCGAGGTTCCGCCGGACTCGAAAACCGATTCGAGTTCGAGACCCTTCGATCGAGCCCTTGGCCCCTGAAGTTCCAGGATATCGGTGAGGAGAAGGGACAGATCGACCGGGATCCGTTCGATCGTCATCTTCCCGGCTTCGATCTTGGAAAGATCCAGGATGTCGTCGATGAGTTCGAGGAGATGCCGTCCGTTCCTGCGGATCGTGCGTACGTGTTCCCGGGTCTCCGGAGGAAGGTCGGGCTCGTGCAACAGAAGGTCCGCGAAGCCCTGGATGGCCGTCATCGGGGTTCGGATCTCGTGACTCATCAGGGCGAGGAACTCGGATTTGGCCCTTGAGGCGGCCTCGAGCTTCTTCTTGAGGACGTCGTTCCCGATCGCTGCCCCGATTAGCTCCCCGATGTTCCGCAACATGTGCAGGAGATAGGGATCCGTCTTCGGATCGGGGTCCGAGTAGAGGTTCATGGCTCCGTGGGTGTGGTCGCCGAAGGTCAACGGGACGACGTAATGCCCGAAGGATTTCATCGAGTTCGAGGTGAACTCATGGTCGGGATTGACCGCGCAGTTGGGGCAGACTTTCAGGACCGGGATTTCCGTCCTCGAGTCCAGGGCTTTGCCGCAGAGGCACTGCCCCGGGAGAAGAGCCTTGCGGATGCAGGGGAGATCCCGGGGGATGTCTCCGGAGATGGCTACGGCCCGGTAGATCTCCTTGTCTTCCAGGAAGATCACCCCCTCGGGGCGGAATCCGAGAGCTTCGCTGTAGTTCGCGGTCAGGTGTTCCAGGGTTTTCTGGAGCCTCTCGACGAGCGGGGTCGTGAAATCCTGCATGATCTCCGCCACCGAGGCACGCATCTCGGCAGCGTAGTGCGAGAGTTCGACGATCTCGGAGATTCTGGCCCGCTCGATCTCGGAGGCGGCGCGCGCAGCGAAGGTCTCGACGAGGGCGATCGTCTCCTTGATTTCCTGGAGGGGGGCTTCCCGGACGAGCCCGAGGAGCCCGAGGAGTTCCCCCTTCGAATCGAAGAGGGGGATCCCGAGGAAGGATTCCGCGTTGAGTTCCTTCAAGAGGTTGTCCTCGGGAAACAGTTCGGAGACCCCTGAGGGGTAGCAGCACGGATGCCGCTCCTCGAGGACTTGTTCGCAGGGTGTTCCTTCGAGGCCGAATACGAAATTCTTTCCTTCTTTGCCTCCATCCCATACCGCGAAGGTCCGGATCATCCTTCCTTCGGTGCGGAGACCCAGGAAGACAAGGCGGCATTCCAGGGCCTCCCCGAGATAGGAGAGGAGAGTCCTACAGAAGTCCTTCCCCGCGGCTCGCGAGGTAGCCTCGACGCCGCGCCGGGTCATGTTCGTCCAGAACGTGATCCTCCGTTGCAGAGGGGTGATGAAGATCGGGCGGGCGAGGATCGCGAGAGAGAGGCCGAGGAGAGCAGCGTCCAGGAGGGCGGTTTGGAGGGGGGAGTTGTTTTCCGGGAGGAATTTCGCCAAGAGGAGCATGATCCCGGTTTCGAGCAGGAAGGCGGCCAGGACGAGTCCGACGACCAGCCTCAGGACGGCCGTCCATTCATGGAAACGGAAGCGAAGAGGACGGCGTGAATTGCTCGAAAAAGGCATGGTCGGTTCCTCGGTGTATCTTCCCGGAAAGGGAAGGTTCTCAAGGGAGATCGACTCCCCGCCCTCTCGCGGCGGAATCCGGCTCGAAAGAACCTTGGGAATGGTCCTAGCTTCGCGGTGGTTCCTTCCTGACCTCGGTGAAAACCCGGAGGAAAACGGTGCGGTAGAGATCCAGGAACGCTTCGTCCCCGAGAGTTCGATGCTCTTTCCGCAACCGTTCGAGTTCGGAGTTTCCCCGCGGATTCCTGCGGGCGAGGTAGGGCTGCGCCTCGGCGCGGTGGGCGGCGATCCCTTTCTTCCCGTCTCCGGGACGGAGCCGGCGGAGCCAGGAGAGGAGCCCGACCTCAATCAGGAAATCCTCGAGGGCGGGGGGGATTTCGAGGTCGGTTTCCTCGATCCTCGGCAGATGAGGCCGGAGGGTCCGGACCCGCCGCGCGAACCAGCCCTCTCCGCGGTCGACCTGGGTTTCGTCGTGGAGACTCGAATGGATCTTGGTGTCCCGGAGAGCGCAGGAGGGGGAGCGGCTCTTGACCACGAAACCGTCGAGGGCTCCTTCCCGGGCGAGGAATCCCTCCGCGAAATCCTCGATCCTTCCCCCGAGGTCCCGGCCGGTCGAGGGTTGGATGAGGCGTTCGCCCCCTCCATTTCGGACGATCCGGATCGGAGGACGCGGGGTTCCGAGACCGATCCCCTCCTCAGGACAGACCGGAACGAACTCCACCCGGCCGGCGAGGGAGGAGAGGGTCGGGCAATCGAGGATGGCCCCGTCGTATCGGCAGGCCCGGAAGCCGAGGCAGGCGCTGACCGCGACGCGGGGTTTTTCGCAGGAGGAGGGAGAGGAAGGCATCGGCGAAGGGGATTTCCGGCCCTACATCGCGGAGGTCCGCATCTCCATCGGCTGCTTCAGGAGCCAGAGGCTAAAGATGCTGAACAGAACCATGCCGGCGAGCATCGGGACCTGGCTCTTGAAGGCCGCTTTCGCGTCCCGATGGAGCCTGTGGGCCGTGCGGTCAGCGACCCAGAGGGAATAGATGTGTCCGATCAGGATGAGGAGGACCTGGACGATCCAGAGGGTCGGAAGGGTGACGAGAGGCGCAGGTTCGAGATCCGCGGTCCCGAAGATGTCCCAGGGGCCCGTCCCCCGGAAGCCGAGGATGTTCCAGGGTTCGCCGGGAATGAACCCGAAGGGGTTCGAGAGGAGCGGAAGCACCTTCTGTCCCTCCATCAGAAGGTGTTCGGAATTGTGGGCGAGGTGGTAGAAGAGGGCGATCGGAAGGACGGAATAGGCGAAGGCGAGGAAAGATTTGCGGAAACCCGCGTTAGGGTTCCCGGCCCAGGAGGACCCGATCCAGACCAGGGCGGCGTAGATAAGGATCGGGATAACCATCAGGAGAGCCATGCCGAGACTGAAGCCGGGGAGATAGGCGAGGCCGAAGTCTCGCTCGAAGAAGCCCAGCATCTCCCTCCAGGCCGGAGTCATCGTCAGGCCGTGGAAGCCGGTGATCGCGAGCATCAGGAGAGCCAGGTAGGCCTCGTCCTTCCGAGGGCGGAAGGATTGGGCGAGGTCGGCCGCCCAGGGCCTGAGTCGGAATGCGAAGTTGTCCTCGGGGCAGGACTTCACGCACTCGAAGCAGTCGATGCAGTAGGTGTTCTGGGAGAGGGCCGCAGGGAAGAGGCCCGTCGGGCAGGGGTCTCCCCGTTCGTTTCCGTGGTAGCAGTCCTTCGAGGTGCAGCTCTTGCAGACCTCCCGGTTCTTGGGCCTGAGTTCGGTCGCCGCGAACATCGCGTAGAGGCCGGAGACCCGTCCGACGAGACAGGCGTACCTGCAGAAGGCCCTGCGTTCGAAGATCAGGGCGGAGACGACGGCGAGGCCGAGCATCAGGAGGCCGAGTAGAGCGGTCGTCCTGGGGTCCATCGTGACCCCGAAGCCGAGTTCGAGCCAGGTCAACCCGACGAAGAAGATCGTCGCGATCAGGATATTGCGCAGAGCCTTCGGCCATGGAAGACCCAGGCTCAACCCGTTCTTTGTCGTTCCGAAGAACTTCAGCTTCTCGATCCAGCCGGCGATCGCGTCCCAGGGGCAGACGTAGCACCATGCCTTGCCGAGGAACATGATCAGGACGACGAGCCCTCCCCACCAGATCGTCCAGGTCAGGAGGGGAGCGACGTTCTTGGAAGCGAGCTGGTTCCCGAAGAGACCGGCGAGGACGATCAACAGGAAGAGGAGGACGAAGACGAGCTGGGCCAGGAATCGGAACGGGGGCCAGCGCAGGACGGCGAGGAGATACGGGATCCGGAAGAGATCCGGCCTCGGGGGAGGAAAGGATCTTTTCCTGGCGATCCGGTGGAGGACCTCGAAGAGGCCAAAGGTCAGGACCAGGAGGATCCCGATCGAGAGGCCGTAGAGCCAGGAGGGGATCCCCCACATCGAATGGATGAAGTAGTCGGCGGGACTCTTCGCGAAGAGATCGCGGTGTTCTGCCGAGCAGAACCTGTAGGTCCTTCCCTGCCAGGTGAAGGCCGGCGAGGCGGGACCCGTTTCCACGAGGGCGCCTCTGTCCGCCTTGCAAACGGGACAGTGATCGCGGAGGTACTTCTCCGGATGCGCGACAAAGGTCTTCCGGCATTTCTCGGAGCAGAAGGCGTAGACGACCCCGTCCACCTCGGCCGTCCGCTGGAGGCCGACGTCCATGTTGCAGATCGGGTCGCGCCGCACGACCTTTTTTCCGGCGATGTCGTCGGGTCCGCCTCCTACGTGGTCCGTCGCGATGACGAGGAGGAGGAAGCCGAAGAGGAGATACGGGAAGAGCAGGCGGAGCATCTCAACCCGCCGCGGCGAGGAGTCGGTCCCTCTTGATCTTGACGGCTCTGAGGAGGATGAAGAGCAGGAGGGCGGCCGAGGCCCAGAGGAGGATCCGCTTCCACGGATTCTCGGGATCCCCGACGAGGATCGGGAAGTCGATTTGGAAGGGTTGCCCCTCCACCGTCATCTCGAAGCGTACGATGTATTTTCCCGCTTCCTTGTAGACCGGGGAGAACTTGTGGAGCTTCTCCTCGAAGCGGGTCGAGATCGGTCCGAAGACGGTTTCCCGCTTGCCGAAGCGCTCCCGGTCGACCCTGGCGAGGATCTTTCCCCCATAGACGTCGGACTTGTCGTTCTTCCGGTACATGTAGGCGTGCATCTGGGCCATCTCGCCGGGGATGGGTTTCCCGGGGTATCCCGTCAGTTCGACGATGTAGGGGCCCGCGGCGACCTTGTAGGTGATGACCGGCGCCTGGGGATAGTTCTTGTCGTAGGCGTAATGGGGGATCCCCATGATGTGATGGGCGGGGAGGTTCATCCCCATCGCCGTGAGGGCGAGGAAGCCCGCGACGATCCGCGGGATCCGAGTTCCGATCCACGAGCCTGTGCCCATCAGACGGCCTCCTTCCTGCACAGGGGCGCGTTCCCCGCCGAACTTCTCCGGGGTTCGTCGGAGAGGGAGAACTCGTATCGCAGCGCTCCGTCGGGGCAGTGGGAGATGCAGACTCCGCAGTTATCGCATTCGATCCCCGTATGGTCCCTCATCGGGTTGAGGCCCATCTCGCAGACGGGAATGCACTCGGCACAATCGGTGCAGAGGTCCGCGTTCCTCTTGACGCGGATCAGGCGGAACTTTCCGAGAGCCGCGTAGACCGCGCCTCCGGGACAGAGGGCCCGGCACCAGAGCCTCGGTCCAAAGAGGATTTCGACGATTCCGATCCCGAGCAAGAACCATGATGCGAGGGTCAGACCCGCGGCGCTGAAGCCGAGCAGCCCCTCCTCGGCGCGGTCGAACATGACCGTGACTCCGTTGTGGATCTCCCGGCCCAGGAGAGCGGGAGGGTACAGGTAGCCGAGGAAGGGGAGCCCGAAGAAGACCGCCGTGGCGAGGCCGAGGCCGAGGATCAGGAACTTGTCGCCGGGCCACAGCCGGATCCGGCCGGGACGGATCTCGAGGAAGCGAAGCACCGCGCGGAGCTTGCCGGAGAGTTCGAGGAGGAATCCGATCGGGCAGATCCAGGAACAGAAGATCCGTCCTAGGAGGATCGTGAAGATGAGGGGGATCAGGGCTCCCGAGAGGAGGACCCAGGGGAGAGCCTTGCTGGTCAGCGCGCTCTCGAGGACCGCGAGGGGATCGGTCAAGCTCAAGCCGAAGAGTTCGAAGGACCAGGTCGAGCCCTTCAGGGAGGCCGCCGCCTCGAGGACCCTCTTGCGGTCCCTGCGCACGACGTCTTCCCCGTAGTGCTTGTCGGGAGCGAGAAGGCGGAGCGTTCCATCGGTCCAGACGAGGGCCTTCCCCTGGAACGAGCCGTCGAAGCGTTCGACCATCTTGTCGAGCTGACGGGCGCTCAGGTAGTTGCCGTACCTCGCAAGGATCGGGGTGACGACCATCAGGAGGAGCACGAGGATCTGTAGCGCCCTGCGGGAGGTCTGGGTCTTTGTGGGAAGTCTCATGTCCAGGCCCTCCCCGAGAAGACCCGGATCGCCCGGCGGTCTTCCACGATGCAGACCTCCTCGCAGAGGCCGCAGCCGACACAGGAATCGGGATGGACGGTAGGGGCGTTGCGGATCCCCTGGGTCAGGGCCCGACCGCGGAACGGGCAGGCGGTGTGGCAGGCGCCGCAGGCTCCGGTGCCGTTATGGGAGACGCAGAGCCGCTCGTCGACGACCGCATCGCCCATCCGGACCTCGTGCTTGTCCAGGCCGGGCTTTAGAGCCCCGCTCGGGCAGACCTCCGTGCAGGCCATGCAGAGATTGCAGGCTCGGTCCCAGGGGAAGATCACGGGGGTTCCCGTGGACCGCCCCGAACCGGGCGGGAGAAGACGGATGCAGCCCGTGTCGCAGGCGTCCGCGCAGAGTTCGCAGCGAATGCAACGGGCGAGGAAGTCCTCTTCCGGCAAGGCCCCGGGCGGGCGCAGGACTCCGGTCTCCCGGAGTTCGGGAGTGGTTGCGGCCTTTCCCGAACGGAAGGGGATCCCCAGAACGTGGAGAACCGCGCCGATTCCGGCTAGACGGACCGCCCCCCTCGCGAGCGCCGCTCCGAACCCTCTCCGTGTCAGGGGCTTCATGACGGCTTCCTCTTCGGTCCTCCCCGAGTTCCATGCATCTCGACGGCCTTCGCCGTGACCGTGATCGCTTGAGGATACCGGATGCAGGCCCGCTCGCAGCATCCGCATCCCACACATGCCTTCGGGTCGAGGAGCGGTCGCTCGAAGAGGCCCGCCTTCAGGGCCGTCCCTTCCAGCGGACACGAACGTACGCAGACACCGCAGCTCGAGCCGTTGTAGCTGTAGCAGAGATTGAGATCGACGTGGGCGGTTCCCATGTCGACCTTGGCGAGGATGTCCTCGGGAGTCTTCCGGACGAAGCGGAGGGCCCCGGTCGGGCAGGCCTCGGTACAGCGGAGCGTGTCTCCGTCCACCCCCTGGCAGAGCATGCAGGCCTGCTTCCTCGGGAAGATGATCGGAGTCCCTCTCTCCGCGTCCTTCGGAGATCGCGAGAAATCCGCGCCGTTGGTTTCGTTCAGGGCGACGATCGCCCGATTCGGGCAGGCGTCGCCGCAGCGGAAGCAGCGGATGCAGCGGGAGAGGAACTCCTCCTCGGGGAGGGCCCCCGGGGGGCGGAGGCCCGACTCGGGCCCGAGGCCTGCGCCCTCGGGCCCCTTGAGGAGCCGACCGCCCGCCGCGACCGTGAGTCCGGTCGCGGCCGCATTACGCAGGAAACGCCGGCGGTTCATGCTCCCCCCTCATTCGAGTCAGATCCGCTCGATTCGAGCTGCGCACTTCTTGTAATCGGCCTGGCCGGAGACGGGATCCCAGGCCCGGTGGGAGACCGCGTTCGCCAGCCAGCGGTTCTTCTTCGGGTCGGCGGAGTCGGCGACCGACAGGTTCCAGGGGCTGAAGAGGTATCCCGGGAAGGTCTCGTTCCGGGCCGGCCGGACGACGGATTCGGTTCCGACGGAGACTCGGGCTTCGTAGGAGCCGCGCCGTGTCACGAGGCGGACCTTCTCGCCGTCCTCGAGCCCGAAGCGCTCGGCGTCCTCCGGATTGACCTCGACGTATTGCTCGGGGACGAGACGCAGGGTGCTGGCCCCGCGGATCGTCTTCGCGGTATGGAAGTGCTCGTAGACGATGCCCAGTCCGAGCCAGAACGGATACTTGTCTTCCTTCTTGGCGTCGTCGAGGGTCTTGGACTCGTCCTTGTAGAAGTCGAGGTCGGGAAGCTCCGGGGTCAGGGCGTTGTCGCGGGCCTTGACGAGGAGCTTGAGGTTGTCGATCAGGAAGGGGCCTTCCCCCGGGGTCTTCTTGGAGCCGTATTGGCTGAGTTCGGTGGTGACCTCCTTGAGCAGGGAGCCGTTCTCACCGTAGTCCTGCTCGCAGAGCTTGAACTTGGCCTTGCCGCCCTTCTTCGGGAAGAGGGCGTAGGGACGGTTCTCCCAGTCCTCCTGCTTGAGGTAGCGGCGCGGGGTTCCCCCGGATTTCGCGACCTTGTAGCTCGGGGCAGGCCACTGGATGCCGCGGAGCTGGCGAAGCTGGTCGTAGAGGCCGACGCCGTCCTTCTCCTTGACCTCGAGCATGCCGGTCAGGTCCGCGTCCGAGCCCTTGCTGGCGCGGACGATGTCCTCGAAGACCTCCTCGGGATCGTAGGTGCCCTTGAAATGCCCCGAAGTGCGGCGCTTGTAGGGGATGATCGCATCCACGTTGAGGCCGAGCTTCTTCCCGATGGCCTTGCACTTGTCGATCGCCATGTCCATGTCGGGACGGGCCTCGGTGATCAGATTGCCCTGTTCGTCGAAGGAGCGGCCCGTGCCGTCGTTGACGTAGAGCCGGCGCTCGGACTGGATATAGGTCCCGCCCGACCATTCGCCCCAGGTGGCGGCTGGAAGCACGACGTCGGCGTAGAGGAGGTTCGGGGCGTGCCGGTAGATGTCCTGGGCGATGACGAACATCTTCGTCAGGGCGGGTCGGACGAGGGTCATCAGGTCGGGGAGGTGGATGTGGGTCGAATACATCCAGAACATCGCCTTGAGGTCGTCCTTCAGAGCCCGTTCCATCATTCCGATCGACATCGGGTTCTTGAGGGTGGCGGTACGGGCGAGACGTTCGCGCGGGATGCGCCAGCAGTCGGCGATCCAGTTCCGCCATTGCTCGTTCGCCAGGGGCTTATTGAACGGCAGGCGTCCGGTGAGACCGCCCATCAGGCGTTCGCTCATCGCGTTCGGCTGGCCGGTCTGTGAGTGGGTCCCACAGCCGGGCCGGCCGAGGTTCCCGGTCAGGAGGTGCAGGTTGATGATCGAGATCGTGTTGTGCTGGCCGTGGAGCATCTGGTTGTAGCCGATGCCCCAGATCGTGAAGACACCGCCCTTGCCGCGCTTGCGTCCCTTGATCGAGGCTTCCGCCCAGAGCGCGGCGATCTTCTCGATTTGTTCGACCGTGACCCGGCCTTCGTCGATGTAGCGGAGCCTCTCGACGACCTGCTCCGGGGAATACCTGGCCTTGACGCCCTCGATGTATTCCTTCCAGCCCGTCGTGTTGCGGTCCAGCCACTCCTCGGGCATGACGGCTTCGGGGTGCTTCTTCAGGATGACATGGGCGATCGCGTTCAGGTAGGAGATGTCGCCGTTCAGGGTCTGGAAGTGATGGGAGTTCCGGGGATTGATGTCTTCGAGGCCCGTGACCGTACCCGTGCGGCGGGGGTCGGAGACGAGGGTCGGGATGTCGGCGCTCTTCTTGCGGTCCGCGACCCTCCAAAAGAGGACAGGGTGGGCGGCCCGGGCGTTATGTCCCCAGAAGGTGATCATGTCCGCCATCTCTATGTCCTCATAGGACGTCGGGGGGGCGTCGGATCCGTAGGAGTGGAAGTAACCCGTCACGGCCGAGGTCATGCACATCCGGGCGTTCGCCTCGATCGAGTTGGAGCCGATGACGCCCTTCATCAGGAGGTTCTCGATCCACTGGGCCTCCATCGTCAACTGACCCGAGCCGGTCAGGCCGACGCAGTTCCCGCCGAACTCCTTGACGTAGGAAGCGATGCGTTCGGCGATCAGCTCCTCGGCCTCCTCATAGGTGGCTTCGCGGAAGACGTCGTCGTCGAAGCGCCCCTTCGTCGCGGAGACGTGTCCCTTGGCCGGGTCGGAGATGTCCTTCCGGATCAGAACCTTCGTCAACCTGTCCCGGTAGGTCGGTTCCTGGGCGTTCAGGCCCTTGATGCACTGCACGCCCTTGTTGGTCGGATGGAGCTTGTCGGGAGCTACGCCGACGATGCGGTCGTTCTCGACCTGGATCAGGGTCCCGCACCCGACGCCGCAGTAGGGGCACTGCGACTGGAGGACTTTCCGTTCGTTGACGAGGGACTCGAGTTCTTCCTTGCTGAACTTCGCGGTTGCGAACTCTCCGGGAAGAGCCTTCGTCAGTGAGCAGGCAGCCACCGTGGCGCTGCTGAGTTCGAGAAAATTCCGGCGATTCAAGCTCGCCTTGCGGTCGACCATGTCTACCTCCCGATCAAGATCGGTCTGGGGTTACGGTTGGGAAGGAGAAGGAAGGAAAAGAACGACGGAACGATCAGCGGCTCCCTTTCTGGAAGCTGCGGATGAATCCGATGATGCTGCGGATTTCGTCTGCAGACAGGGTTGCGATACCGGGCGTCCCCGGACCGAATCCCCTCATCTGCGTCGTCTGGCGTCCCCGGGCGATCGTCGCCACGAGGAAACCGTCGGAGGCGGCGGAGAGGAATTCGGGATTGGTCAGAGTCGGCGCGTAGCCGCCCTTTCCATCCTTGCCGTGACAACCCATACAGTTGGAATCGTAGAGTTTCCTGCCGACCTCGATCGGTCCGGTCGGCTTGTGGTGACGCCACCCTTTCGGGCCCTTGGGAAGGTGGAAGGGGAGGGTCCGGACGTAGGCGGCGACGTCCATCAGGTCGCTCGCCGAGAGACGGGAGATGCCGCCGCGCACGAAGCTGCGCATCTCCGTTCCCTTGCGCCCGAGCACCATCGTCCCGATCAGGAATCCCTCGCTGACCTGTTCGAGGAAGAAGGGATTCCCGAGCGCGGGTCCGACGTCTCCTTCGCCGAACTTGCCGTGGCACTGCGCGCAGCCTGCGGTCTTTTCGTAGATGTCCTTGCCTCGGTGTGCGTTCCCGAGCACCGCGCGCATGGCGGTCATGTCGAGGGGCTCGTTCTGGAAGGAACGGACGTAGGCGACGACGTCGGCGATCTGCTTCTCGTCGAGGTCGACGATGCCTCCGGCACCGCCCTTGCGGGCGTGACGGAGGAAGCCCCGCATCGCGGTCCCGTTCCGGCCGACCCGGATCGTCTCCGCTAGGAAGGCGTCGCTCGCCTGTTCGAGGAAGACCGGGTTCGCGAGTTGTGGGCCGACGCCTCCGGTTCCCTTCATGCCGTGACAGGAGAGGCAGGCCGAGCGGTAGATGTCCTTGCCGCGGACCGCGTCCCCGCCCTGCGGCGGCCGGGGGGTGCGGCGGGTGATCTTGCCTCCCTTCTTGCGCAGGAAGGCCACGAGGTCCCCGAGATCCTCGACCCCGAACTCCGTCCAGGTCGGCATTGCGGTTCCCGGGCGCCCATCACGGATCGCGCGGATCAGGTATTCGTCGTCGACGATCGCGAGGAACTCCTCATGGACGAGAGAGGGGCCGATCGCCCCTTCGGCCTTCCGGCCGTGGCAGGCCTGGCATTTCGAGCGGTAGATCCGCGCACCCATCCTCGAACTGGCCTTTCCGGAGTCGAGGTAGGCCCGGACCTCGGAGACCTCGACCTTCGGTCCCTGCCAGCTTCGGAGGTAGGCCAGGATGTCGGAGACCTGCTGCGCGGTCATCTTGCGCCAGGACGGCATGCCCGTGTCCGGACGGCCGTTCACGATCGTGTGGACGATGTTGCGGTCGCTCGCGAGTTCGAGGAATCCGGGGGATCTGAGGGCGGTGCCGATCCCTCCCTCTCCGCGGGTTCCGTGGCAGATCGCACAGTTTCCGCGGTAGAGAGCGGCCCCGAACCGGGGATTCCCCTTTTCCCTCGAGATGTCCTCGAGCCTGGGCCCCTTCGGTTCGTGCGAACGGATGAAGGCGACAAGGGCGTCGATCTGATCGTCCTCGAGCACTCCTCCGTGGTCCTTCCCCCAGGCGGGCATCGCCGTTCCGCTGCGTCCCGTATGGATCAGCTTGCGCAGGTAGTTGTCGCTCGCGACCGAAAGGAAGTCGGGGTTGCCGAGGGAGGGAACCGGGATCGCCCCCGGGGTCGCGACCCCCTTGAGATCGGGGCCGTGGCAGGCCGAGCAGTTCTGCTGGTAGAGAGTCTTCCCGTTCAGGATCCGAGGAGCGGAGGACTCGGTGCCTCCTCCTCCAGCGGTTATGCTCTCACCGACTCCCGGGGTCGTCATGTTCATGGCCCCCGGTCCCATCGCTTTCTTGCGCGGGGCATTGATCGCGGCCATCCAGAACGCGAAACCCGCGATGCCGGCGGCGGTTCCCGCCGCCAGGACGAAAACCGGAAACAGACTCATGAGGTTCAGCTTGCCTGTGTCGGCGCCGTGGTTTCGCGAGCCGGAATCGAAGTTCATGGCCTACCTCCCGTGAGGGGATCGAGGGGACGGAGAATGTCGAAGGAACGGGGAGGATGGAGGGGGCGTCGCAACGGATTCAATCCTCGTGCTTCGAGAGGGGTCTTTTCCAGTTTTTGTTGCCTTCCGTTGGCAACAGGACCGGATCTTAGTAGATGGGGAAGTCGGGTGACAGTTCGGCGAAGCGGTGTTTCGTCGCAGTCCCGGCCTGAGGGGGATCCCCGGGCTGGACCAGGTTGGAGGCGGACCCTCGGGCGGGGTTTTCCCGCGGTCCCCCTGGTCCTGGGCCTGTTCCTGGGGCGGGGCTTCGCGGGGGCGCAGGTGCCGCCCGGCCCGGATCCCGGAGTCCGCGAGGGAACCGCCCCCCCTTCGATGGGGGAGGCCTTCCGAGTCCGCCTGGAACGGGCCCGACGCGCCCTGCGCGAGGAGGGCGGAAAGGGTTTCCTCCGGCACCTGCGCGCCGCCGGGATCTACGGAATCGAGGACCCTTCCTGGATTCGGCTCCGTGTCGAGGCGGCCCGGAGGGAGAGGGATCCGGATGCGAGGACGCTCGAGTCGAGGCTCCTCGTGCTCGCCGCGATGGATGCCCGGGGGAGGTTCGTGCTTCCCCGGGAACTCAAGAAGGGCTGGCCGGAGGCCGAGGCCGATCCCCGCCCGCTGGCCGCGGCCCGGGTCGCGGCCGTACGCGAACTCCACCGCTTCGCCGTGAAATGCGCAAAGAAGGGGAAGGCGGTCCCGGGCGGGGGACTCCTCCTGCGCTTCTCGGCGGATCTCGCGGAGATCCTCTTCGACGGCGCTCCGGCCCTCAGGCGGTACTACGGGCCGAAGTTCCGCGAGTTGATGGAGAACCACCGTCCGGCCTACGCGAAAGTCCTCGATCCCCTGCGCGCCCTCGCCGGCGGAGGGGGGAAGGGGGCGGCGACGACCGGACGGGACCTGCGCCTGCAGGCCGCGCTCCGCCTGGCCGGGTTCGCCGCCCAGGCCGGGTTCAAGTTCCTGAAGGGTCCGAAGCCTCCGAGGATGGAAGCGCTCGCGAAAGCGGGGCGCGAGGCCCGCGAACGCCTGCGCCGCGCCCTGGCGGCGAGGATCGGCGAACCCTGGACCGAGGAACCCCTCGCCGCCCTCGACCCCACTGAACGGAGAGCTTTCACCGAATCCCACGCGGACTGGTCGAACCCGGGAGTCGCGGTGAGCCCGGGAGGCCTCTACCGCATCGAGACGATCTGCGGCTTCGAGACCTTGCTCGGTACGGTGCGCACGATCGAAAAGCACCATACACGGCTGGCCCGCTGGTTCGGAAGGGATCCGTTCAAGTCGAGGAGGGGGACCGTGCGGATCGTACCCGAGGCGGCCGACCTCGAATCGGAGGACGCTCCGTTTTGGTGGGTCGGTGGATTCCAAGCCGGGGACCGCACGGTGCTGCGCTTCTCATGGGGAAGCATTGCCGGCCTGGGGCGCTCCCTGACGCATGAGCTGACGCACCGCTTCGATGGGGCGATCCATCCGGCCCTGCCCGCCTGGTTGGCGGAGGGGAGGGCCGTCTACACCGCCGCCGCCTACGGCCCGATCGAGGACGGGGATTTCGAGCCCCGGTATCTGAATCCCTGGAAGGTGCAGACCCCGTTCATCAAGGGCTACGGAGGGGAAGCCAAGTTCCGTAAACTGATCGAGGGGACGATCGAGGATTACCGGGACAACTACTCCGCCGGCTATGCGCTCTACACATTCCTGAATACTTGGGAGATCGACGGGAAGGCCGTCTTCGCGAGGAAGCTAGGAGGGTTCCTGCGTGCGCGGCCCGCGAGGAAGAAGGAACCCTTCAAGGCCTTCCTTGCGACCTTCGCGGACGGGGAGGGCGGGAGGCCCGACGGGAAGAAGGAGTTCCTCAAGCTCTGGCGCTCCTTCCTCGTCGGGTGCTACCGGCACTGCTGGGGGGAAAAGGTCCCCTGGATCGCACGCTACGTGCTCCGGCTCGCTCCCTCGCGCAGGAACGCGCGCATCGAGGATCGCCCGACCTGGACCTGGACGCGGAACCGCGCCGAACCCTGGTTTGGGGACCGGCAGGCCGCCCTTGCGGGGAAACTCCTGCTCGCCGCGGGGAAGCTCGAAGCCGCGGCGGAGGCCTTCTGCTGGGCCCTCGCCGTCGACGGGTGGAGGGCGGAGGGGGCCGAGGCGCTTCCGGGGCTGTTGCGCCGTCTCGGTCGGTCCGGCGCGGCCTGGGTCCTCGAGAAGGAGCGCGCGCGGCGCGGTCTCGGTTCGGAGCCGAGGGGCCGCTTCCCCCTCTTCGACCGGCTGCCGCGCCTGACCGCGTACCTGCGCTCCCTGGACCGGACGGCGGAGAGCCTGGCTTCGCTCGGGCTCGCCTCGAGTGCGGCGAGGCTTCGCGGGGATGCGCGTAGGCTCCGTCGCGCGACCGGCGCGAAGACCGGTCCGCTGGAAGAAGAACCGGTGCCTCTCGACCCGAGGGGGCTCCCGCACCACCTCGGGCTCCACGGCTGGGTCGAGGACGGCCTCTCGGGCTACGAGGAACGCCGCGTACGCGGACTCTGGTACGTGACCCCGGGCGGGGACTTGCACGTCGGCAGGTTCCGGCCGAGGGACGCGACCGGCACCCTCGACCGGCGCGCGCACCAGCGTCACGCCTTCGTCCGCTCGGCCGAATGGCAGGCCCCGGGAAGCTACCGCTTCGAGACCACCGTGCACTTCACGACCTCCTTCGTCTCCGGCGCCCTGATCCTGGGGAACGAACGCCGGGACCGGAACCTTCGTCTCTACTTCTCCGCCGGTGATTTCCTCTATTCGGTGGGCCGGAAGGACGAACCGGGGAAGACGAAGGCCTGCTCCTTCTCCCTGAGGGGGCTCTGGGATCGGGAGGGACCGCTGCCGGGGGGACGGCCCCGCACTCGTTTCCGCTTCGAGAAACCGTCGTCGTTCTTCCGGCTCGAGGTCCGGATCCACGGCCCGACGGCCCGGGTCTACGTCGAGGGGAAGCACATCCTCTCCTACACGACTCCGGACCTGCGTCCGCTCGAGGGGACGATCGGGCTGGCGATGTCCCAGGGCGCGGTCCGCCTCCAGGAGCCGACCGTCCAGCGCCTCGATGCAGGGAGGGAGGCCCCGCCCCTGCCCCGGGAGGCCTTCGGGCTCGACCTCGGCGGGAAGGGCGCGGGGCCTTCGGTCCTCGCCGGGGTCCTCGGGCTTCCCTGCCGGGGCCTCGTTCCGGGAAAGCAGGGAACGGTGGTCTGCCTCCTTCCGGAAAAGGGCGTGCGGAAGCGGGAGAAGGATCCGTCCCTCGAGAAGCCCGCCCCCCCGATGCTCCTCTACCGCCAGCTCCGCAAGGCGGTTCAGGCTCTTCGCGGGGACCTCTTGCGCTTCCCCCAGGATCTCGTGTTCTTCGTTCCGGCTTCCCTCGAGGAGGAGGCCCGCCTCGCGATCGAATCCGAGCACCGGGCCTTCTTCGGGAGGAAGGCGCCGCTGCGGACCCGCGCCGTCACCATTCCGCCCTTGGAGAAGCGCCCCTGGCTCCTCTTCGTCGACCCCTTCGGGGTCGTCCGCGCCGCCGGCAGGGTCGGCCCCGGGGGAGGACTGCCGGCCGCGATCCGGACCCTGTGCGCCTTCACCAGACGACCGCGGGGATCTCAATAGGACTCGAGGCGCCCCAGGAGTTCGGACCAGGCTCCGGCCAGGCTTCCCTCGGCCATCGGATAGAGGATCGTCTCCTCCTTCTGGTTGTGTTGCTGGACCAGCATCAACTGGGTGTCGCCGAGGTTCAGGAGTTCCTCGAGGTCCCCCTTCGCGCAGAGGTCCTCCATCTGCGCGAGCAAGCCTTTCATCTGTTCGTGCTCCCTCCGCATGACCTCGGTCGGGCCAGAGCGCATGCCGGTCTCCTCCTCGAAGGCGGGGAAGAGCACTTCTTCCTCCATCGCGAAGTGGCGGAGCATGCGTTTCTTGTAGGTCTCGAAGGCCCCGGCCGCCGCCTCCCGGTCCCCGGTCTCGACGGCCTGCTCGACGGCGGCCCAGGAGGCGTCGGCCTCCCGGTGGTCCCCGGCGAAGAACTGCGTCAGCGTCGTTCCGTCCATCTGGATTCCTTTCTGGCAGGGCGGTACGTTATCGGGCGATAACATCATGGCAAGCCCTTCCCGGAAATCGCGTTCCGACCGCCGAAAAGAGATCCTCGCGGCCGCCCTCGCCCTCTGCGACGAGGGGGCCCCGGCCCGGGTCACGACCCGCGGGGTCGCGGAGCGGGTCGGGGTCAGCCAGCCCGCCCTGTTCCGGCACTTTCGTTCGCGGGAGGAGGTCCTCTGCGGAATCCTGGAACTCGTCCGGGAACGCCTCGGAGATGTCGCGGAGAGGGTCCTCTCCGAACCGGACGCGCGGGAGGCGGTCCGGAGCCTCGTCGCCGGGATCTGCGCCCTCGTCCGCGAACATCCGGGGATCCCGAGGCTGCTCTTCGACGATCTCTCCCGGTCTGGACCCGGGGACCGGCTCCCCGCCTTCCGTCGCGGAATCCGGAGCCTGACCTCGATGCAGCGCTCCCTGTTCTCCGCCCTTCTCGCACGGGAGAAGCCCTCCTCCGCGGAGCTGGGCGGAACCGCCCTGCTCTCGATCGTGCAGGGAACGATTCTCTCCTGGCTCCTCGAGGACGGAGGCGGGGGCCTGGAGGCGGGGATGGACCGGGCCCTTTCCTGCTTCTTCGCCGGTTTCGAACGGGGGATCTTCAAGGAGAAGGTGGGGACCGCCGGGGGGGAAGGGCGGGAGGACCGCGCCGGAACCGAGGTCCTGCTGGCCTTCGATGCCCGGGAGGATCTCGAGCGCGGGGTCGACCCCTTCGACTCGATCCGGGCGCGCCTGCGCGCCCTGGCCCCGGAGGGGCTCCTTCTGCTCGAGGTGCCCTTCGACCCCGCGCCCCTGAGGCGATGGCTGGAGATCGAGGGTCTGCGCTTCGCGGCCGAGGAAGGGGAGGAGGGCTTCCTCCTCGTGATCCGGGGGCCCGAGGCCCCCGAGGTCCTGGACCTCCGCGGGCTCGAACCCCCCGAACCGATGGTTCGGATCCTCACGGCCCTCCAGGAGGGCGGCCCAGGCGCCGTCCTCTGCGCCCGGCTTCCCCGGAGGCCGAACCTCCTCTTCCCCCGCCTCGACGAGCGGGGGATCCGGCACGCCTGCCTCGACCTGGGCGAGGGGAGGGTCTTCCTGCACGCGGTCCGGCCGCAGGAGGCGGGGGCATGAGCCTGCCGCAGACCGAGGGGCTGCGTCTCGAGCAGGCACCCCCCCTGATCCTGCCGGTCGCCTTCTTCACGGCAGGGGCCTCGTTCCTCGCCTGCGCCGGCCTCCTCCTCGCCATTCTCGGAGGGAAGGCGGCCACCCTGCCGTGGGATCCTTCGACCCTCGTCCTCACCCATCTCCTCACGGTCGGATTCCTCGGACATGTGATGATGGGGGCGCTTTTTCAGATGACCCCGGTCGTCGCGGGCGAGCCGGTCCCGCGGGTCCGGTTCGCGGTCCTCGTGCTCGGCATACTCGCGGCGGGCCTGCTCCTCCTCCTGTCCGGAGGCCTCGCCGGGACTCCGTCCCCTTTCTTCACGGCCTTTTCCCTTCTGACGGCGGGGGCCTTCCTCTTCGTCCTGCTCGTCGGAACGGCGCTCCTGCGGAGTCCGGCCTGGAATCCGACCGTGACCGGCATGCGCTTGAGCCTCCTCTGCTTCCTCGCGGTCCTGTTGCTCGGAGGGTTGATGTCCCATGGCTTCGGTTCGGGCGTCTTCCCGGGGGATCGAGCGAGCTTCATCCAGATCCACGCAAGCCTAGCCCTTCTCGGTTGGGTCGGCGGATTGATCTGCGCGGTCTCCTGGCAGGTCGTCCCGATGTTCTATCTCTGTGACGAGGTCCCGAACGGACGGAGATGGATGGTGCTCGCGCTCACGGCCGCCGGGCTCGCGCCCCTCGTCCCGCTCATCCTCCTTGCCTGGGGCTTCGATCATCCGCGCCCCGGGACCTTGCGCCTCGCGGCCTTTCTGGCTGCGGCTCCGGCGGCCCTGGCGGTCTGGGTCCTGCAACCTACCTGGATTCTGGCCTCCCTGAAGACCCGGAAGCGCCGGAAGGTGGAGATCTCCCTCCGTTTCTGGCAGGCCGGGCTCCGGACGGCCTTCCTGCTTCCGCCGGCGGGGGTTCTCGCCTTCCTCGGGGGGGAGCCGCGATACGTTCTCCTCTTCGTCTTCCTCGCGCTCTTCGGTTGGGCCGGCCTCTGCGTGCACGGCATGCTTTCGAGGATCCTTCCCTTCCTCTACTGGTTCCATCGCTTTTCCCCCCTCGTCGGGCTGCATCCGGTCCCTTCGATGAACCGCCTGCTTCCGGCTTCGATTCCCGAATTCGGTTTCCGCCTGCATCTGGCCGCCCTCCTCGTCCTCTCGGCGGGGATCCTTTCGACCTCAGACCTCTTACTGCGGCTCGGGGGCTTCCTCCTCGTCGCAACGGCCGCCTCGATCCTCCGGATGGTTCTTCGTCTCCAGGGTCGGCGTCCCGAGACCGAAGCGGGCTGAAGGGGTCTCCAGGGAGGCTTCACAGGCTTCCCGACGGCCGGCTTCCGGAAGGGAGTGGGGAATGCTTCCTGGATTCTGGTGACGGAATCCAGGTTCCGGACCTTCCCTGAGGGTCCTGTCGAATCCGACTCCCTCTCCGAGAAGATTCCGGATCGATCGCCTTCGACCGGTGCTTCGGCGGTCGGCACGGGATTCCGTGTAGGGAAGCGGATGGAAGGGAGGGATCGGGTTTGGAATCCGGAGCGAAGAGGCTCAGCTTCCCGAGTCCGGAGGAGGCGATCTCTCCTCCTCGGGAGGGGAAGGGTCGAGTTGGAGGGCGACCCGGGCCGTTCCCCGGTAGACGAGGTTGCGGACCGCGCCCTCGTTCTTGCCGAGGATCTTCGCGATCTCCGTGTAAGGGAGGGAGACGATCCGCCGCAGGAGGATGGCTTCCCGCATTTCCTCCGGGAGGCGTTCGAGAGCCGTCTCGAGGCGATGCAGTTCCTCCTTGCCGATCGCGTTGCGGCTCGGGGTCAGGAAGCAGGCGAGGAGTTCCTCCAGCGAGGCCCCCGAACTCCGATCGGAGGCGAAGCGGACCCGATCCTGGGCCCGCTTGGCCCTCTGCCAGTATCTCCAACGCTCGGAGAGCTTGCTCCGCGCGTGTTTCACGAGCCAGGCCCGGAACTCCGCCTCCCCCCGATACTCGAAGCCCCCGAGTTCGGAGAGGACGTCGAGGCATACTGACTGGACGAGGTCGGAGACACTTTCATGGGCGAGGAGGGCCGGGCCCGTCTTCAAACGGAAGTAGGCCTCCAACATCGGTAGATGGCGGGCGAGGAGGTCGGAGAGAGCCTGCTCATCCCCCCGGCTGGCCCGCTCGACCGTCTCCCGTTCGTTCGACTCCACGGAAGGAATCGTATCCCGATTCCGGGATCGGGGAAGCGGGTGCCCTTCGATGAATGTGGACCGCGTGCTCCTCGAGAACCTCCTCGCCCGTCTGCTCGAGGCCTTCGAACAGGGGAACGAGAGGGAGTTCGAAAGCCTGCTCGGGGCCTTCCCGGAGTTGGATCCCGATCTACGCACCCTTTGCGAAAGACTCGTCGAGCTGGGGCTCCTCCGTCCTCCGGAAGGCGGGAGCCCTCCGGGGGAGGCGGGAGGCGGAAGGAAGAAGGAGGCAGGCCCCCGGGCGGCTAACGCGCGCCGCCGGGGAGGTCCAGGCCGAGGAGCCGCGGATCGATGAGGTCGATCCGGACCGGCATCGCGATCCAGCGCCCCTCGAAGCGGACGGGTTCGTAGTGGATGAAGGAACCCCCGAGCGGGGCGAGGGGGGGCGATTCCCCGAGGGGCGTCCATCCGTAGACGACTCTTCGGGGGATCTCGGTACCAGCCCCGTCCCCTCCTCCGGCGGAACTCGGGGCGGGGCTCGCGACGAGGATCGACCCCCGGAGTCCGCGCCTGCGGGTGATCAACGCCCCCGCCGCGTCCAGCATGTCGGGAACCCCGATAAGGAGGTTCGCGCGCTTGCCTGCGGGGATCTTCGGCTTGAGGTAGAGGGTCGCGAGGTCGACCGTGCCGATCGGCTCCTTGAGGGAGCGCCCGTTCAAGCCGACGATCGAGATCTTGTCCGGAAGGACGACGGCCTCCGCCACGTCGGCGAAGTCGGGGTTCACCACGACCTTCACGACATCGAGCTGCGCGGAAGCGAAGAGGATCTCGATGTGGAAGGCCCCGAGGGAGTTCGTGCCCAGGAAGGTCTGGATGTCGAGGCGCGCGGTCCCGCCCGGCTTGACCGAGACCGAGGGCTTGACGAAATAGACGTCCCCGGGGAACTGGGCGGCGAGGCTTCCCGTGGACAGGAGGAACGCTCCGAGGAGCGCGGAGAGGATCTTCGTGTTCTTCTTCATGATTCGCGTCTCCTTCGTGTTCATTTGACTTCGACGATCCAGGTGAACAGGCGTCCGGCGGTCAGGTTCGATCCGCTGAGGGGCGGACCCGACTTGACGATCGCTCCCGAGATCGAGAGGAAATAGGTCCCGATGCGGTCGGGCGCGGCCCGCCCGTACATCTGCACCTTGTGGAGACCGAAGGTCATATTCAGGGTTTTGCAGATCCTCCGGACCGGTTTGCTGCTCGTCAGGACCGTCTTCCCGTCGACGCGGAGTTCGAAGATGTCGTCCAAGAGGCTGCCGTTGTCCCCGATGCAGAAGGTCACGTTCTTCGTGCCCTTCGTCACGGTGACGACGGTGTCGCCCTTGGCCTTCTTCTTGCATTCGTTCAGTCTTCCGATGAAGTTCGCCTTGCCTTCGAAGTTCGCGTCCGAGTTGAACATCGCGGACTTGTCGGCCAAGAAGGTGAGGGTCCCGGCCCTCGAGGGCAGGGGTCCGATCAGGCGTCCCTTGGCGTTCACCAGGAGGCGGTTGTTGAGGGCTTTCCCCAGGCCACAGATCGTGTCTCGAAGCTTGTCGAGCTTCTTGTCGATGCCGATGAGTGAGATGACCTTCTTTGCGAGGGCCTCGAAGAGGGCCCGGACCTTGTCGAGAACCTTCTTCCGGATCTCCTTGCGCTTCTTCAGGGGGAACTTCTTCAGGATGCGGAAGGCCGTTTTGACGGACGGAGCCTTGAGAAGGATCTTCAGCAGGCGGTCGACGAGCTTGTCCTCGAACTTCTTCGCGCCTCCGCCGCAGATGCCCGCCGCGATGCTGATCTTGATGTAGACCTTGAGGATCGAACTCTGCCCGTTCTTGATCAGGGCGGGAGAGGGGACGACGTCGAGGGTGTCGAGGAGCCTCGGGAAGAAGTCCGAGATGAGGTCGGTGACGGTCTTCGCGATGGCGAGGGCCTTGCAGGCCACTCCGAAGGCCGCGAGGACCGGCTGGACCGGTGAGGGGATCAGGGCGCCGAGATCGATCGCGGCGCAGAGGATCGAGGTCCACTTGTCGATCGTGTCCAGGACCCCCTTCACCTTGTCGAGACTGCAGAGGATCGTCAGGAATGTGTCCCCGTCGAGACCCTGCGGGCCGTTTCCGCTGGGAACGGTCGCGGCGAGTGCGTCGGCGAGACCGTTCGCTTCGATGATGTATTGCAGTTGCTCCTTCGTGGCCTGGTCGAGTTTTGGGAGCCACTTGAGGATGTTCGTCCGCGCATTTTGAATCTCCTCCTCGACCATCCCAATGAAGGCGGAGAGGAGGTTCGCGGTGTCCGGGTCCTTCAACCCGATCTGGGCGACGTAGGTCCCGGTACTTCCCTTCAGGTCCTTCAGCAGGGTCCCGGCGCGGTCCAGGAGGGTCCGGATCGCCTGATCGAAGGTCAGGTTGCTCGCCTTCGCGGGGACGATGAGGAGGGGGAAGGACTCGACCGCCTTCCCATCCCTGAGAAGGGTCACCGTCACGGTCTGCTTCTTGAAGCTCTTCCATTTCCCGACCCCGAAAACATCGAGGGGCACGTGGAAGTTCGCGAGACCGAGGCGGGGGCGATAGGGCTCGTAGGGCGCGGCCGAACCGATCTTGACGGTGAAGCGGCCCGTCGAGTCCTTGAGCTTCGGGGTCGCCATCGTGAGGAAGGTCCCCGGCGAGGCCTCGGAGGCGGAAAGGAGGGTCGGCACATCCGTCCCGCGGGCGACCGCGTTCGAGATCCAGCGGGCGTCCTCGCCGGTGATTCTTCCGTCCCCGTCGATGTCGGCGGCCTCGATGCCCGCGGGATCGGAGATCTCGCGGAGCTTACGCGCGTGGGCGAGGGTCTTCCGGGCGTCGGAGAGATTCAGCTTTCCATTGCCGTCCACGTCGCCGGGGAGGCGGGAGATCGGGTTTCCGAGTGCATCGGTCAACTTCCCTTTCGAATCGAAGATCCGAATGCCGATCCCCGCCTCGGTCTTCTCCCCGGAGGTGGATTCGGCCTGGGCCTCGACCCGATAGAGCCCCGGGCTCCGGAAGGTGTGCGTGATCTTCCTTCCGCTCAGGGGGGCCGGGCCTCCGACGTCCCAGGAGACGCTCCGGAAGGAGACATTCGGGCGGCTCGTGACGAGTTCGAAGGTGATCGGCGTGCCCGCCGGGGCGGAGAGCCGGCTCGCCTTGATGTCCAAGGCGTAGGAGGGGAGGCTCGTCCCCCCTCCCCCGCCCGGGGTCGGGGAGCCGCTCGAGGACTTGAAGCAGGAGACGGGAAGAAGGAGGAGCAGGAGTAAATAGGCGAGGGCGCCGATTCCGGCCGTTCTCCCGAACGAACGAGGTGAGAGTTGGGGATTCATGCGAGACGTTCTTTTATGAGACCGAGGGGAAGGCGTTCAGGAACACGAAGGGCTCTGAACGAGGACTAGAGAGGGGAAGGACGGGAGTGCATCGAGGGTCGGAGATGAGTCATGCGTCCCGACCGGGGAAGACTATCATGAACGCTTCGCAATCGTCAACGCGACCCCGAGGAGCGGAGAGCGAAGAACAGGGAGGGGACGAGCCCGAGGAGGCCCAAGGGAAGGAAGGCTCCGAGCGAGGTCCCGGTGGCACCGAGCCCTACGGCCCAGCCTAGGAGGGGGGCGATCATGAAGGCGGCGATTCTGCGGGCCTGGCTCTCAATCGAGAGGATCGTCGCCCGGCGGCCCGCCGGGGACGATAGCCCGAGGCGGCCGACGAGGATCGGACGCCAGAGGTTCTGGCAGAGGTGCAGGGCGAGGAAGGCCAGCACCGAGAGAAGGGGGAGGGACGCACCCTCTCCGAGGGCGAGGCCCGCGTAGAGGAGGGCTGCGAAGGTCCAGACCTTCCGGGAGGCGGCTTCTTCTCCGCCGGCGGCCTCGACGAGGCGGTGGGCCTTCCGGCTCGCGAATCCCGAGGCGAGATGCAGGACGAAGTAGCCGAGCCCGATGACGAGCACGCTCCTCCCCCGGGCCGACTCGAGAGGGATCCAGGACGCCGGAAGTCCTCCGGCCAGCCCCGCGAGGAGGTTCTGTAAGTAGTCCTTAGAGGCCAGGAACAGGCCTCCGAAGGCCATCCCTTCGCAGAGGGGACGGCGGAGGTCCACGTTCTTCCAGGTCTCCGCGAGGGACTCGAGGCTTCCGCGGAAAAGGGCGGCAAGGCCCGGAAAGGCCGGCGGCCTTCGGGGAGACCGCCCGTCCAGGAAGGCGGGATACCCGCTCAGGTTTACGAGATTCGCGAGATAGGGGAAGACGGCCAGATCGAAGGCGATTGCGTATTCCCCGCTCCCGAGGACGAGGGCGGTGCCGAGGACGACGGAGACGGCGGAGCCGAACTTGCTCCAGGATCTCGTGATTCCGTAGACCCTCGTCTGGTCGCCGCTCCTTCCCTCGTTGTCGAGCCAGGCGAAGATCATCGCCTTGTGCGTTCCGGTGCGCAGCGCGTCTCCGAGGGAGTAGAGGCACATCGCCGGAAGGAGGAGCGGGAAGCCGCGGGCCGAACCCAGGAGGAGGAAGCTCGCGATGTAGGCGAGGAAGGAGAGGATGAGCGCTCTCCTCCGCCCCCAGCGGTCGGCGAGAACCCCGGTGGGGATCTCGAACAGGTTCGTTGCGATCTCCCTGAGCCCGAGGAGGAGGCCGATCTCGAAGAAGGAGAGGCCGCGTTCGAGGAAGGAGAGGAGCAGGAAGGGTTCGTAGAAGCGCTGGTTCTTCAGGAAGCCGTAGAGGCAGAACCGAACGAGCACCGGGCCTCCCCGAGGTTCAGCGCCCCCCGTCCCGGCCGTAGTCGAGGGCGAGTTTGCAGGCCTTGTCCGCGTCGAGGAGCCCCGCTCCGAAAGTCGGGTCCCATCCCTTCGGTCCGAGATCGACGGCGGAGGCCCGCAGGCGCGCCTGGACTTCCCAGACCGGGAGGTCCGGGTTCGCCGAGAGCATCAGCGCGACGACCCCGCCGGTCTGGGGACCGGAGAAGGAGTTGCCGGCGGGACCGATGACGAGGCCCATGCCGTCCTCTCCCTTCCAGACGACGGACCAACGGACCCTGCGGAGGATCTTCCTCCGGACTGGGACCCAGACCGGATAGCCCGTGAAGAAGGCCGTGACGTCGGGCTTCTGCAGGGGGTGCGCCTCGTCGTAGTCCCCGTAGAACACGACGTCGTCCCAGGTGCAGGGGCCCTCGCTCGATGCCGGCGCCTTCGTGCCGTCCTTCAGGATTCCGGCCGCGGCCAGGACGCAGGGGATGTCTTTCGGAAGGGCGATCTGCTTCCCCGGCGGGGCGGGCCTCCGCCCGCCCTTGCCGAAGTTCCCGGCGCCCCCGACCTGTACAAGGCCCGCGGCCGCCATGTGCTCGTGGGCGAGACGGTAGAGCCCGCGCCAGTTCCCGAGGGGAAGGCGGACCCACATGTAGCTCATCGAGATCACGTCGGCCCCTTTCTCGAGGGCGTATTCGTAGGCCTGCATCCTTCCCATGCCCCGCAGGACCATCAGGCGCGCCCCGGGGGCGACGCCCGGAGCGAGGATCCGGCCCCCGGTCTCGACGGGCCGGGAGGCGAGGATGCCGGCGCAGGCCGTTCCATGGGAGAGGATGCGCCTCGGGTCGTCGCCGAGCACGAAGTTCGAATCCTCGGCGAAGTTCCAGCCGAACAGGTCATCGACGTAGCCGTTTCCGTCGTCGTCCTCGCCGTTCAACTCCTCTTCTATGTTGCGCCAGAGGGCGCGCGTGAGGGGGGCGGTGGGGAGGAGACCCGAGTCGAGGAGGGCGATGACGACTCCCTGTCCGTGGAACCCCCGCTTCCAAGCCTCGGGAACCTTCAGGCGCGAGAGATTCCAGGTCGCTTCGACCCGAGCCGGATCGAAGGGGGGGGCTTCCTCCGCGAGCCGTTCCAGGGTCGCTTCGAACAGGGCCCGCCTGGCCTTCGCCGCCTTCCGTGACGGGGGACGGACTCCCCGCGGGGGAAGCGAGGTCAGGCTCGGAAGTCCTGGAAGCGGTTTCCGGTAGAGGAAGGCCGTCTCCTCGTGCGCGGCGAGCTTTTGGCAGGCCTTTGCGTTCGCGAGGGCCGCGAAGCCGTTCACGACGAAGTAGCGGCGCAGCCCCCGGAGATCCCCTCCTTTTTCGAGTTCGTGGACGAGGTCCCGGATCCTCGCGAACGAACGGTCCGAGAACCGGTGGAGGTCCTCGAGGACCGAGGCCCGGAGTTCCCGGCGTCGAGCTCCGGCATGCTTCTTCGTGAAGGCCTCGTAGTCCCCCGCCCCCGGTAGGAGCTGCTCCTTCATCCGGACGAAGACCTCGACCCGTCCCGAGAACTTCTCCAGACCCCTGTCGAGTTTTCTGGCGGCCCCGGCGGGGGGGATTTTCGAGGGGCTTCTCGGGGGAGGGACGGAGTTCCGGCGGGCGGGATTCTGCGAAATCTTCGCGGGAAGAAATGTCGAGCCCGCGTCCAGGGGGGCGGCCGGAGCGGGAAGGGGTGCGGGGGTGAGTGCTAGGAGGAGGGGGAGGACTGCGTGCATCGGGAGCCTCCGCGGGGGAGATCCGGGAAGGGGGGGAGTCC
>JALUUL010000043.1 GCA_027021385.1 Planctomycetota bacterium | reverse complement strand
CTCCTCGACCCCTTGGGCCTTGAGCATCCTGTCGTAAATCCGGCGGGAGATCCGGGCCATCGCTTTCCATTCGTATCGCCGGAAGGCCTCCGCCGCGAGCCTGCGGTCCTCGAGAACCCCCGGTCCGGCGCGCTTGCGCATGGTTTCGACCAGGGTCGCGGAGGCGGAACGCTCGAACTTCGAGAGGGCCGCGAGGGTTCCGCTGTATCGGACGAAGCGGTCGGTCGATCTCCGGGTCGCGAGCCAAGCGAGGAAGTCCGCTTCCTGCTCGGGGGCGAAACCCGCGAGGTGCGCGGCCTCGTGGGCCGCGACGAAGGGGAGGTCGAATGGGCTGAGCCCCGGATCGTAATGGGCTTCCTGCGTGAAGGGGGAGAAGACCCCGGAGGTCCGGAGCCGGAGGAGGAAGCCTCGGGGCAGGGCGGGCTTGAGCCGGAAAGGAGGGATTCCTTTAGCGCCCACCGATCCGAGGGCGGAGACCAGGGCCGGGCGGAGATCCGGGAAGAAGGTCCCCTCCGAATCCGGGGGGGGAGGGCAGCGGAGACGCGCCGCTTCCTCCGCGAGTCGGAGGGCGGTCCTCTCGAAGGCCTCGACGGGTTTCTCGGGATCCTTCCACCCGAGCCGTTCGCGGAGAGGGGGGCTGTGGTAGAGCCAACCGAAGCCCGCCAGATAGAGGTTGCAGAGGAGGGTGGCGAGGAGGACGAGCTTCCGGATCGTGTCCTGGGGAGGCCTCCCCGTGCATGCGCGGAACAGGAGCCAGGTCCCCGCGGCTGCGAGAAGGAGGAGCAGGACCTGGGACAGGGAGACCGGGAGAAGTGAAAGAGGTGCGGAGAAGACGTAGCGAAGGAACGGGGTGATCCGCCCGGCGAACCAGGTTTCGACGAAGGGCCGGGGGAGGGTGCCGAAGAGAAAAAGTCCGAGATGGACCGCCGTCAGACCCGCGAGGAGGAGGACTGCTCGATCCATGGTTCTGCGCGCTTTCTTCCTTGCCATCGGTTCCTGCCGTCCGGACGGTCCTCTTCCGCACGAGGAGACCTCTAAGAGGGGGATCTTCCCCGCCTTCCCCCGGTCAAGGAACCCCTACGGGTCGGCCGATGGAATAGAGCCGAGGGCCTCGGGCCGCAAGCGGGGCCGCCGGAACGGCCGTCCGGGGAAGGGGGTCCCCGGCGCCGGGGGCGGGGAACGGAGGAGCGATGACCGAAGGGGGGGGCATGAGCGTGGACGCGAAGGCCGCCCGCGTCGTCGACCTCTCGGTCCAGATCCTCGAGACCGTACAGGCCATGGTCACCGGAAAGCGGGAGGAGGCGGAGAAGGACTATCTCCACCTGATGGATCGGGTTCGGGACCTCTTCAGGAGGAAGGTCCGCTTCGAGGCCACTCCCGGCGAGACCCGGGACCTGATGGCCGAAGTCCTCTTCTCGCGACTTCGCAAGGGATATGCGGAGTTCTTCGACCGGGCTCGCTTCGACCGCGACCCGATGAAAGCCGCCGAGTTCCTTCTCGGCGGCGTCCTTTCCGCGGCGGCGATAGCGGATTTCGGACGAGTCGTGGACAAGGTCCTGACGGAGGAGGCGGTTCCCGATTTCGACTTCGCCGGAAGATCCGCTTTCATCACCCTGGAAGAACTTCTCCAGCTCCTGAGCGCCGGAAAGCATTCGGGGGTTCTCCTTCTCGAGGACCAGAAGGACCGCCTGGATCTCTGGATGCGGAACGGTTCGGTCGCCTTCATCGATCCGCACCGGCTCAAGCAGAGACTGATCCACGGTCAGGGGCAGACGAAATGGCGGGAGATCCCGAAGGACCTGCACGAAATCGTGAACGAGGCCCGGACGGTCGAGGGGAGACCGATCCTCCTCTCGCTCTTGGAGCAGGGCTTCCTGAAGGAGGGAGAGATCAAGACGCAGCTCAGGACGACCGGCGCGGAATGGGTCTACGATTTTCTCCAGGACACGAAGGACTGCGCGTTCCGTTACACCGCGCAGGCCGAGCTGCCCGACTTCGTGACCAAGTTCGACGCGGGTCTTCCGGTCATGCCCCTCCTGCTCGAGGGGCACAAGAGGATCGATGACTGGAAAAGGATCCAGAGGGTCTTCCCCGACATGGATCAGGAGATCGTGCCGTCCCCGGATCTCTTCGCAAGGATCGCGGAAATGTGCCTCGACGCGATCGAGATCAAAGTCCTCTCCCTGCTGGACGGGAAGAAGTCCTTTCGGACGATTCAGGCCGCGGTCGGTCTCGACGATTTCAATCTCGGGATGATGCTCGTCCGTTTCGCCTGTGAGGGGATTCTCGAGCCTCCCGGGGGTCCGGAGTCCCTGTTCGAGGACGCGGAAGGGATGTCGGCCGAGGAGTCCCTCGTGGCCGCGGCGGAAGCCCTCGATGTCAACGAGAGTCTCGAGGCCATTCCGGACAGCCTTGATGCGGTCTTCGGGAATGAGGAAGAGGGATTCGGTCTCGGGTATCTGAAAGCAGCACGGAAGAAGGGGAACTGAAACCCAGCGCCGCCCGCTCGTATCCCCGAGGAAGGGGGCGGATTCCCTCCCGTGACCTTTGCGCGAGCGGGATCCGCGGGAGGGCGGGGGATCGCGCCCGGGAGGCTTTCGGTCCCCGCCCCGTCTTCCCAGTCCGCGCCCGGCGGTTCACAATGGCCGCCGCTCGAATCATCCTGGAGGTTTCGATGAACGCCAGAGCCCTGAACGTCCTTCTCCCGATGTTCCTCCTCGTTCTTCCGCTCGCAGCCCAGGAGGGAGGGTTCCTCGGAATCTCGATTTCCGAGGGGAGGAGCGGGCTCCCGCGGATCGTCGAGGTCCTTCCGGGGTCCCCCGCCGCGAAGGGGGGATTGAAGATCGGCGACCTGATCATCGCCGCGGACGGGAAGAAGCTCCGGAACTCCGAACAGCTTTTCGACTGGATCGCTGCGAAGAAGGCCGGGGCGAAGGTGCGGCTCGGTATCGAGCGATCCGGGAAGCGCTTCGATCTCGCCCTCGTCCTGAGCGCGCGACCCGAACGGAAGAACGCGTCGGGGAACGGAAGGGTTTCCGGGAAGAAGGGACGGAAAACCGCAAAGGCGGTCGGAAACCGGCCGCAGGCGAGGGTGCCCGGGGTCCTCGGTGTCGAACTCGCGCAGGAGGAAGGAGGCCGGATCTGGATCGATCGCGTCGAACCGGGGGGAGCGGCCGCGAAGGCCGGTCTGAAAAAGGGGGACGTCGTCCTCTCCGCGGGCGGAATTCCCGCGCGCGATCTCGATGACCTCGTGAGCCTGATCCGGCGGACCGGGGCCGGGCGTCCGCTCGCCCTCGAGGTCCGCAGGGGAGGGAAGACCCTCGAGATCCAGGCCTTTCTCGGGGGAAGGGCGCCGAAGCCGGGAGGGATCGTGCCACCGGCGGCGACCGCATCGGATCGGGTCCGGTGGTTGACGGATTACCGGAAGGCCGAGGACCTCTCCGCTCGAAGCGGGAGACCCCTCCTCCTCGATTTCCGGGCCGACTGGTGCGCGCCCTGCAAGCGCCTCGAACGGAGCTTCGAGGCCCCGGAGGTGCGCCGGCTTCTCCAGAAGGTCGTTCCGGTGAGGATCGACGTCGACAAACAGGAACGGTTGGCCGACGAGTTCGGGGTCAGCGGGATTCCGCACGTCGTCCTCCAGGCGCCCGGAGGGAGGGTCCTCGGGCGTTTCACCGGCTATCTCCCGCCCCCGCTTCTCGCGAACCGGATCAGCCGGTGGCTCGGGATCCCTTCGAAGAAGCCGGTCGGCGGGAGGGCTCCGATCCGGGCGCCAGGGAAGGGGAGAAAAGCTTCCCCGGCGAAGTCTCCGAGACGGCTTCCAAACCGAAAGAGGCCTCCGCGCCCTTCCGCGAAGGCGAAGGCTGCTCGCTCCGCACGGAAGAACGAAGGCCCGAAGGGGCGCGAGGGCGGGCGGATCGGCGGGGAACAGCCGGAGATTCTCGAGAAACTCCGCGAACTCGAGCAGAAGCAGGAGGCCTTGCGCAAGGAACTCGAACGTTTGAAGGGGCTCCTGAAGCGCAAGGGGTCCTGACCAGTTTCGCTCCTTTTTTCCGGGACGGCCCGGGTCTCGCCGCGGACTCCCCCGGGGATTCAAGGAGGATCCTCTCCGATGTTCGCTCTCCTGTGTGTGGGGTTCCTTTCCCTCCAGGGCCTGCAGGATCTCTGGCGGCCTCCGGAACTCGAGGCCCGGCAGGTCTCCTCAGGGGATCCGACCGGTGGGAACCGGGACCACGGGAACTTCGCCGGCGAGAGGAAGGGGCGGAAGGTCCTGCTCCGGGTCCGAGGATCGGGACTCGTGCAGCGGATCTGGTCCGCGAACCCGAAAGGACGGTTGCGGCTGCTGAGCCTCGGGGACGGACGCGTCCTCTTCGACGGCCTTTTCGCCGGCCTGTTCTCCGGAAAGGCGGCGGGACGCGGAAAAGGCGCCCTGCCCTCAGGTCTCCCCGCGGGAGGTGTCGGAGGAGGTAAGCTCTCCCATCGCCCGATGGCCTTCCGGGGCGGTCTGCTCGCGACCCTTTCCCCGGAACGTGATCCGGATCTCGACTGTTACTACCAGATCGGATACGGGATCCTGCACGAGGGGGGAGATTGGAAGCGGCCCGTTTCCGAGGTCGAGGCCCGTTTCGCGGCCGCCTGGGCGCGGTTCGGGGTCGAGGAGCCGGGAACCCGCGCGGGGGGACTCCCGGACGGGACCCTGCGCCGCTCGGTGGAACTCTGCCGCCTCGAAGGTCCGGGCGTCCTTCGCGGACTGCGTTTCCGGCTTCCATGGTCGCGGCTCTCCTCCTCGGTCCGTTGCAGGATCTTCTTCGACGGCGCGGAACTTCCCGCGATCGACGTTCCCCTGCGGGAGTTTATGGGATGCGCCCGCGGGGGGGCGGGTTTCCAGACCTCCGTGCTCGGCGGCGTCGGAGGGGCGAGGTGGTTCCACCTGCCGATGCCCTTCCTCGAGGAATGCCGGATCGTCCTTCTGCAGGAGGATGGGGAGGCTCCCCCCCTACCCTTCGATTTCCGGTGGGCCTGGAGTCCGGGCTCTTTCCCCGTCCCCCCGAGGTATCTCCATGCCGCCTACCGGATCGCGGAGACCCGGCGGGGGCGTCCAGTCCGCATCCTGGAAGCTGGGGGGCCGGGCCACTTCGTCGGGCTCTGTTGCTGGATGGATTCCGGGGGTCGGGGACTCTCCTTTCTCGAGGGCGACGAGGAGATCCGGGCGGACGGGAAGATCCGGTTCCGGGGAACGGGAACCGAGGATTATTTCGACGGAGCCTGGTACTTCCGAGGCGGGCTCTTCGCCCATCCCTTCGCCTCGCTCGCGGTCAAGGAGGAGGAGGGGAGGATCGCGGTCTGCCGCTTCCACGTCCCCGACCCTGTCTCCTTCGAGAGGAGCTTCCGCTTCGAACTCGAGCATGGGGGGACGAACGACACGGAGGGCGTCCGCTACGCGAGTCTCGCGTTCTGGTACGCGGAGGATGCGCAAGGGAGGGAAGACGATGCTCCTCCCCCCTGGCCCCTGAGGGCCGATCCTCCACGGCCCCCGCGGCTCGGCTTCGAGGCCGAGGACCTCGAGGGCGCGCGATCCTTCCTGCTCGCCCCCGCTGGAAGGGAGGCGGGGCTCTCGGGGGCCGCCGTCCTCGCGCTGCCCGCGGGAAAGAAGGTGCGGCTCCTCCTGCCCTCCCTCCCCGCGGGAAGATGGCTTCCCGAGTTCCGCCTGGCCGAGAACGGAGCGCCGCAGAAGGGGTCGATCGATCTCCTGGGAACGAAGACCCCTTTGAATCTGCGCGAGGGGACGGGGACCAGGATCCTGACCGGAAGTCCGGTGACGACGCCTGGAGGGGAGGCCCTGCTGGTCCTCGAGGCGGAATCCGGCACGCTCTGGTTGGATCGCCTCCGTTTCCTTCCCTACCGCGATTGCCTGCGACGGTTCCTGGTCTGCGGGCCCTTTCCGAACCCCGGCAGGAAGGGGCTCGACCTTCTGTTTCCCCCCGAGAAAAACCCCGGGGATTTCCCCTCCTCGAGGGAGTGGAAGGATTCGTCCTTCCCGGTTCTCGGTTCGGGGAGGACCGGCTGGTTCGAAGTAGAAGTCTCGAAGGTTCCCGACGGCTACGTCGATCTGCGGAGGGTCTTCGAACCGGGGGAGGATGTCGTCGTCTACGCCCTGGCGGAGATCTCCTCCGAGACTTCGAGGAAGGGGACGCTCCTCCTCGGGACCGACGACGGCTTCAAGGTCTGGTGGAACGGGCGGCTTCTCCGCCGCCGGCTCGTCATCCGCGGTTCGGAGCCCGAGCAGGAGCGCCTCCCGGTCGAGGTCCGGAAGGGGCGCAACGTCCTACTGCTCAAGGTCGAGAATCACCTTGGAGGCTTCGGCTTCCACGCGGCCCTGCGATAGGCCCGCGCCTCCTTCAATCCGCGCGGAGAGAGGAGAGGAACTCGCGGTTCGAAGTGCTCCGCTTCAGCTTGTCGAGGAGGAGTTCGGTGGCCTCGTGAGGGGGCATGCCCGCGAGGACCTTGCGGAGGACGTGAACTCGGTGGAGATCCTCCTCGGTCAAGAGGAGTTCCTCCCTCCTCGTCCCGGTCTTGAGGACGTCGATCGCGGGGAAGATCCGGCGGTCCGCGAGCCCGCGGTCGAGCACGATCTCGCAGTTTCCGGTCCCCTTGAACTCCTCGAAGATGACCTCGTCCATCCTGCTGCCGGTGTCGATGAGGGCGGTCGCGACGATCGTCAGGGAACCGGCTCCGTCCAGGTCCCTCGCCGCCCCGAAGAAGGCCTTGGGGCGCTGCATGGCGGTCGGATCGAGCCCTCCGGAGAGGAGCTTGCCGCTGCTCGGGGAGTCGACGTTGCTCGCGCGGGCGAGCCTCGTGATCGAGTCCAGGAGGATGACGACGTCCTTCCCACGCTCGACGAGGCGCTTGGCCTTGCCGAGGACCATCTTCATCGCGTGCATGTGCCGGATCGGGGCCTCGTCGAAGGTCGAGGCGACGACCTCGGCCCGTTCCGAGCGGACGGCCTCGCGCATGTCGGTGACCTCCTCCGGCCGCTCATCGACGAGGAGGACGATCAGGTGGACGTCCTCGTGGTTCGCGAGGATCCCGTTCGCGATTCCCTGGAGGAGCATCGTCTTGCCGGCTTTCGGAGGGGCGACGACGAGTGCGCGCTGGCCCTTCCCCATCGGAGCCAGGAGGTCGATGACCCTGTTGGCCAGGGTCCCTCCCGAAGTCTCGAGCTGAAGTCTCCCTGTCGGATAGCGGGGAGTTAGCTCCTCGAAAGGGGTCATCCTCCGCCTCGCCTCGGGGTCCATCCCCTCGATGCTCCCGACCTGGAAGAGCGCGAAGTACTTCTCGTTGTTCTTCGGAGGCCTCAGCGGGCCCTCGATCTCGCTTCCGTCCCGGAGGCCGAAGCGCACAATCTGGGAAGGGGAAACGTAGATGTCGTCCGGTCCCGGCTGGTAGTTGTAGTGCGGAGATCGGAGGAACCCGAAACCGTCGGGAAGGACTTCCAGGAACCCGTGTCCGATGACCTGTCCACCCTGCTCGGTATGTTTGAGCAGGATGCGGATCACGAGGTCATGGTGATTGGGTTGGGGAGGGGGGTCTCCGCCGAGATCCTCGAGAAGCTTGACCAGGGCGGGGACGGAAGATCGCTGCAGATCGAGAAGGTGAAGGGTCTCGAGCTTGGATTTCGAACTGCGGGTTCGGGAATTGCCGCTGCTGCGGGCCGGCTTCGGCCCGGATTCTCGGGAGGCCATCGGAAACGTCTCCGGGAGGAGGGTGCGAGATCCTGAATGATCCCCGGGTTTGGCGGCCAAGGGGCGGGAACCCCGCGAGTCTCGGGTGGACGCCGAAAGCATCGCCGGCCGGCTCCTGGCGATCCGGTCGAAATCCAGTCTGCCCGTTTTTCCCTTCCAGGGGAAGACCCCGGTCCCCGGACTTTCAGGATTCCAGCCCGAGACGGGCGAGGGCGGTCTCGAGGGAGATCTCGGTGCGGGCGAGGTCGCCCGAGTTGTCGACGACGGCGTCCGCCCGTCCCTTCTTCTCCTCGAGGGGGCACTGGGCGGCCTCCCGCGCGGCCCAGTCCTCGGGGGGGATCCCCCTCGCGTTCGCCCGCGACCTCCTGATGGGAGCAGGGGCTTCGATGAACAGGAGCTTGTCGCACCTGGAGGCCATCCCTTTCTCGAGGAGAAGGGGGACGTCGAGAACGACCCGATGCCCTTCTGCGAGGGCCTGGTCCAGCTCCTCGAGAATTCTCCGCTGGATCTCCGGATGGCAGAGGACCTCGAGACGGCGCCGAGCCTCGCGATCCCGGAAGACCCTCTTTGCGAGGGCCTCGCGGTCCACCCTTCCGTCCTTCCCCTGGACCCCGGGGCCGAAGACCTCGAGGATCCGGGTCTGGAGGTAGCCGTCCTCGAGGACCGCCCGGGCGATCCGGTCCGCGTCGATGATCGTCCAGCCGCGCCGTGCGAGCAGGCCGGCTACGGTCGTCTTCCCGGCCCCGATTCCGGCGAGGAGGCCGAGGACCCTGGGCCGAGGGGATTGCGGGATTTGCCTTGAGGATGTTTCCATCGAGTTCGGGGGCCTCCGTTACGGTTCGGAAGGGGAGGGTTTCCCGGGGCCGTGCCGGGAAGGGGGCTTTCTCCCCGCCCGGGTCCCATCATGCATGACCCCCCCCTCTTTCTCCCCGTCTTTTCGGGGCTTCACGGCCGGAACCCGTTACCGAAACCGGGCTTCCGGCGCAAGGGAGGGCCCGCGGGTCTTGACCCGGGCTCCGATGGGGCCGAGAATCGGCCGCTCATCCCTCCATCCTGGGTCGAGCCCCGCCGAGGAGGAAGGCCGCCCCCTTCGCTCTGCCGAAGGGCCGTCCATGGGATACACTCCTCTGATCGTGGAGCGCGGTGCATCCGGCTCCCGAGGATTCCCCGCATGGGAGCGCTGTCCCTGCCGGCCCGGCAAGGGCTCCCGGTTCCTGCAGATTCCCGCAACATCTCTGAACCAGAGAGGACGAGCATGGTTTCTCGCGAACGTGGCATTGCGCACGTGAATATCTTCTGGGCCTTGGTGCCGATGGTCCTGTTCCTGGGCGGCGTCGGCTACGGCTACATCAAGCACACGGAGGCCGACCAGGCCAAGGCCGAATACCTCTCCGCGAAGAAGGAGAGGGACGAGGCCAATGCCCGCCTCGCGGAGCGGATCAATCAGCTCAAGGCGATCTCCGAGGTCGTCGGCAACCGGGGAGAGTTCAAGGCCACGAACCCCGACATTCCGCCGACGAGCGAGTTCACGACCCCGACGAAGCTCGCCTCGACCCTCGAGGTGTTCAAGGGCGCGTTCGGCATCCCCGGCTCGCTCAAGAGCTTAAACGAGATTCTGAACGCTGCGAAGAACAAGCTGAGTTCGGTCCAGGACCAGGTCGCGAGTCTCGAATCCACGTTGAACAACACGAGAGCGGAGCGCGACCAGATCAATGAGACCCTCGCGAGCGTCCGTTCGGCGAAGGACGAGGAGATCAGCCGCCTCCAGGACGAGAAGCGCCAGGTGGAACGCAACCTGGACCAGACGCAGAGGAACCTGCAGGCGCAACTGGCCGATCAGCGCAGCAAGGTGCAGAGGGCCCGGGACGAGCGCCGTTCGATCGAGGAGGCCTCGAGCAAGAAGTTGGCCGCCAAGGAGCGCGAACTACAGGCCATGAGCGCCCACGTGCAGACGATGGCCGACCGGATCAAGCTGATCAATTCCCCCGGTGCTCCCGACGGCAGGATCCTCGAATCCTCCGAGATGACGGGATTGGCCTGGATCGATCGGGGCGCCCAGGACCTCGTCAAGTCGGGGATGGTCTTCCGGGTCGTCGAGCCCGGCAAGGACGGCGGCTCGATCAAGGCCTACGCGATCGTGGTCCGCGTCGAGCGGGACAAGTCGATGGTCCGGATCACCGACCTCAAGGACAAGATGAATCCGGTCGTCCAGAACGACCTGATCCTCAACGATCTCTACTCCCCGGGCCTGAAGCGGCACATCTACCTTCTGGGGCGCTTCGTCTATCCCTTCACGAAGGACGAACTGAAGAGGATCCTGGAGAGCTACGGCAACGTCGTCCACGACAAGATGACCCCCGAGGTCGATCTCGTCATCACGGGACGCAAGCCTCTCGGCGAGGATGCCGTCGATCTCGAGGCGACTCCGGAGTTCCTGGCCGCGTCCCGATGGAACGTGGAGATCGCGGCCTTCAACAAGATCCGGGACTTCCTCCGTCTCTGACCCGGAGGATCCCGAAGGGCCGGTTGCGGGACCGGTCCTCGATCCTCGAAGCGCGGGCCCGCATTCGCGGGCCCGCCGTCTGTACGCGGGTGATCCGGCACCGGGCGCGGGTATGATCCCGCGCCGCGTCCGATCTTCCGGGGAGAGTCCTTCCCGGAAACGGAGGGGAAGCAGCCACGGGAGCCGATGAGCACGGAAGAACGGGAACCGAAGGACGGCGAGGAAATGGTCGAGATGACCCTTTCCGAGCACCTCGACGAGTTGAGGCGCCGGCTTCTCGTTTCAGTCGCGGCCGTCGGCCTGGCGATGTTCGTCTTTCTCTTCATGAAGGATACGGTCATGTCCGTCGTGACCAGGCCTTACCGGGTCACCTGGCAGAAACGGGCCGCCGAGTGGTACGCGGAGACCTTCGCGAAAATGGATCCGAAGGATCTGGGCCCTTACGAGAAGGAGCGGCACGCCTTCATCGAGGAGCACTGGGAAGAAATCCTGGACGGCAAAGAATATCCCGGCCGGAACGTGGCCCGGATGCTTGAGGATTTCGGCTTCCCCCTCCCAAGGCGTTTGATGTCCATCACTCCCCTTCAGGACATCGTGACCTACATGTTGGCCGCGGTGCTCGCGGGATTGATCCTCGCCGCCCCGGTCGTCCTCCATCAGGCCTGGTCTTTCATCGGGGCCGGGCTCTACCGGCACGAACGCAGGCAGGTCATGCGCTACCTTCCGTTCAGCATCGCCCTCTTCGGGGGGGGGTGCGCGTTCGGGTACTTCGTCATGGTCCCCTACGCCCTCGTCTTCCTTACCGGAATGGCGAGTCCGATGATCTCCTTCAACTTGACGGTCCGGGACTACTTCCGCTTCCTTTTCGCCTTGACGGCCGCCCTGGGATTCGTCTTCCAGCTTCCCGTCGTGATGCTCGGGCTCGTGAGACTCCGGATCTGCACTCCCGAGGTCTACACGAGGTACTGGAGGCATGCGATCCTGACGATGTTCGTCGCGGGAGCCTTTCTGACGCCCCCCGATCCGGTCACCCAGGTCCTGATGGCCGGTCCGATGATCCTCCTTTTCTCTCTGGGGCTCATGCTCTCGAAGGTGGTCTACGCCCGGATGGAGAGGGCGGACGATGGCTGATTCGCGGAGGAGGGCCGCCTTCCTCGCGATTGGGGATGAGCTCCTGGACGGGAGGGTCCGGGACCGGAATCTGACCTTCCTGGCCCGCGCCCTCGGAGGTTGCGGCTTCGAACTCGGGGCGGCCGTTTTCATCGGGGACCCGGTGGCCGAGATCGTCGAGGGCCTCGAGTTCTGCGCTTCCAGGGCCCCTCTCGTCGTCATGACAGGGGGGCTCGGACCCACGCTCGACGACAGAACGAGGAACGCCGTGGCCGCCTGGGCGGACCGTCCCCTGGTCTTCGACGAGGACGCCTGGACAGGGATCCGGAACCGGTTTGAAAAGGTTCGGGGCCTTCGTGCGCCGGAATCGAACCGGTTGCAGGCCTGGTTTCCCGAAGGTGCCGAGGTCCTTCCGAACGAGGTAGGAACCGCTCCGGGATTCCGCCTGGTCAGGAAGGGGACCGCAGGTCCGGTCGAACTCTTCGTGCTGCCGGGGGTACCTCTCGAGGCGAGGAGGATGTTCGAGCGGGAAGTGCGGCCGAGGCTTCCGGCGACCGGGAGGCGGAGGATGCAGGAGACCCTCGCCTTCGCCGGCGTCTCGGAGAGCGAAATCGGGGGGCTCCTGGCTCCCTACCTCGTCGAAGGGCGGAGGGTCCGGGTCGGTTCGACCGCTTCCTACGGGTTGATCCGGATCACCCTGAACCTGGAGGGGGCCGATGAAGCGGAGACGACCGCGGCCCTGGAGCGCGAGGCATCCGAGATCCGGAAGATCGGGGAACGGTGGTTCCTCGGGCGGGGCGGGGGAGAGATCGAGGATTTCCTCGGCGAACGGCTCCTCGAGAAGGGGATCGACCTGGCTCTGGCCGAATCCTGCACCGGCGGGGCGGCGGCCGCGAGGCTCACCTCCGTTCCCGGGATCTCCGGGGTCTTCCGGGAGGCAATCGTCTGCTACGCGAATGAATCCAAGAAGGAGAGGTTGGGAGTCCCGGCGGACCTCCTGGAACGGGAGGGGGCGGTTTCGCGCGCCTGCGCGGAGGCCATGGTCCGCGGCCTCGCCGCCAGGAGCGGAGCGAGACTCTGCGGAGCGACGACCGGCATCGCGGGTCCCGGCGGGGGGAGTCCCGAAAAACCCGTCGGACTCGTCTGGATCGCGACCCTATTCGAGGGGGAACTCCGGGTATACGAGCGGCGTTACGGGGATCTCGGCAGGAACCGCATCCGGGAGAGGGCGGCGACGGACCTCCTGCTGGCCCTCTGGAAAGCCTGCGGGTCCCCCTCTCCGGCTTGACCCGCGAGCGAAGCGGACGCTATCGTTCCCGCCCCTGTCCGCGGGGGTCCGCGCCTGAGTAGCTCAGTGGTAGAGCAGCGCATTCGTAATGCGCAGGTCATCGGTTCAAATCCGATCTCAGGCTCCACTCCTCTCCCGGGGGGCCCCGCTTCCCTCCCCCCCTTAGAATCCCCGGCATGAGGGCGGGCCCCGGATCCTCCATGTTCGATCGGCTGGCCGGCAGGCGGTGGACGTCGGCCGAACGCGGGTGGTTCCTCCGACGGCTCGGGACCTACTTGACGGAGGAGGGGCGTGCTCGACTCCGGACCCTGCGCGAGGCCGAGTTCGGACGGCTTCTTCGCGGTCTCGAGGCGCGTCTGGGCTCCGAGCCCGAACTCGTCCTCGCCGCCCTCTGGAAGGAAGAAGGACCGCTTCCCGAGGAGGCGCTCCTCCTCGAGCGGAGGGCGCTCGAAGCGCTCGATCCGTGGCGCGCGGGGGGGCTGGCCCGGGAGAGGCTCGAATCCGGACATCTCCTCCTCGCCGAGATCGAGGACTTGGAGCCCGGGGAGCGCGTCGATCGCTGCGAGCGGGAACGGTCCCGGGTCCTCGCCCTGCTTCGCAGGATGGGACGCCTCGACGACCTGGAGCCGCGGAGGGAGGGCCGGAGGCTCAGGCGCGCCCTCGGACGCCTGGCCCGCAGGCTGCGGATCCAGGCCGACGAGAGTCGACTCGCCGCCCGCCTCGAGAGAGTCTTCGGAGCGCGGCCCGTCCGGTGGTTCGGGAAGCTGACCTTCTTCGCCTTGCTCGGACTCCTCGGACTCCTGGTCCTGGACCTCTTCCTCCCTGAGGAATCCCCCTTCCGCGGTCCGATCCTCTGGGCGGATACGGCGATCTGCGGACTCTTCCTCTGGGAGTTCGCGGTCCGTCTCTCCCTCTCTCCGCATCGGCTCTCCTGGTTCCTCCGGCACTTCCTGACGGACTTCGTCCCGGCCCTCCCCTTCGCCCTCTTCCTCGGGCCCTCGGGGGCCGGCCGGGAGCTGCCCTCCACGGAGGCCGGCTGGGAGTTCCTGCTCCGAGCTGTCCGCCTGCTGCGCTTCCCCCTCTATGCCCGGTACGTCCGCCTTCTCCGTCCTGTCGTCGGGCTCCTGCGGATGACCATGTTCGCGATCCGGGGCATGGACCGGATCGTCGCGGATCTCGCCCCCCTCCTGAACATCGAGATCGTCTTCTTCGAACCCGGATCCGAATCCGGGGAGGGAGAGAGGAAGCCCCCCGGGGCCCTGCGGAAGGAATCACCGGTCGCGGTCTTCGAACGCCTCCCCGCCTCCCTCCGGAGGGAGGCGGCCCCCTTCCTTCTCGATCTCCTGGAAAAGCAATGCGGGGCTCCTCCCGAGGAGCCGGAGGGAAAGGTCCCTTCTCCACAGGCCCGAAGGAGGATCCGCGCCGAGGAACTCTGCGACCGACTCCGGGACCTCGAGGAAGGGACCGTGCGGCGTTTCCTCCGCCCCGATCTCCTGCAAGGGCTCGGCAGGATGCTCGGGCTCCTGGATCTCCCGCTGGTTCGGCGAATCCCGGGTCTGCGCGGCTTCGCCCGGGCCGGACGGGCCCCGACCCCGGAGGAACGGGTCGTCGGAGCCGGAAGACGGGCCGGCGAAATCCTGGCGCAGGTGCTCTCCTTCCTGAACGGATTCGCGGATCTCGCCGGAGTCGTGACCGCCCCGCAGATCCTGGACCGGATCTCGACCGCCCTGCTCAAGTCGACCCAACGACCCGCTTTCCGCCTCCTGCTCTTCGGAACGCTCTTCCTGCTCGTCAAGCTTCTCTTCGAGGTCCTCCTCCCCTTCGAGGGTCTCGGGGTCGGGAGGTTCCTGGACAGGTTCATCGCGACTCCCCTCCTGATCGTCGGAACGATCTGCCTGGCCCTGCTCCTCCTGGCCCGCTGGATGAAGAAGCTGGCCGGAGAGGCCGGCGATCGTCTGCTCCGTTCCTCGGAAGCCCGCTTCCTGAATCTCGGAGAACTCGTCCGTCGGCGATACGAGAAGGAGGACCTGGAGGACTTGGCGCGGAGGGTGACCGCCGGATTCGAAGGGGGGGCGGAGGCTCTTGCCGCCCGGGTCGCGGAGGCCCTGACCCGGCTGAGAGGGGGGCGGGCGGTCTCGGTCCCCCCCGATCCCGAGGCCTCGCGCTTCGCGCTCCTCCTCCTCGATGCGCAGGATGCGGCCGCCCTGCACGCGACGGACACGAAGGGTTCGGAGCAGTTCCTAGGCTCCCTGGACCTCGTCGCCCTGCGCCGCCGGCATCTGGGCCTCGGGAGGAAGGACATCCGCCGTCTCCAGGCCTTGGATCCGGCGGGAGGGTTCCTCCTCTCCGGCCCGAGATTCTGGTTCGACCTGTGCACCCAGGCCGTGGCGATCAAGGTCGACCGACTGTGTTCGCTCTACGACCTCCACGCCCTCGACCTGGAACGGCGTTCCCGGGCATCGAGCGAGGCCCTGGAGAGGCACGAGAGGCTCCTGGAGGGAGGGGAGGGGCTTCCCGTCGAACCCGGGGGGGGACTCGAGGCTCCGCGGGCCTTCTTTCACGCCTTGCACGTCCTCGACCCGGATCCCTCATGGCTCCTCGAGATCGAGGAAGTCTACGGGCCCAAGGTCCGGCGGGCCTTCGAGAGGGATCGCCGGGCCCTGATACGGGAGATCTTCGGCACGCGTCCCCTGCACCGGCTTCCGGTCGAACGGCGGACCGTGAACCCCCTCGGGGCCTACCGGGGTCGATTCGAGGGAGGGCGGATCCTCCTGCTTCCGCTCCGGATCGCGGCCGTTTGGTTCCGGCTGGCCGGACGCATCTTCCTCCTCGCCGGCGCCTCGGCGAAGGCCATCCTCCGGCCGAAGGTCGAGGCCCGGGGGAGGGAATTGCACGCCCCCTTCGAGGTCGCCCGGCGGAAGCTCCGGAGGATGAAGCGCCCGATCCTGCTCGAGGGGCTTCAGCTCCTGGCCTGGGCCGACCCCCTCTATCTCGGGGTCTGGTCCCGGAGGGAAGGAGGGAGGACGGTCTTCGAGGATCTGGAGGATCTCGATCCGACTCCGAGGGAACGCCGGGACTTCGAGGCCCGCAGGGAGGCGGCCTCGAGACGTCTGGCCTGGATGGGGCGGGCGAAGTTCCTGGAGGGGAAGGATCTCGGCGGGGAGGAGGAGTTCCGCCTGGCGGCCGCCTTCGCCGCCGACGAGGGCGGCCTCGCGACCCTCTGCGCGGCGGAGGAGCGGTTGCGCGCATGGCTCCTCGCCCCGGAGGGGGAGGTCCCCGACGGCGCCCTCCCCGAAACCCGGGTCGCCCGGGGAGCCGCCCGGAGGGGCTTCCGCAAGGCTCTCACCCACCTCGGGGAGATCGGGAGAGCGGAGCGGCGAAAGCTCGGGAAGGCGCTCGGGCGGAGATGCGGGGACTTCCCGCAGGTCTGCGCGGCCTTCGAGGCGGCGGGCCCCCGCCGTCCCGTGGAGGCCGCTTCCCGCCTGGCCGCCGGCCTCCTCGCCGAGACTCAGACCTGGCGGAGGCGCTTGGAAACGGCCAGGGCGGTGACGGCCCTGCTTCTCCAGGACCTGCGTCACCAGGAAGAACTCGTCTTCGAACTCGGAGGCTTCGCGGAGGATAGGATGGGTTCATGGTCCTGAAGGACGACAAACCGCTCCCCCGCCGCGGCTTTTTCCTCGCCGGGGTCCGCCGCTTCGCGGAGGCCGCGGCCGAGACCGTCGAGAACGCCCGGAAGAGCTTGGCCGAGGGCCGCGGCCGGGGGGCCCGGCCGCGGCCCTCGGCCTGGACGGTCCATCCTCCGGGGGCGCTCGAGAGCCGGGCCTTCCTCGAGAGCTGTACGAAATGCGACGATTGCCTCCGGGCCTGCCCGGCCTGGTCGATCCGAAGGGCCAGGGAGGACGAGGCGGACCCCGGGTACCCGGTCCTCGAACCCGGGGTCCGGCCCTGCGCGATGTGCGCCGACCCCCTCCCCTGCGCGGCCGCTTGCGAGGCCGGGGCTCTTCGACCGGTCTCCCGCGGATCCCTCGATCTCGGCCTGGCCCGACTCGAGGCCGATCGTTGCCTCGTCATCAGGGGTGAGGCCTGCCGCCTCTGCGTCTCCTGGTGTCCTGCGGGTGAGGAGGCGATCTACATGACGGGCGCCGGGCCGATGATCGTCGAGGCCGGCTGCACGGGTTGCGGGGTCTGCGTCGCCGCCTGCCCGGCCGGGGCGATCAGCCTCCTCGGCCGGGCGGGCGTCCTGCGGGACTGAGCGGCCCTCGGATCAATGGCCGATCAGGCCGCGGCCGTAGTTCGAGGCCGTGAGGCCGAGCTTGTTGGCCTTCCTGTCGACGACGAAGAACTGGTTGTAGAACCGCCCGCAGACCAGTCGCGCGTCGTTCGGGATCGCGAGGGCGACGCTGGCCGAACCTCCGGTCGCCGCCGCGGGGAGACCGAAATCGGGGCGGACATAGAGGCTGCAGCCGGCCGCGCCGACACTGCCGAGATCGACGGGGAGCGGCGAGGCGTTGCTGAAGCCGAGCAGGAGGATCGCCGGGGCGACGGGGGTCGGGGCGTTCGAGAGGAGCACTTTGAAGGCCGTCCCGATCTTCGGGGCGGCGCTGTAGGCCAGGGCGGGGACGAGGTTGTTGCTCCCCGCACAGCCCTTCCCGTAAAGCCAGGCGTCGGCCATGTCGAAGATGACCTCCATCTTGAGGGCGGCGAGTCCGCTCCTTCCCGTGGCTGGAGGATTTCCCGACCAGCCGAAGGCGTAGATCCGCTGGAGGGAGCCTCGCCGGAACCCGAGTCCCGAACCGGTCTGGTGGGCCCCGCGCACCTCGATATCGATGACGACGTTGCCCAGGGCCGGGATGTAGAGGAAGTCCTTCTGCAGCCCGATGCGGTTCCAGGATCCGGGCTTCTGGTACCAGTGGTAGTTCTTGGCGGAAAGGACGGTGACGGCCTTCGAGGTCAGGTTGTTCGCGAAGGTCGTTGAAAGGGTCGAACTCTTGATGTGGTCCATTTTGATGACGATCGAGTCGAAGGAGCGGAGGGTCGCGCCGCAGGGGGCGAAACCAAGCCCGCAGATCCGCCCGGGAGTCTTTCCGAGCTGCGCGGTGGTCAGGATCGTCTGATACTTCTGGTTCTTCCAGGTGTTGGAAGAGCGCGTTGTTCCGAACGGGATGACGTTGCAGGATCCGGATCCGGCCTGGTTGTCCGGAACGTAGACCACGCGGGTCTGGGATGGGAGAACGGCGGCCAGGCAGGCGGCGAGCGCCGTCGAAGTCAGGATCGTTTTCATCGGAGTCCTTTCGGGAAGAGATTTGACAATGTGGAGAAGGAATGGAACCGCTCCGTTCCTGACCCATGTCTTGCAGGACGACGGACCTCTCGAGGGAGGCCGGGCCGGAGGAGGGGTCCTCCGGCCTGCGGGGTCAGTAGACGAGCGTGGAAGCGACCTTCGAAAGGCCTACGAAGCTGAGGTTCGCGAAGGTCGCGGCCTGGGAATAGATGTATTGGCCCTTCAGGCTGATCAGGACGGGTACCCGCAGCCGGGCGATTCCGGCCGCGTCGAGCCCGCCGCCCGAGAGGACCGCGAAATTTTTCAGCAGATTGTAGCCGAGAAACGGGATCGTCTGTTTGGAGCCGGAGACGATCAGGACCCAGAGGCCCTTGGCCTTGGAGCCGATCACGAAGTCGATCGGCACGAGTTTCGGGTACCCGACCGGCGAGGCCGTGTGTTTCGGGGGATGGGTCGCGGTGAAAGTGAGGCTCAGGGCGTTGCTGAGTCCCCGGCTGTTTCCGGCCCGAACACTGAACTTCCCGAGCGTGGAGGGGATCGGGGCCGTGAAGGTCAGGGAGGTCGGTCCCGAGCTCGAGAAGGAGGTCACGTTCATCGTTCCGACGAGGACCTTCGTGACGGAAGAGAGGCCGGACCCGGTCAGGGTCACGGTCGTCGGCCCCAGGGCCTGGACGGAGGAGGGGGAGATTCCGGTCAGGACGGGCGGGGAGGAGTCGTCGAGGCAGCTGCGGCTGTTGCGGAAGGAGATGATCCTCGCCTGGCTTCCGGTGCCGAAGGCGGCCAGGTTCCTGCCGCAGCCCCCGAGCCGGGAGCACATGATCTTGCAATCGCTGCCGCGGCTGTCGCAGTGTCCGGCGCCCCAGTTGTGTCCCATCTCGTGGGAGACCAGGCCCGCGTTCGTCGTCAAGGACCGGGAAAAAGCCTTCGATGCCCCATAGGCGACTCTCGTCGAGCAGACGACTCCGACGTAGGCGACTCCGACGACCCCGGAAAAGGATCCTACTCCGGTGAAGATATGGGCCATGTCCCGTTTGATTCCAGCATGCGTGGAGTTCCACCGGCTGCGGAATTGTCCGAGCCGGGTGCTGATGCTGGTCGTGCTCGAGTAGACCCTGGTGGTCCGGACGATCAAAGCCGTGATCTTGTAGGTGATGCCGACGTCCCTCTTGTAGATCGTGTCGACCGCGTTCATGACGCTATTGACCTGGTTCTGGGTCTTCGTGACGCTGCCGAACTTTTGGTAGAAATCGTAGTCCGCGTCGATCGCGAGTTCGGCGACCTTCGTCCCGGTCGGGGATAGGGAGCCTCCCCCTCGAGGAGCGGGGATGAAGGGGACCTTCGTGCCGCAGAAGACCCCGTTGGGGAAGGCGTCGCCCGCGTGGTAGACCCGGTGTGCGGAGAGGGGCGCTCCGCCTCCGACGGGCTCGATGCCGTAGACCTCGTCTCCCTGGAGCATGATGACGGCGTTCAGGCGGCCCGCGACGAGACTCGCGGCAACGCTCGAGCCGGGGAGCCCGGCCACCGAACCCCGATAGGTCACGCAGGGCGCTGGCTTCGCCGGATGCAGGCCGGTGGCGTCCTGCACGAGGAGGCGGAATCCGGGGCTCCGGATCTCGTAACGGGTGAGTTCGAGGCGGGCTGGCCTGCCGTCCAGGCCGACCGTGACCGCGAAGCTCTCGGGATTGGTCGAAGGGAGGCGAAGCCGTTCGACGACTCCGGCCTTGGAGACCTGGGCCGCGGCCGAAAGAGAGATCAGGGTTGCGGCGAACGCCGCCTTGACGAGGAGTGATTTCATGAGGGGACCTATCGACGGTTGGCGAGTTGGAGGAACCAGGCGGTTCCGAAGGGAAGCGCGTCCTCATCGACGTCGAAGTCGGTCGCGTGGTTCGGGGAGCCGATCCCCTTCGTCTCGTTTCCGACTCCGAGGAAGACGTAACAGCCGGGACGCTGCTGGAGATAATACGCGAAATCCTCTCCGGCCATCAGGGGGGAGGGGCTTGGAAACAGTCCGGGATCCCCGGCGAGGGCCCGAACCGCCTCCCGCGCCCGGGCGGTCGCGCCGGGATCGTTGACCAGGACCGGATAGCCTCGTTCGTAGCGGAACTCTCCTTCGCAGGAGCAGGAGGCCGCGGCGTTCTTCACGCACTCCTCGAGCATGCCGGGGAGGCGCTCGCGCTGCTCGGGATCGAGGGTGCGGGCCGTTCCGAGCATCCTGACTTCGTCGGGGATGACGTTGTTGGCTTCCCCCCCTCCCCGGATCGAGCAGATGCTGACGACGAGGGAGCCGAAGGGGCCGGTCCGGCGGGATACGAGGTGCTGGACCGCGCTCACGACCTGGGCGGCGGCCGGGATCGGATCGAGGACCAGGTGGGGCATCGCCGCGTGTCCTCCCCGGCCCCGGACGATGATCTCGAAGTCGTCTGCCGCCGCCATCAAAGGGCCCTCCTGGACGACGAAGGTCCCCGAGGGGAGGGGGGGGATGACATGCAAGCCGTATACTTCGTCGACTCCCTCGAGGCAGCCCGCTCCGCAGAGGTCGAGCGCGCCGCCCGGCGGCTTCTCTTCCGCGTGCTGGAAGAGGAAGCGGAGGTTGCAGGCGGGGCGGACCGCCCCCTCCACGAGGAGCCTCGCCGCGACGAGGAGCATCGCCATGTGGGCGTCGTGCCCGCAGCAGTGTGCGACTCCGGGTCGAGTCGAGAGAAAGGAGTCCTTCGTTCCCCCCGCGACCTCGTCCATCAAGAGGGCGTCCATGTCGGCTCGGAACAGGAGGCGGCGATCCGCCCCCGGAACATCGAGGTCCGCCCAGAGTCCGTGGAATCCCTCGAAACGGCGGACCTCGAGTCCCAGACCTTCGAGGTAGGAGGCGACCCTTTGCGCCGTTTCGGCCTCCTCGAACGAGGGTTCGGGACTGCGGTGGAAATCCCGGCGCAGGGAGACGATCTCCGAACCCGCGCCCAGGGCGGTTTCGAGAGGGTTCATTCCTAGAGCCTGCCCGTTCACGATCCTGGAATCCAGGGGGGGGCGATCTACGATGCGGTTTGCCCGATCCGCCTCCGACCACTCTTTTTGAAGGATCGCCGCCGTGCAAGGAAAGAAAGCCCTTCTCCTCGCAGCCTTGCTCCCCTGCTCCGGCAGCCTGATCGCCCAATCGGGAACCCCCGGTTACTTGGACCTGATCCGCGTCCGCAACCGTCCCTTTGCGAAGGAGACTTTCCTCGAGGTCCGGGGCGGGATCCTTGGAAACCTGTCCTCGGGCAAGGAGGAGGGCAGGCAGCTCGACGACGTCTACGGACTGGACGGGCACGTCTATTACCGAAAGGCCCAACCCTTCGGAAGACAGGGGCGCATGGATCTCTACGTCGGCCGGGACGGCGGGTATGCGGGGATCACTCAGGGGGATCCGTCAGCGGGGAAAGGCTATTCGCGGGTCGAGGTCTACGGCCGGCAGTGGGGCGGTTTCGAGCGCGAGGGTTTCTACCAGAACGACAAATTCCAGACGGTCGGGGGATACCGAATCCGTGATTGGCGGGCTCGGCTCTCCTTCGCGACGAACGTCGCCCAGGGCGTGCGCGGGGAGATTGGAGCCTTCTATGGGCGCAACGAGTTCGCCAGGCACGGCAGGACCGCGCAGGCGTTCAAGCTCCCGTCGGACTACAAGGTCTACGGCCTATCCCTGATCGCGGAGGACAACAAGCTCGAGATCGACCGTAGGAGCCTGTTGCCCTTCCGGGGATCCCTGCTCACGGTCTGGATCGAACGGGAATGGAACGACAGCAACGATTCCTTCGGGATCACCGGGCGGGAGAGTTCTCTGCCGTCTTCCGTGATCCGAGGGGGGGGGCACCTCGAATGGTACTTCCCGTATTCCAACAGCGGCACCTGGGTTCTGAACGTGGATGCGGGCATGACGGCCGAGGACGACCGCATCCATATCTACGACGCATCGAAACCCATCGGCGAATGGTATGTCGACAGCCGACTCGACTACCGCATCCTCCTCTCGGATCTGATCACCCTCCGTCCGGGGACGAGAGTGCAGTGGGTGCGCATAGCGGACGAGTTCGGGACCACGACGGAATCGAAGATCTTCTGGGGGGGGCAGGTCGAGCTTCGCTTCGATTTCTCCGAGTCCCTGGCGATTACGGCGGAGTATTCCTACCTCACGAACGAGTCCCGGGAGCCCGTGAACCTCGGGCGTGACGTGATCGGGAAACACCGTTTCTTCCTGGGATTCGAGTTCCGTCCTTGATTCCCGGAACGGCTCGGGGAGGGATCAAGGACGATAACGGAACACGATCTCTCCCTCGTATGCGCCGTCCCGGAAGAAGAACGCCGCATAGGGGAGGCGGAGAGAGCCTGCGTCCCTGTAGTCGCGCAGGAGCCAGGTCGCCTGCTTGGGTTTTCGTCCCGGAGTCCACTCGGGCCATTGGACGCGGCGGACGAGGCCCGTGTCGGGATCGATCGCGATCCTGAGGCCCGGAGTCCGATCCGGATCCGGCTCCAGGACGAGGAGATCCACCCCCTGGGGGGAACGGATCCGTCCGACCGGCCGGAAGCCCGAGTCCGGGAAGACCTTTGGATCGAGGAGGACGGCCGGATGGAGGACGGCCTCCATCCGGAACCAGGAGGATTCCTCCGGGGAGAGTTTCCGTTCGGTCCCCGACAGGGATTCGATGCATTTCCCTCCCTCCATTCGGGTCAGGATCTCCGTACGGAGGATCCTGCGGCGCCGGATCGCGGAGAGGACGACCGGATCCGTTTCCCCCTCGGTTTTCTTTCCCCGGAATCGCAGCTTCCAGCGATCGAGACAGGGGAGGGCTCCGATCAGGTGGAGCTCGGCCTCGTAACGGAACACCTTCTTCGCGGTCAAGGTCTCGCCTCCGATCGCGAGCCTCGCCTTGGAGAGGAGACGGGCCACCTCCTCCTCGTCGGGTTTCCGGGCCTCGGGGAAGGCGCGGATGCCCGAAAGGGCTGTGCCCGGTCGGTTCTCGGCTTCCTCTCCCTCGAGGAGGACGGCTCCCTCGGGCCGGGTCCCCTCCGGCCCGAGGACGAGCACGGCGGGTCGGAGCCAGGTCGCGACGAGGTCGGGAAGGTCCTGGGGGCGCGCTTCGGAGAGACTTCGCCGGACCTTTTCGTCGAGGTCCCCGGGCAGACCCGCGCGGTCCGCGGCAAGCAGGATCCTCCAGCGCTCCTCGGGGTCGTCCAGTTTCAGGTTCCAGGCGAGGTTCGCTCGGGACAGGGCCGTCCGCCAGAGAGTCGGGTCGGGGGGATCCTGCGAGAGGAGCGTGATCGCCTCCCGAACGGCCGAGAGCAGGTCGCGGAAGCGGTCTTCTGGGATCTCGAAGTCGAGGCACCGGACGGCCATCCTCTGTCCCCTCGGGGAGTCGATCCCGGCGGGGAATGGGGTGAGCCCCTTCGAGGCCAGCACGCGGCTCAGCGTCCCTCCGGAGCCGTCGGCGCAGAAGGCCTGCCAGAGGATCTCGGGTCGTGCGTCGCCCAGGAACTCGGGAGAGGGGTCGGGGAAGATCAGCGAGACCCTCAGGGCGGGTGATCCGAAGGCAGTGGTTCCTCCACCGGGGCGGGGGTCCCTGCCCCAGGCGAGAGGAAGGATCGGGCCGAGGGGAGGGCTCTGCAGCGGGGGAGCGGTCTTCCATTCCTCGAAGGGGCGGAGGGCCTCGCGCAGGGTCTTCCTCTCGAGCTTCGGGGAGAGGACGAGGAGGGTCGTGGATCCGGGCCGGTAGTAGTGCCGGTGGAAGAGGTCGATGGCCGCGGGATTCAAGGCCGCCGATTCCCGCGACACCCTTTCCGGGGGAGGAGGGGTCTCTCCGAGGAGGCGGCGCCGGTACCAGGTGAGGAGGCGTTCGGCGGGGGGCACGGACATTCGGCTGCGCCCGGGGGATGCGAGGTCCGCGGCTCCCAGGTCGGGCTCGACGAGACCCTGGAACAGGAGGGGCAGGGCGTGGCCCAGGTTCCGGGGGGGACAGCGGAGAAGGAAGCGGACGCCGGGGGGACCGATCTCCAGTTCGAGGCCGGCGTCGAGTTCCGAAAACTCGGGTGAAGCCTCGAGCGCCGAGAGGAGGGTCCTCGCGGTTCTCGCGGCGAGGCCCGCCTTGCCGGGGGGATCGAACTCGGGTCCAGCCTCGATCTGGACAACGAGACGCGCGGTCTCCCCTTCCGGGGCCTTCCCGATCAGGAGTCTCAAACCGTTCGGCAGGCGTTTTCGATCGAAGACGTAGCGGAAGCCCGTCTCCGCGCTCGGGGGGGGGAGCGGGGGAAGGGGTTCCTCGTCGATCTCCGGGGGAGGAGCCGGGCGGGTTTCGGGTTCGGGGGGAGGGGCGGGCTCGGGGAGCCCGGCGCGGGGGTCCGGTTCCGGCCCGCCGCCGCAGGACGGGGCGAGAAGAAGGGCCGCGACGAGGATCCCGAACCGGGGACTGCCGGAACCCCTCATCGCTCCCCCGCCGGGTCGGAGAAGACGCTCGTCGAGGCGGCGGGGTCCAGGAGTTTCCTTGCCACCCGCCGCATGACCTCCGGGTCCCCGCTCGGAGGCGGCGGGGGCCATGATCCGAGGGCGGCCTCCCGCGCGACTGCCAGGGCAAGGGGGGCGGGACGTTCGCTCAGGGTCCGTCTCCCCCGGGTCCACTCGGCCCGCAGGGTCTCGAGAACCCGGGCTCCTTCCTCACCGTCCAGAAGCGAATCTAGGCGTTCGAGGCATCTGTCCCGGAAGTCGTCGGGAAGACCTTCGGCCGTCTCGGGAAGGATCCGAAGGATCGAGAGGCTCGGAGGCCTACGCCCGATCGGAGAGGGATCGAAGCGCAGCCCCGTCAGGCGGAATCCGCCGATTCGGTTCTCCGGGGCGAGGAACCCCCTGATCGGGTCGAGAAGCATGCGGCAGAGATCGAAGTCGGCCGCCGCCATGCCCTCGGGGACCCGCCAGGCGAGCACCAGGGTCGGGGGACCGGGGGTCTTCAGCCTCATGATGTGAGCCCCCGCGGGCGGGGGTTCGCGGGGAGCGGGATCGGGTCCCCGCCCCGGCGGGGGGGATCGGAATAGGCGATACAGCCCCCGGACGACCGCGTCGGCATCGAAGGAGCCGACGATCACGGTCACACTGCGCTCCGGTCGCTGGTGTTCCCGGAAGAATCGGAGGGCCCTCCGCCTCGTGCAGGGAGGGGCCTCGGGTTCGGGGAGAAAGGCGAGGTTGCGCACGGGGTGGCGTTGGATCGCGGTCAGGATCGCCTGTCGTAGGCCTGGACTCAGATCCCGGCTTTCCAGGGCCGAGAGACGCCTGCGGATCCTCTCCTGGAGACGGCTGACTTCCCGGAGGACGGGTTCGCGCCTCCGGGCCCGCATCAGGGTTGCGAGATCGAGGACACGCGCCGCCGGAACCGAGATGCGGACATAGGATCCATCGAGATCCGTTCCGATCTCGGGAGGGGAGGCGGGGAGTCGGGCCAGGGTTTGCCGGAAACGATCGAGACGCGCGAAACTCCGGGCCGCTTCGCGCTTCCTCCGGACGGCCCGGAAGGCCTCGGCCCGTTCCTTCGGGTTCCCGGCGGCGGCCAGGCGCTCCAGGGCCTCGTCGAGTTCCTCCAGAGCCTTTTTCTCGAGTTCCGGATCCCGGCTTCCGAGGTCGAAGGTCCCGAAAAAGGTCGAGAGATGGCAGGCCTCCGCGAGTCCGGGGAGATCCGGCGGATCGTCCCGCCGCCCCATCCGGGTGAAGCTCGCCCAGTGGGCGAGCGGGAGCCCGGGACGGGAGAGGACCAGGAAAAGGCTTCCGTCCGGAGTTCGGACCTTCCGAAAAGGAAGCGCGGCGACGGGATCCGGAGTGGAATCGGGGATGAAGTCGGAGCCGCCCCCCTGGAGGAGGGCCGGCAGGGCTAGGAGGCAAAACAGTTGCAAGGTTTCGGTCCGAGCGGTCAGGATTCCGGGAAGGGATCATCTTCCCAGGCCGGGCTTCCGCGTGGAAGCGGATCGAGCCGGGAACCGCGGAATCAGGAGAAAGCGGGAATGCTCGAAGGCGTCACCGTGTGCGGGGGAGTCGCGATCGGCAAGGTCAAGCTCCGTGGCTACGAGTTGGACCGGAGCCGGAATCGCCGGCTGGCCGCCTCGCAGGCGGAGCCGGAGGTCGAGCGTTTTCTGGCCGCGGTCTCCCGCAGCAAGGCCCAGGTCGAACGGTTGAAAGCCTCCGTGGAAGAGGATCTCGGCAAGGAGGAGGTCAAGATCCTCGGGGTTCATTTGGCCTATTTGCAGGATCCGACCTTCCTGGCGGATGTCGAGGAACGGATCCGGCGCCATCTCCTCCCTCTCGAGGACGCCCTTGCCGCAGTCGTCCGGGATTTCGATCGGATCTTCGAACTCGTCGAGAACGAGAAGCTCAAGGAGTGTGCCCTCGATCTCCGGGACGTCGCCCTTCGGGTCCTGAGGAACCTGGAGCCCGTCGAGGAGGGGGAAGGTGACGACGAGGCGGACGAGGATCCTTATATCCTGGTTTCCCGGAAGCTCTCGATCACCGACATGCAGCACCTGGACCGTTCGAAGGTCCTCGGAATCGTGGCCGAGAGCGGAGGCCCCAACTCCCACGCCGCGATTCTCGCGAGGTCGATGGGTATTCCCGCGATCACCGGGGTCCAGGGTCTGAGAGACCGCCTGAAGGACGGGGATTTCGTCATTCTCGACGCGGGGACGGGCGTCCTCTACCTGGATCCGGAGGAGAGGTTGCGCAGGGAGTACGAGGTCCGGGTCCTCGAGGCCAGGGAGGCCGTCTCCTTCGAGGACGAGGGGCCGGACGAACTGGGGGACGGGACGCCGATCTCCTTGATGGGAAGCTGCGGCAACCTCGGGGACGTGGGCCAGGCCATGGACGCCGGCCTCGAGGGCGTAGGGCTCTATCGGACCGAACTCCTGTTCTTCGTGGATCGGACCCTCCCCGGGGAGGACATGCTCCTCCATCACTACAAGGAAGTGCGTTCCCGGGCTGGCGGGCTCCCGGTCACGTTCCGGCTCCTCGACCTGTCGGGGGATATGGTCCTCCCCGGCTACCCGAGGCGGAACGAACCGAATCCGGCCCTAGGATTGAAGGGGATCCGGCTCCTGCTGCGGGAATCCACCCTCTTCCGGATGCAGCTTCGCGCTCTCCTTCGCCTGGCTTCGGAGGAACCGATTGAGATCGCCGTGCCCTTCGTCACGACCGTCCAGGAACTCCAGCGGGTACGGACCGCCGTCCGCGAGGAGCGGGAGATCCTGCGGAAGTCTGGGATCGATTGCGCCGGGGAGACGAGGATCGGGGTCGTCGTCGAGGTTCCGGCGACGGCCTTCTCGATCGAGGCGCTCCTCCACGAGGCCGATTTCGTCATCGTCGCCCTGGACGATCTCCAGCAATACCTCCTGGCGGCCGATCGGGACAACCTGCATGTCTCGGAATACTACCGGACCTTCCATCCCGCCCTCTTCCGACTCCTCGACCGCCTCCATCGGGAGACACGGCGTTTTGGCAAGGAATGCCGTCTTTTCGGGGAAGGGGCCGCGGATCCCCTCCGGCTTCCGTTCTTCCTCGGGGTCGGCTTCCGCTCGTTCTCGGTCTCTCCGGTACGAAGCCCCAGGATTCGCAAGGCCCTGAGGAAGTGGACGGCTCCTGCGGCGGAGAGCTTGAGTCGCGAAGTCCTCGCGGCGCCTTCCTCCCTCGAGGTGCAGCGACTCCTGCTCCGGGCGGAACGCTGAACCGAAAGGGGGCCGAACGGGGCCGGGCCGTGCCTTGCCAAAACGGTACACCTTCCCTCCTCCCGTCCTTTCTCTAGGACTCAAGATAAGCGTAGTAGAAAGGTGCGAATGCCCTCGAGTCCCCTCCCAGGAGAAGACGAATGATCCGGATCGCCGTGGCCCTGGGTCTCTGCCTCTTCGTTCCCCGCCTTTCCGCCTTGCAGGGCCAGGACCCACGGGTCGAGTCCCCCAAAGAGGAGGCGGGTCCGCAGGACCCGAAAAAGATCCCCGAGCCTCGAGAGGCCCTGGCCCTTCTCGAGGAGGCGAGGAAGACAAAGGATCCGGCGAAGCGCGCGGGTCTCGTGGAGCATGCGGGGAGACGGGATGACCGCCTCGTGGCCCGCGCCCTCGGCCCCTTTCTCGCGGACAAGGAGGCAGCGGTCCGCAAGGCCGCCATCCTCGCTCTCAGGTACATGCGGAACGAGGAGGCGCTGAAGACCCTCCTCAAGGCGGCGAAGCGGTTCGAGAAGGACAAGGAGACGGGTCCTGATTTCTATTTGGCTCTCGGGCAGCAGGGCCGGGAAGCCGCGATCCCCGTCCTCGAATACCGCGCGTGGAACCCTCAATACGGGAGCCTGTTCCGGGCCCGAATCCAGGCCCTGGCCCATATCCGTTCCCGGAGATCCTTGAAAGCCCTCGAGCGCATTTCGCGGAAATTCCGCCGGCACGGGTGGATGCTGGAGCAGATCAAGGAGGCCTTCGAACTCCTCGTGGACGAACGTCCACCGAAGGGGAGGAAGAAGGGCCGTCGTTCGGAGATCGCCCGCTGGATCCAGAAAAAGGTCAAGGAGGGCAAGGTCGCGATCGAGCCCCGGAACCTACCGCGGAAGATCCTCCAGAGGTATGAGCGGACCTGGCGGCGTCCCGGCGAGAAGAAGGACGGCGGGAGCGGGAAGAAGAAGCGGAAGGCCCGGAAGAAGGGGGGAGGCGGCTCCTCCCCGGATCAGATCGGAGGCATCAAGTAGAGGGGGGCGGAATCCCCGTCGGGTTCGAGTTCTTCTTCGAGTTCGAAGGCCGTTGCAGCCCCCGGAAAGGGGAGGGGAACGATCCTTTCCTTTAGTTCTGGCAGGTCTTGGGCGCCTCCGGGAAGGAGAATTGCGTCGCATTCCTCGACGGCCTGGGGAAGCTCCTCCCTTCTTCGGAGCGCCGGGGGGGCGACCCTTCTTCCCGGGCCTTCGTAGACCGTCAGGGACCAGGATCCGCGCCGGGCGTCGAGGAGAACCGCGGTCCGCTCGGCCGTCCGGCCGCTTTTCTTGGCCTCCAGGTAGCAGATGTCCGTGCTGAGGAAGGTTCGAAGCCGCGCGCCGGTCGTGTAGGCGAGGGTCTTCGCGGTCGCGAGACCGATCCGGATGCCGGTGTAGGAGCCGGGCCCCCGGTCGACGAGGATCTCATCCAGGTCCGAGGCTTCCAGTCCCCGGCCCTCGAGGAGTTCGAGGATCGCGGGATGGAGGCCGGCCGCCCTCTTGCCGGAAAGATCGCTGCGCGGGAGCAAAAGCTTCCCGTCGTGCTCGAGCGCGACCGAGATCGCGGGAAAGGCGGTCTCCAGGGCGAGGCGCGACGGCACGGCTCATGTCCCGAGGACCGAACGCACCGCGTCGGCGATCCGTTCGGCGGATTCCCGCACCGCTTCCTCGGTCGGTCCCTCGACCATGACCCTGCAGAGCTTCTCGGTGCCGGAATAGCGGAGGACCACTCTTCCTTCCTCCGCGAGTTCGCGCTCGACCTCCGCGACGGCCGATGCGATCTCAGGGATGTCTTGTAGCGGCGGTTTGGATGAGACGGGGACGTTCAGGAGCAGTTGGGGGAAGGGAGTGAAGACCGAGGCGAGTTCGGAGAGCGGCCGTTCCCTGCGGAGGCAGAGTTCGGCGACCTTGAGGCCGGTGTAGAGCCCGTCTCCGGCGAAATGGTGCTCGGGGCCGAAGATCACGTGTCCCGAGTTCTCCCCGCCGAGAAGGAGCCCGCGGTTCCGCATCGCGGAGACGACCGAGCGGTCTCCGACGGGAGTCTCGACGACCTCGATGCCCGCCTCGGCGCAGACCTTCTTCAGGCCGAGGTTGCTCATGACCGTGACGGCGATCCCGGAGTCCTCCGGGGACCTCTTCCGGAGGTCCAGGGCGAGCAGGGTCAGAAGGGCGTCGCCGTGGACGACGCGGCCCCTTTCGTCGATGAAGATCGCGCGGTCCCCGTCTCCGTCCAGGCAGAGGCCGAAATCGAAGTTCCCTTTCTCCATCGTAGAGGCGAGAGCCTCCGGGTGGAGGGCTCCGCAGCCCTCATTGATATTGTCGCCGTCCGGCCGATCGTGGCGGACCTCGACTTCGGCCCCGAAGGAGCGCAGGACGCGGGAGGCCAGGAACGAGGCTCCGCCGTTCGCGCAGTCGACGAGGATCCTCATCCCTCCGAGTTGGAGATCGGGCAGGGCCTTCCTTCTGAGGAAGTCCACGTAGGGGGCGCAGGGGTCCTCGGAGGGTTCAAGCATGCCCGGAAGGGTCCCATGCGCGGGCTCGGGATCTCCGGCGAGTCCCTCCTCGATGTCACGCTCGACCGGATCGGGGATCTTCGAGCCGTCGGGGCCGAAGATCTTGATCCCGTTGTCGCCCGCACGGTTGTGGGATGCGGAGATCATGATGCCGCTGTCGAAGCCCCCCTCGCGGGTGAGATGGGCGAGGCAGGGGGTCGTCATCAAACCGCCGAGGAGGACCTCGCAGCCTTCGGATAGGAGTCCGGCGGCGAGGGAGCATTGGATCATCGCCGCGGACCGCCGGCCGTCGTTCCCGAGGACGACCCTGTGGCGTTCCCCTCCATTTCGGGCGAGGATCCGGGCCAGGACCCGGGCGATGGCCTCCAGGGTCGGAGGGGTGAGGGGGGGCTCGTTCGCGGGTCCACGGATGCCATCGGTGCCGAAGAGTCTCATGAGCGGGAGGATAGAGGGGGTTGTCCGTCCCTTGAAGGCTCGCTCCGGCCCGTTTGCTCAGATGGAGGTGCCGGGGGCCGGGTCTCCGATTCCGGGGAGGATTCAGGAGTCCCGCCTGACGACGGCGACGATGGATTTGACGATGATCTCGAAGTCCCTCCCAGGCAGGAATCGGGTGTCCTTGCAGAGGAAGGCCGGTTCGAGCTGTTCGTAGAAATCCTGCCCCTCGACGGGGGGGCGGACCCGTTCCAGTTCCACGTAGCAATAGATCCGATGTTTCGCCCAGTCCTGGCCCTTGGACTCGAGTTCACGCGTGAGTTCGGGGTTGTAGCTCTTGATCCGGATCTGGATCGTTTCGTCCACCCGGAACCTCGAAGGATCGAGCTTGCTGTAGCGCCATTCCGGATGGACGGGGAGAGTCCAAAGGGAATCGGGGGTCGACGGAAAGATGCGGGCGGGAGGCGCGACTTCCAGAGTCGCCTGGATTTCCCCCTCGACGATCTTCAAGTCTCCGAACTCGGATCGCAGGCGGATCGGGAAGGAAGCCTGCGGGCGTTCGTTCCCCTTAGCCGCCCGGAGGAGCGCAGGCATCCTTTCGGGGAGATTGCGGCAGTCGAGTTCGAAGACCTTCGTCTCGGCCCGGATTCCCGCGAGGAGGTTCCTGGATCCCTTGAGCGTGACCGTGGCGTGGGAAAAACGGAGCGTGTCGAGGAAGATCCGCTTCTGCCAATCGCCCTCCGGGTCCTCGGGATAGACGACCGCCAGCCTTTCGGATTGTAGGGGGATTTCGAGGCTGCTCGTCTTGACGAGTTCCAGCTTCAGTTCGGAAGGCTCCATCGAGACGAGATAGCTCGGGAGTTCCACGGTGATGGATTTGACGGAGTTCTTGTCGAAGATGAAGTCGTATTCGTTGCTCTTCGGCTCCTTCACGTCGACGAAGAGGATCGGGCCCTGATCCAGGCGTTTCAGAACACCTCCCGGTCCCCGGAAACTGAGGATGATCTTCCCGTGGAAGGGTTTGCCGGTGTTGTTGTCGAGGATCCGGCTGATCGTGTAGTCGGTCGGGACCCTGAGGTTGATCGTGTTGGTCATCAGGGTGCTCAGGTCCGTGTGCGGGCTTATGTCTTTCGTGATCGTGCAGGCGATCGACGACATCCGGGTCACGGTCTTGTCGAGATAGACCCAGTAGAGGGAGGCGAGGAAGAACGAGAGGATGAGGGCCCAAAGCGGGTGTTTCTCCCGTTGCCGCCGGTTGCGCCCCGTTTCAAGCATGGGCGGGCGCCTCCCCGCCCTTCGAGGGGCCCTCGTTCGGAGCGTCGTCTCCAGATGCGGGCTCCACCCCGGGTCTTCCCAGGATGAATTCTCGGAGTTCGGCCTCGTCGATGTTCTCGTGCAGGTTCCCGTTCATCGCGACAGAGATCGTTCCCTTCTCCTCGGAAACGACGATGACGACGGCGTCGGCGACTTCGGAGAGCCCGACGGCCGCATGGTGTCGGGTTCCGTATTTTTTCGGGATGTTCTCGTTTCTCGACAGGGGGAGAAGGCAACCAGCTCCGATCAGGCGGTCCCCCTGGATCAGGACCGCTCCGTCATGGAGGGGGGAGCCGGGGTGGAAGATCGTTTGGAGAAGAAGATTGTCGATCTTCGAATCGAGGGCCGTCCCCTTGTTCCCGGTGTGGAGATAGGGGGTGAGAGAGGCCGAACGTTCGAGGGCGATCAGGGCTCCGACCCTTCGCCTGGCCATCGCCCTGCAGGCGGCGATCAGCTCCTCGGCGATGTCCTCCCCCTTCGCCCCGAGCCGGTTGAAGAGCCTTCCGAAGAACCTATGGTCTCCGAGCTGGGTGATCCCCCTGCGGATTTCCGGCTGGAAGATGACGATGAGTCCGATGACGAAAATGCTGACGAGGTTGTCGTAGACGTGCTTGAGGCGGACGAGATTCAGGACCTCGATCAGAAACAGAGAGACGATGAAGAGGAGGCTCACGAGGATCGTGAGTCCCCGAATGACGCCGGTCCCCCTGGTTTCGAGGAGAAAGCGGAGGATGATGTAGAAGATCCCGGTGAGGATCAGGATCTCCAGGAAGTCGTTCAGCTTCGTCGGCCAGCTCAACTTCCGCTCACCTTCCTTCCCGCCGCGGGGCGGCCGGAAAGCCCCGCATGGACCGCCAAGGCCTGCCTAGCGTAGCGGACTTCGTGCACCCGGTGAACAGAGACCCCGCGGGACTGGGACAAGGCCACCGCGGCGGCGGTCGCCGGGTCCCTGGAACCCGGCCCTTCGTCGGACCCCCCGTTCTTCTCGATCCAGTGCCCGAGGAGGCTCTTGCGGGATAGACCGAGCAGGATCGGCCTTCCCAGCGCCGCGAGTTCCTCGAGTCTGCGGAGGAGGGCCGTATTGTCCTCGACCCGCTTTCCGAACCCGATGCCCGGATCGAGCAGAATGCGGGATTCCTCGATTCCCGAATCGACGGCGAAGGCCATGCGCCGTTCGAGGAAGGCCTTGACCTCCGCGACGGGGTCCTCGTAGCCGGGGGAATCCTGCATCGTCGAGGGTTCCCCCTGCATGTGCATCAGGACGATGCAGGCCTTCGATTCGGCGATGACGGAGGCCATCGGAGGATCGGCCAGCGCCGAGACGTCGTTGATCCAGTCCGCCCCAAGGGCCAGGGCGTCGCGCGCGACTTCGGCCCTCCGAGTGTCGATGGAGAGCGGAAGCCGCGTTCGGGGTCTCAGGGCTTCGAGGACGGGGAGGAGGCGGCTGCGCTCCTCCTCCACCGGGACCGCGAGGGCGCCGGGACGAGTCGATTCGGCTCCGAGGTCGAGGATGTCCGCCCCCTCGCTCTCCATCCCCTCCGCGTGCTCGACGACGGCGCACGGATCCCGGTGAAGCCCCCCGTCCGAGAAGGAATCGGGGGTCAGGTTCAGGATTCCCATGACCGCCGGTCGGCCCGGTCCGCATTCGAGGTCGCTTCCTTCCCGACCTGGCAGGCGGAACAGGACGGGTTCCGAGGGCGGGGTCACGGGGTCGCCAGGCCCTCCGCTCCCGATAGGCCCAGGTCCTCGTCATCCCCGGCTTCCGCCGTCCCCGGCAAGGTCTCGGAGGACGGTTCCTTTTCGGTGGGCTCGAGGGGTGGGGGGGTCTTCTTTCGGCGGATCTCGCTCAGTTCCTCCGGAGTCGTTCCTTCGACGAGGAGGTCGAGTTCCTGTCCCGAGATCGTCTCGAAGCGGAGGAGGGCCTCGGCGATCCTGTCGAGGATCTCGCGGTCGTCGGTGAGGATGCGCTTGGCCCGCTCGTATCCTTCGTCGCAGAGGCGTCGCACCTCGTCGTCGATGAGCCGCGCCGTGCTCTCGCTGTGCTCCCTGCCGAAGTGGAAGTCGTGTCCCAGGAAGTTGTTTTCGGGGGTGGCGGCGAAGTTCAAGGGCCCGACCTTCGCGCTCATGCCGAGTTCGGCGACCATCATCCTCGCGATTCTCGTCGCCATGCGGATGTCGTTCTGGGCTCCTGCGGAGACGTCCCCGAATACGATCTCCTCTGCGGCCCGCCCTCCGTAACTCATCGCGATCGTCCCGTTGAGCTTGCTCTGGCGCATGTGGAGGTCGTCCTTCTCGGGGAGGTACATCGTCGCCCCCAGGGCCAGGCCCCTGGAAACGATCGTCACCTTGTGGACGGGGTCCACCTCCTTGATGCGGGCCCCCACGAGGGCGTGCCCCGCCTCGTGGTAGGCAGTGACCCTTCGGTCTTCCTCTTCCATCTTCCGGGAACGCTTCTCGCGGCCCCAGCGGACCCGGTCGCGGGCCTCCTCGAGATGGGCCATGCGCACCCTGTCGTCCCCTCGCATACCGGCCAGGATCGCCGCTTCGTTGATCAGGGACGCGAGTTCGGCGCCCGAGAAGCCCGGCGTCGCGCGGGCGAGGCGCTCGAGATCCACGTCGGCCTCGTCCAGGGCGACCCGTCTCGCATGGACCCGCAGGATGGCTTCGCGACCCTTGACGTCGGGCATGTCGATGACGACTTGCCGGTCGAAGCGCCCGGGGCGGAGGAGAGCCGGATCCAGGACGTCGGGTCGGTTCGTCGCTCCGATCAGGATGATTCCTTCGTCGGTGTCGAAACCATCCATCTCGACGAGGATCGCATTCAGGGTCTGTTCCCTCTCGTCGTGTCCCCCCCCCAGACCCGAACCGCGCTTGCGGCCGACCGCATCGATCTCGTCGAGGAAGATGATGCAGGGGGAACTCTCCCGGGCCTGCTTGAACAGGTCCCGGACACGGCTCGCCCCTACGCCGACGAACATCTCGACGAAATCCGATCCGGAGATGCTGAAGAACGGGACCTCCGCCTCCCCGGCGATGGCCTTGGCGAGGAGGGTCTTGCCGGTCCCCGGAGGCCCAACGAGGAGGACTCCTCTCGGGATCCGGCCCCCCAAGCGCTGGAACTTCTGGGGGTTCTTCAGAAACTCGATGACCTCCCGGACCTCCTCCTTCGCCTCGTCCATGCCCTCGACATCGTCGAAGGTGACCTGGGTCCGGAGTTCCTTGTTGTACCGGCTGACCCTGGATCGGCCGAAACTCAGCACTCCGCCTCCGCCACCCGGGCTGCGCATCTGCCGTATGACGAAGAACCAGAAGAGTCCGATGATCAGGATCCAGGGAGCGACCGAGCCGATCAGGTAGTAGGTGAAGGTGTCGACTTTCTGGTTCTCGAAGCTCGGGTCCCAGCCGAGGAGAACGGTCTTGACCCCGCCGCTCTCCTTCAGGAGGGGAAGGAGGTCCTGGACGGTCGTCTTGGTCGTCGAACCGGCGGGCACCTTGACATAGGCGGTCCGGTTCTCGCGGGCGATCAGGGCGTAGAGCGTCGTCGAATCCCTCGTAGCGTCTGGATTCCGGATCGCCCGCGCCGACTCGGGCTGGCGCGTTGCGGAGACATGGACGATCCAACTCTTCAGGACGCGGATCTCGTTCTTCGCGAGGTCCGCGTGGAACCTGTCCATGCCGTCGGGGCTGTCGTAGGTCCGATCGAGTTTTTGGGACTGAAGGTCCTGGATCGTCTGGCGGTCCTCGGGGGTCAGTCCTTTCAGGGTCGTCTCGAAGCGCTTGCGCTTCCCGTTCTCCTCGTAGACGGCCAGGGCCTGGCCCTCCCCGGTCAGCGTCACCTTCTGGAAGTCGGCATTGTATAGGTGGCGCCAGAAATCGTAGACCGTGTCCTTCCCCTGATCCCCGGCTCGGCTCACGAACATGAAGAGGAAGAAGAGGAGGAGGGCGATCAGGAAGACTCCGCCCATCCCCTTCGGCTTCGGTTTCGCCTGGCGTTTCCGGCCGTTGTCCTCCGGCTTTTCGGGTCGCTCGGTCATCTGGTCTCCAGGTGGGGAAAGCGGGGGGCTGCCTCTTCGGAAGGGGGGCCGTCCCCCCTCTCATCGGGCGGAGGCGGGGTCCGGCTTCGCTTCGATCGGATTATTCCTTCTCTTTCCCCGAGGCCCAAGCCCGGGTCTGGAGCGGACCCGGCCCGGGACCCGCTTCCCTTAGGCTCTCCGTCGGAAAGGGACAAGACGGAGAACCGAGGGAGGGGCATTGTCCACGGAGGGCATCCGCGCCCGGTCATCGATCCTGGAGGGAGAGCAGGATCTTGCGGGAGAGGTCCGTCACCGCCTCCCGGATGGCCGAACTCTGATCCTCCCCGACGGGGACCCGGAATTCGGCCCAGTCGAGACTCCTGCCCTTCCTGAGAATCCTCCCGCTCCGGCGGTCGAGGATGCGGTACCGCGCCGAAAGCCGGATCGCCCCTTCCTTGATCTTCCCCTCCGCCTCCTCGGTGATCAGACGACCGCGGGCGTCGAGGATCTCGACCTCGAGGATCCCGTCGGCCTGCGAAGGAGAGGCGGGAACGAAGCCCGTGAAGGCGCTGAGGTCCCGGGACAGCCTCCGACTCAGGAGAATGTCCATGTCCTGGCGGAAGCTCCCGTTCTCGACCGTCCGGATCGCGAGGGTCCTGATGCCCATGTCGTCGCCGATGAATCCTTGTGCGTATCCGCAGGCGGCGAGGGCGAGGAGGGGGAGGTGGAGGGGGAGTTTCATCCTTCGGACTTTCCGGGAGGGAGACGCGAGAGTCTCGTTTCGGCCTCGCCCCGGAGGGGCGAATCGGGCCGGGAGAGGATCCTTTGGAGGTAGAGGCGCGCGCTCTCCGGTTTGTCGATCCGCAGGTAGAAATCCGCGAGCAGCAGGTTCTTCCGGTCGATCCAGAGAAGGACCTTAGTCAAGGCCCTCCGGGCCTGGTCGACGAAACTTTCGTTTCCACGCTCGACCGAGAGGTAGGAGGCCAACTCCCTGCGCGCGTTCTCCATTGCTTCCAGGTCGTATTCGGGGCCGACGAGTTTGCGGTAGTGGGCCATCGCGATCCGGAAGGAGGCGAGGTCGCTCCATTCCCCTTCCGGGGCCCTCTGGAGGAGTTCGGAGAAGCGCTCGATCGCGAGGTCCCAGTCCTCGTTCCGGTAGGCGGCCTCCCCAAGGATGCGAAGCGCGTCCGGGAGCCAGCGCGAGGTCGGGTAGTAGAGGAGAAAGTGTTCGAGGACGAGGATCGCATCGCTGAGATCGCTCGTGAAGAAGAGGAATCCCCCTCCCCTTCCGGCGAGGAGGGCGCCGGACTTGAACTCGATCTCCTCGGCCTGGGCGAGCCAGGGGCTCGAGGGGTGCTCGCGGGGAAGGTCGCGGATCCGGTCGTAGGCCTCCCACCACTCTCCGAGGAGGAAATGCGCGCGGGCCAGGTCCACCGCGAGGCGGGGGCGGTCCTCCCTCGAGAAGGAGTCCTCCTCGACGGAGTCGAGGAGTTCGAGAGCGCGTCCGGCCTTTCCCTCCTTCAGGGCCTTCTCCGCGGCTACGAGGGTCTCCAGAGCGGTCCCTGGCCGGGGAATCCCCCCGCAGGCGGTAGGGAGGAGGCAGACGAGCAGGGCCGCGGGGAGGAACGCGGACCGCTTCCGGGGGCGCGGGGCCCGGAACGGGGGGATGGAGGGGGAGGTCCCTGCGGCGGTCATGTCGGGATTCTTGCGTGTCGCCCTCCGAGTTCCAGCAAACTCCAGGGGGCCTCGACCTTCGGTTCCCCGCAGAGATGCCGCCGGAGAAGGGCCCCCGCCGCCCTCCGAAGCGGGGGAAGGAGGGCCTCCCCGACCCTCGAGGACGGGAGTTCGCGGCCGGACGCGGTCAGGAGGCGCTCGGCCTCCCAGGGAACGGCGGCCGGAATCCGTTCGTCCCTCCCTCGATCGGGCAGGGCGAAGCCCCCGAGCGCGGGGTCGAAGGCCACTCCGCCGTGTCGGGGGAGAGGGGCTCCGGTCCGGACGCAGCGGGAGAGGCGGGGCAGGAACCCGAGGCGATCGAGCAGCCGGAACTCGAGCGCTACAAGAATCGTCCCGAGCCGCGCGCGCGGAGCGCGTCCAAAGAGCCTGAGGCCCCCGAGAAGCAGGTCGAAGATCTCGGGAGCGGGTTGGCCCTCGGGCATCGAGAGTCGAATCCACCCGCTGAAGTGATACGCCAGACGAAGGCGCAGGGGGTCTCTACGAAAGGGGCGATTGTCCTGGAGGACGCGAAGTCCGTAGAGGCGCTGGAGGCCGCTTCCGGACCGGACCCTGAGTCTCGCCTCGACGATGTGGAAGAGATCGATGGCTCCCAGGAAGGGGCTCTTGGGACGGTGCGCCCCCTTGGCCAGGAAGGAGAGTCTTCCGTGATCCCGGGTGCAGAGTTCGACGATGCGGCTCGACTCCCGGAAATCCGTCCTCTTCAGGACGACGGCGAGACTCTTGCCGGGCTTGTCTCCCGGGCGGGTCGGGTTCTTCCCGGATCCCTCAACCATGGCTCGAACTACGTTCCGGGGACAGGAGTTCGACGCGGAGCCGTTCGATCCTGCGCTCGTCGGCTCCCAGGACCGTGAACCGGAGATTCTCGAAGGTGAAATCCTCTCCCGAGGCGGGAATCCGTCCCAGGTGGCTGAAGACGAAGCCGCCGACGGTCTCGTAGTCCTCGGATTCCGGGAGCCCGGGTTCGAGGATCTCGTTCAGCTCGTGCACGCGCAGCCTCGCATCGATCTCGAGGAGTCTGCCCTCCTCCAGCACCGAGAGGGGGGCCTCCTTCTCCGGATCGTACTCGTCCTCGATCTCTCCGACGATCTCCTCGAGCAGATCCTCGAGACAGATCAATCCCGAGGTGCCGCCGTATTCATCGAGAACGATCGCGATTTGCAGGCGCTTGGACCGGAATTCCGTCAGGAGATCTCCGAGCTTCTTCGTTTCCGGGACGAAATAGGCGGGACGCATGTGCCGGGAGACGGGACTCGAGAGAAGTTCCTTGCGACTCTCGACGAATCGGGCGACCGCATCCCTCAGATAGAAGATCCCCACGACCTTGTCGAGGCGTTCCTCGAATACGGGCAGCCGCGAATGTCCGGCTTCGACGGCGGTCTTGACGGCCTCGGCGAAGGGGGTGTCCGCCTCGATCCCGACGATCTCCGTGCGCGGAGTCATGACCCCCGCGACGTCTTCGTCGCGGAAGCCGACGATGTTCTCGATCCATTCCTTCTCCTCTTCGGCCAGGGTCTCCTCCTCGTCGCTGTCCTCGACGGCGGCGCGGATCTCGTCCGCGAGCTGGTCCCGGTCCTGGGGTTCCCCTTCCCTGCGGATGCCGCAAACGTTGTGTATGAGGAAGCCGGAGGTCCGTTCGAGGATCCAGGTGAACGGGAGGAAGGCGAGGCGCAGGCCGCGTAGTAAGGGAAGCGTCCGGAGGACGATCGTCTCCGCGCGGAGGGATGCGATCTGCTGGGGGAGGATCGCTCCGACCAGGGGCAGGAGGAGCAGCAGAAGGATGATTCCCAGGGGGGCCTCGGGCCAACTTCCGCCTTCGCGGGATGCTTCGAAGCCTCCGAGAAGGGCCAGCACGAACCCAAGGAACTGGAGAAAGGCCGCGGAGGGGACGAGGATCTCGGCGTTGTCGAGTTCCTCCTCGAGACGGTCCCGGCCCCCAGGAGGGAGTTTCTTCTCGACCTTCATCAGGGCCTTGCCGGGGGAGAAGACGAGAAGGCAATGTTTGCCGACTCCTCCGGCGAAGAGGAGGACAAACCCGATTCCCCATTGCAGTTCGGGCGGAATCCAGTCCGCGAGCCAGGCCGGGGAGGACGGAAACCCTGGGAGAACGGGGAGGAGTCCCGCGGAGACGACGACCGGGAAACCGGAGCCGGGCCCGGGGGAGCGACCGGGATCCCGCCGCTCATTCCTCTTCCGGGAACCTGGAGGGTCGGGATCTTCGGTGTGTTCGTTGGCTTCGGGGCTCGGCACGTGTTCCGTGTCTGGGCGTGGTTCAGTCTTCACGAATAGGGGAACCGGGGCTTTCCCGCAAGGGGACCCTCCTGTCGCCCGCCGGGAGGAGGATCCTGACGTCGATCCCCCCGGATTCCCGTCGGATGGTCATCCGCCCCCCCTGATCCTTGAGGGAATTGGAGAGAACCGCAAGGTCGAGGAGGCTGTCGTATTCCCAGATTTTCGGATCTTTTCCCCGAATCTCCGGTGGGAGGGAGGCGAGGTCCTTTTCCGGGTGGACGATCCGGGTATGCAGATGGATCCCGTCGAGGTCGCCGGAGGCGCTCAGATCGACCCGTCCCCGATTCGGGGCGGCGAGACCCAGGCCCGCCTTGAGAAGGTCGGCCAGGAAAGTCCCGAGGAGTTTGGGGCGGGCGCGGATCCTGAGATCGCCCGGGGGCAGATGCATCGTCTGGGCGACGTTCTTTCTCCGGAAGAGGGGGGCCACGGTCTCGAATACTTCGCTCAGGAGTCTTGGAATCTCGATCAGGTCCGGGTCTTCCCCTGGATTCTCTTGCCGCACACAGGCGGCGAACTGTTCGAGGATGTGCCGCGCCCTCATCGCTTCCTCGTGGAGCACATCCGCGGATTTCGCCTCCTCCGTTCCCGCGAGGGACCCCTTGAGGTGTTCGGCGAGCCCGAGAAGACCCGAAACAGGTCCCGTGATCTCCTTCACGAGCCTGAAGGCGAGTTCCCCCTTGAGACCGTGATGGCGGTGGGCCCTGAGCATCGACTTCACATCGTCGAGGAGTCGACCGAAGGTTTGAGCCCTCTCCTCGGCCTCGGCCGCTCGAAGGCGCTCGGTCTCCGCGGCGAGCATCGTGGCCATCGGGTCCAGGAGGAAGGCGAGAAGCCGCTTCTCCTCCTCGCGGAACTCGGGTGCGCCCTCGGGGCGGGCGACCTCGATCCGGAACTTCGATTCCCCTCGTCCCGATTCCATCGCCAGGCGGGGTCCCGAGGAAGCTTCCCCGGGGAGGGGGTGCCCGCAGGAGAAGCGCAGGGATCCGGAAGTCAGGGAGACCTTCGAGGCATGCAGGGATTCCGCGAGCCTTTCGAGGCTCCGGTTCACGGCTTCGACCCGATTTTCGTCCTCGGGGTTCCGCAGACTCCTCCCCAGCTCGGAGAGGACATGCAGGGAGACGCGGGCTCCGAACAGCTTGTCGGCACCCCTTCTGCCCGGGGTCCGTCGCCGGTCTCCGCCGCGCGTTTCCTTCCGTTCCGCCATCCCGTCAATCCGCGTCCACCGAAAAGCGGTTCCTTCCAAGTTCCTTGCTCGCGTACAGCGCGTTGTCCGCGCGGGCGAGGAGGGTGTCGATCGTGTCCTCCGGACGGAGATCCGTGACTCCGATCGAAATCGTGATCGGCATCTGCATCGCCTGGCCGGCCTGTTCGACGGCCGTGAAGATCCGGGTCGCGACCAGGGAGGATTCGTCGACCGTGGTCTCGGGCTGGAGGACGAGGAACTCCTCGCCGCCGATCCGGCAGGGGATGTCCCCCCCCCGCAGGCTCGAACGGAGGATCGCACCGACCTTCTTCAGGATGCGATCCCCTGCCAGGTGGCCGTAGGTGTCGTTCATATCCTTGAAGTGATCGAGGTCCAGCATCAGGACGGCCATCGGCTTGCGGTTCCGTTCCGATCTCTTGATTTCCCGTTCGAGGAGGGAGATCGCCGCTCTCCGGTTGAAGAGCCCCGTCAAGGGATCCGTTTGGGCCTGTCGTTTCGAGCGGTTCTCGTTCCTGCGGAGCAGGACCGATGTCCAGGCTTGCGCGCAGACACCGGCGAGCGCCTGTGCGCGCAGGATGTCCTCGGGACGAGGGGACCTCTGCGAGTACTCCTGATCGAGGATCAGGAATCCATGGAAGATGGAACCTCCCGAGAGGGGGACGACGAGGCAGGCCTTGGATCCGAAGTGATCGAGCAGGGCGTGGGGTTTCGAAGGATCGCGTTCCAGGACCATCGGTTGGCCTGCTCCTACGACCCTGCCGAGGAATTCGGCCTCGTGATCCGAGGGGACGAAGATCCTCCGGTCGGCCCGGATCGCGGTGCGGTCGAAGGTCGATCGGATCAGGAGGCGGCGGCTCTTGCCGATCCACTGAATGAAGAAAGAACGGTCATAGTCCAGGTACAGGCAGCTCGCCGCGAGCAGGGTCGTCAGGACGGGGCGGATCCGGTCGGAGGCGCCGAGGTCCAGGCAGCGGACGATCCCTTCCTCGAACGGGGGAGGGGGAGGGATTCGGTCCCGGTCCTCGAGGGCCCGGAGTCGATCCTCCGTGGGAGGGCAGCGCAGTGCGGGCAGGGGAAGATGGATCCTCGAGAGCTGGGTTTCGAGTTCCCGGTCGCAGGTCTCGAGAAGACGACGGGTGACCTCGTCCGGAATGTCGTCCAGGAGGCCTCCCTCGATCCCCTCCGAATGGGGATGGGGATACCCTGCGAGGATCGCGATCGCCTCCGCGGCCATGACGCAGCGTGTCGTCGGGTCCTCGGGAGGCTCCCCGTCGAGACCGAAGGTGCAAGCCTGCCAGGAATACTGGACGGATTCGGGCATCCTCCAGTTGCGGGTCCAGTGGAGGATGCCGGGCGGAAGGGTTCCGGTCGCGGCCGAGCAGAGGGCGCTCCAGGCCGGGAGGTCGTGGAGGAGCGCCGCCATGTAGGCCTCCTGGGGATCGGCGATTCCGGTCCATTCGGCGAGGCGACGGCCCGCTACGGCGGCGGCCAGGGAGTGCAGCCAGAGCCGGAACAGGGCCTCGACGCTCCGGACGGCCGGTGACGGCGCGGCGGAGATGCGGTCGATCGCGGGCTTTCCGAGGATCAGGGCGAGGGCGTTCAGGTTGGCTGGCGCTTCCCCGGAGAGCCCGACGACGGGCACCGAAATGCGTTCGATCGCTCGGAGGGTCAGGAGTGGGTCGGAAGCCAAGAGCTGTTTGGCCTCGAGCCTCTTCCCCCCGGGGGCCGGGCCGGCCCAGGCGTGCCTGGGGAGGAATCCCAGCATCGAGGGGATCCTGCCCAGGGGGTCCAGGTCACTGCTTGTCGGAGGTTTCGGCAAAGGTGGCCCCGCCCGCGAAACCGGGCTCGGTGGAGTCGATGGCCCGGGGAAGGGTTCGCTTCCCCCCCGGAACGCCTTGCAACCCTTCCTTTCTCGGCATGGAGGGCGGGCGCCCTTGATCCCTTGGATTCCAGTGCTCGCAGCCGCTCGGTTCCCGTCCGGAAACGCACGGATCCAAGGGGGATACGGGCGTTCTTCCTGAGAGATCCACCTCCTTCGTCTCCTTCCTATGCGGTTTGAATCGAAGGGGTTAGAGCGGATTCCAGCGCATGGACGCCTCTCTCTTCCCCGGTTTGGCAAGCTCTTCGCTCCATTCCGTCCATGGTCGGACTCCAATTGCCGGTTTCCAGGATCGGGACCACCCGCCCAGGGAGGTTCGAACCCCGTCGGGGTCGCTTGACCTTCTTGATGGTCCGCTACGCCCGTTCGGGGCGGAGGGAGGATTTCGATCTGCTCGCGAAGGAGGCGATGACCTTCCTGCGGAACCGGGTATGCATGGAGATCTCGCAGTACCGCGATCGGCTTCCCGAGGACGAGGTCCTCCAGGAGACCCTGTTGAACATCTACCGATATGGGAAGAGCTTTCGGCCGAGGGGGCCGCGCGCCTTCGAGGCCTGGTCCTCGAGAATCGTCCGGAACGTCGTGGTCCGATTCCTCGGGCGCGGCGGGGGGCCCATCTGTTTTCTCGCGGAGATCGAGGAGGATGGTTCTCCGGCCCCTCCGGAGGCCGACCCGTTCCAGAGGGTCCTCCTTCGCGAGACCCGGAGGCACCTCCGCCGTCGCTTCGCCCTTCTCCTCTGCGCCTATTTCGGAGCCTTCCAGGCCTTGACCTCCCTGCAACGGCGGGTGCTTCACCTGGTCGAGATCGAGGGAAAGAAATATCGCGAGGTCGGGGAGGAACTCGGAATGCGGTCCGAGGCCGTCAAGATGGTCGTCTACCGGGCTCGCAGGAGCCTTCACGCCGCCCTTCTGAGGGCCGCAGCCGGCTGAGTCCCGCCGGCCGGGGGGGGCGCCGCGGGGCTTCCCGCTTGGGGACGGCAGGCTCCCGGTCCTATCATTCCGCGAGGAGGGTTCCGGGGCCTGGGTGCGCTCCGGCTCGGAAACGAGATGAAGGAACGCATCGACAGACTGTTCCGCGGGGCGGATCTCGTGATCCCCCTGGACGAGGGTGATCTCCGCGCGGGGTTCCGGGGGGAGGATTTCGGCAAGGCCCGGGTCTTGGAGGGGGGGG
>JALUUL010000042.1 GCA_027021385.1 Planctomycetota bacterium | reverse complement strand
TCCGCTAAGCTCGGCATCGTCCTGCACGAGGCCCCGATCCGAGGAATCGTCGGAGCCTACAACGCGACCCTAGAGCCGGTTCTCGGCCGGCCTCCGGAAGGGGTGACGGAGGAGAACCTCCAGGCGCGGATCCGCGGCGACCTGGTCATGGCCCTGTCGAACGCGACCGGAGCCATGGTCCTCACGACCGGCAACAAGTCCGAGCTGGCCGTCGGCTACTGCACGCTCTACGGGGACATGAGCGGAGGCCTCGCCCTTCTCAGCGACGTGCCCAAGACCCTCGTCTATCGGATCGCGGAGTGGATCAACCGCGAGGGGGAGGTCATTCCCCGAGCCTCGATCGAGAAACCGCCGAGCGCCGAACTCAGGCCCGGACAGAGGGACGAGGACAGCCTGCCTCCCTACGAGGTGCTGGACGACATCCTCGAAGCCTACGTCGAGGAGGGGCTCGCCCTCCCGGACATCGTCGGGAGAGGGCACCCGAGGGAGACCGTGGAGGCCGTGCTCCGCCTCGTCAACCGTAACGAATACAAGAGGCGCCAGGCGGCTCCCGGACTCAAGATCACGAGCAAGGCCTTCGGGGTCGGCCGCCGATACCCGGTCGCAGCGGACTACTCCTCCCTGGTCGAGGATCGGGAGGGATAGGGGGCCGTCTTTCAGCTCCGATAGCCGAAGGGGCGGGGGGCGTCCTCCGCCTCCCGTCCTCCCGGCTCGCCCTCCGGAGAGGACTCCTCGTCGGCCTCCGGCCGGTCTTCCTCGGGCGGGGTGTCAGGAGCGTCCTCCCCGGAGGTCCGTTCCGGCGGAGCTTCCGAAGCGGATGGATCCTCCTCCAGGGCCGCGAGACCCTCCTCCGCCGCCTCCGTCAGGTCCCGCCGGATCGCCTCCTCCTTCGAGGGGGGGGACTCGACCTCGATCTCGAGTCCGGGGCTCTCCGGCTCCTCGATGTCGATGGAGGGAAGGCGGGTCAGGTCCCGGAGTTCGTCCCGGACCTTTTCGATCTCGGAGAGGCCCGCTTCCTCCTTGATCCCCCTCAATCCCTTGCGGAACTCGATGAGACTCCGTCCGATCGACTTCCCGACCTCCGGCAGGCGTCCGCCGAAGAGGAGGAGGCCGACCAGGAGGATGACCATGATCTCGGGGGTTCCGAGATTCGGGAAGAACGCGAGAGGGATCATGGCTGGATCTTCGATCTTCCGGGGGAGGCTGTCAAACGGCGAATCGGCCCCAAAAAAACGCGGGGGGAGACCCATGTCCCCCCCCGTGTCGTCACTCACTGTCCGATCGTGGCGCCCTCGCACCAACTCATCAGATGACCCCTCGAGGGGCCGTTGATCCATCGATTCCCCGCGGCCTCACCGCGGAGGCGGACGGCATCGAGCGCCGAAGTGGGTGTTCCGCCGTCCGGGTTCCAGCCATGTCCAAGCGTTCCGGGTCAGATCCAAGATCACCGCTTCTCATCCCTTCCGAGCCGATGGGCTCCCTGCCCGGACTTCATCGGCTGGCCGCGTCGAAAAAACGTACGCTCCGCCTCTCCGCGGGTCCTTCCGTCCGCTGGCGAGGGCGGAATCTTTTTCCGCTTCGGATTCAAGTCCGGGAATGGAGGGGCGCGCGGTCCCGGGCCTTTCCCGCCCGGGCGGGATCCTTCCGCCGGGAAGGGTTCCGGGTCCGTTTCCGGCTCCCCTTCCGGAAACGGGGCAAGTCCTGATGTCATGGCGGTTTGAACTCTCCGGGTCGGGGCGGGGCAATTCCGGGGATCGCTCGACCTCGGGGGGGGCGGGGGGCCGGGATCGGACGGGGTGCGGGGGGTCCGGAGAGGCCGGGCCTCGTTCTATTTCGGGAATCCCGGATCTCGGGCGCAACTTCCTAGGCCGTGTGGCATAATTCGAAGCCTCCGGAGTTCGCAGGCCCCACCACGCGGCTCGTCGAGCCCGCTTCCGTCGTGTCCGTCTCGTGGGAACCATCGCGTTCCCAGCACCCAGTTTCGATGCTACGACCCTCGAAGATGATCCTTCCCAAATGCGGGGCGAAGGTCCGGCCCTTCCGGATCTCCGCCTGTCTGGCCTTGCTCCTCGCGGGCTCCTGCGGGGGGGGAGGCGGCGGCTCGACTCCGGGGACCGCCGATTTCACCGGGAGGCTCGTGTTGCAGACGAGCTTCCCGAGGAACGCCCGGATCTCCGGGGGGACGGGCGGATCCGAAACGACGGGAGGATCGATCGGGGCTCCGAACCGGATCTCCGACGAGGAACCGAACGATCATCTCTATTCCGCCGGGGACCTGGGCGCCGGCACGGAGGCGACCCTCGTGACCGGAGGGGTCGGGGGGGGCGTGGACCCGAGGGATCTCTTTCGGATGGGGCCGCTGGGAGGAGATCCGGCGGCTTCGACCTTCGAGGTCTCGATCGAGGCGTCGCGGGGTCTCACCCTCGAGTTGGCCGAGGGGGATCTCCTGGATCCCGCGGCCTCGGCCCTGGATCTCCGGGGCGGGGATGCATGTCTCGTCGCGTTCAAACCGGGCGCCGAGGTCGTCTTCTCCCTGAAGAGCCCGAGCCCCGTCCGCTACCGCCTTCGAGTCCGTCCCTACCGTCCGGGATCCGGGGCTCCGCTGGCCGCGGCGCGGAGACCATCGGCCCGGGGACTTTCCGCGGCTAGGGCCGAGAGGGCCGAATGGCTCGGAACCGCCGCTCCCGAGCGCTTCGAGGGGCGTTTCCTCCTCGGCCTTCCGGAACGGGTCTCTCCGCAGGAACGCAGGCGCATCGAAGACCTCGTCACCTCCCTGGGACTCCGAAAGCTCAGGGGGGAGTCCACGCAGCTCTGGACCGATCCGATCCTCGAAAGTCTTTCCGATCCCCTCCGCCGGAGGGCCTTGATGGCCGCCCGCCTGCGCGAGATCCGCAGGAAGGTCCCGGGGCTTCGCTACGCGAGTCCGGAATTCAGGTCCCCCCTGTCCTCCCTGGCGGGTGGGGTGCTCCCCTCGACCTTCCTGCCGTTCCTGCAGGGCGGCGGTTCGCCGAACGACCAGCTCTACACCTCGCTCCAATGGAACATGAGGCTCGCCGCCTTCCCCGCCGCCTGGTCGAGGACGGTGGGGAAGAGCTCGCAGGTCCTCGCCTTCCTCGACACCGGGTTCCAGATCGGACATCCCGACCTGGCCCCTAGGTTCCTGAAGTCGAGCTACGACTTCATCTCGGATCCCCTGAACTCGGGAGACGGGGACGGCGTGGATCCCGATCCCAGCGAGCCGACCCCCTTCGGGAAGGCGACCCTCTTCCATGGAACCTACGTGTCGGGGATCGCCGGTGCGGTGACGAACAACAAGATCGGCGTCGCCGGGGCGACCTGGAATCCGAAGCTCCTCGGGCTCCGGGTGTTCGGAGTGCGCGGCAGCACCTCTTACGACCGGATTCAGGCGCTTCGCTATCTCCAGGGGCTGCCGAACGATTCCAAAAGAATCCTTCCTCTTTCCGAGCGTCCCCGCCTGCTCAACATGAGCTACCTCCTGTATTCCCCGACGAAGGCCGAATACGAGGAGATCCAGGGGCTAGCGAGGCGGAACGTCCTCATGGTTGCGGCGATGGGGAACGAAGCGAAGAACCTGACGACCCCGGTCTATCCCGCGGCCTGGCCCGAGGTCATCGCGGTCGGCGCCGTCGGGCCGGACGGGAGAAAGACCGCCTATTCGAACACCGGCCCCTTTATCGAGATCGCCGCTCCAGGTGGGACGACGATCGCGGGTCCGGGGGGCGTCGTCTCCACCTGGGCCTATTCGGATCCGCGGAACGGGAAGCTCGTTTACGGCTACAATTCCTTCCTCGGGACCTCGGTCGCGACTCCCCACGTCCTCTCGACTCTCGCCCTGATGGATGCTGTCTATCCGGACATCACGATGGCCGAAGCCCGCTCGGTGCTCCGGGCGACCGTCCATGATTCGGGGCCGAGCGGCTGGGATTCGTCCTACGGTTACGGACTCCTGGACGCGGGCAGGGCGGTCGCCGAGGCCGCCCGGCGTTGGCGGAGTCCGAGCGCGGCGGTCAGCCCCCTGACGATCGATTTCGGGACCGACAAGTCGCGGGGGACCGTGAGGATCCGGAACTCCGGGGGCGGTGCCCTCGCGAGGTTCCGTCTCCTTCCCGTCGGGAAACCCAGCGGCCGGCTTTCGTTCGACTTCGACCGCTTCTTCGCTCCCGCCGTGTTGACCGTCGCCCTCGACAGGAAGGGACTCCTCCCCGGGCTCTTCAAGGATCGCTACGAACTCCGGACGAACGCGGGTTCGGTCTTCCTCGATTACGTCTTCGAGAGTCCGATTCCCACGCCGAAGGGACCCTTGGTCGTGCGCCTTCTCGACGGTACCAGGGTCCTCGCGGAAACGAAGGCCGACGGTGCGGGGAACTTCCGGTTTTCCGGGGTTCCCCTCGGGCTCCATCGTCTCGTGGCCGGCGTCGACCAGAACGGGAACGGGAAGCTCGGGGACCCGCAGGAATGGTTTCTCGACATGCCGGTCAGGATCGGTATTTCCGGCGCACCGTCCCTGAACGGGGTCGTCGTTCCCTGGAGGAACTGAAACTTCCAGAGTTCCGCCCCGGCGGTGTCCGGTCTCAGGGTTCCGCTCCCCGGAGACTCTCGATCTCACCGAGCGCGAAGACCCGGCCCGAGGCCAAGGCCGCTCCGGATGGGTCGAGAGCCAGGAGCCGTCCCCGGGATTCGTCTCCCCGGCTGCAAATCACGACCTCCTTCCCCAAAAGGGCGAACCCCCGGTGAAAGGCCTCCAGGGCGGGCCCGGGGTCCCCGCCCTCGGCTCTTTCGAGCAGGGAGGCCGTCTCCCGGAGGAAGCGGGCCGCGACCTCGGCCCTTCCGGGCGGTCGCCGGAGAACGAGGGCGAGACTCGTCGCCCGATTCGCGAGGTCCGCCGGGAAGGTCCGCCTGCCGACGTTGACCCCGATTCCCGCGATCCAGCTCCCCTCTCCGGCCCCTTCGATCAGGATTCCGGCGAGTTTCCGCCCGCCGAGGAGGATGTCGTTCGGCCACTTGATCCGGCATCCGCCTCCCGGGAGGAAGGCTTCGAGCCCGCGGTGGAGGGCGCCTGCCAGGAGGATGGGCAGGAGGAGGGCCGGCACCGAATCCCCGGGACGGAGGACCAGGGAGAGGCTCAGGTCCTTCGCCCCGTCCTGGTTCCAGGCGCGGCCGCGCCGGCCGCGGCCCTCTGTCTGTTCGGAGGCGAGAACGGCGAAGGGGGGCGGAGAACCCGTCTCGAGCAGAATCTGAGCCTCGTCCTGCGTCGAGCCGACGAGGTCGAGGAACTCGATCCTCCAAGGGCTCCGAGCACCCTCGAGGGCGTTTCGGATCCTTGCCTTCTCCTCTTCCGTGAAACCCTGCATGGAGAGAGCTTGCGCACCTCACCGGTGGGGGGGCAAGCCCTTCCGGAGGAGGTGGGGGAGATCCTCGCGGAAGGCCCCGCCCCGCCTTCTCCGGGGGGGCGGGGCCCCCAGGGGGAAGGTGGGGATCTTGAGCCGCGGCCCCTGAATGTCGGGTTTCTCTCCAGCTTCGCCGGAGGCCTGCCGATAGGGGCTCCGAGAAGCCCCTGCCATCGGCGGCAGGCGTTGCCCGAGATTTCCCCTTCGAATCCCCTGAAATTCCCCGACGATGAAAGAATCCTCCGGGACCCAGGCGCACAGCATTCGCGGCTTCGGACGAGCCCCGTCCGCGATCACGGATTGGCTGCCCGACGGCCCCGGTCTCCGCCTACCTTCCCCCCGGGCGGAGGAAATCGGGGCCTGCCTGCCGCCGGTGGCTCTTCTCCTCGATCCGGAATCCCCTCCCGAATGGATCCTGATCGACGGTTGGGTCGAGGGGTTCGGAAATTTCGAAGCGCGATTGCGTGAGTTCGCCGAGGCCTTGCCGGAGGGAGGCCGGCTCGTCCTCGATCTCTGGCACATGATGGCTCCCTCCGCGGTCCGGAAGAGCTTCGAGGGGCGGGTCTCCGGACTCGACTCGCGGCCGGCGCCGTTCGAGAGGGAGGTTCCTCTCGACCTCGACCGAGTGGCCTCCTCCCTCCCGAGGGCGGGCTTCGTCATCCTCGATCTCTTTCATGTCGCGGCCTGGGACGGCCCGCTCCCCCGCAAGGCCCTGAAGCCCTTGGTGGACGCCGGACTTGCTGCGACCGAATTGATGTATCGCCGGCCGGGAGAGAGGCTGTGGGTCCTGGCGGAACGCCGGGTTCCCCTCGGGGGATCGGTTCTGATCGCGGATCCCGAGAAGTCCGACGAGGCCGTGGCCAGGACCCGAGCCGCTCTGTGCCGCTTCCTTCCCGAGGCCTGGGAGATCGTGACCGCGACCCCGGGACTCCCCTGCCTCCGGGCCTGGAACGAGAGTCTCCGGCGGTCGTCGGGTGATGCCTGCTGGTTGCTCAGGGCCGGGGATCTCCCCGAACGCGGGGATTTCGAACGCCTGATCGCCGAGGCAGACCCCAGACCCTCCGTGCCCGAAGATCCCGACGGGACCCTCCGTCAGGGGCTCGGGGGGATGATCGTTCCCCGGAGGGCCTGGTTCAGGATCGGTCCCCTGCCCGAGGAGATCGACTCCGAGATCGTCGCGGGGGAGGAGTGGATTCTGCGCGCCTCGGCCTGCGGGCTCCCGGTCGTCGAATGCCGGCTGGACCGTCCCTTCGACGGGCGAGGCCCCTCGGAAGGGACGCGGGACGCCGAGGAGGCGAGGGCCCTTTTCGAACGGTGGGAGGGGATCGAGTCCCTCCCGAATCCGGGTGAAGCCATGGCCGCGGATCTTCCCCCCCCTCCCTGGGAGCGGGAAGGGAGGGAGCCGCGGATCTCCCTCTGCATGATCGCGCGGAACGAGGAGGCCTTCCTCGATGGCTGCCTTTCGCGGGTCCGCCCCTTTGTCGACGAGATCATCCTCGTCGACACGGGTTCGACGGACCGGACGATGGAGATCGCGAAGTCCCATGGGGCGACGGTCCTTCAACGGCCCTGGGACGAGGATTTCAGCGCTCCCCGGAACCTGGCCATTTCGAGGGCCGGCGGTGATTGGATCCTGGTCCTCGACGCGGACGAGTACGTGGAGCCGGACTCGCTTCCACGCTTGCGGGAGATCGCGAGAAATGGGCGGGCCTCGGGCTACCAAATGCTCTTCCGGAACGACTTCGAGGAGGGGCGTACCCGAGGTGTGATGATGGTCCGGATGTTCCGGAATCTCCCGGGGCTCCAGTACCGTTACCGCATTCACGAACAGGCGATTCCCTCCCTCGTGTCCGCGGCCGAACCCCTCGGGCTCGACCTCCATCCTTCGGATGTCGTCATCGTCCATTACGGGTACTCGGAGGCCGTGATCGAGAGCAGGAGGAAGATCGAGCGGAACCTGAGGCTCTTCCGTCTCCAGCTCGAGGAATACCCGGAGGATGTCTACTGCCTCTACAAGTACGGGGACTTCCTCCGGCAGATCGAAAAACCCCCTGAAGAGATCATCGAAGTCCTTTCGAAGGCCTACCGTCTAGCGACCGTGCAACCTCCTTCCAAGTGGAGGCAGATGCCGTTCGCCGGCGAGATCTGCGCGCTTCTAGGACTCGAACTGGCGAAGAAGGACCGTCCGGAGGAGGCCGATCGAATCCTGCGCACGGGGTTGGCCCGCTTCATGCCGACTCCGAACCTCCACTACATCGCGGCCGGTGTCGCTTCCCATTTCGAGAGGTTCGAGGAAGCCCTAGAGCATTATGAGCGCCTTCTCGCTTTCCGGGGCGTGAACCTCGTCGTGCCGGTGCAGGAGGGCATCACCTCCTGGATCGCGCTCGTCGGTATGGCTTCCTGCTGGATCGGGAAGGGAAACCTCGAGAGGGCGAGGGAACTCCTCGGCCGCGCGATGGACGCGGCTCCGGAGGAAGCCGTTCCGCATCTCGTCCTCTCCGGGCTCGAGATCCGGAACGGGAAGCCTCGGGAAGCCCTCGAGATCCTGATCCGCTACCTGGAGGCCTGGGGCGAACACGGGCCCGTTCGTCTCCAGGGCGGCTTGATCCTCGCCCGCCTCGGACTCGTGGACCAGGCCAGGGCATGGCTCGCGAAGGCCCTCGAAGCGGGGGGCGTGGACGAGGATTCCGTGAGACGACATGCCGCCGCCCTGAAGTTGGCGGTCGATTCCGCCAGGACCCCGCGGGAGCGGGACTCCTGGAGCGATGTGATCGAGGAACCCCTCCGGACAGCGGTCCGGAACTGACAGGAGAGGTTGAACATGACCACGGATCTGAGCAATGCGAACCCCCCTTCGACGTCCACCCTGGATGCGGAGGGCTTTCCCAAGATCCCGACCCGGATCTCGAACGAGGACCCCAGGCAGGGGCTCCTGGACTGGACGAAGAACCAGCCCGGCATCGAGGAACGCTTGACGAATCTCGGTCTCGAGCTGGCTCTCGTGCACCGCCAGGCCTGCGAGGCCTATTGCTCCCTGGGCCGTTACGAGGAGGCCCTGCCTCACCAGGAGGCGGCGGTCCGTTTCGATCCCGAGAACCCCGAATACCGGCACCAACTCGGTTTCATCCGCTACATCTGCGGGGATGACGGGGGGGCCGAGGATTTCGAGTGGGTCCTCGCCCAGGACGAGACGAACGCCGAGGCCAGTTTCAACCTCGGGATGATCCGATTCGGCCAGAAGCGGTACCAGGAGGCGGAGATGGCCTTCGCCAGGGCTGCCGAGCACCAGCCGAACGATCCCGAGATTTGGAACAACCTGGGGGTCGCGCGATACCAGCTCGGCAGGATCCCCGAGGCGGTCGCCTGTTTCGAAAAGGCGCTTGCGGTCGATCCCAGCTACGAGGAAGCTCGGGACAACGCGGCGGCCCTGCGGGGTTGAAAGCCCCGCGGGCCGGCCTCGAGGGGCCGGCGGAACGAGAATCCGATGCATCCGCCGAAGCCCTACAAGGAACTCCTGGAGATCTTGGAAGAACGACTGCGGGTCCTTCCCGACAAGCCCGGGGAGACTCCGCAAGGGAACCTTCATGCCCTCTGGCACACGGCCGCGGGAAACCCTCTCCCGATGGAGGAGGCTCTCGAGCGTCCTCTGCCCCGGATCGACGACCTCGCGGTCGCGAGGCTCAGGAGTCTGATCCGCCGTCGCCTCGAAGGGGAACCCCTGGCCTACTTGACGGGACGGCAGAGCTTCATGGGCCTCGATCTCCTCGCCGGTCCCGGAGCGCTGATCCCCCGCCGAGAGACCGAACTCCTCGCCGAGGTCGGTCTCTCGGCGATCCGGGAATGCGTCGAGACCCGGGGGCGCGCTCTCGTGCTCGATGTCTTCACGGGCTCGGGGAACCTCGTACTCGCCTATGCGCACCACGAACCGGACGCCGACCTCTTCGGCGTGGATATTTCCGAGGAGGCGATTAGGCTCGCCTGTCGGAACGCCCTCCACACGGGACACGAGGGCCGCGTCCTGTTCCGGGTCGGCGACCTGCTCGAGCCCTTCGATGACCCCTCGTTCTTGGGGCAGGTCGACGTACTGACCGGCTGCCCTCCTTACATTCCCGAAAAGAAGGTCGGGCTCATGGAGCCGGAGATCGCGGGGTACGAGCCGAAGCAGGCTTTCGCGGCGGGCCCCTTCGGCCTGGATCTTCTGCATCGATTGATCCGGGAAGCCCCCCGATTCCTACGTCCGGGGGGTGTGCTCGCCTTCGAGGTCGGAGCGGGACAGGGGGAACGTATCGCGAGGAGGATCGACCGGAGTCCGGAGTATGAAGAGATCCGGACCCATCCGGACGAGGAGGGGAGGATCCGAGTCGTCAGCGCAAGGAGAAGCGCGGACTGATTCCCCTCACCTTCCGGGGATCCGGGTTCTTCTCGTCTCGAGTCGAATCTCGTAGTCGTGAGGGCGAGGCGTGCGGAGGCGGGCGATCCGTTTCTCCGAGGCGACGACCTTCCTTCCGACCTCGGCGAGAAGAGCGTTCAGCTCCTCGATTCTCGCTTTCGCCCTCCTGTAGGCCGGACCCGCGGTCAGGCCCCGCGCCTCGAGGTTCCGCGCCGTTTGACGCGCTTCGGACAGGTCCAGGATCCCGGTGCGGATGACCGCGTTCCTCCGTCCGTTCTCCTCGGTGAGGGATTCGGCCTGTCTCCAGTCGGGATGGAGATCCTCGAGACCGAGATCGATCCCCCGCGCGAGGTCCCTGGAGGTCGCAGAGAGGATGCGGATGCCGTCGATGTAGAGGCCGTAGCGCCCCGGAACGAGATCCCGGATCCTCAGGACGGAACGGTTCAGGGCTTCGTATCGCGGGTCCAGCGGAGCCGCGCCGCGGGCGGGCCTCGGGAGGACCCAGGGAAGGGAGCGGGCCTTCAGGACGAACCTGACTCCCGACGGAGGCCAGCGGAGCTTCCTCAGATCCGCTCCCCGGATCTTTCCCCTTCCGACGCCGCGGATCAGTTCGACGACGAAGCGCGGACCCCGCTCTCCGATCCGGTCCAGGACTTCGAGCGCCATCAACGCGGCCCCGATCCGGCCCGGATGCACTCCGTCGGGCACCAGGGTCGAGGCGGGATTCGCGAAGCGGAGTCTCCTCGTGAAGGAGGAGAGGGCCCCGTGCGCGTCCACGAAGGGGATCCTGCGCCGCTTCGCCTCGTCCTCGAGCCACTCGGAGAAATCCTTCAGGACCCGGTCGTACCCGGGACCGACCTTCCGCGGGATCGGAAGGCCCTTCAGGGGGAAGACGGCGTCGGGGTCCACGGGAGGGGGGGAGATCAACACGCAACGGGATCCACCGTCTCGGATGCGGTCGAGGAGGAGGCTCATGTGACGGCGGAAGATCGCGAAACGTTCTTCCTTCCCCTCGGTCGTGAACCCCCCGTCGTTCATTCCGAGGCAGAGGAAGATCGTATCGGGATGGAAGGGGCGGACATCGAGGTCGAATCGCAACAGGACGTCGAGGGCTCGATCTCCGGAGACCCCGGTGTTCAGGAATCGCAGGTCATTGTCCGGATACCTGGACCAGGCGTAGTCCTCGAGGTAGCGCGTGTAGCGGCAGGCGTGGGTGATGCTGTCCCCGAGCCAGAGGATGCGGGCTCCGGGGCGGAAGACCTCCTTCCCAGGCTCTTTTCGGAAAAAAGGAGGCGGGCCGAGCAGGGGGATCCCGGCGAGGGCCGGAAGAAGAAGGAGTCCAAGCATAGGTTCGATCCCGCGGGTTCTCCGGCGGGGGGGCGGTGCGGAGGAGGGGTATCCTGGACCCGGATCCCTGCGGATGCGAGTGTTTGGGGAGGCTTCGTCCATCGGAGGGGCTTATCGACCACGGGGAACTCCCGAATTGACGCCCGGGTGGGAGGGGAAGTCCCACCCCCACGGCTCCTTACGAGGGTTGCGCACCCGGCTGGTTCCCGATCCGGTATAACGGCCGCATGCCGGCGCGCCCTTTCCCGATCCTCTTCCCCGGTTTCCTCTGCCTCATGGTCCTCGCCGGACCCTCGAGAGGGCAGGACGGCCCGGAGAGGGAAGGAGACCGGCGCCGGAGGACGATCGGAAAGGTCGTCCTCCGAGGAGGGAAGGCCTGGGAAGGAGCGAGGATCGCCTTCGTTTCCTGGCCCTATCGCCTGGCTCCGGGGATCGGAACGGCCGACCGACTCGAGGTCCGGGCGGACCGGAGAGGGCGGTTCCGGACCCGTTTGCTTTCCGGAAGGCGTTACATGGCCTGGGCCCGAGAAGAGGTCTCGCCCGGCCTCTTCCGGGTTTCGGAGATTCTCGACGATGTCGTGGCCGGGATTCCCCTGAAGTTCACGGAGAAGAGAGCCCGGATCCGGGTTCGGAGGTTCCGTCTGGAAGGTCGGAAGGTCTGGAAGGATTACGAACCTCTCGGAGTCGAGGTCCTCTACGGGAACGAAAGGATCCCCGATCGACTTCCTCTCGCCCTTCTCGAGGGGGACGAGGTCGTCGTTCCCCCGCTTCCCGGAACCGTGGTCCTTCAGGTCCTCGGAAAGGAGGGGATGCCGATCCTCTCCCGGAGGGTGGACACGAGAGCACGGGGAGGGAGCGGAACGGAGGACGAAGTTCCGAGGGGGGGCATGGAGAAAGAGGAGAGCCCGGAAGCCCTGCCCCTCGGAAGACCCGTCGAGGTTCGGATCGGGGTCTTGAAGGGAAAGGGGGGAGGGAATCGGAAGCCCTCGAAGATGGATGGAGAGGCCATCGCCGGGGCGAGGATCGAACTCTGCGTGAAGACCTTTGCAGGGTCCTCCGGTCTTCCTCGGCTCTATCCGAGCGGAAAGACGGACGAGGAGGGGGTGGCCCGGTGTCGGATCCCTTCCACCCTCTCCCCGATCCCCCTGAGAGTCACGGCCCCCGGGTTTTCGGAGACCTATGCGAGTTTTTCCCTGAGCCTCGGGGAGGAGGAGCGAGTCGGGGAGGGAGAGGAGCCCGATTTCATCGTGACCCTGAAACCCGGCTTCGTCGTGAAGGGGAGGGTGCTGATGGGACAGGGCCGCGGCCTGGCCGGCCTTCCGCTTCTAGTATGGGCCTCGCGGCCCACGGGGTGGTCGAGCTGGGCGCACCGCCGGGGACCGAGCTTCCACCTGACGACGGATGCGAAGGGGGACTTCGTCCTTCCTTCCCAGGATCCGAGATGCACGCTGTTCCTCGCCGCCCTCCTCCCGGACGGGATCCTGAGGACGCTGGAGGGGGACGGACCTCCTCTCTCCCCCGTCGCCTGGCTCCATTTCCGGACGGAGAGCAAGGGAGGGAACCTGGAACTCGGAGATCTGGATCTGAGGAAGCTTTCGATCCTCCGTGTGCGGGCCGTGCATTCCGATGGCTCCCCCGTGGTCCGACCCCTTTTCGGATTCGGCGAGACCCAGGTCCACCCCAACGGCCTGATAGGCGTCTACAACCCCGCGGTTTTTCTCGGGGACGGCAGGGGGAGACTCGGGTTCCTGTGCGGAGAGAGCGAGGGGATGATCCTCGGGGCCCGCGCGGAGGACGGCGGATACGCCCAGGTGGCCCTGGGGAAGGATGCAGGGGAGGAGCTTCCCTCCCGTGACGGCGCGAAGGAAAGGGCCCTGTTTCTCGAGATGAAGAAGACCCTCCTGGTCGCCGGTCGGGTCCTCGATCCGCGGGGAAAGCCCTTGCCGGAGGCCAGGGTCAATGTCTATTTCAACTTCACCGGGAACGGAGGCGAGTGGCGCCTCTACTCCTTCCTGGGGAACCAGGGAGGAAACATCGTGCGAACGGACCGGAACGGCAGGTTCCGGGTCGGGGTCCCCGCCAACGTCATGGTGAATCTCTCGGCCAGTCTTCAGGCGGGAGGGAGATGGTTCTACTCGGGGGCGACCCAGATCCGGGCGGGCGAGGAGGAGGATCCCGAGCCGATCGAACTCGAGATCCCCCTCCCGAAGGATTCCGAGGTCCCGGGACGGGAGGACGGGAAACACAAATGAAGGCCTGCTGGCTGTTCCTCGCCCTTTTCGTTTCCGGTTTGCCGGGGCAGGGGGAGGTCCGGGTCCGGGGCGGCGGAGGGGTTCCCCGCGACCGGGTCGGGGAAGTCCCGACGCTGGGGAGGACCCGCACCCTCGCGGGCCGCCCCTGGAAGCGTGCGGAGATCCTGTTCTTCGGGAGGAGGCACGGGGCGCGGGTCGGCGATCTCGAGGTCCTCAGGGCGCGGGCCGACGACCGGGGGCGGTTCCGGGTGTTCCTCCGGAAGGGGAGGAGATACGCGGCCTTCGCCTGGGAGGAGTCGAAGGACGGTTTCTACCGGACGAGCGCCCTGCGCGAGGACCTGACGGCCGGGGGGATCTGCGTGCTCCGCGACCTGGGACGCCGTTTCCGCAAGCGCAGGGTCAGGGTCCCCGACCGGAAGGATTACGAAGTCCCCTTTCGGCTCAGGGTGGAGTTCGGGGTCCGTATCGTCTGCGAATTGCCGATCCCCCTCGACGCGGAGGGAGGGGGGGTGATTCCTCCGATCCCCTCGGGGATTGGAAGGCTCAGGCTCCGGGAAGCAGGTGGGAAGCTCTGCGCGAGCCGGGAGATCGACTGCGCATGGCCCCGCCGCCCGGCCGGACAAAGGGCCGTGATCGCGGCCCTCCCCGCCGAAACCGTCATGCTCGACCCCGGCTTCAAGTTTCCGGTCCTCCTCGAGGTCTCGACGGGGAAGGGGCCGATCACCGGAGCGAGGCTCGCGATCTACGATCCCTCTAGCCCTCCGATCGGGCCTCTCGTCTTCAGGGAACTCGGAGCGGCCGGGAAGGACGGTCTCCGCAAGGCGTGGATCCCCGCAGGCTGGTGGGAGGACCCCAGCCTCGGTCGGGTCCAAGCGAGGATCCTGGCCTGGGCTCCGGGCCGGGCGATCAGGGGCCGGGCGCGGTCCATCCCGGTGTTCGAAGTGGAACGGCGGACCGAGACGCCGGACATGAGGCTGTTTCTGAGGGACGGGAGGGAATGTTCCGGCAGGCTCCTCAGGAGGGACGGAGAACCGCTGCGCGGAGCGCTCGTCCTTGCCTGGGCGCCGCTCGAGATCTCGACCTCCCTCTCCCTCCTCTCAGAAGGGCCGCTCTTCGAGACGCGGAGCGGAGAGGACGGAGGTTTCGTCCTCCCTCCGCTCGCGAAGGGAGTCGAACGGATCCTCGGCTGCCTCCTTCCGGAAGAGGAATCCGCGCCGCAGGTCCTTCTCGAAGTCGGAACGGGAAGGAAGGAGGATCGCCCGGACTACCGCCTGGATCGGAGCGTCCGTCTCGAACTCGGGATTTTCGAGGATTCCGGTGCCCCGGCCCGGGGTGCGGAGGTCCTCCTCCTGCCCTCGAAACGGGGGAAGTCCCCCCTGCTGCGGAGCGGCCCTCGTTTTCTCGGCGACCGAAGGGGACGCCTCGTCCTCAGGGTTCTCCCTCCCTTCGAGGGGCTCTTCTTCGCCCTCGGCCGGAACGGAGGCGTCGGATCCGTTCGAATCTCGATTCCCGGCGGAACGAGCGGGGCTCTCACGAAATCCATCTCCCTGGGTCCCGGGGAGAGGGTCCGGGGGAGGGTGACGGACGGCCAGGGAACCCCGATCCCCGGGGCGGAAGTCTGGTATTGGATCCCGTCGATGAAGAAGAACGAGGATCGCCGCTTCCTGATGCAGCTCCTCGGGACGATTCGGCGCCGGAAGTCGACCGACGGGAACGGGGAGTTCGAGATCCCGGTGTCCAAGGAGGCGACCCTCCAGGTCACTCCTTTGGTCCGGTTCCGGGGGCGAATGTTTCGGGCGAGGACCCTGGCTCTCGCGCCCGGGGAAGGGCGGGCCGACGAAGTCCTGGAGTTCGAGATCGCCTTGCCCGAGGGATGGAGGGAGGAGGGGGGAGGCCGGAGGTGAGATGTCTGCTCCTCCCCTTCGTCGCCCTATCCCTCCTGTTCCCCGCGGCCTGCGGGTCCTCCGGCGGCGACGGAGGGATCGAGATCCGCTTTCTGCCCTGGCAGGAGGACTACGACTTCATCGGGCCCCTGATCGATCGCTTCGAGCGGGGCCATCCGGGAATCCGTGTCAAAATCCTCCGGGCGGCCGACCAGAACGAGACTCTGAAGACGCTCTGCGCCTCCGGATCCCCGCCGGACGTCTTCGCGATCGACGTCGAGATGTTTCCGGCCTACCTGTCGGCCGGGGTTCTCGCTCCGCTCGACGGGAAGCTCGAGGAGAGCGGCTTCGACCCGGAGGAGTATTTTCCGGTCACCCTGGAGGCCTTCCGGGCCCCCGATCCGAAGGGCGTCGTCCGCCAGTTCGCGCTTCCGAAGGACTGCACGCCCTATGTCCTCTATTACAACCGGGACCTGTTCCGGGAGGCCGGTCTCGACCCCCCGGGCCCCGATTGGACCTGGGAGGACCTCTTCTCCGCCGCGAAAAAGCTCACGGGACCCCCGAACGCCCTCGGATCCAGGGAGCGGTTCGGTCTCTCGATGAACTGGTGGGTCCAGGCCCTGATGCCCTGGATCTGGTCGGCCGGAGGAGACATCCTCGACGGGAACGGCCGCTGCGTCTTCGATTCGCCGGAGGTCCTTCGCGCCGTCAGGTTCCTGAAGAGGCTCGTCGACGCGGGCGTCACCCCGAGGCAGGTGCACCGGGAGGCCTCGTTCGGCTCGAGGGTCTCCTTTGCCGAGGGGAGGATCGCGATGATCGCCCCCGCCGGGCGTTGGGTCGTCGACCGCGTCCGGAACCGGGGGGCGAAGATCCGCTTCGACGTGGCCCTCCTCCCGAAAGGGCCGGAGGGTAGGCGTCCGACCGCGTTGGCGGAGACCGGTTACTGCCTTTCGAGTGCGTCCTCCCATCCCGAGGAGGCCTTCGCCCTCCTCGCCTTCCTCGCCGGGGAGGAGGGGGCCCGCCTGATGGCCTCCCGCGGGATCGCGGTTCCCGCGATGAAGAAGGTCGCGGCCGGAAAGGCCTTCCTCGATCCAAAACGGGACCCCGTCCATGACGAAGTTTTCCTACGGGCCCTCGAGGAGGCCCGTCTCGTCTCCACCTTCCCGCGCTGGGAGGAAGTCAAGAACTTCGTCCGAGAAGCGCTGGAAGCCTGCCTCGTGACCGGACGACTCGAACCCGAGGAGGCCTTGGCCGAGGGGGCCCGCAGGATCCGGGCCCTCCTCGAACGGGACTCCCGCCGGAAGGCCCTTCCCCGTTTCCCCCTGGCGGCGGCGCTCTGGGTCTTCCTGGGTCTTCTCGCGGGCGCTCTCGTCCTGTTTCTGAGGGCCCAACGGGGAGGGCCGCCTGCGGAGAGGAGGGAGCGGAGGGCTGCCGCGTTCTTCCTCGCCCCGTGGTTCCTCGGCTTCTCGATCTTCGTTTTCGGGCCGGTCTACCTGACCCTCTGCCTCTCATTCGCGGACTGGAGCGCCCTCGAGCCCCTGGACGAGGCGAGGTTCGCGGGGCTCGGGAACTTCATACGGCTCTTCGGGGAGGATCCTCTCTTCTTCCAGGCGGTGAAGGTGACGGGGCTCTATGTTCTCCTCTCGGTTCCCCTGCAACTCGGGCTGGCGCTCGGGCTGGCCATGCTCCTCGACCGGCCGCTGCCGTTCCGGGGGGTCTTCCGGACCCTGATCTACCTGCCCAGTCTCGTTTCGGGCGTCGCGATGACCGTTCTCTGGGGATGGATCTTCGACCGGAACGGGGGCCTGTTGAATCGGGGCTTGGCCCTGTTCGGCCTTTCCGGGCCCGACTGGCTCGGGAATACGGACACCGTCCTGACGAGTTTCGTCCTGATGAGTCTCTGGTTCGTCGGAGGGACCGTCGTCGTCTTCCTGGCCGGATTGAAGACGATCCCGTCCTCCCTCCACGACGCGGCCAGGATCGACGGGGCCGGTGCGTTCCACCGATTCCGGCACGTGACCCTCCCGATGCTCTCTCCCGTTATTCTCTTCAACCTGATCACCCTCGTCATCGGTTCGTTCCAGGTCTTCACTCAGAGCTATGTCCTGACCGACGGGGGACCCGACAACGCGAGTCTGTTCTACGTTCTCTACGTCTATAGGCAGGCCTTCCGTTTCCATGACATGGGATACGCGGCCGCTCTCGCCTGGATTCTGTTCATGGTCGTACTCCTGATGACGCTCGCGATTCTCAAGGCTTCGAGGCCTTTCCTCCATTCGAGCGAGATGCGGGCGTGAAGGTTTCCGGTGGAAGACGGACTTCGTTCCTCCTCTCCGCGGGCGCTCCGGCCCTGGTCGCGGCCTGTCTCGCCGGGACCGCCTTCGCCCTTCCGTTCCTGTGGATGGTCCTGACCTCCCTCGCGAGCCGGGAGGACGCCCTTTCGGGAAGGATTCTCGAAGGGACCCTCCATCCCGAGAACTACCTGGAAGCGGTCGAACGGATGCCGATCGGCCTCCAGGCCCGGAATACGATCCTGATCACCGCCCTCGTCGTCACGGGCACGGTCCTCGCCTCGTCCTTCGTCGGCTTCGCGTTCGCGCGCCTGCGCTTCCGCGGCAGGGAGTTCGTCTTCCTCCTCGTGCTCTCCTCGATGATGCTGCCAGCCCAGGTGACGATGATCCCCCAGTTCCTCCTGTTCCGTGAACTCGGTTGGATCGACACGTTCCTTCCGTTGACGGCGCCCTCCTTCGTCGCCGGATCGGGCATGTCCGCCTTCTTCATCTTCCTGTTCCGCCAGTTCTACCGGACCCTGCCCGTCGAACTCGAGGAAGCGGCGAGGATCGACGGATGCGGTCCCTTCCGGACCTGGTTCCGCATCTTCCTGCCGGCCTCCCTTCCCGCGGCCGGGACCTGCGCGGTCTTCAGCTTCGTCTGGACCTGGAACGACTTCCTCCATCCCCTCCTCTTTCTGCAGTCGCCCGAGAAGCACACCCTGACCCTCGGGCTCGCGGCCTTCCGCGGCAGCCGTTACGGACTGTCCGAGGTCCATGTCCTGATGGCTGCGAGCACCCTCGTCATCCTCCCCTGCATACTGTGCTTCCTCCTCGGGCAGCGCTGGTTCCTCCGTTCGATCTCGGAGGGGACCGTCAAGGGCTGAGGGGACGAGGCGGGCGGGCGGGGGAGGGGCGGAGCCGCCCTCCCGGTGGGATCGTCCGTGGCCGAGCGACCGCCGGACGGCCCAGGGATTCTCCTGGGGATCGGGCGAAAGTCCCGAATGGCGGAGTGCCGATAACTGGGAGTCCTGCGTGTTCGTTCCTTCCAACCCTCGGGCCGCCGATGTTCCCATGGATCCCGAAACGTTCTGAACGGATCTTCCTCCTGGGGGCGGGGCTGACCCTGCTGTACGGGCTGACGGCATGGGGTTGCCTGCAATTCACGTTCTTCAAGAACGTCTCCCCTTTCTGGCCGCCCGCGGGGGTCGCCTTCGCCTTCATCTGGCTCTACGGCCTCCGCTTCGTTCCGGCGATCTTCTTGGGCTCGCTGCTCGCGAACCTCGTCACTTCGCTGACCGGGGAGGCGCTGCTCGACCCGGACTTTCTGTTGAGGGCCGTGACTGCCGGCCTCGGGGACGCCGCGATGCCCCTCCTCGGCATCCTGGCCCTGAAGAGGTTCGTCGGACACCGCCTACCCTTCGCGAGGCTCAAGGACCTTGGGGTGTTCTTCACGTTCTCGGTCTTCGGGGCGACCGCGATCGGGGCCTTGATCGGAATCTCCCCGGAACTCTTCCAGGGTTCTTCGGATCCGCTCTTCATCGGCAGGCTGTGGGCGACCTGGTGGCTCGGGGATTCGGTGGCCGTCGCCATCCTGGCGCCGTTCCTCCTTCTCTGGATCCTCCGGAAACCGGATTGGGGCGGCGCCGAGATCCGTCAGGCTTTGCTCCTCATCGGGATCTCCGTCCTGATCAGCGGCTTGGTGTTCTTCTGGGAGCATCCTCTGGATGCTCCGGAACACCCCTTCGTCTTCCTGGCGATCCCGCTCGTCGTATGGGGCGCTCTGGCGCTGGGCAATCACGGGTCGACCCTCTTTCTTCTTTCTCTCTACCTCGGGCTTACGGTCCATCTCCTCTGGGAGGCGGAGAGCATGAGGATCGATTTCGTCCAGGAGAGAGTCGTGGTGCTCCAGGCCCTCTTCGTGATCATTGCGGGGCTCGGGCTGGCTCTCGGCGCGCAGCGGGAGATGAGTCTCCTCTCCAGGGCCCAGACCGACAGGGCCTTGCGACACGCCTTGAGCCTGAATCGAAGATTGGGGCGCGAGATGGGGGAGAGGGAACGCGTGGAGGAGGAACGCCGCCGCCTCGAGGTCCAGATCGAACGCGCCGCCAAGCTCGAGAGCCTCGGCATCCAGGCCGGAAGGCTGGCCATGGATTTCGACACGGTCTTCGACCTCCTCGAGGCCCAGATCGAGGATCTGGCCCTCCCGGAGATCCGGGACGAGTATTTACGGTCCCGGCTCGAAGGCCTGTGTGCGGGGATCCGGCACGGCCAGGATCTCGTCCATCGGATTCTCGCGGATTCTGGGCGGGTGCGGCTACGGACGGAGGCGGTCCGCGCCGGGGATCTCCTCGACGACCTCGGCCGGATCTTCGGGAGGATCTCGAGGAAGGACCAGGATTTCGAATGCAGGATCGAGGAGGGGATTCCCGAGGTCCGTTGCGATCCACTGCGGCTCCGCCAGGTCGTCCTGAACCTGTTCCGGCAAGGGCAGGAACTCCTCGAGGACGCCCGCGGACGGATCGGGTTCTCGGTGCAGCGCGTGGAGGGCTCGCCCCGAGATCCGGGGAACCTCGTTCTCCTGGAGGAAGAGGGTTCCGGCCCCTTCCTCGAGATCGCGGTCGAGGTCGTTGCCGAGAAGGGGGAGCTTCTCCAGGAGAAGAACCGCGACCGCGAGGAGGTTCTCTCCTCGATCTTCGCGATCGTGCAAGCACACGGAGGCGGTTTCTGCCAGTCCTCTCTTTCCCCGGACAGGGAGGTCCTGAAGGTCCTTCTTCCCGTCGCCCGCGAGGAGAAGGGTGGAGACGGGACCAGGGAGAAGAAGGATGCAAGGATTCGCATCCTGTTCGTGGACGACGACGCTCTCCTCCGGGATCTCGTCCGGCGGGTCCTACGGCCCTACGATCTCGATCTGGTCGAATGCGCGAGCGCGGAGGAGGGGATCGAGAGGCTCGAGAAGGAGGGGGGCTTCGATGTCCTACTCCTGGACCTGGCCCTGCCGGGCCGGCCGGGGACGGCCGTCCTGGACGAATGTGCGTGCAGGGGTCTCCAGGTGCCGGTTGTGATCACGACGGGACTCGAGGAGATCGAACTGAGACGGATCCTGAAGGAGTACGGGGCTTTCGTTTCGCTCCTTCCGAAGCCCTTCCGGGCCCGGGAGCTCCGGAAGGTCCTGGAGGCGGCCCTCCGCCGCGGCCTTCCGAAAAAGCGGGAAGTCCTCTCGCGGGAGGCCGGTCCGGAGCCCTCCGGGCCGTGTCCCTCCCCTTGATACGAAGGAGGAGACAGGGCTTTCCGATTCTCCCGGGGTCAATACCCGTAGGGGTTGGAGTCGGACAACAGCGATTGGATCGACAGGACGAGCGCCGCCATCGCGGGTCCGGCGGAGAGGAAGGTCCATGAGAGCGGTCGGCTCTCGCCGAGCGCCAAGGGTGTCAGCGCCCAGGACAGGCAGAGGAGGATCGCTTCGGTCGTCGTGACCTCGCTGTAGGCGAGCCCGGCGAGGCAGAGCCCGATGCCGAGAATGGCCCCCTGGGGCAGGGAGGAGGCGCCGAGAAGCCTGGGCCTGTTCGTCAGGGCGGCGAAGAGGGAGATCGTGGAGACGACGGCCAGGGTGCCTGCGATCTGCCCGTAGAGCATGCTGCCGGTTGCGGCCAGGACCGCCGCCGTCGTCGCATGCAGGACGAGAACGAGGGATTCCCCCCGTGCCCCTTTACTCCTTTCGCGGACCGGGGTCGAGGCGGCCGCCCCGGCCAGCATCGGGAGGGCGAGAAGGATGAGGCTTCCCGGGTCGGTTTCCGAGGGGAGCCACGGGGAGCGGGCGAACGAGATCCAGACCGGATAGAGCCCGCAGAGGAGGGCGGCCGCTCCCCCGAGGAGCCACGCCCGTCCCCTGTGATTCTCCAGGTCTTTCCAGAGCGGACCGAGAAAGGCGAGCGGGATCGCGGCGAGGGCGAGACGGTGGCTCGCGGAGACCGGGGGGAGGGGCGGAAAGCCCTGGAGGAGGATCGATCCTCCCAGCAGGCCGATCGGGTAGACGAGCCCCGCGACGAAGGGCGGCCATTCTCCCCGTCCGCCCCGACGCCTTCCGAGGAGGAGCATCAGGGTTCCGGCGAGGAGGAACGGGGGGATCAGGCCCCGCGCGGCCTGGATCAGCATCTCTCCCATTCCTTGCCCTTCCCGGCGCCGCGCCCTGTCGCCTCTCGTTCCCGAAGCGTCCCCGTCGAGGGGGCCTGGGTTATTTCCGGATCCCTTCGACGGAGAGGATGATGTCCACCTCGTCCCCGACGGGACCCAGCATGAACTTCATTCCGAAATCGCTGCGCTTGATCCGGAAGCGGGCCTCGAAGCCGCAACGGTAGCCCCCCCAGGGATCCTCTCCCCGGCCCGTGCGGACGGCGTCCAGTCGGATCTCCCGTTCCACTCCGTGGATCTCGAGCTTGCCGCGGATCCGGAGGGAATCGGGTCGCGCGAGGACCACCTCGGTGGAGACGAAGCGCAGAACCGGAAACTGCTTCGCGTCGAGGAAGTCGGGCCCCTTGATGTGTCGATCCCGTTTCGGATCGTGCGTGTCGAGGCTGGCGGCGTCGACGAGGATTTCGGCCCTGGAGCGGCCGGGGTTCTTCTCGTCGAAGAGGATCGTCCCCTTCACGAGGTTGAAGCGGCCGTAGAACTTGCTGATCCCGAGGTGTCCGACCCGGAAGATCGCGGTCGAATGGACCGGGTCGATCTCGTAACGCTCGGGCCTCGAGGATTCCTTCTTCGTCGTGGGCTCCCCGCCTGGCTCTTGAAGGGATGTGGAAATCCCCGAGGCGGAAATGACCGCGAAGGAAAGAGCGGAGAGGACGGCGGCGGAACGAAACATCGGATCTCCGGGGCTGGGATTCAGGCGGGAACGACCATCAGCTCGGGATCCACTTCCGTCCGGAGGAGATTCTGGATCGCCTGGAGGGTTCCAGCGATCGAACTCGGACAGCTTCCGCAAGCCCCCTGGTAGCGGATCGACAGGGTCTTGTCCTCGATCCCGAGAACCTGGAGGCCTCCGCCGTCGGCGGATAGGGCGGGCACGACGCGTTGTCTGAGAACGGCGAGGATACGTTCCATGAGTTCGTTCCCCTCGACGAGGACGCCCGGAGCGAGGAGGCTCTCGGTGGTTCCGACCTCGACCGCCTCCTCGGGAGGCTCCTGGGCCTCGATTCTCTGCTGGGCCTCCCGGTAGACCTTGTGCCAGTCGGCGTCGGAGGACATCGTGACCGTGATGTAGTTCTCGTTGAAGAACAGGGCGCTCACTCCTTCGATTCCGAAGAGGGCTTCGGCCACCTCGTCGCCCTTCGCCGCTTCGGCGTCCTGGAATTCCCGTGAGGCGCCGGGAGCCAGGGAAAGAGTCAGAACGAACTTGATCGCGTTCGGATTCGGGGTCGGTTCGACTCGCAGGATCTGCATGTTTCTCCACTCCTTGGACGGCGGAAGCCATGCGATAGGTCCCGGCGGCTCCCCGCGCAAGTCCCCCTTCCGGCCATCTTGAGGGTTTCCCGTATTTTCGTTTCTTTGGAGGAGCGTCGCGAGCGGATCCGGAAGGGGGCGGGGTTCGGGGAAATTCTCTTTTTCGGCGCCTGGTCGGAGGCCACCTTGTGGGCGTGGTTCCCGGATTGGAAGGAGATCCCGCCCCGCCGGAACGGGCGGATGCCCAAGGGAGGATCCGGGAGAGGGTCATGGTCCGGGAGGCCTTCCCTCGGGCCCTCCTCTTCCTCGCGCCCCTGGTCGTCCTCCTGCTCTGTCTGGCCCTCGGCCAGACGACCTTCTATCCGAGGGAGGGGACCCAGTGGGACGGACTTCAACTGATCTACAACTTCCTCGAGCGGGGCAACCTCCTTCATCCGAACCACCCCCTCTATCTTCCCTTCGCCTTCCTGTGGTGGAAGGCGACGGCCTTCACCGGTCTCGGCACGCATCGTCTCCTGACGATCTTCTCGGCCCTCTGCACGGCCCTTGCGGTGCTCCTCGTCGGGCTGTGGGGCCGGCGGGCCTCGTTCGGGCCCGGTCGCGTCCTCGCGCTCCAGTTCCTGGCGGGGCTTTCCCCTGCGGTCGTGTTCTTCGGGACCGTCGTTGAACTGCACGCCTTCTTCCTGCCCTTCGCCCTGATCCCCTTCCTCCTCGCCGAACCCCTCTGCCGTGGGGAGGGAGGGCCCGGGGGATCCGGAGGGATCCCTCGCGGCATGCTCCTGGGGTTCGCGACTTGGGTCGCCGCCCTCGCCCACTCCACCGGCAATCTAGAGCTTCCTCTCCTCGGGGCCTGGATCGCCGCGCGGGCGGGCTTCCGTCGCCGCCTGCCCCCCCTCGTCGCGATGGCCCTCGTCCACTTCGTCCTCCTCTTCCTGGGGACCCCCCTGCTCCTCTCCCTGCTCGGCGGCGACGCCTCCGTCGCGACGGGGAAGTCCTGGGAGTGGCTACTCGACAAGCTCCATTTCGACCGGGTGCCCTTCCGCGTCTGGACCGCCCTTCGAGACGAGGTCCTGATCTCTCATCTCCCGCTCTGGCTCGCCTGCCTCCTTCCATGGGCGGTCCGCTTCAACCTCTTCCCCTCCATCGGGAGACGCCGCCTGGTTTGGGGTGCTCTCGGCCTTACGCCCTACGCCTTCCTGATCGTCTTCGGGCTGCCCGATCCCCTGTCGGGCGAACCGATCTACGAACATGGTTCTTACCTGATGCCGCTCGTCTTTCCGGCCGCCTGGCTCCTCTCGGGGATCGGGCCCCGGGAGGGGAGGAGGCCCGCCCCGACTCTGATCCTGCTCCTCTGCCTCGCCGGGCTCCTGCGCGCGGTCCAGCAGGTCCGGGATCACGATGTCCGCCCCTATGCGGAGATGGGAGCCGGGATCCGGGCCGTCGGCGGGGACGGGGAGGCCCTGTTCCTGACAGGACAACTGGACGATCTCTCGGCGGTCCTGCTCGAGGCTCCGAGGGCCCGGGCCTTCCACCTGACCGATTTCCTCGCGAATCCCTCCTTCCCCGTCGAGGGCTTCGCGGGACTCCTCGAGGCGAGGATCCGGGAACTCGCCGCTCGAAAGGTCCCGACCTTCCTGACCGCCCGGGCGTTCGAGGTCCTGACGGATCCCGCGAAGGCGGCCTCGAGGATCCGGCTTTCGACGGGGGACCGGAAGCGGGGGGAACTGCTGGAACTCCTTCTCGCGACCCTCGAGGCTCGGGGCCGCATCTTCCTCGAATCCCTGCGGCGGTCCTTCGAGCTCGTCGAGGTCTCCTCCGGCCCGTTCCGGGCCTTCCTCCTCCGGGCCCGGTGACCCGGGACACGAAGTCGCCCGAACTCGGGACGCCCCTCTCCGCCATCCTTCGTTGCCGGTATCCTCCGGGCTTCAGGGTACGGTCCGGGATCCCGGCGGAGAGGTGACGAATGGCCGAGGAGAACCATCGAGGGGCGGGACGCCGCCGGTTCTCGGTCGCCTTCCTTCTCCTCGTCCTCGCGGCGGCGCTGGTGCTCGGCCTCCGGCCCTTCCTGAGGGGAATCGGAGGGGAGGGAGACGGATCCGAGGTTCTCCCGGCCGCGGAGGCCGGGGGGCATGCGGCCGGCCTCGAGGAGCACGATCGAGGCGTGGAAGGGATCGAAGCCCCTCCGAAGGGCGGGAAGGGCCCCACCCGGATCCCCTCCCGCGCGCCGGCGTCCTCGAAGCGTGAATGCAGGGGGCGCTTCCGCTTCCCGGGCGGGGGGCCCTGGATCGGAGGCGAGGCGGTCCTGGAGCGCGGAGCCCCGAAGGTGGAGGGGGGAGTCATGAAGGGTCTCTTCCTCTCGGGGGACCGGTCGGCCCGGGAGGCCTTCCGGCGCTGGCTTTCGGGGAGGAAGGCGGTCGCGAGGGCGCCCCTCGCCCCGGACGGGGGCTTCGTGTTCGGCGATCCTCCTTCCGGGGATTTCGAACTCCGCCTGCTTCATCCGCTCGCGAGACTCGAGAATCCCCTCCGGGTCCGGATCCCCGAGGACCGCTCCCTCGACCTCGGTGTGATCGATGCCCTTCCGGGAGCGGGCCTCGTCGTCCTGGTCCTCGATCCGCTCGGACGTCCCGTGCGGGGGGCCTCGGTCGAACTCGCCCCGGAGATCGATCTCGACGCCTTCATGGATCCCGGCAAGCTCGAGGATTTCGCGGGGCTTTTCCGGAGTCTCGTGCCGAGGAAGAAGGTCACCGGTTCGTCGGGAACGGCGGAGTTTCGGGACCTGGAGCCGGGGAAGGGCTGGAAGCTCGGGGTCGAGGCCGAGGGCTTCGCGAGGGTCACGAGGCCGGTGTCCCCGAGAGCGGGGGAACGACTGCGCCTTTCGGTCAGGATGACGCCCGGGGCGGTCCTCGAACTTCGGATCGAGGACGCTTCGGGAGCCGGGATCGCGAAGGCCCAGGTCTCGCTTCCCGAGGAAGAGAAGAACGAGACGGGATTCGGAGGGCCGGGGACGATGTCCTTCGGTGTCGGGCGCGAACGAAGAAAGGTGTGGGCGGATGCGGAGGGGAGGGCCCGACTGGGAGGCCTGCCCGGAGGGTGCCTCCGCTTCGAGGTCGAGAAGAATGGATACCTGCCGTTCCGGGGGGAGACCTCGCTCCTTCCCGGGGAACGCCGCCTGGAGCGGATCGTCCTGGACGAAGGGGGACGCATCCGGGGTCGGGTCCTGGATGCGGAGGGGCGTCCGGTGCCTGGGGCCGCCGTCATGGACCTCGGCCCCTTCGCCCGGAAGTTCATGGGGATGGATCTCGCGGGCCAGGTCGGCTTGGACCTGATCGCGGGCATGGCGGCGGCGAAGGGCTTCCGCTGCGACCGGGACGGGCGTTTCGAGATCCGCGGTCTCGAGAAAGGCGCCGAGATTTCGCTGCTCGCGGTCGCCGAGGGCTTCGCTCCGGGGAGGAGTGGGCCGTTTCGGGAAGGGGAGACCGACGCGGTCCTACGTCTCGAGAGGGCGAGCACGATCGAGGGGAGGGTCCTCGCGGCCGAGAACGGCGAGGCCCTGGAGGTGTTCCGGATCGAGGTCGCGACGCGGGCCTGGATGGTCCTGGAGCGTCCCCTGGCGACCCGGCGCTTCGAAGGCGCAAAGGACGGGCGGTTCCGGCTCGAGGGATTGACGGGCGGGCGCGTCGTCTTGAAGCTGCGCGCGCAGGGCCGCGCCGAACTCCGGCGGGAGATCGTGTTGAAGCCGGGCCGGATCGACCTCGGGGACCTGCGGCTCGAACCTCCGGCCGAGGTCCGGGGGATCGTCGTCGATCGGACGGGGAGGCCCGTCCCGGGAGCGCTCGTCCGCCCCTCGAGGGGCGGGACCGCGGACAATCCGGTCCTCGCGAGGATGCTCGGGGGGGAGGGACCGAAGGCGGAGACCACGGACGAGGGAGCCTTCCGGCTCACCGGTCTCCCCGCGAGGAGGTTCCGTCTCCTCGCGACGAAGGAAGGCTTCGCCCCGTCGCGTTCGGGGATCCTCCGTGTTCGTCCGGGGAGGATCACCGAAGGGGTCCGCATCGTCCTGGGGCGGGGAGGACGCATCGCCGGAAGGATCGAGGACGGAGAGGGGAAGCCTCTCGAGGGATGGCGGATCCAGGTCGACGCCCAGGACCAGTCGCTGACGCGGTACGCGGTCAGCGGTGCCGACGGAAGCTTCCGGGTCGAGGCGCTCAAGCCGGGGCACTACCGCTGCGCCGCCTTCCCGAAGGGGCTCGCCGGGAAGGTTCTCAGGGAGAGTGGGAAAACGGAGCGCGCGGGCCGGGGAGGCCGGTCCCCCGACTTCACGGCCCAGATGAAGTCGATCCTGAAGTTCACGGTCCAGGATCGCGCGGTGATCCGGGATGGAGAGACGACCGAACTCCGGCTCGTCTACCGGGGCGAGTCCCCGGCGGTGGGGACGAAGGTCCGGGGTTGCGTGCGTCTGGCCGGAGTTCCCCTGGATTCCGGGATCGCGGAACTCGGCGCGCGGACCGGGGCGGGGACTCCCACGATCACCGAGGTCCGGAACGGGGATTTCGATTTCGGCGCGGTCCCGCCGGGCGCCTACCGGCTCAAGATCCGCCGGGGCCTCCTCGGGGGCTTTCTCGGAACCCCGAAGGTCGTGGAGATTCCCGAGAAGGCGTCCTTCCGGATCGACCTCGACCTCCCCGGAGGCGTCCTCGCGGGAAGGGTTCTCGGAAGCGGGGGCGATGATCCGGTTCCCTCGGTCCTCCTAGCCCTCGTTCCGGAAGAGCAGGGCGGAACCGGGAATCTCGACCTCTGGTTCGGCGAGGGGCAGGTCCTGAGCGACGGGGAGGGGCGTTTCCGTTTCGAGGGCTTGAAGGCCGGGCGCTACGAGATCCATGCACGGGAGTTCGGGCCGGGAGGGAGCCCGAGAACCGGGCGCCTGGAAGGACTCGTGCTCGGAGAGGGGGAGGTGCGGGAAGGCCTCGAACTCAGACTCCGCGGAGGAGGTCGGCTCAGGGTCTCGGTCCGCAAGGACGGGCGAGTCCTCCCCGGTGCCCTCGTCCGGATCCTGGACGCGCGCGGCAACCCGTTCGACGCCTTCCACCGGGGAGTCACGGATGCGTCGGGGGTCTTCGAGTTGTCGAACCTCGCGCCGGGAGAATACCGGGCGGGCGCGGACGCCGAGGAGGCCGCGCCCGCCCGGAGCGGGGTCTTCCGGATCTTCGAGGGAGGGGAGGAGCGGATCGACCTGGACCTCGAATCCGGCCGCCCGGTCTACTTGCTCCTCGGGAAGGGAGCGCCCCGGATTCCGCCGAACGAGGTCCTCGTTTTCGTGATCCGGGGACCCGATGGAAGCATCCTTCGTCACGGCGCGCTCCCGGCCGCCTTCGCCGGAGGGAGGATCGCCGAGGGCGGCCTTCCTCTCGGCCGGCTCGCGCCGGGAAGGTACCGGCTCGAGATCGAATGCACGACGCTCGGAAAACGGAGACTCGAGGAAAGCGTCCCCGAGAGGGGGGAGGCCCGTTGGGTTCTCGAGGGCCCGCGTTGATCCGGAGGGATTCGGCGCGATGCGCGCTCGGCGCAGGCGGCTGGGTCACGTTCCAACCCCCGCATCCGCGCTGGCTCGACAAGCCCGGGTTCTTCGACGGGGCGCATGTATTCAACGCCGAACTCGCCCCGGTCCACGCCCTTTCGTTTCTCGAGGTCCCCGAGGGCGAGCCCCTCGATTTCCGGCTCTCGGAGAGCCTCTGGACCCCCGAATACTGGGAACGGAGGTTCCGGGCCGAGGACGGATCCGGCCGCGCGATCCTCCTGGCCGAGCGGGGAACCCTCCTCCCCGGCGGGAGGATCCGGAGCGAACTCGAACTCTCCGCGGAGACCGTCCTTCCACCCCTGGTCTGCGTCGCCTGGACCTGGCTCCCCGAGAAGAGCAGGGAGCGGGACGCGAACGGGGGCGTCCTCGACCTCGGGGACGGCCTCGCGGTCGTCCGGAGGATCCGTTCCCATCGTTTCCCGGAGGTCAGGGTCCGCCAGGTCCTGAGGGGACGGGCCTTCCGGCCCCTTCCCCCGCGTTGGGTCGAGGGGGGGCCCGGAAACCCGGACTGGAGGTCGACGCCCTGGTGGGACGAGCCCCTCGGCCATCCCCCGCCGCCCGGGCCTGAAGACCTCCCCTCCCGCGCGGCCTGCATGCTCGCGATCCGGCGGAGGTTCCGGGCAGGCGGGCGGAGGTGGAGATTCCATGTCGAGACCCGCCTCGAGATCCTCGCCCGAAAGCCCGTTAGGCCGTTCTCGGTCCTCAAGGAAAGCGGATTCCGCGTCTTCCGCGGGGACTTCCCAGTGCTCGAGACCGAACGGGAGGACGTCGCCGCCTGCTTCGAGCACAGGATCCAAGTCCTCCATCTCCAACGGATCCCCGGAGGGCTCGGGCGGATTGCCGAACCCGTGGTCTGCGAGGGTCCCGGATTCTTTCGGGAGCCGATCGCCTATTCGGCCCCGGCGGCGATGCGGGACCTCAGGTGGAGCCGTGATCCCTCGCTCGCCCGCGGCCTCTGCCGTTCCTTCCTCCGCGCCCGGGAGACCCGGGGGCCGGACCGGGGCCGGATCCCGGGCCGGCTCTATCTCGAATCCCTCGAGGGGGCCGACTTCTACTTCGCGGACTGGGCCGGAGGGGTCGAGGCCCTCGACCTCCTGCATCCCTCCGCCGCCTATCTCCGGTCGGTGGAGCCGGGCCTCGAGGACCATGCCCGCTGGATCCTGAAGCGCCGCACGAGTCGATCGGGTCTGGTCGTCGTCCGCAGCCATTTCGAGACCGGTCAGGAGTTCAATCCCCGTTACACGGCCGTCGACCCCCGCGCGGATCGCGAGGAATGGGAGGGCGGGAGTCTGCGCCTCGAGGCGGTCGACGCCTCGGTCTATCTGTTCCGGCTTCTCGATCGGCTCGAACGGAGAACGGGAAGGACGGTCTGGGCGCGCAGGCGGAGGGCTTTGGGGAAGGCGATCCGGGGGCTCTTCGACCCGGGGGAGGGTTTCTACTTCGATCGCGATCCACGGACCTCCCGGTCCGTCCGGGTCCGCGCGGCGACCGGCTTCTATCCCCTGTTGAGCGATCTGCCCGGGCTTTTCGAGGTCGAGTCCCTCTGCCGGGCCCTCGAGGATCCCGGGGATTTCGGGACCCCCTTTCCGGTTCCCAGCCTCAGCCGGCGGGACCCGGCCTTCGATCCGGGCGGACGCTGGAAGGGGGTCCGCCGGGTCTGCCCCTGGAACGGCAGGGTCTGGCCGATGCTCAACTCCCATCTCCTCGAGGCCTTCCAGCGGACTTCGAACCGGGGGGACCTGGATCCGGCCGCGAGGCGGAGGGCCGCGGTCCTGGCCGCCGGGATCCTCGAGAGCAGCCTCGGCCTGCTGACCGGGAAGGGGGACGGCGGGCGGCTCCAGAGCTTCGAGCATTACGATCCGTCGAGCGGGAGACCTTCCCGTTACCGCGGGATCGACGACTATCTGCACGCCTGGATGCTCGACAACCTCCTGACGGGATTCTGCGGGCTCGTCCCCGAGGCCGCCGGACTCAGGCTCGCGCCCCTTCCGGCGCCCGGGGATTTCCGGCTGCGCCTGAAGCTTCGCGGAAGGGACCTCCGGCTCGAACGCCGGGGGCGACGGCTCACCCTCGATCTGGGACGGACGCGGCTTCGAAGCCTGGAACTCTCCCCGGATCGCGAGGTCCCCGATCCCCTCGTCCCCTGGAGGGCTTTGCGCTGATCCCGCGACGAAAAGCGCCCGGGCTCGCGATTGTTACGCCCGGGACCGAGGGCTAGCCTTGCCGGCTCATGGCCTCGTCGAGTCGGACGAGGGATTCCGGTTCGGGACCGCGGGCCTTCGAGCCCATGAAGCATCATGTCCTTCGATTACCTCACCATCGCCGTGGCCCTAGTGGGCGGGATCCTGTTCGTATACGCGAACATGTGGATCCTCTCGCTCGTCCGCCCGAACAAGCCGAGCGATCTGAAGCTGTCGACCTATGAGTGCGGCGAGGAGGCCTTCAGTTCCTCCTGGCTCCGTTTCGACATGCGCTTCTATACGGTCGCGCTGATCTTCGTCGTCTTCGACCTCGAAATCGCCTTCCTCTTCCCCTGGGCCGTGGTCTACCGTTCCCTCGGGATCCTGGCCTTCGTCGAGGGGTTGATCTTCGTCGGCATCCTCTTCCTCGGGCTCTTCTACGTCTGGGCCAAGGGGGATCTCGACTGGGTGAAGGCCTTCGCGAAGGGGAGGATCCCGGAGGTCCTGGATGGGCCCCCCTCCCGGGAAGTCCGGAAGGGGGTCTTCGAGTCCGGCCTTTCGGGCGGTCCGGAGAGGAACGGGGGGGGGGAAGAGGCCGGAACTTCCTGACTCGGGAGGGAGCATGGGATTCTTCGAGCAGCGATTCGAGGAGAACGTCCTGACGACCTCGGTCGACCGCCTCGTGAACTGGGCGAGGCGCTCCTCGGTCTGGCCGATGACCTTCGGGCTCGCCTGCTGCGCGATCGAGATGATGGCCGTCGGCTGTTCGCATCACGACCTCGACCGCTTCGGGGCGGGGGCCTTCCGGGCGACCCCGAGGCAGGCGGATCTGATGATCGTGGCCGGAACCGTGACCTTCAAGATGGCCGAGCAGATCCGGAGGCTCTACGAACAGATGCCGAATCCGAAATACGTGATCGCGATGGGGGCCTGCGCGACCGGGGGGGGGCCGTATTACAAGTTCGGTTACCACGTCGTGAAAGGGGTCGACCGCATCGTTCCGGTGGACATCTATCTCCCCGGTTGTCCTCCCCGCCCCGAGGCCCTGATCGACGCCCTGATGGCCCTCCAGGCCAAGATCGACCGGGAAAGGGTCCTGAGGAAGGCCAGGGCTTCCTGAGGTGGGCGCGATGGAACTCGAAACGATCGCCGAAAGACTTGGGGACGCGGTTCTCGAGATCGTGACCGAGGGGACGAAGGATCCCTTCCTCGTCGTCGAGGCGTCGAGGATCCGCGAGGTCATGGCGCTCTGCAGGGACGATTCCTCTCTCGCCTTCGATCTTCTCGTTTCGATCACGGGCGCCGACTATCCTCCCCGGGAGGTCAAGAAGAAGGCCAAGAAGGGGGAGCCCGCGCCGGAGTCGGAGGTCGTTCCGGGCCGTTTCGAATTGGTCTATCACCTCCTGAGCACGAAGACCGGGGGCAGGCTCGTCCTCAAGGTCCGCCTGCCGCACGAGGATGCCCCCTCCTGCGATTCGATCTCGGAGGTCCATCCCGCGGCCGAATGGCACGAGCGGGAGGCCTTCGACCTCCTCGGGATCCGGTTCTTCGGGCATCCGGATCTCCGGCGGATCCTCTGCTGCGAGGATTGGGTCGGACACCCCTTGCGCAAGGACTACGTCTTCCCGAAGGAGTTCCACGGGATCTCCGCGGAGTAGGGCCATGACGGATCTCGAATCGACGCCGAAGGAGGGGACACGGGAGATCGTCCTGGATGTCAGGACCCAGGACATGGAGATCAACATGGGCCCCCAGCATCCCTCGACCCACGGGGTGCTCAGGGTCGTGATCACCGCGGACGGGGAGATCATCACCTCGGCCCGCCCCTATGTCGGATACATCCACCGCTGCGCCGAGAAGATCGCCGAGTGCGTGACCTACGACCAGTTCGTCCCCTACACCGACAGGTACGACTACCTCGCGGCGATGAACAACAACCTCGGCTATTGCCTGGCGGTCGAGAAGGCCGCCGAGCTGGAGGTTCCTCCCCGGGCCACGTGGATCCGCATGATCTGCGCGGAACTGAACCGCATCGGGTCGCACTTGATCGCCTTCGGGACCTACGGGCTCGATCTGGGCGCCTTCACTCCCTTCCTCTACGGATTCCGGGAGAGGGAGTGGATGATGTCCCTCTTCGAGAAGATCTGCGGGGCGAGATTGACCTATTCCTTCATGTTCCCTGGCGGGCTCGCGAACGACGCTCCCGAGGGATGGTTCGACGAAGTGCTCCGCTTCTGCGACGTCTTCGACCGTAAATGGAGGGAATACGACGCTCTTCTGACCCGGAACAAGATCTTCATCGAGAGGACGAGGGATGTCGGCGTCATCCCGGCCGAGATGGCCAAGGCATACGGACTGACCGGCCCCTGTCTCCGGGGAAGCGGGGTCCGATTCGATCTCCGAGAGTCGGCGCCCTACCTCTTCTATGACCGGGTCTCCTTCGACGTTCCGGTCGGACAGGGCGAGATGGGGACGGTGGGCGATTGCTGGGACCGGTATTTCGTCCGGATGGCGGAAATGCTGCAGAGCACAAGGATCATCCGACAGTGCGTGGAACTCTGTCTGGCGGAGACGACTCCGGGCGAGGTCATGGCGAAGAAACCCAAGACCCTGAAGATCCCCCCGACGGAGGTCTACGTCGGCGTCGAGAACCCGCGGGGGGAACTCGGGCACTACCTCGTCACGGACGGCAAGGACAAGGCCTTCCGGCTCAAGATCCGGGGGCCCTCGTTCTGCAACCTCAGCATCATTCCGGCGATCCTTCCCGGGACGATGATCGCGGATGCGGTCGCGATCATCGGTTCGATCGACATCGTACTCGGGGAGGTGGACCGGTGATCTCCGCGCTTCCGCCGGCGGCGGCCATCTTCCTCGCGCAGGGGACCGGCGGGGAATCCCGCAGCCTGTTCCGTGATCTCTTCGGCGCGGGGTCGGGCTGGGGGAGTTTCGCTTCCGCCGTGCTCGGTTTCGCGGTCGTCTTCGCCGTGGCCTCCGCGCTCCCCGTCCTGTTCACATGGGCCGAGCGGAGGGTCTCGGGGCGCATGCAGCAGCGCAGGGGGCCGAACAGGGTCGGCCCCTTCGGGCTCGTGCAGGCCGTGGCCGACGGGGTCAAGTTGATGTTCAAGGAGGACATCATCCCGGCGAACGCCGAGCGCTTCCTCTTCGCCCTGGCCCCGGGCCTCGTCCTGGCGGGGATGATCGCCGCATTCGCCCTGATCCCCTTCAGCGAGAGGGCGATCGTCGTGGACGCCCCGCTCGGGGTCTATCTCCTTGCGGCCCTCCTCTCCCTTCAGGTTCTCGGGGTCGTCATGGCGGGGTGGGCCTCGAACAACAAGTGGTCTCTCCTCGGGGCGATGCGGGAGGCCGCGCAGATGGTCTCCTACGAGATCCCGATGGGCATCTGTCTCCTGATCGGGGTTCTCAGCTTTTCGACCCTGAGCCTCAGGGAGATGAGCCTCGCGCAGGCCGACGGCTGGTTGAACGTCGGGAACTGGTTGATCTTCCGCAATCCGCTGTTCGCCTTCCCGGCCTTCGTCGTCCTCTACGTCGCCTTGCTCGCGAACACGAAGCGCGCGCCCTTCGATCTCCCCGAGGCGGAGAGCGAACTCGTCAGCGGGTTCCATACCGAGTATTCGGGCATACGGTTCTCGTTCTTCTTCCTCGAGGAATACGCGTCGATGTTCCTCGTTTCCGCTCTCGCGGTCTGCATGTTCCTCGGGGGCTGGAACATTCCGTTCCTTCCGGGGAGCGTGGTCACCGGGTCGGTGGGGGCCGAGATCCTGGCCGCCCTGGTCCTGATCGTGAAATCCTTCGCCCTTGTCTTCGTGATGATCTGGCTCCGGTGGACGCTTCCCCGCATCCGCATCGATCAGGTCATGAACCTCTGCTACAAGTACCTGACCCCGATCGCCTTCGTATGCCTGATCGGGACATGCTGGTGGGAGCTTCGATGATGTCCGCCGCCGCGCACGGGTCCGCCGGAGGAGGAGAGGCATGAACCGCCGGGACGGATTCGCGGGATGGGTCCGCAACCTCTGGGACGGGGTCTTCTCGACGATGGTCGGTATGGGGATCACGATCCGATACTTCTTCACGAAGCCGGTCACGGTCCAGTTCCCCGAGGAGAAGATGGAGGTCGCGCCCAGGTATCGCGGCATCCACTATCTCGAGCAGGATCTCTGCATCGCGTGCCGTGTCTGCGAGAAGGCCTGCCCGATCGATTGCATCGAGATCCGCTTCAAGAGGCACCCCGGCGGGGTCAACGAGTGGTTCGAGTTCTCGCTGGATTACAACAAATGCATGTTCTGCGAGCTGTGCTGCATCCCATGCCCGAAGAGCTGCATCCACGAGGGCCGCGAATACAGCATGGTCCGCTACGACCGCTCCGAGCTCGTGCTCGATCTCCTGACCTGGAAGGGGATGCGCGAGGTCGATCTCCGGACGATCAAGGAGGCCGAGGAGGAGAAGAAGCGCAAGGCCGCGGAAGCCGCCGCCCGGCGCGCCGCGGAGAAGGCGAAGAAGGAGGCCGCCGCGAAGGAGGGGGATCCGGGGAAGCCGCGGAAGAAGGAAACTCCCGGGAAGAGGGACCCGGAGGGGGGCGGGGATGAGCGCTGAGATCCTGGCCTTTCTCGTCCTCGCGACCGCGACCGTCGCGGGAGGGGTCGTGACCCTCTGGAGCCGATACGTCGTCCACTCCGCCTTCGGCCTGATGCTCTCCCTGCTCGGCGTCGCCGGCTTCTACGTCCTTCTGGGCTCCGATTTCCTCGCGGTCACCCAGGTCGTCGTCTACGTGGGCGGAGTCGTCGTCCTCTATCTGTTCGGGGTCATGCTGACTCCGCCCGACCGGGAGGAGCGGAGCATCCGCCGGATCGCGGTCGCGGGAATCTTCGCGGTCGCAGCCCTCGTCGTCCTCTTGAAGGCGGTCTTCGGGATGGAGGGACGCTGGTACGGCGTGGATCCGGATCGGGGGCCCGCTTCGGGAGGCGCCGTCATCCGGGAGGTCGGAAACGCCTTCATGGACAAGGAGGCCTATCTCCTCCCCTTCGAGATCGCCTCGGTCCTTCTCCTGGTCGCTCTCGTCGGAGCCGTTTTCATCGCCAGGCGCGAGGGAGGGCGCGGATCATGAGTCCCGTTCCGCTGCATTGGTATCTGGCCGTCGCCTTTCTCCTCTTCGTGCTCGGCCTCCTCGTGGTCCTCAGCCGCAGGAACCTGATCTACATCCTGATGGGGGTCGAGCTGATCCTGAACGCCTCCAGCCTGGTTTTCGTAGCCTTCGGCAGCTACCGGGGGGCGAAGGGGCTTCTCGACGGGACGGTGATCGGGACCTTCATCGTCGTGCTGGCCGCAGCGGAGGCGACGATCGCGCTGGCCATCGTCCTGAACATCTTCGGGACGTTCCACAGCGTGCGGCCGGAAGACCCGAATCTCTTGAAGGAATGAGCGTGAATCCGCGGACGGAGGAACCCGAATGCAGGGCCTGATGCAGACGGATTGGGGGCTCTTCGGAGACGATCATCTCCGGTTGATGCTCTGCATCCTGTTGCTGCCTCTCATGGCCTTCGCGGTGCAGATCTTCTTCGGAGCGAAGCTCCCCCGCCGGGGCGATTGGCTCCCGACGGTCGCGATGGGAGGCGCCTTCGTCCTGGCGCTCTCCCTCTTCATGACCGCGGTGCAGCATCCCGATCCGACCCTCTTCCTGCACAGCGCCCGTCCCCCGGCGGACGAGGACGGACTGGCCTGGAACTGGCTCTGGTCGAAGGGGACGCCGGGCAAGGGGAACTTCGTCTTCGCCATCCTCTTCGACAACCTGACGGCGGTCATGCTCCTCGTCGTCACGCTGGTCTCCTTCCTCGTGCATGTCTTCAGCATGGGGTACATGAAGGGGGATCCGAGGTACCCGCGCTTCTTCGCCTATCTCGGGCTGTTCTCCTTCTCGATGCTGGGGCTCGTCCTGACATCCAACTTCCTCTTTCTCCTGATCTTCTGGGAGCTGGTCGGCCTCTCCTCCTACCTCCTGATCGGATTCTGGTTCGAGAAACCCTCCGCGGCGAACGCCTGCAAGAAGGCCTTCCTGACGACGAGGGTCGGCGATACCGGGATGCTGATCGGGATGATGATGATCTGGTGGAACTTCCGGACCTTCGACTTCGTCGAGATCTTCGAGAAGGCCGGGCAGGCGGTGATCGCGAACGGGGGGGTCCCCCCGGGCTGGATGACGATCGCCGCGATCCTCGTCTTCATGGGGCCGATCGGGAAGTCCGCGCAGTTTCCCCTGCATGTCTGGCTTCCGGACGCGATGGAGGGCCCCACGCCGGTCTCGGCCCTGATCCACGCGGCCACGATGGTCGCGGCCGGCGTCTATCTGGTCGGGAGGATGTTCCCCTTCTTCATGTTCGCCCCCGACGCGATGCTCGTCGTGGCCCTTGTCGGGGCCTTCACGGCCCTCTTCGCGGCGACGATCGGCATCACGCAGTTCGACATCAAGAAGGTCCTCGCCTACTCGACGATCAGCCAGCTCGGGTTCATGGTCGCCGCCCTGGGCTGCGGAGCCCTGGGGGCGGGCCTGATGCACCTGATGACGCACGCATGGTTCAAGGCCTGCCTGTTCCTGGGGTCGGGCTCGGTGATCCACGGCATGCACCACGAGCAGGACATGCGGAAGATGGGAGGCCTCCGCCGCAGGATGCCGATCACCTACCTGACGATGCTCGCCTCCACCCTCGCGATCGCCGGGGTCCCGCTCTTCTCGGGGTTCTACAGCAAAGACGCGATCGTCGCGGCGACCCTGCATCCGGCCCCGGGCTACGAATCCCTGGCCCTTCCGCACGCCGGAGGCCTCCTCTGGTCGCTGCCTCGTCTCTTGATCCCGCTGGCCGCCTTGATGACGGCCTTCTACATGTTCCGCCTGGTCATCATGACCTTCCACGGGACGCCGAGGAGCGGGGAGGCGGAGCGTGCGCACGAGTCGCCCTCCAACATGACCGTCCCGCTGCTCGTCCTGGGCCTCCTGGCGGTTCTCGGGGGATCCCCCTGGTTGTTCAACGGAGACTTCCTCGGGAAACACATCTGGTTCAACGGACTCGTGCACAACCCCGTCTTCGATGCGGCGAGTGGGATCGTCTCCTTCCCCGAACAGGTGGGGCACGAGGGGCACGGCTGGGCGCCTTTGATCATCAGCCTTGTCGTCGCCGGGTCGGGGATCCTGCTCGCCTTCCTGTTCTACCAGTGGAAGGTCTTCCGTCCCGAGAAGGTGGCGGCCGCGATCGCGCCGATCTACAAGGCCGTCTACAACAAATACTGGATCGACGAGTTCTATCTCCGCTTCATCGTCCGGCCCCTCGTGTTCCACTGGAACGTCTTCTGCGCCGCTTTCGACAAATACGTCGTCGACGGCGTCGTGAACGGAGTCGGGAGGACGGCGCGGAGGCTCGCGGACGGTCAGGGATGGTTCGACAAGAACATCGTCGACGGTCTCGTCAACCTGGCGGCGTTCCTGACCCAGGTCTTCGGCGCGATCGCGCGTATTTTCCAGACCGGATATCTCCAGCACTACATCACCCTGCTAGCGGGCGGAGCGACGGCGGTGCTGGTCATCTTCTACTGGTTCCTCTGAGCGAGGGGAGAGCCGAGAAGCGATGCTTGCATCCATCATCCAGGACGTGCCGGGGCAGAACATGCTGCTCACGCTGATCACCTTCATCCCGCTCTTGGGGATGGCCGCAATCTTCTGCATTCCGAAGAACAAGGAGGAGGTGATCAAGACCGTCGCGGCGGCCGCGACCCTGCTTCCCCTGGTGCTGGCCGTGTTCCTCTATGTCGGTTTCGACAGCGAGACCGCGGGGCCGACGCTCGCGGGAATGAAGTTCGTCGAGCGGTATCCCTGGATCCCCGCTTTCAACATCCAGTACTTCCTCGGGGTCGACGGGATGTCCACGCCGATCCTCCTCCTGAGCACGATCCTCTTCTTCATCGCTGTCTTCTCGTCCTGGACGATCAACAAGGGAGTGAAGGGGTATTTCGCTCTTCTCCTCCTGCTCGAGGTCGGGGTCAACGGTTGCTTCGTGGCGCTGGACTTCTTCCTGTTCTACGTGTTCTGGGAGATCATGCTTCTGCCGATGTATTTCCTGATCGGAATCTGGGGCGGCCCCAGAAGGGAATACGCGGCGATCAAGTTCTTCCTCTACACCCTCGCGGGCTCCGTCCTGATGCTCGTGGCCATGGTCGCGATCTATCTCCAGACGGGGAGCTTCGATCTGATGCAGCTTGCGCAGGTCGCGAGGAGCGGAGGGCTGGATACTGGACCGGCCCTGTTCGGGATCCCGTTCCGCTACTGGGTCTTCTGGTTCCTCTTCATCGGTTTCGCCGTCAAGGTTCCGATCGTCCCGCTGCACACCTGGCTCCCCGACGCGCACGTGGAGGCCCCGACCCCGATCTCGGTGATCCTTGCGGGCATCCTCCTGAAACTCGGGGGCTACGGGATGCTCAGGATCAATTTCCCTCTCGGCCCCTCGGTGATCGGGTTGGAGGGCACCCAGGCCGCCTTGGGATTGATCGGGCTCGTCTCGATCCTCTACGGCGCCTTCGTCGCGATGGCGCAGACGGACTTCAAGAAACTGGTCGCTTACAGCTCCGTCTCCCACATGGGATTCGTCCTGCTCGGCTTCGCGGCGATGACCCAGATGGGGATGGAGGGCGCGGCCGCCCAGATGTTCAACCACGGGACGAGTTCGGCGATGATGTTCCTCATCGTCGGCGTCGTCTATGACCGGGTGCATCACCGCGACCTGAACGGGTTCGGAGGCTTGGGCGTGAAGATGCCCGTGTACACGGGGCTCGCCACGTTGGGCCTCTTCGCCGGCTTGGGATTGCCGGGGCTCGCGAATTTCGTCTCCGAGGTCATGGTCATCATCGGGGCCTACAACTCCCCGGTCACGAGATGGATGGCGGTCGTGTCCGTGCTCGGCATCGTCCTGACCGCGGGGTACATCCTCTGGGCGATCCAGAGGGTATTCCTCGGGCCGTTGAACGAGAAATACAGGGAGATCAAGGACATGACGGCCCGGGAGATCTTCTGCCAGGCGCCGTTCGCCGCGCTCGCCCTGCTCTTCGGGATCGCCCCCGCGCTGCTTCTCGACGTGTTCGATCCGAGCATCGCCGGGCTTCGACAGCTCCTGGGATTGAACTGATCGGGGAGGCCGCCGCGTGGACTACGATTTCGCGAGCTACCTGCGGGACCTCCGGACGATCGGCCCGGAACTGATCCTATGCGGAACGATCCTCGTCCTCTTTCTCGTGGATCTGTGGAGGATCGGACGGAACCGGACGATCTCCTGGGTCCTCGCCCCGCTCGTGACCTTCGCGGCCTGCTACGGGCTCTATCTCGTGCCTGCGACGACCGGGATCGACGTCGACCTGTGGCCGGAGTTCCTGGGACTCACCGCGGTCTACGCGGTCGTGACGGTCGCGGATCTCAGGTGGAGGGGGCGGGATCGCTGGGTCCCGGGAGCCGTCGCCGTCATCGGAGCCGCTTTGGCCTGTCTCCGTCTCTGGCAGCAGGGGGTGGAGGTCTTCGGAGAAGGCGCCGCCGCATTCTCATGGGGCGGGCTCGTCCGTGTCGACGCCTTCGGGGTCCTGCTTCGCGGGCTGGCCTGCCTGACCCTCCTGGTGACGTCGTGGTTCACGATCTTCTACGCCCCGATGCGCCGGGATCCCGGCGCGAAGGGGGTGACGGAGTTCCTGGCCTGCCTCGCGGCCGCGGCGGCGGGAGGGATGTTCCTCGTCGCGACGGAGAACCTCCTCTTCATCTATCTCTCCCTCGAGCTGTTGTCCCTCTGCTCCTATCTGCAGGTGGGGATGCTGAAGGGGGACCGTAGATCGTCCGAGGCCTCGCTCAAGTATCTGATCTATGGATCCGTCGCCTCGGGGTTCATGCTCTTCGGGTTCAGCCTCCTCTACGGGTTCTCGGGCGAGCTGGCGATTCCGAAGATCGGCCAGTTCCTGCAGACGATGCCTCGTCATTCTCCGGAAGGCGTCCTGATGACCGTCGGGGTGCTCCTGAGTTTTTCGGGCTTCGCCTACAAGCTGACCCTCGTCCCCTTCCATTTCTGGGCTCCCGACGTCTATGAGGGGGCCCCGACCCCGACCACGGCCTTCCTCTCCGTCGGCAGCAAGGCCGTGTCCTTCGGCATCATGCTGCGCTTCCTGCACATGTTGACCGGCGACATCGTCTGGGCCCCCGGGCTCGTCCACCTGGCGGCCCTGGCCGCGGTCGTGACGATGACCTACGGGAATCTCGCTGCTCTCCACCAGTCGAATCTGAAGCGCCTGTTCGGGTATTCCTCGATCGCGCACGCCGGATACATGCTTCTCGGCGTCGTCACGGTCTTCCAGTTCATGGAGGACCCCGCGACGGGGTTGCTGCGCGAGGGCCGTTTCTTCGGAGAGGGCTACGCCGCAGTCCTCTTCTACCTAGGGGCCTACCTGTTGATGAACCTCGGAGCCTTCGGCGCCGTCATCTTCCTTGCGAACCGGACCGGGTCCGAGGAGATCGAGGACATCCGGGGGCTCGGATGGAAATCTCCCTGGGTCGGAGGGGCCTTCATCGTCTTCCTCCTCTCCTTGACCGGGATCCCTCCGACCGCCGGATTCTTCGCGAAGTGGTACGTCTTCAGGGCCGCGATCGATGGAGGATTCCTGTGGCTGGCCGTCGTGGCCGGGATCAACACGGTGATCTCCCTCTTCTACTATTTCAGGATCGGCCGCATGCTCTTCCTTCGCGACGGGAGCGAGGCCTTCTTCGAGGCCCCGCGTGCGCCCTGGCTCGCCGCGGTCCTCCTCCTCCTGGCCTTCGGGACGCTCTGGTTCGGGGTCTTCCCGGGGGCCGCCCGGGAAGTCGCGGCGGAGGCGGCGCGCAGCCTCGGCTGGTGAGGCCGTTCCCGATTCAGCGGCCTCCGAAACGGAACAGCAACAGCCATTCCCGCTCCCCGGGCCTGCGCGAGGGTTGAAAGGAGAGGTCGATGCGGACGAGGCCCGCGGGCTGGATCCCCTGCAGACCCAGCCCCAGGGCGTACTGCATTCCGTCGAGTCCATAGTCCTGGACCGCCCGTCCGAGGTTGCCGGCCTGGGCGGAGAGCACGAACTCGAAGGCCCCTTCGGCGAAGGGGGCGTGGAGTCCGAGTTCGAAGAGGTTCCGGTATTCCCCTCCGGTCGGATCGCCCGAGGGGGACCTCGGGCCGGCCCGATCCTGGCGGAAGCTCCGGAGACTTTCATGGCCTCCGAGGTAGAGGCGGCGCTGCACGGGCAGCCGGTTCGAGCCCTCGTCGGTCCAGAGGAGATCCCCCGCGTAGGAGAACTCCAGTCTGGAGGATCCGACGAAGGGACGGCGCATCACGCAGGAGAGGGAGAGACGCCGCCAGGCGATGGCTCCGCCCAGGGCGGGGTCGGCGAGGGCGAGGGAGAGTCGTCCTTCGTTCCCTCTCGTCGGAAGGAGTTCCCGGTCGCGCTCGTCGAGAGCGAGGGAGACCTTCAGGCTCCCTTCGTCGAAGTTCCGAAGGATCGACGGATCCTTCAAGTCGGGTCCGGTTCGAAACACGCGTGTGAATCGGTAGCCGAAATCGAGCATCCAGGATCCATGCAGAGGCCGGACGGCGCGAAGTTCGCCATGGGCCTCCTTCGCGGACCATGCGGGCCTCTCGAGGCGGGAGAAGCCTCCGTCGAGGAGAAGGCGGGTTCCGGTTCCGAGGAAGCGATGGAGCGTGATGCCCGCCCCCCCGCTCTGCCCTTTCCGGTCGGCGGAACCATAGAGGCGGAGATCTCTCGCCCCCCCCAGGAGGCTCCGTTCCGTCAACTCGAGATCGACGCCGTAGCCCTCGTAGTCGTAATACCGGGGCAGGACGAGGAGCCGGGGCTCCTTCGTCTCTTCGATCCGTATCACGAAACGGGCTTTTCGGCCGCCGATCTCCTCGTCCCGGATCTCGACCCGCTCGATCCCCGGCTCCTCGAGGAGCGCGCGGACCGTCCGGTCCTCGTCCGAGCCGCGATAGAGTCTTCCGGGTCTCAGGCTGCTCCTGGCGAGGATCCGTTCGGGGAAGATCCTCTCCGCTCCCTCGACCGTGACCTCGGAAACGAAGCGCAAGGGACCCGGGTCCCCCCCGACCTCGACCATGGCCTCCCTGCTCTCGACCTTCCTTCCGATCCTCGGACGGATCACGGGCCTCGGGTGACCGTGTTCGCGGAGGAGGGCCGACAGGGAGGAGAACCATCGTTCCAGGGATTCGAGATCGAAAGGTCCCCCCGGAGCCGGTCCCTCGGGGACCTCGATCCCCTCCTTTTCGAAGATGCGTTTTAGTTCGGGCCGGAGCCTGGTTCCGGCGAGGGTGTAGAGCGGGCCCTTCCGGATGCGGATCCGGATCCGGACGCGGCGGCCGGGGAGTTCCTCGATCCCGGGCGGATCCACGGAGGCCTCCAGGAAGCCCCGGCCGTGCAGGGCCTCGAGGATTCCCGTCCGGAGGGTCTCGAGCAGGGCGGGGTCGTAGGGAAGGTCGCGGAGACCGTCCTTCCAGGGGGTGCGCGCGAGGAGCGCTCCGATTTCGACGTCCCCGGCGCCTTCGATCTCGAGACCCTCGATCCGCAGAAGCGGTCCTTCCTCGATCCGGAAGAAGGCCCGGCGGATCCCATTCTCTTCCTTCGGCGATAGCCCCTCCCAACGGACGCGGACCTTCGCGAATCCGGCTCTCCGGTAGCGGTCCTCCAGGGCGCGGGCGGCCGCCCGCCCTTCCCCGCCGGCCCGGGGGTCGCGGGAGAGCGCAAGGAGATGTCGGCGGATCGTTTCGTCGAGGATCCCCGGCGCGAGGCTCTCCGCCCCGTCGTAGATGGCCCGAATCGGGAGGCTCCCCTCCCCCTGCGGATCCCGGAAGACCACGGGTCCGCCGCGGCAGGCACCGAGGATCAGGGCGAGGAGCGCCGTGAGGATCCGGTCAGCGGACATAACCCGCCCGGACGATCGCTTCGATACGCCGGTCGCGGAGATCCCGGCGGATGTCCTCGGGGCGCCCTTCGAACTTCGCGGCGGATTCCCCGCCGTCGACCGATCGGCAGATCGCATCGATCTCCTCGAGATCCTTGAGGACTCGGTTCTCGAGTTCTTCGGGGCTTTCCCTGCGCTCGTGTTCGGGATGCCGGGGGAGACCGATGTCCGCGGCTTCGAGGCGGCCCTCCTTGTCGCTTCGGACCGCAAGGGCGCAGAGATCGAGTTCCTCCCGGAACGGCCGGAGATCCCGTTCCCAGAGGTCGGCCAGGGTTCCCGGCCTCAAGCGCCGAAGTTTCGTGAGTATGAGGTGGTTTCGGGCCAGGGCCTTGCAGAAGAGGCGGACCCTGCGATTGCCGAGACCGGGGAAGCGGTCGAAGAAGGCTTCGACGATCGGGACCCCCGCGGCTCCATGTCCGTGGTGGGAAGGAAGCGCCGATCCCGGGGTCTTGCCCTTGCCCAGGTCGTGGCAGAGGACCGCGAGCATCAAGCTGTGTTTCCGGGGTTCGGTGAGCCGGCGCTCGGCGGAGAGCTCCGCGGCGACGCGAAGACAAAGGATCATGTGCAGGGCCTGGGAGACTTCGGCGTGGTGCCGGATGCGTCCTGCGGCCCTCCCG
>JALUUL010000041.1 GCA_027021385.1 Planctomycetota bacterium | reverse complement strand
CAACTTCAAGGAACCGTAGGCCTTGCTGACCTCCCGCACGAGCAGGACCTTGTTGCCGAGCTTCGGACCGGGAGGGATCTGGATGTCGATCTCGCCTTCATCCATGTCCTTCTGGGCCTGCCGGAGTTCCTCGTAGCGGCGGATCCTGGCCTTGTTCTTCGTGGCCCTGGCTTTGGGGTTCGTCCGGATCCACTCCAACTCGGTCTTGAGTTTGCGTTTCCGGGCGGCCTCCTGCTTCCGTTCGGAACTCAGGCGCCTGGCCTTCGCCTCGAGATAGTCCGAGTAGTTCCCCTCGTAGGGGATCGCCTTGCCGCGCTCGATCTCGAGCATCCAGTTCACGACCTTGTCGAGGAAGTAGCGGTCGTGGGTGATGAGGACGATCGTGCCCTTGTAGTTCGCGAGGTGGGTCTCCAGCCAGGCGACCGTGTCCGCGTCGAGATGGTTCGTGGGTTCGTCGAGGAGGAGGAGATCGGGATGGGAGAGGAGAACCTTGCAGAGGGCGACCCGGCGTTTCTCGCCTCCCGAGAGCCTGTCGACGAGGACCTCGTCCGCGGGAAGGGCCAGGGCGTGCGCGGCCTGGTCCAGATGGCGGTCGAGTTCCCAGGCGTCTCTCAGGTCGATCTCGGTTTGGAGCCGTTCCATCCTGTTCATGGCCTTGTCGAGGGCCTCTCCCTCGAGTTCGCCGAGGCCCGCGGCAAGGTCCTCGTAGTCCCGGACGAGGCCGCGGATCGGGGAGACGGCTTCCTCGAGGTGTTCGCGCACCGTCATTCCCTCAGCGAGCCGGGGCTCCTGGGGGACGTATCCGACGCTGAGGCCGTCGATCGGCTTGGCCTCCCCCTCGAACTGCCGGTCCTCGCCGGCCAGGATCCTGAGAAGAGTGCTCTTTCCGGCCCCGTTTGCTCCGATGACCCCGATTCGCGCCCCCTCGAGGAAGGCGAGCGAGATCTCGTCGAGGACGACATGCGTCCCGTAGGCCTTCTTCAGGCGGGTCAGGTGGAAGATCGGTCTGCTCATGGCGGTCGGTGGACTCTCGGGGGGTCGGGGACGTGGACGGGCCGGGCGTCGAACGGCCGGAGATGCTAGCGCCGAGGGGCGGCGAGGAAACCCGGGATAGGGCTCAGACCGGCGAAAGGCGGATGCGGCCCTTCCCGTCGACCCCCTCGACCCTGACCCGGAGGCCGTCTCCCTTCGCGGGTCTGGAGGATTTCAGTGAGCCGGCCGGGACGAGGCCCTCGGTCGACCCGAAGAGTTTCACGAAAACCCCGAACTCCTTCACCCCGGTGACGACGCCGTCGAAAGTCTCCCCGACATCGACCTCGCCGGTCGCGCGGCGGATCTCCTCCTTGACCTTCCTCCAGGAGTCCCCGTCTTCACAGAAGACCGTCAGGAGGCCGGAGTCCTCGATCTCGATCTTCGCGCCGGTCTCCTGCTGGATGCGCTGGATGTTGGCCCCCCTGGGGCCGATCAGGGATCCGATCAGGTGGGGTTGGATCCTGAGCTTGTGGATCCTCGGGGCGTGGTCGGCGACTTCGGACCTCCCCTCGGGCTGGATCTCGGCGATCCGTCCCAGGATGTGTCGGAGGCCGTTGCGCGCCTTGGAGATCGCCTCGGCGAGGATCTCCCGGGTCAGTCCTCCGATCTTGTTGTCCATCTGGAGGGCCGTGATTCCCCTCCGGGTGCCGGTCATCTTGAAATCCATGTCTCCGAGATGGTCCTCATCCCCGAGTATGTCGGAGAGGATCGCGACCTTCCCGTTCTCCTCGACGAGTCCCATCGCGATTCCGGCGACACGGTTCCTCAGGGGGACTCCGGCGTCCAGTAAAGCCATGCATCCGCCGCAGACGGTGGCCATCGAGGAGGATCCGTTGCTTTCCGAAATGTCCGACTCGACCCGGATCGCATAGGGGAACTCCTCGAAGGGGGGAAGGACCGGTTCCAGGGCTCGCCGTGCGAGGTTTCCGTGTCCGATCTCCCGGCGGCCCGGTCCGCGGAGGGGCCGGATCTCTCCGACGGAATAGGGCGGAAAGTTGTAGTGGAGGAGGAACCTCTCCTCGTGCAGGCCGTGGAGGCCGTCGATCCGCTGCCGGTCCCTCGAACTTCCGAGGGTGCAGGTCACGAGGGCCTGCGTCTCACCCCTGGTGAAGATCGCGGATCCATGGGCGCCCGGGAGCCACCCCGTCTGTCCCCAGATCGGACGGATCTCCTCGGTCGTCCTTCCATCCAGCCGGCGGCCCTCTTCGAGAATCCTCCCGCGGACCAGGCGTTTCTGCAGGTCGTGGAAGAGTTCCGGGATCACGGCGCATTCGGCCTCGTCCGCTCCCTCGTTCAGGCGTCTGTCCAGGTAATCCCGGAGGATCCTTTCCACCGCCTCCCGCCGGGCGGCCTTGCCCGATTCGCTGAGGGCCTTCCGGAGCGCCGGAAGACAATGTTCCTC
>JALUUL010000040.1 GCA_027021385.1 Planctomycetota bacterium | reverse complement strand
GGAGGAGGAGGAGCCAGACCCCGAGAGGCATGAAGGCGCACAGGATTCCGCCGAGGAGCCTCGGGGATGGAAGGAGGGCGCGCGGTCCGGAGTCCCGGATCGCGAGGGCGATCCAGGGAGGGAGTCCGAGGAGGAGGGCGACCGGACCCTTCGTGAAGAGGGCGATCCCGAGAAGGAGGGCGGCCGAGAGGGGGCGGCGGCGACGCAGGGCCAGCATCCAGACCAGGGCGGCGGCCAGCGGCATGTCGAAGTAGAACATCTGCCCGAGGTAGAGGACGCCGGGCGAGAGGGCGGCGAGGAGGGCGGCCCGCCGGCCGAGATGGGGGGATCCGGTCAGTTCCCGGACGAAACTCGCGCAGCCGAGCACGAAGAGGACGGCGTGCAGGGCGGGAACCAGCCGGGCGGCGAGGTCGAGGCCGATGAGTCGTCCGAGGACGCCGACCTCCCAGAAGACGAGGGGCAGCTTGTGCGTGTAGGGCTCTCCGCGGAGGCGGAGAACGAGGAGATCCCCGCTCTCCCACATCTCCCGGACGACCTCGAGGTAGCGCAGCTCGTCGAGGGGCCAGCAGTGGCGGAGGAGGAGGCCCGGCAGCAGGAGGGCGGCGAGGGCGCAGAGGGCGATCCCCCTCCCGGGCGCACGCAACCGCCATCCTTCGAGGAAGCCCCGCGATTCCATCCGGACGACCTTAGCCGGAGTCCCGGGCCGACTCCCCGCGAACTTCGCCCTGGGCCCGTTCGGAGCGCGGCTTCCGGCGGCGAGGCGCCCCAGGGGGACGGGACGTCAAGGAGGGCGGTGAGGAGAGTCGAAGAGGATGGGGAGCCGGTCCGCGGGTGGGACCGCGCGGCGCGGGGGTTCGAGGCCGGAAGACGAGGGGGAGATGCGGGGAAGAGCCGGTGGAATCCTGGGGATCTTGGGGGGGCTCCTCCTTCTCCTGTCTCCGTTGCAGGCGCAGGGGGCCTCGAAGGGCTTCCAGGGAAGGGACGGCTTCGACCTCGCGAAGCTTCGGGAGCGATTGGCCGCCCTCGAGGCCGCCGGAGGAAGCGACTCCGAAGGAGAGGCCCTTGCGAAGGTCCTCCGGGACACGATCGCCGCGATCGGGGCCGGCCGGAAGCTCGAGGCGGAGCTGAAGGAGCTGAAGGCCTCGGTCAAGGCCGCGCCGAAGACGCGGAAGCTCCTCGGGGTCGAACTCCGGAAGCTGAAACGCTCCGAACCGGTTCGGCTCGAGAGTTCGCTGCGCCGGGCCGGTCTCGAGGAGATCGAAGGGGCGATCGCCCAGGCCAAGGCCGAACTCGCGACCTCGAAGGAGGAACTCTCGCAGGCCGAACGCCTGGTCCGGGAGGCGAAAGGCCGTCCGCCGAAGGCCCGCGCCGAACTCTCCGAGGCCGAGGCCTCACTCGCGAAACTCCAGACGAGGCTCGAGAAGGCGAGGAAGGCCGGGAAGAAGAAGGAGCTGGACGCGGCCCTCCTCGATCTCCTGAACCTCGAACGGACGAACCTCAAGAGACGGATCGCCCTCCTCGAACTCGAGATCGCGGGCAATCCCGTCCTCCTCGAGGTTCTCGAAGCGAAGCGGGAGGTCCAGGCCGCGAGGACCCGCAGGGCGGAGAGACGGATCGCCCTGCTCGAGGAGAAGCAGGTCGCCTTGAGCGAAAAGGCGGCAGAGAACGCGAAGCTCGAGGCCGAGCGGCTGAAGACGCGCTCCCTGGGAAAGCACCGGCTCCTTCGTGAGGAGGCGGCCGCCCTCGGAGGGATCGCGCGGGAACTCGAGACCCGCAACTCGATGCTCGCCGCCCTGAAGACCCGGGAGGGCCGGGAGCGCGGGGAACTCGAGAGGCTCGAGGCGGATCTCGAGATGACCAAGCAATACCTCGAACTCGGGGAGGAGGACGACGGGTTGGCCGCCCTCCTCCTCGAGCAGAGGAGGAATCTCCCGGACCTCGTGGGGATCCGGACGAGGATCCGGAAAGACGCCTCCGCGAAGTCCCAGGTCCGCCTTCGGCTCTTCCGGCTCGAACGGAGCCTCCAGGAACTCGCGGACCCGGCCGGAGCGGCGGACCGGATCCTCCTCGAGGCGGGGGTCTCCGGGCCGCGCGCGGGGGAACTCCGGGAGGAGCTGGCGAAGCTCCTCGCCTCGAAGGCCGACCTCCAGAGGCGCCTGGCCACGATCCTCCGCTCGTGCCACGAAGAGCTGTCGAAGCTCCTGCAGGTCGAGAAGGACCGCCTCGGAAAGGCCCTGGAGCTGGCCCGCATTCTCGACGAGAGGTTGATCTGGATCCGGAACGATCCGCCGCTCTCCGCGGCGGTCCTGAGATCCCTCGAGAAGGAAGTCGAGGTCCTGAGCGGGGTCGAGAGCCTGGAAGGCGTCCGGAACTCGGTGACCGCCGATCTCGAGCGCCGCTCCTTCGCCTGGATCGCGGGCTTCCTGTCGTTCCTCTTCCTGCTCTGGCTTCGGAGGCGCCTCAGGCCCATCGTGGATTCGATCTCCCCCTCGCGCCAGGCGATCGCCGACCAGCGGTGGTTCCATCCCCTGATCGGACTCGCGCTCGTCCTGATCCAGGCCTCGGCCTTCCCCTTCCTTCTCGGCCTGGTCGGGTTCCGCTTCGAGGCGGCGGGACTCGAAGGGAGCCTCGTGAACTCGGTCGGACTCGGTCTCGTCGGTCTGGCCTTCTTCTTCTTCGTGACGGAGTTGCTCCGGGAGATCGCAAGGCCCCGGGGATACGGAGAAGAGTTCTTCAAGTGGGACCCCAAGGGGATGGCCGCCCTGCACCGGGAGACGACATGGTTCTCCCTTGCGGGGGGGATCGCGCTCTTCGGGGTGCTTCTCACCCACCCGACCTCACAGAGCTTCCGCTTCGCGACGATCGGCAGGTTCGCCTTCCTCGCCGGCATGATCGCGCTCGGGCTCTATCTCCACCGGCTCCTCTCCTCGAAGCGGGGGCTCGTCGTGCGGGTCGAGCGGGGGCTGATCGGAGGGATCTTCCGGCGCACGAGAAGAGGCCTGAGTCTTCTGGCCCTCCTTTTCCCCCTGGGACTCGCCTGCATCTCCGGATTCGGCTACGGCTACATGGCGCTCCAGTTCGCGATCTCCCTCGCCCAATCCTTGAGCGTCCTCCTCGCCTGCGTGCTTTTCCACTCGCTCGTCTTCCGCACCCTCGTGCACTCGCAGAGGAGCCTCGCGATCAAGGTCATGGCGGAGCGGCGCGCCAAGGAGGCCGAACTCGAGAAGCAGGATTCCCCGGTCTCCGAGGAAGCCGTCCTGCGCCGGCAGGAGGATCGGATCGACCTCGTCGAGGTCCGCCAGCAGGCGATGGATATCCTGAACCTCGTGACGGGCATCCTTCTCGCCGTCGGGTTCTACCTGTCCTGGTCGCACATGCTTCCGGCCCTGCGCTTCCTGGACGAGGTCACGATCTGGCACTACACGGGAGTCCTCGACGGCAAGCTCAGGCCCCTGCCGATCACGCTCGGCAATCTCTGCATCGCCCTCCTCGCGCTCATCCTCACGGTGGTCGCCGCGCGGAAGATGCCGGGATTCCTCGAAATGACGTTCCTCCAGAGGCTCGGGATCGACTCGGGTACGCGGTACGCGACCCGGACGCTCTGCCTCTACCTGATCGTGATCGTGGGGGTCGTCGTGACCTTCAACTCCTTGGGCATCGGGTGGTCGAGCATCCAGTGGCTCGTGGCCGCGCTGACCGTCGGCCTGGGATTCGGTCTCCAGGAGATCTTCGCGAACTTCGTCTCGGGATTGATCATCCTCCTCGAACGTCCGATCCGGGTCGGGGACACGGTGACGCTGGGGGAGAACAACGGAGTCGTGACGAGGATCCGGATGAGGGCCACGACGATCCTGGACTGGAACCTGAAGGAGATCATCATCCCGAACAAGAACTTCATCACCGGGGAACTCATCAACTGGACTCTGTCCGAGCCGACCGTGCGGCTCGATTTCCTGGTCGGCATCGCCTACGGCTCCGACACCCGATTCGCGCAGAAGCTGATGCTGGACGCCTGCCGGGCCCACGAGGGGGTTCTCGATCATCCGGAGCCGAACGTCTTCTTCGTCGGATTCGGCGAGAGTTCCCTCGACTTCGAAGTTCGGGTCTTCGTGACCGACATGACGAACGCGGGAAGGACCGCGATCATCCACGACCTCCACATGGCGATCGACGACAAGTTCCGCGAGCACGGCATCGTCATCGCCTTCCCGCAGCGGGACCTGCATCTGAAGAGCGCCGAGGCGGTTTTCGATGTCGTGAAGGCGCCGGCGGAGGCGGGGCGGAGGGAGCCCGGACTGGTGGAATGACCGGGGGTCAGGGCCGGCAGGGAGGGGGCGATTGTTTCGGCGGGAGGGCGACCTCGACGCCGCCCTCGCGGACCCGGGCGGGGAAGCAGGCGGCTGGCTGGAGGTTCGGGAGGGTCGAGCAAATTCCGTCTTCGAGAGAGAATCGCCAGTTGTGCCAGGGGCAGATGACCTCGCCGCCGTCGACCTTGCCTTCCGCAAGGGCCGCTCCGTTGTGCGGACAGGAGTTGGAAAGGACGTAGACCTTCCCCTCGACGAGAAAGAGGGCCAGGTCGAGGCCCTCGCTCTCGACTTCGATCCCCGCCCCTTCCCGGAGATCCGCGAAATCGGCCACCCGCGTCCAGGTACGGGGTTCTCCGTCCTTCATCTCCTGTCATCCTCCTCCGGGTTCGCCGGGAGGGCGCGGTAGACCGCGCGCCAGGCGGGTTCGCCGGCGGCGCGGGACTTTGCCGAGAAGTTCGTGGGCCCGAAGGCCAGCCCCGGGACCTCGAGCCCGAGTTCGGCCTCGCGCTCCGGATCGCGGCGGAAGAGCGGGCTCGCGCCCATCAGGGCGAGGATCTCGCCGAAATAGGCCGTAGCGTCCGTCGCGATCAGGAGTTCCCCCCCGGTGGCGAGTGCGTGGTGAAGGAGGGGCGCGATCCCCGGCTGGAAGAATCTTCGCTTGCGGTGGCGGCGCTTGGGCCAGGGGTCGGGGTAGTAGACGTGGATCCGGACGAAGGCCCCGGGAGGGACCGTGTCGGCGAGGAAGAGGCGGGCGTCGTCCGCCACGAGGACGGCGTTCCGAAGCCCGCGGCGGGCGAGACGGTCGGCGCAGTAGGCGGCGTAGGACGGGCCGGCCTCGACCCCGAGGAAACGGATCCCGGGGCGGGACGAAGCGGCGGCCAGAAGGAATCCCCCCTTGCCGCAGCCGATCTCGCATTCGAGCGGCCCGTCGCCCGGGGGGAGGATCCCTTCCCAGGAGAGGGCCCTTCCATGAGCCTCGTAGAGGGGGAGGGCGTCGGCGCGGGGAGAGCGGACTTGCCTGCGAAAGGCGAGCCTGCCTGAAGGGTGCATGCGTGCCGGCGCTCTCGTCATGGAGGAAACCTTGGGCCGAAGCGCGGCCGGCATCAAGGCCCGGCGTGGCGGGGAGGGCGGAGGCCGGTCAAACTTCGGGGATGGGAGGGCTGCCGGGATTCGTCGTGCGGAGGAGGCTCTGGTTCCTCATCTCCGCTCTCCTCCTGGCGGCCTTCCTCGTTCCCGGCGTCTTCCGCCTCGGGATCGGTTACAGCGTAGAGTCCTTCCTCAGGACCGGGAACCGGGAACTCCGGAAGGCGCTCGAGCATTACGGGGAATACCCGCTGCCCGACGCGCTCTGCTTCTTCGGGGTTCCGGTCGACCGTCCCTTCGCGGGACGCAGCCTCGATCTCCTGGATCGATTCGCCGAGGGCATCGCGGAGATCCCGGGGGTCGCGAGGGTCCTTACCCTGCGGAACGCCCCCGGCCTGGCCGGCCTGTCGGGGGAGGATCTCCGCGGGCGCCTGGCTTCCTCGAAGACCTACCGCAGACTCCTCCTCGATCCGGGAAGGGGCGGGGGACCCGGCGCCTACGCGGGATTCGTGCAGCTCGAACCTTCCACGCGGAACACGCGGGGGCGGACCCGAGCGCTGGCCGCGATCCGGGCGCTTGCCGCGTCCCTCCCCCCGCTCGCCGAGGGGGAGAAGGACCTGGGCCTTCGACTCTTGGGGATTCCCGCCCTCCGCCAGACCTACGTCGCCCACGTGCGGCGGGACCAGGCTCTGTTTCTGCCGCTGGGAGCCGTTCTGACCTCCGTCGTTCTCTTTTGGATCGTCCGCAGCACCGCCCTCTTCCTCGCGATCCTGAGCCTCGTCCCGATCACCCTGGGCTTCACCTTCGGCCTGCTCGGATGGGCGGGGGCCGAGCTGACCCTCTTCACCTCGACCCTCCCGACCCTCCTGATGGTCATCTCGGTCGCGGACGCCGTGCACCAGGTGCTGCGCGCGGGGGAACTCCTCGAGGGCGGCCTGGGTCCCGAGGAGGCGACGGCCCGCGCGCTCGGGGAGACCTTCTTCCCCTGTCTCCTGACCTCGGTGACGACGGCCATCGGATTCGGATCCCTCGTGCTGACCGAGATCCCCGATCTCCGGGATTTCGGCCTCTTCGCGAGTCTTGGGGTCGGCGTCGCCTTCTTCGCGACGGTCCTCTTCCTTCCGGGGATCCTACTCCTCCTGCTCCGCGTCCTCGGAAAGGAGGGAATCCGCGCGGGGCGGTCCGGAAGGTTCGGGTCCTTGACGAGGGTCGTGGGGACGCTCCCGACCCGTCTGGTGCTCGTCCTCTTCGGTCTCCTCGTGATCCTTTCCTCCGCCCTCGCCTTCCGGGTGGATCAGGATTCCTACTTGAGCGAGGATCTCTGGGAGGACGACCCCTACCTCCAGGACCAGCGTTGGTTCGAGGAGCGCTTCTTCCCTCCCGTCGTCGGGGAGATCCTCTGCGAACCCCTCTCCGCGGCCGCATCCGAGCGTCCGCTCGCGGTCCTGGTCTCCCGCGAGTTCGGGGCGCGCGTCCGCGCTCTCCGCCGGGAGGTCGAGGCGATCCCCGGAATCGTGCGGACCCTCTCCTACCTCGATCCTTTGGACGACGGGCTCCCCCCCGCTCTCCTTCCTCTCCTCGCCCGGGAGCCGTTCTCCCTGCTGGCGAAGGACGGCCGGAGCTTCCGGATCCTCGTCTTCATGCGCGACATGGGCGCGAAGCGCACGGCGGCCTTCCTCGAGAGGATCCGCGCCCTCGGGTCCTTGGATCCCTCGCTCCGTTTCCGGCCGGTGGGGATCCAGGTCCTCGCGAACCACCAGGTCACGACCTTGATCGACGAGGTCGAGGAATCCTTCCTACTGGCCTTCGGTCTGATCAGCCTCCTGCTGGCCTTCGTGTTCGGAAGTCCGCGATTCGGCCTGATCGGGATCCTGCCGAACATCTTCCCGTTGATTCTCGTGCTCGGCTTCATGGGACTCTCCGGAATCCGGCTCCGGATCGTCGTCGTCATCACCTTCGCGATCTCCTTCGGGCTGGCCGTCGACAACACGATCCACATCCTTTCCCGCTATCGCAGGGAACTCGGGGAGGGGCTGCATCCGAGGGAGGCCTTGCCCCGCTCCCTGGGAATCGTCGGTCCGGCGGTCTGGACGACCTCGATCCTCCTCCTCGCCGGCTTCGCGGTGACCCTGTTCTCGAGTTTCCGGGCGACCTTCGATTTCGGGCGTCTCGCCTGCCTCACGATCCTCGGAGCCCTGGCGGGGGACCTTTGTCTCCTGCCGGCCCTGCTTCGAGCCTTCTCCAAACGGTAGACTCGAAGGGGCAGGTCCCCTTATCCCCGGACGTCCCTTCCCTCGAGCCCTCGATGATCCCGCGTTTCGAATCCCCCCCTCCCCGTCCGTTCCTCGGAATCCGATTCCTGGCGCCCGCCGTCCTGCTTTCGGTGGGGGCGGCGGTTTCCGCTCAGGCGACCTCCTCCGCCCTCCCCCCCGAGGCCGAGGTCCCCGCCCTCGTCCTCGAGGGCGCCTATCGCCATTTCGAAAACCGGGTCGAGATCCTCGTAGATCATCCCCGGCGCGTTCTCGTCCCGCCTCCCGGGATGGAAGCGGGGATGCTCGTCGATATGGATCCCGATCTTCTCGATGCTTGGTTCCGGCAGAGCCGCCCCGTTGGCGGCCGCGGGGCCCTGCACCTCGCCCGTTTCCGTCTCCTCCGCGCCGACTCCCCGATCGGGCCTGAGAAGCTGGCCGAGATCCGCAAACTTCCGGGCGTGCTGGCCGCCTGGTACGAACCGATCCCCGAAACGCCGGGAGGGGACATCCCTCCCAAGACCCCGGACTTCACGGGGAGGCAGGGATACAGGACCGCGGCTCCGCTCGGCATCTCCGAGGCCGCGGCCCGCGTCCTTCTCGGCGGCCGGGGGCTCGGGGTCCAGGTGACGGACATGGAGAGCAGCTGGTTCGTCGGGCACGAGGACCTGTCGAAGCTGACGAACGCTGCCTGGATCGGGACCCCGAGTCCCGGGGGGGCCTACTACAACCACGGGACGGCGGTCGTCGGGGAGATCTGCGGAGACCGGAACGGATACGGGATCACCGGCATCGTGGACCAGGTCGGACTCCGGGTCTCGCCCTGGAAGGTCGGGGTCGCGAACGCGATATCGAAGGCGATCGCCGTCAGCAAGAAGGGGGATCTGATCCTTCTCGAGGTCCATTACCGGACCTCGAAGGGTTTCGTCCCGGCCGAATACTACTCCTCCAACTTCAACGTCATCAAGACGGCGACCTCGAAGGGGATCCACGTCGTCGAAGCCGCGGGGAACGGTAACAACAACCTGGACGACACGACGAAGTTCGGGCGGCTCTTCGACCTGACCTACCGGGATTCGGGGGCGATCATGGCGGGCGCGACGAACGGGAGCCGGACCGCCCGGGCGGGGTTCTCGAACTACGGCAAACGGATCACCGCGAACGGCTGGGGTTATTCGGTCACGACGACGGGTTACGGCAAACTCTTCTTCCCGAACCTGGACAAGCGCCAGACCTACACCGCGACCTTCAACGGGACCTCGAGCGCGTCCCCGATCGTCACCGGCGCGGTGGCGGCCCTCGCCGGCGCGGTCGCCTACCAGAACGATCGGATCCTGACGGTGAACGAGGTCCGATCACTCCTGCGCAAGTACGGGACCCCTTGCACCGGGACGATCGGCCTCCGCCCCGACCTGAAGAAACTCCTGGCCGCGGTCGGTCTTCCCGACGGGCTCTGGGCGACCGCCCCCGAAGCCAAGGTCGGGGGGACCCTTTCCCTGGCCCTCCAAGGGAAGAAGGGGGAAGTGGCCGTTCTCTTCACCGGGGTCGCGCTCAAGAAGACCTCGTACGGCCTGAACCGGTCCTGGCATCTGGATCCCGGCAAGCAGCTCTTCCTCGGGGCGAAGGTGTTGAGCGGGGCGAAGGACTCGTTCCCGCTGCCGGTGCCGAACCTCACAGCCCTGAAGGACCTGGACCTCCGTTTCCAGTCCTTCCTCGTCGATCCCACGACGGCGGGGATCCGGATCAGCAGCAGCACCGAAGTCTGGCTGCGTTGAGGCCGGCCCTCTTTGGAGACCCCAGCCGGGTGTTCAGAACCGGAGATTGACTCCCAGGACGACGAGGAGGAGGGAGAGGAGGGCGAGGATCCAGGTCGTTCCGCGCAGACGCCCGGAGGAGACCGGTCTCGAGGACCAGAAACCGAGGAACAGGGCGAGGGCGATCGAAAGGAGGAGCAGGTAGATCTTCAGGCTGACGTGGGCGCTCAGCTTCGTGTCGAAGGCGAACCAGTGGTTGGCGCCTCCCTTCATGTAGCGGGCGGCCAGATGCATCCCGCTCACGAGCTGGAGGGCGATCGCCGTGAGCCCCGGCGCGCGGAAGGCCCGGACCGCCTTCCGGAGGGCCGCGGCCGATTCCTCCGTCACCCCCGCCCGGAGGGCAAGAAAGGCGAGGAGGAAGAGCCCCCCGAGCCAGAGCCCGGAACCGAGAACGTGGATCATGACCATGTACTTGTCCATGACCGGGGTTCTAGGCCCGGGAGGGCCGGAAACAAGGAATCGAGGGAAGCCTTCCCTGAAAACTGGCTCCCAAGGCCCGCGGGGGCTTGCATGGGGGGCATGGAGAGGGACGTGGATCCTCCCGGGTTCCCCGAGGTCGAGTCGGCGACGCGGCGCCTCGAGGGAATCGTCCACCGCACGCCGGTCCTGACCTCCAGGACCCTCGACCGGATGGCCGGGGCCCGTCTCTTCTTCAAGTGCGAGAACTTCCAGCGGTCGGGGTCCTTCAAGTTCCGGGGAGCCTGCAACGCGGTGTTCTCCCTGGGGCGGGAGGAAGCCGCGAGGGGGGTCCTGACGCATTCCTCGGGGAATCACGGGCAGGCCCTCGCGCTGGCGGCGCGGATCCGGGGGATTCCGGCCTTCGTCGTGATGCCCGAGAACGCGCCCGGGATCAAGCGCGAGGCGGTCGAGGGCTACGGGGCGAGGGTCGTGTTCTGCGCCCCGAGCCTGGAGGCGCGCGAGCGCGAGGCCTCCAGGCTCCACGAGGAGACCGGCGCGGTCTTCATTCATCCCTACGAGGATCCCCGGGTCATCGCGGGACAGGGGACCGCCGCCCTCGAACTCCTCGAGGAGGCCGGGGATCTCGATTACCTGGCGGCCCCGGTCGGAGGGGGCGGGCTGCTCGCGGGGACCTGCCTCGCGGCCCGGGGAAGATCCCCGGGCACCCGCGTCTACGGGGCCGAACCCGAGGGGGCCGATGACGCCTTTCGGTCTCTGAGGGACGGCTGTCTCCACCCTTCGATCGAGCCGCGCACGGTCTGCGACGGCCTCCTCACCTCGCTCGGCCGAACCCCCTTCGCGATCCTGAAGGCGTGCTGCGCCGGCATCCGGCTCGTCGGGGACGAGTCGATCCTCCGGGCGCGGCGGCTGCTCGGGGAACGCATGAAGATCCTTTGCGAACCCTCGGCCGCCGTTCCCCTGGCGGTCGCCCTCGAGGCGCCGTTCTTTCCCGAGGGGGCTCGGGTGGGGATCATCCTCTCGGGAGGGAATACGAGCCTGGATGCCCGTTGAGGATTCCGCGACCTCTCTTCCCTTCTACTCGGCCTTCCAGACGTTGTTCTTGCGGTCGGAGTCGAGGGTCTTTCGTTTGGGGTCGATCTCGATCCGGACGACGCCCGGCCCCAGTTGGAGAGTCCGGGTCTTCCGGCCGGAGAGCCAGTACTCGACCCCGATTCGAAGGGTCTCCTTCCTGCCGTCGGCGAAGGTGACCTCGATCTCGGTCGGCATCGTCGCGTAGCCCCGGTCCCCGACGACGAGTTCGGCGCCGTTCTCTTTCCGCTTCACGGATTCGATCGCCTGGTCGAGCTTCCAGGTCTCGTAGAACCACTCCCGGAAATACCAGTCCAGCTCGCGCCCCGAGATCCGTTCGAAGGTCGCGAAGAAATCGGCCGGGGCCGGATGCTTGTAGGCCCATGCCTTCACGTATTCGCGGAAGGCCTTGAAGAAGGGCTCTTCGCCGATCAAGTCCCGGAGCTGGGCGAGGACCATCGAGGTCTTGAAGTAGGAAACGAGGCTGTAGGTGCTCCGTCCCGGGAACCGATCGCCGTGTCGCATGATCGGCGCGAGGGTCTCGATCGAGCGGAACCGCATGCCGGCCCGGGGCCTTCCCCTCCTCCCCGGCCTCGATCCCGGCCCGCGGCGGTCTATCGACCGGTTCGGAGTCTTCTTCTCGAGATCGCGGCGCCTGAAGTCCGCGGTCGTCAGGTTCGTGAAGAAGGAGGTCAGCCCTTCGTCCTGCCAGGCGTAGGCCTTTTCGTTGGAGCCGACGAGCATAGGAAACCACATGTGGATCAATTCGTGGGTGACGACGCCGTGGACGCTCCGCCCCCGCCCGCTGCAGATCGTCATCATCGGGAACTCCATACCTCCGCCGATGATCCCCTCGCAGGCCGTCATCTGCGGCCAGGGATAGGGATGAACCTTCGAGGACATGAACTCGATCGTATGGCGTTCGAATTCGGCCGCGCGGGCGAAGGCGCGCGCTTCCGGCCGGTAGAGGGCGTGGATCATGCAGATTCCGTCCTTGCCGGGGCCGTCCCGGTTCTCGACGACCGCGTGCGTCGCGTCCCACACATAACGGTCGGACACGCTGACCACGAGGTCGCGGACGTTCCTGGCCTCATAGCGCCAGGTGAGTTTCTTCCTGTGGCGGCGGGTCGCTTTCCCGGCCTTCAGTTCCTCCTTCGTGAGGACGTGGACGATCTCCCGGCTCTCGCGGGCCTTCGCGAGACGCTTCCTCTGGGTCTTCGTCAGGACCTCGGAGGGGTTCTTCAGGGTTCCGGTTGCGCGCACGATCCAGCCGGACGGCGCGGTGAAGGCCAGACGGTAGTCCGCGTAGTCCATGTAGAACTCCGCGTTGCTCATGTATTGCTCCGCGACCCAGCCCTCGAGATCGTCGTAGACGGCCACCTGGGGATACCAGTAGGCGATCCAGTAGACGTGGAAGTCCTCATGGCCGTTCCTGGGAGCGCCCGCTTTCGGAACCCTGTATTCCCAGTCCATCGAGATCCGCTGTTTCCCGCCGGGCCGCAGGACTTTCGGAAGGCGGATCGTCATCACCGTTCCCCGGGTCACCACCCGGCCCTTGGGGAGTTCCTTGCCCTCCACGCGGAGGTTGGAGGTCTTGACCCCGCCCGTGATCTCGACGAAACGGTTCCGCACGGAACCTTCCTTGTGGAGGTTCTGGCGGAGATGGATCCGGATCCTCCGGATCGGATTCGGAGAGCGGTTCCGGTATTCGATCTCGACATGCCCCTCGACCTTCGCCGTGGCCGGGTCGAGTTCGGCCTCGATGTCGTAGGTGGCCCGGTTCGTCCAGTATTTGGGTCCCGGAAGTCCGATGCGGGTCCGCGTCCCGTTCGCCAGGGCCTTTTTCCAGGCCTTCGATTCGGGGAGGGGGTAGGGGATCGGCCGTTCGATCTGGCTCCGGAGGGGACCGGCCGTGAGAAGGGGGAGGAGGAAAAGGATCTGGGTCTTCATGACGGGCCTATGAACGGATCCACGGCCTTCTTGGTGAGCGATTCTTCCCGGGAAGACGAGAGGGGACGGGAAGGAGCCCCGGGCAGGAGACGTGGACGGCCGCCGGGGGGAACCGGCGGCCGTCTTCCTGGTGGAGGATAGGGGATTCGAACCCCTGACCTCTACAATGCCATTGTAGCGCTCTCCCAGCTGAGCTAATCCCCCGCGGATCCGGGCCCGGCGGGCCTCAAGGGGCGGAAAGGCTATCTCTTGAGGACCGCCAGTCAAGAGGGACGGAGGCGCACTTCCGCGGGGCCCCGCCCTCGCGTAGGATGGCCGCGGGTCCCTTGCGGGAATCCGACGGTGACAAGCAGGGAGGGGTTCGACATGGTCAAGAAGACGACCTTTTTGGAGAAGCTTTTCGGGGCGCGGAAAGAGAAGGAGGGGGGGATCGAGTCGGTCTCGGGCTCCGGACGGACGGGCGAGGGCCCTGGGACGAGGGATTGGGGAATCGGCGGGGGGGGCGAGGAGATCCCTGTCCGGCCCAGGCCCGGCAGTCCCGAGCTTTCCGAGACGGCCGGGAACGACTCCGGGAACGGGAAGGAGGAATCCACGAGCCTCCTCAAGCGGGGGCGCAAGGAAGAAGCCATGGTCGCCCTGACCGAGGGCTTCAAGGATCTCTCCGAACTCCTGACCGGAATCCGGGACCGGATGGAGGAGCAGGGCCGGAGAGCCGGGGATCTGAATGAAAAGGTCGCGGACCTCCCGACTCTCGCGAAGGCCCAGGTCGATTTCATGACCGCCATCAGCAAGACCCTCGAGCAGCAGAACCGGAAGACCGGAGAACTCGTCCAGCGGCTCGGGAATCTCCCCGATCTGCTGGAGGGTATCCACAAGACCCTCGAGAAGCAGGTCGCAGCCGAGGAGCGTTCGGAGAAGACGATGCAGGATTTCCGGTCGACGATGGACCGGATCCATTCCTCGATCGGAAAGCTCAGCAAGGAAAACTCGGACGCCGTGAAGGAGGCGACGACGAGCCTCGAGCGGACCCATGAGCGGACGACGCGGGTTTTCGAGAAGACTCAGACCCAGGCCTATGCCGCCTTCGAGAAGGCGCAGAAGGCGCATCTGGCGCAGTTGAAGAGTCTGATGGAGCGTTCGGCCCGGATGAATCGAACGATCGTCGTCCTGCTGGCGATCGTTTTCGCCGGCTTGGCCGCGCTCTTCGCGATCGTCCTGGTCGGCCCGGGTTCCTGAGATCCCGGCGCGACGGTTCCTTCCCGGCCGGCCAGAGGGGGTTCCGCGGAGTCGGGAAACCGCCCTCCCCTTTTGCCGCCGGGCTTTGTTATGCTCGGGCTGTGAACCCAGGGCTTCCCGATTTCGGTCCTTTCACGCTCGAGGAGGAGGTCGGCAGCGGTTCCCTCGCCAAGGTCTATCGCGCCAGGGTCCGCAGGATTCTCCAGGCCGTTCGAGGAGCGCCTCTCCTTCCCGGGCGCGTCGTCGCGGTCAAGATCCTCCACGCCCGGTCCCTCGCGCACCCGCAGGCGAGGCGCCGTTTCCTGCGCGAGGCGGAGAACCTCGCGGCGATCGACCATCCCTTCATCCTTCCGATCCACGCATGGGGAGAGATCGCGGGCCGATGCTATCTGGTCTTTCCGTTGATGCGGGGGTCTCTCCTCGACCACGGAAGGGGGTGCGCCCGGCCCTTGGACCCGGATCTCGCCGCCACCCTGGTCCGGGGGGAGGGGGAGGAGAGCGAGGAAGAGAAGTCCGCCGGAGGGGTCGAGGTCGAATGGCTTCTCGAGCGTTTCGGGGAGGCGGCCCAGGCCCTGGCCTGGTTGCACGAGCATGGATTCATCCATAGGGATCTCAAGCCCAGGAACCTCCTCCTCGACGAGGAGGGGCATTGCCGGCTCGGAGACTTCGGACTCTCGCGGCATACCGGGTCCGAAACCCTCACGATCGACGGGGAGCTGATCGGCACCCCCGCCTACATGGCTCCCGAGGTCCTGCACCGGGGCAAGGAACCCGACACCAGGTCCGATCTCTATTCGCTAGGGGTGAGCTTCTTCGAGCTGGCTTCCGGCGCCCATCCGGCGCGGAGCGGAAGCGCCGGGAGCAGGACGAGGACCTTCTCCCTGAAAGCCCGCCGTCCCGATCTCCCGTTCGGTTTCTGCCGGATCATCGACCGATGTCTGGAGGAGGACCCGGCTCTCAGATACCGGGACGCCTCCCGGCTCCTCGCGGATTGGACCCGTTGGAAGGAAGAGGGGACGATTCCCGCCCGGCCCTCGACCCTTCTGCGGTTCCGGCGCAGGCTGGTCCGAAACAAGACCCTCGTCGTCTCCGCCGTGGTGCTCCTCCTGGGGTTCTCCGCCGGAACTTATGTTCTCAGAAGCGAGCTGAACCGGGTCCGCGCGATCAGGATCCTCCAGGACGTGCGGCTCCGCTTCAATCCGATGGGGATCGACGCGGAGAAGAATCTCACCCTTCTCGAGGAGGCCGCCTCCCTCGCTCCTTCGGAGCCCGCGATTCCGCTCGAGAGGGCCCGTATCCTCCTCGAGTCCGGGAAGTACGATCGCGCCTGGAAGGCTCTGACCCGCGCCCGCGAACTCTGGGGGACGGGGCCCCTGCTCTGGGGGATGGAGATCGCGGTCGCCCGGGAACTCCGGGCGCGCGGCAAGCCCGTGGAGGACAAGGAGCGCTTGTCCCAGGCCGAGAGGGATCTCGAGGGGGCTCCTCCTCCAGCCGATTCCCAGGAGGGTTTCCTCAGGGCGCTCGTCGCGCTGGCGAGCGGGGAGCCTGCGAAGGCCCTCGAACTCGCCCGGATCTACGACCGCGAGCCTAGATTCGCGATCTCGTTCCAGAGGGTCCGCATCTTCTCGTATTCCCTCCTCGGGAACGCCCCGCGGGCGCTGGAAGCCGCTCTCGCCTACCTCAACCTTCCGACGACGAAACCCGACCTCTCGACCCTCAAGCTCGCGATCATCGAAGCTTTCGGTTCGGGGGAGAGAGAGAAGGCCTGGGAGCTGAGCGAACGTCTCGCCGCCCGGACGGGCCGCGAGCACCCTCTCTACAAGGAGACCCTCGCCCAACTCTTGATGGCCGACCGGCGCGTGCGCGACTGGAAGGACAAGGTCGACGATCTTCTCCGGTATGAAACGGATCCGGAACGGATCGGAACCGAGGCCGAGGCGGAGTTTCAGATCCGGCTCAGCGTGCTCCGCGCGATGCAGAAGGAAAAGGGCGGCCCGGAGAGCGATCCGAGGAAGGTGGGGGAGAGGATCTTGGGGATCGCCGAACGTTTCCGCCGGAGCGGGCGGGTCTACATCGCGTCCCTGAACGCCTTCCAGAAGCTCGGAATGAGAAAGGAGGCGGAACAGGTGTTGCGCAGGCGTGGGGAGGTCCAGCTCGATCCGCTCCAGAGGGAGACGGACCTTTCGCTCAGGGCGATGCTCGCTTCGCTGGAACGCGAATACGAGAAGGCCGAGGCCCTGTATCGCGAACTCCTCGAGAAGCACCCCCAGAACGCCGGGGCTTGTGTCTCCCTCGCGCGCATCCTCTGGATCCGAAGGGGCTTCTTCCGTTCGAGACGACCGACTCCGAAGCGGAAGATGCCCGAGGTCGTCTCGTGGATCGAGAAGGCCTTCACGGTCCAACCGGACCATCCGATCGGACTCCGGTTCAAGACGGAGATCCTCGTGAGGTCCTCGGAACCCGAGGAGGTCCGGGAAGGCCTGGATGCCTTCGAGCGGCTGAAGGCTCTTCGTCGGGTCACGAGCTACGACTACATCTCCGCGACTTACGGGGCGAAGGCCCTTCGGGATTGGGAAGGCATGGAGCGACTCTCCCGCGAGGGTCTGGTCCTGGCGGCCTCGGAGGCGGGGGCGAAGGTCTTCCCCGAGAGTTCGATCCGGAGATGGAGGGCTTCCCTGCAGTTCAATCTCGCCTACTCCTATTACCGCCGCCTTCAGGAGGCCGCCACCGGCCGGGGGCAGAGGGAGGGAACTCGGACGAACGGCGGTTCGACGGGACGCGTCGAGGACGAGAAGACCCGGGAATACGAACAGAAGATGCTGGAGGCGCTCCGGGCGTCCTTCGCGGCGAGACCCGACCTTCCGAATACCATCCGCCTCCTCTATCCCCTGCTCGACAAGAGGCTCGAGGCGGCGGGGAAGGGCCCGAGGGCTGAAGCCCTCCGCAAGGAGATGGCCGCGATCGCGCGGGTCCTGGAGAAAGCGGCGGGGAGCGGAAACAGGACGCTGCGGGCCTATCGCGCCTTCTTCGAGCGCCGGAGCGTCCACCCTCCCAGTTCCTTCCTGAAGTGAGCCAGCTCCCGCCCGGGAGGGATGTCGGGGATCTCCGTCTTTACAAGCCGCCCGGGATCGGCGAACGTTGTTCCATGCTTTCCAAGGAACGCGCCCACGGGATATGCGCGCAGGTCTTCGAACAATCCCCGACGGAGGACGTCGAGGTCCTCCTCTTCTCGACGAGGGGAAACTCCCTTCGCATCGCCGAATGCGGTCCGAGCGAGCAGAACGCCCTCGAGGAAATCTCGCTGCAGATCAGGGTCGTCCGTGAAGGACGGCAGGGGCGGGCTCGGGCGGCCTCCGTCGATCCGGCCTCGACCGGCGAGGCCCTGGACACGGCCTTGAAGGCCGCCGTCCTGAGTCCGCCGCTCGAACTCCCCCCGCTGGCCTCCAAATCCGGGGGAGGCGACGGTGGGCAGGAGGAGGAGAGCGTAACGGCCCTGGCCGAACATCCGCCGGCGGAGAAGATCGCCCAGGTCCGGGAATACCTCGAGGCGGCGAGGTCCGAGGGGCTCGCTGTCACCGGGTTCTATGACACCGAGGGCGCATCGGTCACGTATGCGACCGGGCGGGGATGCTTCCGGCACGCCTTCGTCGGCAAGGCCCGCTTCAGTTCGACCGTGATCGCGGAACCGGGCGGGGCCGGCGTCGCCGGCGCCGTGCGGCAGGGAGAGCCTCTTCCCGACGACGAAGTCGCGGAGGTCGGGCGGCGGGCGATGAAGAAGGCCCTGGATTCCCGGGACCCGCGCGAGCTCGAACCCGGGGAATATGTCGTCCTGCTCGAACCAAAGGCGGCCGGGGACCTCGTGATGTTCCTCGCCATGGCGGGTTTCGGCGCCCGGGGGTTCCTCGACGGCCGATCCTTCCTTTCGGGGAGGATCGGGACACAGGTCCTCTCGGAGAAGCTGACCTTTCTCGACGATGCGGGAGATCCCCGTTTTCGCGGTCTCCGCTTCGACTGCGAGGGCCAGGACCGCAAGAGGGTCGTTCTGGTCGAGAAGGGGATCGCGAAGGGGCCCGTCTGGGACCGCCCCACCGCGGAGGAGGGGGGGACTTCGACGACCGGGCACGCGGGTCCCCAGCCGAGTGTGTCGGGGCCGAATGTTTCGAATCTGATCCTTCGGGCGGAGGGCGAGGCGACGAAGGACCTGATGGAGGGCGTCGAGCGGGGTCTTCTCGTGACGCAGTTCCACTACACGAACCTGATCGATCCCCTTCCCGTCACCGTCACGGGGATGACGCGGAACGGGACCTTCCTGATCGAAAACGGGAGGATCACCGGACCCGTCCGAAACCTCCGCTTCACGCAAAGCCTGGTCGAAACCTTTTCCCGAGTGCGGGCGGTCGGGGACGACGGGAGGCTCGTCGAGCCCTTCTTCGGCGGGAGCGTCGTTACCCCCAGCCTCCTCTGCGAGGGCTTCCGTTTCACCAGCAGCACGGAGTTTTGAGGATGGACGGGCAGAAGCTTTCCCCCACCCTTTACGAAGCCATCGCCAGGGCGGGCCTGGAGAGGGCGTCCGCGATGGGCGCCTCGTACGCGGACGTCCGTATCGTCCACGAGAAGACGCGAATCCTCGGGGTCCGCCTTGGGCGAATCGGGCGCATCGAGCAGGCCGAGACCTTCGGAATCGGAGTGCGCGTCCTCGTCGGAGGGGCCTGGGGCTACGCGGCGCGCCCCGAGGTGGAGGAGGCCTGCGCCTCGGAACTTGCGGCCCGCGCGGTCGAGGCCGCCCGGGCGGGTTCCCCGTTGAGGGCGAGGCCGGTCGATCTCACGGAGGAGGAACCCGCACGGGGGCACTGGTCGAGCCGCTGGGAGGAAGACCCTTTCGAGATCTCGATGGAGGAGCAGTTCGCGTTGCTCTTCGAGGCCGATGAGATCCTGAGGAAGAATGCGGCGATCCGGTCGACCTTCTGCACGATGAGTTTTCTCCGCGAAGACCAATGGCTCTACACGAGTGAGGGAACGGCGGTGAGCCAGACCGCTCTCAGGTCGGGGGCGGGAATCACCGCGACCGCGGTCGGGGAGGGTGCGGTGCAGACCCGGAGCTATCCTGCCTCCTTCGGGGGGCAGTACGAGCAACGCGGGTACGAACTCGTCCGCGGTTTCGATCTCCCCGGAAACGCCGAGCGGGTCCGGGAAGAGGCGGTCGCCTTGTTGACGGCCCCTCCCTGCCCGGGGGGCGAGTTCGACGTCATCCTCGGGGGAAGCCAGCTCGCTCTCCAGATCCACGAGAGCGTCGGGCATCCAAACGAGTTCGACCGAGTGCTGGGTTTCGAGGCCGACCTCGCCGGGCGCAGCTTCGTGACGCCGGAAAAGAGGGGCTCTTTCCGATACGGTTCGCCGATCGTGGATCTCGTCGCCGACAGCACCTTGGATCGTGGGCTGGCGACGATCGGCTGGGACGATGACGGCGTGCCCGCGCGCCGCTGGCATGTCGTCGAGAAGGGGATCCACCGGAACTACCTGACGAATCGGGAGTTCGCGAAGCGGCTCGGCGATGAACGGAGCCGCGGCGCGAATCGGGCCTGGGGATGGAGGTATCCGCCGCAGATCCGCATCCCGAACCTCTCCCTGATGCCCGGAGACGCCGGGACCCTGGAGGACCTCTGTGAGGACATGGGGGAGGGATTCCTTCTCGATACCGTGAAGACTTGGTCGATCGACCAGATGCGCCTGAACTTCCAGTTCACGACGGAGATCGGCTGGAAGATCGAGAGGGGGAAGAAGGCCCACCTCGTCAGGAATCCGACCTATCAAGGGATCACCCCCGGGTTCTGGGCCTCCTGCGATGCGATCTGCGGGCCCTCGGAATGGATCCCCTGGGGGGTCCCGAACTGCGGGAAGGGGCAGCCGATGCAGCTCGCGGAGATGTCGCACGGTTGCGCCCCCGCCCGTTTCCGCGGGCTGACCCTTATGGGAGGATGAGGATGGAAGCGGAGAGGGGGGGCGGGATCGCGCGCTCAGGGTCATGGACCTCGATGCCTGTTTCGCCCGGATCTCGGATCCCTGGCGTTCGAGGATCGTCGGAGAGGTCAACGGACAGCAGATCGAGATCGCGCGGATGGAGGGCCCCTTCCTCTGACACGTGCATGAGGATGAGGACGAGAGCTTCCTCGTGCTCGAGGGAGTCCTCGAGTTGAGGCTGAGGGATCGGAGCCTCAGCTTGGGTCCGGGGGGCTTTGCGTCGTCCCCCGCGGGGTGGAGCACATGCCCGTCGCTCTCGAACCCGCCCGCGTTTTCCTTATCGAATCCGCCACCACCAGGAACACGGGCGACCGGGGAGGTCCCCTCACGGTGGAGGCGGAGTGGCTCTGATCCGCCCGTGAGGAACGATTACGCGATGATGTCTGCCGTTTTCCTGCTTCCTGCGCTGCTCGCCTTCCCGTTCGGACTCCAGGAGAGGTCCCCATCCGGGAACCCCGAGACTTCCTCTGCGGGGAAGACCGACGCGATCCGCAACCCCTACTTCGAGAAGAGGGTTTGGAGACTCTGGCGTCTCGACGAGACTCCGATCAGGGGGGTCGTGTCGATGGTGCGCGAGGGAAAGAAGAAGAAAGCGGTGGAGATCGATCTCGCGCCCCCCCCGAAGGACCGGCGCATCTATCCGGTCTGGCCCGTCCCCGACGGAGGGCCCCTCGTCCGATACGAAGCGGACCCGGCGGGGGCCGGCCGTTTCGCCGGAATCTGGGACGACGTCTACAGCTCCTGGTCCGGCCTTCACGGCTACATCCGTTGGAGCTGGCGTGGACCCGACGGGAGCCGAGTCTCGATCAAGGACCGGATCCTCGACTTCGTGGACGTCAGAAAAAGAGAGATGATGAGGGCCGGGGTCAACTTCATCCACCAGAGTACGACCGGAATGGCCCATACGATCACGAACGGCTATTCGGTCCGGATGACGACGACCTACGAGCGCCTCTACTTCGCCGATCTTCTCGTGTGTTCTCCGGCGCACGCGTCCTTTACCGACTGGAATGCGGATCGGACGAGCGATCTCTACATCTGCCACAGCCCGACTCTCTTCAACTCGGTCGGGTCCTCCAACAGCGAGACGATGGCGATCACGAAGATGATCCTCGTCGGGGGATACCTGCCGCCCGAAACCAAACTCCTTCTGAAGAAGAACGGTCTCTATCCCTCGGCGCTCCTCTACCTGTGGAAGGCCGGACTCCCTTACGACGTCCCTTACGAGCACGAACTCAGGCATCGTATCTGCTACAAATCCGTCGGAGACCGGACGAAGTACCCGGAACGCTACTCGGCGGCGGGCATCGACAGGGGGGACATGGCCCTCGCCTTCCATCGTTACGACGACCTCGAGCACATGCGGAGGATGATCCGGCTCGCGCGCTCGATGAACACCGCTCCGCCCGAGGCTTGTTTCGAGGTGCTCGGGGTCGAGGGAGGCACGAAGCGTTTCGCGCTCTACAAGTCCGCCTGCATCCTCCAGGAGAAGGGACAGACGGTGAAGATCGATGTCTCCACCGCGAAGAGCTACGACCTCCAGGGCCTTCCCCTGAAGTTCCGCTGGAAGCTCCTCTACGGAAACCGACGCCTCCGGATCGAGGCCGGGGAGAGGAAAGGGGAGTATCGGATCACGGTTCCCTGGGACGACGCCCTTCCCGAAGGGCGTACGGTCCTCGCTCTCTTCGCGAACAACGGGCGTCTCGACGGCAATCCGGCTCTCCTGACGATCTACAGGAAGAAGGGGCCACTGCCTCCCAACGGAGGCGGCTACAAGGATTACCGTTTCGACCTTCGTCATTCGAACCGGCGACCGATCCTGCTGGGGTTGCAGGATGTCTACGTCCGCCCGGGGTCGACCGTGGAGATCCCGCTCGCGGCTTACGATCCGGAGGGTTTTCCGGTGACTTTCGCGAAGCGATCCGAAGAGGTGGGGGTCGTCGAGGGCGGGGTCTTCCGCTGGAAATGCCCCCGAAAGCCCCGCTCGGATACGGAACGGGTGACGATCATCGCCTCGGACGGGACGAGCGGGAACAGTTACACCGGGAAGACGATCCGGATCAGGATCGGCCGCCCCAAGCTCCTCGCTCATATCCAAGCGGACCGTTTTTTCGGGAAGGCCCCGCTGAAGGTCGCCTTCTCCGCCAAGGGTTCGATCGTCCCGCTCCGAAAGGCTTCCTACGAGTGGACGATCCTGGAACCCGCGCGGAAGAAGAAGCCCAAACCCCTCGTCGAGGGGAAGAAGGGGAAGAAGTTCTCCCATGTCTTCCGCAAGCCCGGGATCTACGAAGTCGGCCTGAAGGTCGCCGCGGGGGGCGGGGAGGACTCGAGTACGGTCCGGATCCTCGTCGAGTCCGAGGCCCCGAGGGTCGTCCCGGCGCGGATCGAGGTCCGCGGGGAGGGGCTCGTGCTCGAGGACGGGGCCGACCGCCCGAATCCTTTCGACGGCACCGACTTCGGAACGAGTGGAACGGGGGGAGAGGTCGAGAGGACCTTCCTTCTCGTGAATCCGGGCAGCCGGATCCTCCGTCTGGCGAGCAAGTCCCGGATCGCCCTCGAAGGGGAGAACGCGAAGGACTTCCGCATCCTGGCCTTCCCGCCGCGGGTCCTTCCCCCCGGCGGGTCCGCCCCGTTCAAGATCCGCTTCCGGCCGAAGTCGGGTGGGCCCGGAGTCAGGAAGGCCTGGGTCCGGATCCGGTCCCTCCACGGCTCGTTCCGCTTCGGGATCGCCGGGAAGGCGGGGGATTGAGGGGCTCAGGCCTCGTGCTTGTCCCGCAGGTAGTCGAGGAAGACTTCGGGGTCGAGGGGGGTTCCGCAGACTTCCTCGCAGAGTTCCGCCGGACGGTACCTCGCCCCATGCCTGTGGATCCTCGAGCGGAGCCATTCGAGGATCCCCCCGAAGTCCCCTCGGGCGCAATCCTCGTCCACATCGGGTAGCTCCCCGCGGAGCGCCTTCCAGAAGCAGGCGGCGTAGAGGTTGCCCAGGCTGTAGGTCGGGAAGTAGCCGAAGGCTCCGAGGGACCAGTGGATGTCCTGCAGGCAACCCCTCGCATCGTCGGGGACTTCGACACCTAGGTCCGCGGCGTAACGTTCGTTCCAGGCCGAGGGCAGATCCGCGGGATCCAGATCTCCGCGGAACATCGCGAGTTCGAGTTCGAATCGAATCTGGATGTGGAGGTGGTAGGTCGTCTCGTCGGCGTCGACCCGGATCAGGCTCGGTTCGGCGCGGTTCGTGCTTTCGAAGAGTTCCTCCGGCGAGAGGTCCGCGAAATCCTTCCCGCCGAGTTCGGTCAGGAGGGGGGCGCACCAGCGCCAGAAGGGGAGGGAGCGGCCGACCTGGTTCTCCCAGAGCCTGCTCTGGCTCTCATGGATCCCCGTCGAGGAGGCCCGGCAGAAGGGTAGGCCCGCGTGTTCCGGGGGAAGACCCTGTTCGTAGAGGCCGTGACCGACCTCATGGGTCGTCGAGCCGAGGGCGTCCATGACGTCCTCCTCGCGGTATCGCGTCGTGATGCGCACGTCCAGCGGGTGGGAGCCGCTCGTGAAGGGGTGTGTGGAACGGTCCAGCCTTCCCGCGTCGAAATCGAATCCGAAGGCCTCGGACACGCGGCGGCACAGGGTCTCCTGGGCGGGTACCGGCATCCTCCTGCCGGTCAGCCGGTCCTTGCGGCGGCCGCGATGGCGGTCCACGAGTTCGACGAGTTCGCTGCGAAGGGGCTCGAAGAGACGGGCGAGTTCCGCGGCCCTCATGCCGGGCTCGTAACGATCGGCGAGGGCGTCCCAGGGTTCTTCGCCGCCCTCCGGGATTCCGAGGCAGCGGGCCTCCTCGCGGGCGAGTTCGAGGCTCCGGACGAGCATCGGGCGGAAGAGTTCGAAATCGGATTCCTTCCGCGCCCTGGCCCAGACCTGCTGGGCCCGGCTCCGGTGGGAGGCGGATTCCGCGACGAGATCCGCCGGGAGCTTGCGTTCGAGGTCGAAATCCCGGCGGAGCTCGCGGAGGACGACGGCGGGGACCGAGAGCGGATCGGAGACGAGTTCCCGGTCCTCCTCGCAGGCCGCGAGAAGTTCTCCGACCTCGTCCGAGGTGAAATCCTCGTGGACCTTCCGGGCGAGGAGGGCGAGTTGTTCGGCCCGCCAATCCCCCCCCTTCTCCGGCATCATCGTCTCCTGGTCCCAGCCGAGGAGGGCCGAGGCGGAGGAGAGGAGGGAAACGTCGCGGATCTTCGCGGCGAGACGATCGTAGGCTTCGCGGGTCATGCCCCCCATGATCCGGATCCGGGTCCCCATCGCAAGCGGGTCGGGGTCGCCGGACCCGGTTCGGGGAGGAGGCGCCGGCCGCGGATCGAAATCCGCGGCCGGAGTCCTGTCAGTTGAAGAGTTGCGCGGTCCAGGTGTTGGAGAGGCACCACTTGTTCGAGGCCGGCTGCCAGCTCATCGCCTGCGTCGAGATCGTTTTGCAGGGAACCGGGAGGCTCGAAGGAAGAGGCAGGGTCAGGGAGGCTCCCCCCGAAGGCGCGTACTGCGCACCGAGATAGAAGAGGGGGAAAGGCAGGCAGAACTGGCCCCAGGGGCCGATCGGCCCGGGGGCGACCTGCGTGCCCATGAAGAAGAAGATCCAGCTTCCGGAAGGCGCTCCGCCCGCTCCGAGCGTCCAGTTCGTTCCGGCGACCAGGGGAGTCTGCTTCAACGTGAAGAGGCAGCGGACCCGGACGCAGGTCCAGATCTGGAGCATGATCGAGTCGACCTTGGTCGAGTTCTCGACGTAGACGTCGAGGGAGCGGTTCTGGTTCATCTTAGGGAGCAGGTCGATGCCCCCGGGAAGGGAGGACAGGTCCAGATTCAGGCTGACGGTCGAACCGGTCGTCCAGGCCGAGATCCCGGGCATGTCGGCGATGCGCTTGCGGAAGACCATGCGGGCCGGCGAGGGGTTCCAGCCGAAGCCGATCGTGTCGTTGGCGGCCAGGAAGGAATCCGCCCTCATTCGGATCACGAGGCGGGCCTTGAGGATGCGTTGGAGGAACTGGTGCCCCGCCCCCACGTTCGGGAAGGTGTGCCCGAACTTCCGCACCGAGGAGGATTGATCGAAATCGCGCCTCGGCGTCACGAAGGTCGTGAAGGCGCCGGACCTCGGACAGGCGTGCTCGGTGGATGCCGGGGGGGTCGTCGCGAAGTTGTCCTGGATGCCCCCGACGTAGATATGGGGCTTCGGAGGAAGGGTGCTGTTGTTGACGAACTTCGTGACCGAACCCGTCGTCGAACCCAGGTTGGCCGTCGCCAGGTCGAGGTGGTTGTTCCGATCGAGATCCCCGCAGGCGATGTCGTTGGGGAGGGGGCCGGTCGCGATGAACGGAAGGACCGAATAGACCCCAGAACCGTTGTTCCGGAGGACGGCGATCTTGGAAGAGCCTCTGAGACCGATGAAGAGATCGCGGTCCCCGTCGCAGTCGTAGTCGCCGCTGCAGATCGAGGAGGGGAAATCGTTCGAAGTGCCGAGCGTGTAGTTCGTTTTGAGGAACGTGACCGTGGTCCAGGCTCCGCTCGTCGGGGGGCCCTGGTTCAGGAAGACCGAGCAGGTGCCGACGGTGTTCGCGGTCGCGAAATCGAGCCAACCGTCTCCGTTGAAGTCGTCGGCGCAGATGTCCATGGGCCTCGTGTTGGCGTTGGGATAGGTCTGGGGCGTTGCGAAGTTGACCGTGGTTCCGGTCGAGAGGTTCCGGAAGAAGGAGACGTTGCCGTCCGCCCGGGGGACCATGAGGTCGGTCTTCCCGTCATGGTTGAAGTCGCCGGCGACGACGCACTGTGGGCGCGAGGGGGAGACGCTCAGATTCGTGACCGTCGTCATCGGGCCGAAGACCCCGCTGCCGTTGTTCCGGGCGAAGTAGGGCCGGACGTTTCCCCAGCCCACGGTGACCAGGTCCAGATCGTCGTCGTTCTCGAGGTCGATCGTGACGATCTTTTGGGGGCTGAACGAGGTCGGGAGGGTCAGCGTCTGGACGCCCGTGGGGAAGCGGCGCACGCGCACGACGTTGCCCGAGGCATGGGAGGTTGCGATGTCGGGCTGGCCCGAGCTGTCGAGGCGGCCGACGACGAGGTCCGAGAGTCCTCCCCCCGTATAGGACTGAAGGAGGGTCAGGGCGAGTCCGGGCCCCGTCCGGCGATAGATCCGGTCCGAGGTGGCTGTGGAAGCCCCGATCACGAGATCCTGCCAGCCGTTCAGGCTCTGGTCGGTGAGGGCCACCGCTCGGGCCTTGAACCCGGAGGGCATCCCATAGGTCGTGGCGGTCCACTGGCCGATTCCGATCGAGGGGAGGAGGAAAAGGGCGAGGAGGGAGGGAACGGAAGAGCGGGAAACCATGAGTTCTCCTTGAGAGGACTGAGAGGCGGGAACCAGGCGAATGCGCTGCGCTTGCGCTGAAGACGTAGTGCGAACCCTCGGTGGTTCCCAGGAATCGAAAGGTTCTCCTTCTTCCGGACCTCCGCAAGGACCCGTGGACAGGGGCGAAGGCTTCGGGAGACGAGGGGGAGCCGGAGTCGAAGACCTCCCCCCGAGCGAGCCTGGAGAAAGCCGGCAGCACCCGATCCTAGGCCTGTCCGGGGGAATGGACAGGGGGGGCGGGTGCTTTGCCCGGGGATTCCGGCCTTTCCTCGACACGGGTGCAGGGGATCTCCCGGAGGAAAGGGGGCTTCCGGGCGGGGTCAAGGAAGAGGGGAAAGCGCCCGAAAAGACCCTCGTGCCAGCAAAGGCTCGCGGCGGACTCCGACGGGGTCAGGGGAAGCCGGTTCTCGAAAAAATGATTCACCCAGGCGTCTCGCCCGATGGGCTCGAGACGCCATAGACGGAGGTCGCGCGGGGAAGGGAGCCTTCGTCTTCCGCCCGTCCCGGTTGGGGGACCTGGGGCGTGGCGGTCAGGACGACATGCGGGTTGGGGGGCCTGCTCTCGTCCGGGAGGAGCGGCGGTTCACGCGCGGCCGCCGCTCATTCCTTTTCCCTCTCCTTCGGCTTCCCGGCATGGATTCCCCCCGGAAGGGTGCTTCGACGGAGGAACGGGGCCGGCGGGGAGGTAAGCTGTCCCGCCTTTGGCCGGGACCTCCGGAGTCCCCGGCCGCCCGCGCCCCGGTACGGATCCCGTTCCTCCCCGGAGACCCTCGATGGCCCATCAGGACCTCAGAGCCTTTCTCGACCTCTTGGAGCGCGAGGACGAACTCCGGCGCGTCCAGGTCGAGGTGGACCCCGAACTCGAGATCTCGGAGATCACCGACCGCGTCTCGAAGGCGCTCGGTCCGGCCCTGCTCTTCGAGAAGGTCGCGGGTTCGCGGTTCCCGGTCTTGACGAACACGCTGGGAACGAGAAGGAGAATGGAACTGGCCCTCGAGGTCGGCGACCTCGAGGAGGTCGCCGCGCGGCTCTCCTCCCTCCTCGAAACGGAGACGCCCCACTCCTTCCTCGAGAAGCTGCAGCGGCTGCCGAAGCTCTTGGACCTCTCGAAGATGCTGCCCAAGCGTGTCAAGGACGGGCCTTGCAAGGAGGTTGTCCTGAAGGGCGGGGATTGCAGCTTGGAGGATTTCCCGATTCTGAAGACCTGGCCCCTGGACGCCGGACGTTTCGTGACGATGCCGCTGGTCTTCACGAAGAACCCGGGTTCCCGGGACCAGAACTGCGGGATGTACCGCCTCCAGGTCATGGGGGAGCGGGAAACGGGTTTCCACTGCCACATCCATCATGACGGGGCCCGGAACGTCCGGGGGGCGGAGGACCGTCGTGTCCCCGTCGCGATCGCGATCGGATGCGATCCGGTCACCGTGTTCTCGGCCGTCCTCCCTGCTCCGCCGGATCTCGACGAGATGCTCCTCGCGGGCTTCCTCCGCAAGAAACCCGTGAACCTCGTTCGCTGCGAAACCGTGGACCTCTGGGTCCCCGCCGAATCGGAGATCGTTCTGGAGGGATACGTCGATCTCGACGACCTGCGCACCGAGGGTCCGTTCGGGGACCATACGGGCTTCTACTCGTTGGCGGATCGATTCCCGACCTTCCACCTGGAGTGCGTGACGAGGAGGCGGGATCCGATCTACATGGCCACGGTCGTCGGGAGGCCGCCCCAGGAGGACTGCTGGATCGGCCTCGCGATCGAACGCATCTTCCTCCCCTTGATGCGCAAGCAGTTCCCCGAGATCGTCGATGTCTCGATGCCCTTCGAAGGAGCCTTCCACAACCTGATGCTGGTCTCGATCCGGAAACGCTACCCGGGACACGCTCGGAAGATCATGAACGGGATCTGGTCCCTCGGCCAGGCGATGTTCACGAAGGTCGTCGTCGTCGTCGACGAGGACGTGGACGTCCGGGACCCGGGGGAGGTGGTCTTCCACGCCCTCGCGAACATCGATCCCGAGCGGGACCTACAGTTCACCTTCGGCCCCGCCGAGATGCTGGACCATGCGAGCCGGCTCTCCTGCTACGGGAGCAAGGTCGGGGTCGACGCGACGAGGAAGTGGAAGGAAGAGGGCTTCGACAGGCCCTGGCCGGAACTGATCGAGATGGACGCGGATACCCGCGCAAAGGTGGACCGTCGCTGGGCGGAATACGGATTGGGGGCCTTCCTGCCCTCTCCGACGAAGAGGAAGAGACGATGAGCGAGGAAACGAAGGACGTCGCCGGTGGAACGGATGCGGACGCGGTCCCGAACGCGGCGCGCCCGTCCGAAGAGGGGGGCGCGGAGGGGCTGGAAACCCCTCCGGAAAAGGAGGGGGCGGACCGCCCGGACCCTCTGGAGCGTCCGAAGCGGAAGAAGCGCCGTCCGAAGAAGAGAGCCGAGGACCGGGCCCGCCGGACGGTCGATCCGAGGAAGTGCGTTCTGGAGGCTCTGCGGAATCTCCGGGAGGCCTGGCTCGACCTGCGTGAACGAACGGGCTGGAGACGGCTCGACGGAGGGGAGGAGAGCAAGGCCGTAGATCTGCGTCTGCACCTGCCCCTCGAGGGCGGAAACCTCGAGGCCCTTTCCAGGATGCTGACCGAGGAATGGCGCGCCCTCCTCGAAAAGGACGTGCTCGAGCAGGGACTCCTCGTTCCCGGCCGCGCCTGGTGCTTCAGTTCGGAGAGCTTCGACCATCCGTCCTCGAGGCCCGAGGATCCGAGACAGGTCCTCGTGGGCTACGGCCTGGAGGGGAGGCCGCGGTACGCGGACCTCGTCACCCTGGCGATCGAGAGGAAGCACGAGTCCGTGGAGGAACTCCTCGCCGGGAAGGAGGGCGTCGTCCACTTCATCGAGCGCGGAGAGGACATCTGCGAGGGGGTCAAACCGGCCTTCGACCCGGATGCGGTTCCCTATCGCCTCGTCGCCCAGGCGATGGTGGGGCTCTTCGCCTCGGCGGAAGAGGGGAAACGCGTCGCCCTCACGATCCAGGTCCTCGAGCGGAAGGGAGAGGACGGCGTCCCCCGTCTCCTCGTGCAGCCCGTCTGCGCGATCGACCTGAGCGACCTTCCGGATCCGGCGATCCCAAGAATCGTTCGGGGCTTGCAGCAGAAGCTCGCCCTCGTCGCGAAGCAGGTTGCGGGAAGGAGAGAGGCCGGGGAGGAGGCGGACCCCGCCGAGCCGGTCATGGTCGAACTCAGGGCCTTCGCGCGGCGCCTTTCCCACGACGCGCGCAACCGCGAGCGGAAGACTGGACACGCGCGGAAACGGGAGGAGGAAGGTGCGCGCCCGACCCAGCTCGCTTTCCCCGAGGCGAAGAGCGCCCGGGATCATCACCTCCTCATCGATCCCGGCGAGGGGACCGTCGTCGTCATCGGGAAGAAAGGACGGATCCATGTCTTCTCCCCCGACGCGCGGCACGTGACGACGGTCGTCATGACCCCGAAATCCGTCCGGGATCGGGTCCGGCAGGGTCGCTGGAGGCCCGCGGAACCCGAGGAGAGAGGGGCCTTCCGGGCGGCCTTGGAACGGGTCTGAGGCGGAGCGGTCTTCAGGACCCCGCGGGGACGAGGCCCCTTAGGACCTCCTCGAACAGCCCCTCGAGCGCCTCGAGACCCCGCTCGTAGGGGAGGAGGCGCATGCAGGCGGCCTCAAGGGGAGCCGTGCATCCGCGGCGGTTCCTTCCAGCGAAGTCCCGGGTCATGCAGTGGAGGCAGTCGAGTTCCTCGAGTTCCACCGGGACGACCCTGGCCCCTTCGTGGATGAAGCGTTGCGGCGTGGCGACGCTGAAGAAGCCCAGGACCGGGAGCCCCGCGGCCTGCGCGTAGTGCAGGAGGCCCGAGTTGTTCCCGATGAAGAGATCGCAGGCGCTGAGGACCGCCGCCGTTCCCCGGATCGGCATGACCCCGACGAAGTCGATGCCGACGTCCAGGCGTTCACGGACCCCGACTTCGAGGACGGTCGCGCCCAGGCGCTCCTTCAAGTGGAGAGCCAGACGGCGGAAATGTTCGACTGGCCAGGCGCGGAACGGGTCGGATCCGTCGGCACAGATCGCGACCCTGGGGCCCGGAAGGCGGTCGAGCCCGAGTTCGCGGAGGAACCAGCGTTCCTCCTCGCCGAGGTTCAGGCGCGGGGCCATGTCACGGGGACGCACGCCCCCGTAGCTGCACATGTGCGCGACGAGGGAGGGCATGGCCTCGAGCCTCGCGTACTCCTCGAGTCGCATATGGGTGAAGAGGCGGACCTCGACGACCTCGTCCGGCTCGAAGTCGGGGCCCGCCGGGCCCGCGAACTCGGGGGCGTAGGCGGCGTTTCCCGGGTTCCCGGTCCAGCGGATCTCGCAAGCTCCGTGTTCGTGCTCATGGAGACCGCGCACGAGGGGCTCGGAGCAGAGGAGATCCCCGATCCCCCAGTTTCCGAGATAGTCGATCCGGATCCTCTTTGGGGCGGACATCGACGATCCCTCAGACGAAGGCGGAGGCGACGGCTTCTTCGATCGCGAGGATCCTCGAGGCCGGCAGGAAGCGGCAGAGCACGTTCCGCACCCGCTCGCGTTCGCCGACCTCGCGGCCGAGCTCCACGGCCGCGGCCAGCGTCCGTTCGTCCCGGCTCCCGAGTTCGATCGCCTGCAGGACCGACCCGAGGGCCCGCTCCCGCTCTCCGGCCGCCCAGAGCGTGAGCCCGAGGTCCGCCCAGACCTCGGGCGGGGTCCTGTCCTCCCCGCCCTCCTCGATCACGGCCAGGAAGGCATGTTCGGCCTCTTCGAGCCTCCCCTCGTCGAGATGGCGGCGGGCAACCTCCAGGACCTCGTTCGGGTCCATCCATCGGAGGTAGATCCGCGAATCGTCGCCGGTCCGCCGGAAGATCCCGCCCTCCTCGTCCATGTAAGCGCCGCGGCCGCTGTTCTCGTGGCATGGGTCGCAGAAGCCGTAGTCCCCGCAGGGGAAGAAGGTCCCGAAGACGGGGAGCGGCCGGCATTCTTCGAGGGCGGTCACGTTGCCGAAGGCGTTCTTCCGGATCTCGAGATGGTACTGACAGTTGTAGATCTCCCCGTCGGGAGCGAAGTTGACCCAGCCGCTCGTGCACTTCATCGGTCGCTTGCGGTCGTGGGCGAAGGGTTCCCCCATGTGGTTCCCCCGGAACTCGTTGCGCTGGTAGCGGAGTCCCCGCCGGCCCGCGATCTCGTGGAAGCGGCGGAGGTTCGCGTCGTGCTCCTCGTCCCGGAAGTGCGGGAAGGCGTCGAGGTCCAAGAGGGAGAAGACCGGGTTCGCGATGACCCCCGAATCCCGGATCCTCCGGGCTCGGTCGACGAAATCCTCGGGCTCCATGAATTTCGGGTGGTAGGTGTGGAAGCTCGAGTGAAGGACGGTCCCCTCGCTCTTCAGGGTCTCGATGAAGCGGTCGACGTCGAAGGAGAGGTTCGAGGTCAGGTCGATCCTGTAGCCGCGGAGTCCGGTCGCGATCTCATAGAAGTCCCGGTGGATCGTCGGCTCGCCGCCGGTCAGGATCAGCGTGTGTTCGGGGCGGACCGGGATCGCGTTGAGGGCCTCGACCCAGCGGCTCCCCGGGAGTTCCTCGTAACGGCCCCAGGGTTTGCGCTTCGCGCCGGGGACGATGCGTCCCTTCTGGATGCAGTAGTCGCAGGAGAAGTTGCAGCGGGCCGTTAGATACACGACCCATTGGTGGGCCGCCGCGGTCGGGAGGGGGAAGACGGAGGGGTCCATGTCCTCCGTATCGGTCCCGGCCCCGATCCGGCTTGACGGGGCTTGCGGGGATGGGGAGTTCTTCCCTCTAATCCCTTCCGCCTTCGATCTCGGAATGATGGATCGGTCCCCCGAGGAAGGCCGTCCGGGCCATGAGGCCGGAGGAGGCGACCGCGAGAAGGAGGAAGGCCGCGAGGATTCCCCCGCGGATCTCCCGACCTCCGCGTCCGAGGAAGAGGCAGAGGAGGGCGAAGAGCCCGAGGGCCTCGGTCACGTAGAAGGCGATCTCGGCCGCCTCCTCGTGGTCTTCGATGAGGCCCTCCCGGACCCCGGCCATGTGCTCGACGACCTCTTCCGCCTCGTGCCCGGAGAGGAAGGCGGGGAACGAGGCGAGGGCGACGAGGAAGAAGCCGAGGAAGGCCGCGCTCCGAACCTCCTTCTGTCGGCGGAAGAGCCCCCACAGGAGCAGCGCCAGGGCGAAGGGGAGGCCGAGGACCGGGATGTGGTTCGTGATCAGGTGAAGGTGCGCGTCGTTCATCTCGATGTCCGTGGATCGGGGGGAGGCCCGGAGCATAGGGACTCGTCCGCGAGCCGCCGCAGGCGCCGGGGCCAGTCCTCGTTCTCGAGGGGAAGGACGAGGTGACCGCGATCTTGCAGGATCGTCATGACGGCGCGCGGCAAGGCCTTTGCCATGATGCGTCCCGAACGCGGGGAATCGACGATCCGATCCCGATCGGAGGCGAAGATGTGGACCGGAACGCGGATCTCCGGAAGCCGCGCGCGGAGATCCAATCCCCGAATCATCGCGAGCCGTTTGCGGTATCCGCGGTCGAAGGGGGTTCCGGGAATCTTCCGGAAGGCATCCAGGGTCCGGGGATCCGGTCCCTTGCCGGTCCGGAGGAAGGGGAGCGGGGACGCCCCGAACAGGGACCAGGGAGCGCAGAGATTCCTCAGGGGACGGAAGAGGAACTTCGGAACCAGGAGCGCGCCGAGGCGGGAGAGGGCGAGGCGCAGCCTCTTGTCGAAACGACAGAATCCGTTCACGAGGCAGAGGCCCGAGACGGCGGAGGGGTGTTCGAGGACGGTGCGGAGAGCGACCCCGACCCCGAAGGACTCGGCGAGGAGGAGGGCGTGCTCTTCGCCGAAGACCTCCTCGAGACAGGAGCGGACGGAGTCCGCGAGATCCCGGTAGGGGTCCTCTCCGAGGGGCGCGTCCTCGTCCTCGTAGCGGAGAAGGCAGAGCCGGAACCCCGCGGTCCCGAGACGTCCCTCGGTTCCCAGGAGGAGTTCCCCGCTGCCGTCGATTCCGGGGACGTAGGCGAGGGGAGTCCCCCCTCCGGTGACGCGATGGATGCGGGCCTTCAAGGGAAGCTCCTCTGCTCCGCTCCGCTTCGGTCGGAAGGCCGGGTCCTCAGAGCCGGATCTCCTGGTCGAGGATCGAATCCTGATCGATCCGGAAATCGACGGGACGGCCCTTCGTCTTCGAGGGCGGTTCGAACCGGAGCCTGAAATGGGTTCCCCTGATCGGGATCCAGAAGAGTTCGAAGCCTCCGTCCTCGCCGGATTTCCCCTCGAGAAGGCCTTGGTCGATCTCGATCGCTTTCTTCGAATAGTCGGGATTCCCGGACATGCCCCAGCCCGTTATTCGGATGCGGACTCCCGCGAGGGGCTTTCCGTCGGGGCCGAGGCATCGTCCGGTGAACCTCTTGAAGGCTTCCAGGGACAGATCCATGGCCTCCACGGCGTCGCCGAGGCCCTCCTGGAGGATCCGGTACCCTTTCCCCTTCTTCCACGCGATGAGATCGAAGCTCCCGGATGGAAGGGTCAGCCGGGCGACTCCCTTGCGGTCCGATACGAAGGCGCGGGGGAAGGGGAGTTTCCAGACCTTGGAGGAGCCCTTTCCTTCCCGCCGGGAGACCAGGATCTTCGCTCCTCGGACGGGAAGGCCTTCCGGTCCGGAGATCCGGATCCGGATCCGCCGCAGCGGTTCGAGGGTCGAGTCCCCGAGGCGGATCGTGCCTCCCGCCTTCTTTGGGAAATCCAGGTAGCGAATCCTCAAGGGGGTCCGGGAGTTCTCGGCCGGGGGGAGGAGGAGGGCGAGTTCGCTGTCCATGCTCGGCGCGGTGAAGCGGATCCTTCCCTCTTCGTCGCTCCGGATCGGGATCCACGGGAGTTCGATGCCGGAATAGGAATTGTTCTGCATTCGGAAGCTTCCCTTGCAGAGAATATGGAAGGTCCGCTTCGCGATGGGTTCGCCTTGCTCGTCGATCACCCGGGTCGAGAGTTCGACCGAAGGTTGGAGGAAGACCTTGAGTTCCGCCTCGCGCCCCTTCGCAGGCCTCCGGAAGCGGTAACCCGGGGAGAAGAGGAACGAGAAGGTCTTGCCCTGGCCGATCGCGAAACCCTTCGCGACGACGAGGAAATCCTGGTTCGTGAACTTGTGCGGACCGGTCAGCCAGGGGATCCGTACCGTGCATCGCCCCTTGGAGTCCGTTCGGCCGACCTCCCGGATGAGATGGAAGGGGCTCCTCCCGCTCGAATCCTCCGGAAACCGGACCCTGGAGACGACGTGGAGGATCCGCACATCGGGAACGGCCTTCTTCTCCTTGTCGGTGAGTGCGAGGATCCGGAGATCCTCGAAGGCCGGAAGTCTGATCGTGGGGAGAGAGCCCTTCGGCGGTACGAGCAAGGCGAGGGAGCGGCTGAAGAGGGGATTCCGGTTCCGATCCAGGATTTCGAGGCGGGTCTCTTCCGGGGGAAGGGGGGGAAGCCGGGCGATTCCGTCCTCTTCGAGCTCGATCGGGAGGAGGAGGCGGGGGGGGAGGAACACCGCGACCCGGAAATGGAGGGGACCGTGGACCTTCCTCCATTCCTCGAGTCCGAGGATCCGGACCTTCGGAGGGAGGGGAGGCTTCGTTTCCTTCAAGGAGATCGAAGATCCCGCGGAGAGGTTCGCGAGGACTCCGCTCACGCGACCCGCGCCCTGCTTCGACCAGGCGTAGACGGAATAGATGCGCCCCTCGAGGAGGTCCACGCGGAAGCGCCCCCGGCGGTCGCTCGTCGTCTCGACCCTGTCCTCGAAGGCGGGGATCGAGGGGTGTTCCGGGAAGAGCTGCGAGACGCAGAGGATGTTGGCTCCGGTCCAGGGCCCGCCCGCGAGATCCCGGACGCGCCCGGGGCTCGGGGCCCTCGCGGGTTCCCCGGGCTTTCCCGGTTCGGGGAGTTCGGAGGGGCGGGATCCCGGGGATTGCGCGCCGAGCCCGGAGGCGAGGATCGCGGAGATCAGGAGAGGGGGAATCATGCGCATCGTGCCTCGCGGATTCCGGGTGCGGAGGGCCGGATCGGCCGGGGGGCCTCCGCCCTGCCTGTCGGGAGGATGGGTCGGGGATGATAGCACCGGAGGAGGCGTCGGATTCCCTGGGGGTCAATCGGGTCGTGCTTCCTCCCGGCCGGGGAAGGCGACGAGGAGGAACCCGAGGAGGAGGGTCGCGAGCCCGGTTTCGAGGAAGACGAGGGAGACCGGGCGGCCCTCGGTCAGGATCAGGGGGAAGGCCAGCGCGAAACCCAGGCGCCCCGCGAAGGAGAGGGAGGAGAGCACGAGGGCCCGGTCGCGGGAGGGGATGCGGTGGTTCGCGTAGGAATGGACGAGGGGCCAGTGCAGGCCGAATGGGATCTGCTGGAGAAAGAAGAAGACGACGAGGAGGAGGGAGGAGCCCGCCGCGAGCCCGACGAAGCAGAGGGAAAGGATCGGAGGAAGGAGGAAGAGCGTCCGCTGCTCTCCGAAGCGGTGCCCGATACGATGGGCGAGCCGGGTGAACGGGAGGGCCACGACGGCGAAGGAGGCGTAGAGAAGGCCGATGAAGAGGGGGCCCCTGTGCCTGGCCTCCTCGAGCCAGGGCTGATAGGTGTGGAATCCGAAGCGGAGCAGGAAGAAGAGGAGCACGAAGTAGGCGAGGATCCAGCGCACCGCCGGTTTCCGGTAGACCGCGCGGAGGCGGGTCGAGAGCTGGGGCTCGAGCTTCCCCTGTCGTGGGGGCCCGGAGGGGGGGCGATCGGGTTCCTCGAGGAAGAGGGCGGCGAGGGCCGCGAAGAGGCAGAGGAAGGCGGTGAGGAGGGCGACGGCGGGCAGACCCAGGGCTTCCCCCGTGAAGCCCCCGGCCAGGAAGGCCAGGGCCGTGCCGCTCGTCCGGAAGGTCGACATCCGGGATTCCTGGCGCAGGTAGTCCTGCTCCCGGCCCTCGGCGAGGAGGGTCTCGAAGAGGAGGGCGGAGGGAGGGCCGGAGAGGAGGGCGTGTCCCGCCGCCTGGAGCCCCGCGGCGAGCAGGAAGGCCTCGAAGGTCTCGGCCCTCCACATCCGGAGGAAGCCGAGCGCCAGGAGGAGGGGGCCGAGGACGAGGGGGAGACGGCGGCCGAAACGGTCTGCGAGCCATCCGGTCGGCAGTTCGAGGACGACCATCGAAAGGTAGTAGAACGACTGGCACAGGGCGAACTCGTGACGGTCGAGACCCCGTTCGCGAAGGAGGAAGTAGTAGAGGGGGACGATCGCGAAGGGGTAGGTGAAGAAGGAGAGGACGGCGAGGGCCCTGAGGTCGCGGCGGAGGCTCGTCGAACGGGGTTTGGGGCTCATCGGCGGTCGGGGATCCTTCGGACGGGGTTCGAGAGGCCGGCGTGAGAGATCCGGGCGCGGGTCGAGGCTACAATCCGCGCCCCTATGACCGAATGCAAAAGACCGGTCCCGACGCTCGCCTTCGTCGCGCCTTCCGGAACCGGGAAGACCACCCTTCTGGAGTCCGTCGTCGGAGTGCTCGCCGAGCGCGGCCATTGCATCGCGTCCTTGAAGGGCACGCACCACGAGGTCCTGCTCGACCGGCCGGGCAAGGACTCGTGGAGGCTCAAGGAGGCCGGGTCCGCCGCGGTCGGCCTCCTCGGGCCGGGGACGAGCACCTTCTTCATGGGGCCGGGGAGGAAGCGCGTCGACGAGCGCGGCCACCTGGCCGAGGTCCTCGCCTGGTTCGCGGACTGCCCCCTCTTCCCCTTCGATCTCGTGCTCCTCGAGGGCTTCGCCGCGGTTCCCGAGCCTCCGAAGCTCCGGGTGATCCGCGGGGAATGGCCGGAGGACCTCTGGGATTCCTTGCCCGAGGGGGTCGTGGCGCTGGCCTGGGACGGCTGGGCTTCCGGGAGCGGGATCTCGGCGAGAAGCCTCCCGGTCCTTCCGCCGAGGGGAAGGGAGGACCTCGAGGGCTGCGCGCGCCTCCCCCTCGATGGCGCTGCGGTGGCCGATTGGGTCGAGGCCTGGATGCGGGGACGGGGCGGTGCTATGTCCGGAAATCCGTGATCGCGCTGCTGGAAGCCCTTCGCCCCTACCAGTGGGTCAAGAATCTTCTGGTCTTCGCCCCCCTGGTTTTCGCGAGACGCATGACCGACGGTCCCTCCGTCGTCCAGGCCCTCTTCGCGTTCGCGGCCTTCTCCCTCGTCGCGAGCGGCATCTACCTGCTGAACGATCTGCATGATCTGGAGAACGACCGGCGGCACCCGAGGAAGAGGGAGCGCCCCCTTCCCTCGGGGAGGCTTCGGGTCTCCCTGGCGGTCGCGGCACTTTGCGCGTGCACGGGGCTAGGGCTCGGGCTTTCGGCCTGGCGTGGCTTTCTTGGGCTTCCTCTCGCCTATTTCGCCGTCAACGTCCTCTATTCCTGGAAACTCAAGCATCTCGTCATCCTGGACGCGATGTGCATCGCGATCGGTTTCCTGCTGAGGGTCTACGCGGGCGGGATCGCGATCGGCGTCCCCGTTTCGGGCTGGCTGACGCTCTGCACGTTCTTCGTCGCCCTCCTGCTCGCCTTCTGCAAGCGCCGCGCGGAGTTGACTCTTCTCGGCGGCGACTCCGAGGGACACAGGCGGGCCCTCGGGGAGTACTCGCCCCAGTTCCTCGACCAGATGATCGCACCGCTGGGGGCCTTGACCGTTCTCGCCTACGCCGCCTACACGGCCTCTCCCGAGGTCCTGCGCAACTTCGGGGAGGCCCGGGCCCATTACCTCGTTTTCACCGTCCCCTTCGTCGTCTACGGGGTCTTCCGTTACCTGTATCTCGTGCACATGCGGGCCGAGGGTGGGGATCCGACCCGTCTCCTGCTCAAGGATCCCGCGACCCTCGTGAACATCCTCGGCTGGTTCGCGACGAGCCTCTGGATCGTCTACGGCTGAGCATGCCCTGGAGCCCCGGGACGCTCGGCTTGCTCTTCGTCCTGGGATTCGTGCCCCGGCTCCTCCTGGCCTTCGGGATTCCCGTCCCCTCGCACGACGGCGCGCACGTGCTCGCGATGGCCGAGCGCTTCGCCGGGGGAGATGCGGCCGCCGCGCTGAAATCGGTCTTTCAACCGGGTCCGAGCCTCCTGCTCGCTCCCTTCGTCCGGATGGGTATCGAGGCCCACGACGCGGCCAGGATCCTCTTCTCCCTGGCGGGCGCGGTCTTCGCGCCCGCGGTATACGAGTGCGGGCGTCTCCTCGGCCGGCGGTGCGGGAGGGATCCCGCCCCCGTCGACCTGCTCCTGCCCGCGCTCTTCGCCGCCCTTTCCTGGAGGGTCTTGAGACTCCCAGGCGAAGCCTACCGGGAGCCCTTGTTCCTCGCGGCCGCCGGAACGGGGCTCGCCCTCCTCCTCCGGGACCGACCGAGGGCCGCCGGGCTCTGCTTCGGTCTCGCGTTCTGGTTCCGGGAGGAAGCCCTTGCCTTCTTCCCCCTGCTCTGGTTCGGCGTCCTGGGGGGAAGGCGTCCTCTCTCGGCGACCCTTCTCGGAGCGGCCGCCGCCGCGGTCCTGCCGCTCTGGCGGTCCTTCGCCCTCGGCGAACTCCGGATCCTCCCGAAACTCGGGTTCATGCTGCCCGGAGGGCCCGCGGGAGGCGGCGACGCCCTCGAGGTCCTCGGGCGGATCGGGGCCGACCTGGCCGCAATGCCGGTCGCGGCCTTTCGGGGACTCGACGGCCTGCCCCTCGCGGCCGGACTTCTAGGGCTCTGGATCCTGCGGCGGGAGTCGCGGGGACGGTTCCGGGCTTTTGGTCTACCGCTCGTCCTGATGGCCGGGGCGATCTGCATGCTCGAAGTGAAGCCGCGCTTCTTCCTCTCGACCGCGCCCTTGATCCTCCCGCTCGCCGTTCTCGGTCTCGCCGCCTGTCCCCGGAAGGGCCGTCCCTGGCTCCGCGCCGGCATGGTCCTCTCCCTCTGCGCGACCCTCGGCTTCGGAGCCGCGGATCTCGTCCGCCCGCCGAAGCGGGACAAGCTCGCGGAGAAGGTCCTGGGCCTCTATCTGCGGGATCTCGGAGTCCCGGAGGGATCCTTGGTGACCGACCTCCCGCGGGTCGCCTATTACGCGGGCCTCCTGCCGCCGCCCCCCGCGCGGATCGGGGCGGCGGATCTCGCGCGCGCGATGGAGGAACCCTCCGCCCGCCACGCGGTCCTGGGGCGCCGCCGTCCGGGACGGGCCGCGCTTCTCGCGCATCCGCCCGTGGGCTGGGTCCTACGACCCCTGCCGCCCGCCGTCCTCGGGACTCCGGGCGCGGGGCGGCTCGCCTGGCTCGTCCGGGAGTTTCCCCGGTAGGAGCGGGAGGAGGGCGAGGCAGCCAAAGGTGACGAGATACAGGGACTGGAGGAGGTTCTTCGCGTCCTTTCCGGCGGCCGCGGAGCCCAGCGCGAAGCGGAGGATCTCCTCCGAGAGCAGCGTGCACGCGAGGGCGTAGGCCGTGAGGAATCCGAGGAGGAGACCCCGGTGGCGGCTCGTCCGGGGGGCGAGGGCGATCCATGCGCAGATCGTGAAGAAGGCGGGAAGGAGGCGGACATGGTGCGCCTTCCAGCTGATCGGGGAGAGGAGCAGGGTGACGGCGAAGCAGAGGGAAGGGCCCGCGGCCTCGGCGAAGGCCCCCCGGAGTCTCGAGAGCCGGAGGAGGAAGAAGGAGAGCACGGAGAGGGTCGCGGCTCCCCGGATCGGGAGCAGGGCTTCGGGCGTCCAGCCGAGTCCCTGGAACCAGAGGGGGCCGTCGAGGGCGAGGGCGGGGGGGACCTCGCCGAGGAAGCGGACAAGCATGCAGCGGAGGCTCTGGTTCATCCACGTGAAGGGGGGGAAGCCGAGCGCCGGCCGGGCGAAGAGGTCCGCCTGCGTCGCGTAGAGATAGACGCCCCGGCCCCAGCGCGAATAGGCCTCCAACCAACCCTCCGACCCCAGGATGAGGATCGGGGCGAGGTGAAGAGCGGCGGCCGAGAGCAGGGCCACTGCCGCGGTCCGGAGGCGCCCGCGAAGGAGGAGCCAGAACAGGAAGAGCAGGGGGGTCGGCTTCGCGGCCAGGACGAGACCCAGGCCGAGACCCAGGAGAGGACGGCGGTCCTCGCCCCGTTCCTCTCCGGGGCGGCAGCAGGCGAGGAAGACGAGACCGCCGAAGACGAGGTTGTTTCCGCCGCCCGCCGTGTCGCGGAGGAGGTAGCGGGAGACCAGGAAGAGGGGAAGGACGAAGATCCAGGCCGGGGGGGCGCGGGCCGGAACGAGGCTCTCCCACCAGAGCCCGAGACGGCGGAGCACGAGAACGAGGATCGTCATCTGGAGCACGACCCAGAGCACCCTCGCGACCGGGAGGGGAGGAAGGAGGAGGGGGGCCATGACGAGCCCGTAGCTCGGAGGGTAGGGGGCGTGGACGGGCCGCCCGTCCTCGTCCCAGGGAGCGTAGAGGTCGTGTGTGAAGAGGAGCCTCGAGGCGAAGAGGCGGTTGCGCAGGAGAGATCCGTGGCGCTTGTGCAGGGCCCGGATTCCCAGCGCGATCGTGGCCGCGAGGAGGAGGGCGATCAGGAGACCCTTCCGGTTCATCCCGGTCCTCCGGAGTTCTCCGTTTCGGGCCCGCCGAGGGCGTAGCGTCGGCGGTCCAGGGCGAGGTGGCGGCGGTCCCGCGCGCGGGCGCGCGACCTTCGGCACGGGCGGGCGTCGGGCTGGTCAAGGAGCACGAAGTCTCCGGGGGTCCGCGGACCCTCCGCCGGCACGAGGAGGTTCCGGTACTTCGCGCCGCCGAGGACGAGCCCCTTCTCGTGGACCGTTTCCAGCAGGAGATCGGCCAGGTCCGCGGCCCGGAGTCTGAGCGCCGGGTCCCGGGTCGCCGCGCAGTAGGCGCGGAGGTCCGCGTGGGCCGGAACCCCCTCGCTGACGCACCAGGCGAAACGGGGGAGGAGGAGTCCGCGCCGTTCGCCGCAGGCCAGGTATCGGGGGACCCGGAAGCCGTGGGCTTCGAGGAGGGCGGCGGCCTCGACCTCGCGGCGCACGGGGCTTCCCCGGAAGAGGTAGGACGGCCATTTCCGGGGGGGAAGGCGGAAGTTCCCGAGGACCTGGGTCTTGACGAAGAGGACGCCCAGGTCGTCCTCGAGGCGTAGGCAGCGCCGCGTCCGGGCGCGGGAGACCTCTCGGATCCTCGTGCCGTCGGGGGCGAGACCCAGGAGATCCCCGGGGTCTTGGACGCCGAACGGCGCGAGCCTCTCCGGAAGGGACGGATCCCGCTCCCCGAATCCCCCAGGGGAGGGGGCGGGAGGGTCGAAGGGATCGAGGGGCCTTCCGGTCACCGTGGGAGAAGGAGGGCCAGGGACTGGCCGGAGAACCATCCGGACAGGGACCAGCAGCGGACGATGCGGAAACCCGATTCGGCCGCCTCGTCCGCGAGCGCGTCTTTCGAAAGGAGGCTCCGCCGGACCGCCGTCCCGGCCAGGGCCCGCTTCCGGCGGTGCATCCACTGCTTCGGAGAGTCCGCGTCGAGGAAGCCGAGAACGAGCGGGCCCCGGAGGACCCTGCGGAAGGAGTGTAGGATCGCGGCGCGGTCCTGCGGTTTCGGGAAGTGGTGGAGCAGCCGAAGGCAGCAGGCGAGATCGATCGAAGACCCGGGAAGGGGGATCGTCCGGGCGTCGCAGCGCAGGCGTCCCGCGAGTCTGTCGGCGCGTCCCGCGCGGGAAAGGGCCTCAGCGCAGAGGTCCAGCATCGGTGCGGAGTAGTCAGCCGCGAGGTAGCGGACCGGAAGGGCGCTCAGGAGGTCGGCGAAGCGTCCCGCGCCGCAGGGGAGGTCGAGGAGGGTCGGGGGCGGGGACATCGGGGGGGCTGCGGGAGAGGCTCCGAACCGCTCGAACCAGGCCCGATCGAGGGCGGAGGCGACGAGGCGGCGCTCGCGCCGGTTACCGAGGCGGCGCAGGAGGGTCTTGGAGAACTTCCTCCCGTAGACGCGGGCGAGTTCCGCGTCCTGGTGGCGGCGGGAGTAGGCGGGAGGCGGGGGGAGGATCGCGGACCCCTCGGGATCGGCTCCGGAGGCGGGATTCATGGACCCAATCTACAGCTCGTTTCCGCCGAGGTCGCCTCCGGCCGGAAGGAGAGAGGCGGGGGGATGAGGGGGCCGATCAGCGCTTGCCGGGATGCAGCTTCTTTTGCCGATCGAACAGGTAGGAACCGGTGCTCTTCCAATTCTTCTGCGTGGTCCCCGAGGCTTTCCATGGTCGCAGGAAGTAGAGGACCCCTGCAACGGCGAGGATGCCGGCGACGACGAGGAGGATTGTCCGATTGGGGTCGTTCCGTTCCATCTGGGCCTCTTCCCGGGGCCCTCCGGGATCGGAGGCCCCGCCCGATCAGGGAGCTTCTCCCTTATCGATTCCGACCCCGTAATACTTGAAGCCCATTGCGCGGAGCTTTTCCCGTGAAAGGATGTTCCGGCCGTCGAAGACCGCCTTCCCCCGCATCCTGGAGGCGAGTTCCTCGTAGTCGGGATGCCGGAATTCGCTCCATTCGGTTGCGAGGATGAGGGCGTCCGCCCCGTCCACCGCCTCCATTGGTTTCTTCCGGTATTCGATCCGTTCCCCCAGGATCCTCCGGGCCTCCCCAAGGGCCTCGGGGTCGGTAGCGACGATCCGTGCGCCGCGACGCGTCAGTTCCTCGATCAGGGTCAGGGACGGGGCCTCGCGCATGTCATCGGTCCTGGGCTTGAACGACAGGCCCCACAGCGCGAAGCATTTGCCGGTCAGATCCTCGCCGAAGTGCTTGACGATCTTCGTGACGAGATACTTCTTCTGCGAGGCGTTGACCGCCTCGACGGCGTTCAGGATCGCGAAGTCGTAGCCGTGGTCCTTCGCGGTCTTCTGGATCGCGCGCACGTCCTTCGGGAAGCAGGACCCGCCGTACCCGATCCCGGCGAAGAGGAAGGCGTAGCCGATTCGGGAGTCCGTGCCGACCCCCTCCCTCACTTTCGTGAAGTCCGCTCCGACGAGATCGCAGAGGCGGGCGATCTCGTTCATGAACGAGATCCGGGTCGCGAGCATCGCGTTGGCCGCGTACTTCGTGAGTTCGGCACTCTCGGGGTCCATCAGCAGGATCGGCTTCCCGGTGCGGACGAAGGGGGCGTAGAGTTCCTTCATGATCTCCAGGGCCCTCGGGTCGTCGCAGCCCAGGACGACCCGGTCCGGCTTCATGAAATCGTCGATCGCCGTCCCCTCCTTCAGGAACTCGGGGTTGGAGACGACATCGAAAGGATGG
>JALUUL010000039.1 GCA_027021385.1 Planctomycetota bacterium | reverse complement strand
CGGGAGATCGCCTCGGCGACTTTCCGGGAGGTTCCGACGGGGACTGTGCTCTTGTCGACGACGAGCCGGTAGCCGTCCATGTGGCGCCCGATCGTTTCCGCGACCTCGAGCACGTAGCGCAGGTCGGCGGAGCCGTCCTCGTCGGGAGGGGTCCCGACGGCGATGAAGACGACCGTGGACCCGCGGATCGCCCCGGAGGCGTCCGTCGTGAAGGAGAGCCTCTCCTCGGCGACGTTGCGCTTGATCAGCTCCTCGAGCCCAGGTTCGTAGATCGGGACGACGCCCCGATTCAGGTCCCCGATCTTCGCCTCGTCGACGTCGACGCAGACGACGTGGTTCCCGGTCTCGGCGAAGCAGGTGCCGACGACGAGTCCGACGTATCCGGTTCCGATGACGGCGATTCTCATGTTGCCTCCTTCAGCGCCCCCCACTTATCGGAAGGGGGGCGGGCGGAGCGCGGAAGAATAGGGAGAATCGACCGCGCTTGCAGGGCCGGATCCTGATTTCGGAGGGCCGGGACGGAGTTTCATGATCCTGGCCGGTCGAGTCGGCCGGAGGGCCGGTTTCGGTTTCACCCCGCACCGGGAGTCCTGAAAGGCCTCCTGTGAGCGGCCCTCGGCCCGGGCTATCCTCTCGCCTTCCTCGGGCGATTAGCTCAGTCGGCTAGAGCACCTGCCTTACAAGCAGGGGGTCGGTGGTTCGAGTCCGCCATCGCCCACCAACGAGGAATCGGGGGACCGCATGAGGCACGCCTTCGAGGCTTGGGAACTCCGGGGGTCCGGACGTTTCGGCAGGGTCCGGATGGAGTTTCGGGGGGAGGGGAAGGAATGGGTCGTCTTCCGGGAGGGCCGCCTGTGGCTCGATCCCGGGCCGGGGTACCGACCGCTCGAGGTGCGTGCCTGCGGGATCTGCGCGACGGACCTCGCGCGACCCAGGCTTCCGTTTCCGCTTCCGCAAGTCGTCGGTCACGAGGTCCTGGCCGCGGGCGATCGGGGGGAGCGCCTGGTCGTCGAGATCAACGCCTCGCACGCCGCCCGGGGGATCGAGACGGATTGCCCGGCCTGCCGCGCGGGGCTCGGAACGCATTGCCCTGGGCGACGCGTCCTGGGGATCCAGGACCTGCCCGGGGGCTTCGGCCGGTGGATCCTCGCGCCGGTCCGCGCGGTCCTCGAAGTCCCGGACTCGATCGGGGACGGGGTCGCCTGCCTGATCGAACCCTTCGCCGCCGCCCTCCATGCGGTCGAGACCTCGCCCCCCCGGGAGGGTGAGAGGGTCGCCGTGCTCGGACCGGGACGGCTCGGGCTCCTGTGCCTGGCGGCGCTCGAGGCCTTCCGGAGGGAAGGAGACCTGGACTTCGAGATCCAGGCCTGGGGAAGGCGTGAATCCTCGCGGGAACTCGCGCGGAGGTTCGGGGCCGACAGGGTCCTGCACCCTCTCGAGGCCGGGGCGGTCGACCTCTGTTTCGACACGAGCGGGAACCCCGACGCCCTTCCGCTGGCCCTCTGCCTCGTGGAACGGGAGGTCCATC
>JALUUL010000038.1 GCA_027021385.1 Planctomycetota bacterium | reverse complement strand
ATCTCTGCCTGGCTTGCCACAAGACGAGGGTCGGTCCGGTCCTCCCGGTCGGGAAGGACTTCCTGGCCTCCCCCCTGCCGGGCAAGGGGAAGAGCTGCCGGGAATGCCACATGCCGAGGGTCGAGCGCCCCCTGGCCTCCGACCCGAAGACGGGGGAACCTTCCGGTCCGGTCCGGGTCGGCCGCGGTCACCGGATCCTCGGCCCCTCCGATCCGAAATTCCTCCGGAAGGCCTTCCGCGCGACCCAGGTTCTTCGCGAAGGAGTCTGGAGCCTGAGGCTCGAGAACCGGGCCGGCCACCGGATTCCAGGACTCCTGCTCCGTGCGTTCGAGGTCAGGTTCCGGCTCCTGGATTCCGAGGGGAAGGAGAAGGACTCCTCGGTGAAGATCATCGACGGAAAGAACCCTCTTCCCTTCGGAGGAAGCCTCGACCACGCCTTCGAGAACGTGGAGGATGGCATGCGGATCGAGATCACCGTCGACCACCTCTTCGGAGGAATGGGCCCCTCGGCCCGTTCCGGCGGGAGGAAGAACCTGGGCCGGGTCTTCGAGTATCGCAGCGGCCCTCCGGCGACGGGGGATGACCGTCCGAAGAAAGGGAACTGACCGGCGGGAAGGCCCCGACCGACAAGGAAACGATGGAAGCCCTGGACATCCGAGACAAGGCAAGGGAGGTGATGGACGAACTGGGGCTCGTCGAGAGCTCGTCCGCCTGCCCTCGTCCGACGAACGAACACAACACATCCATCCTCCTCCCCTGCAAGGGGAAGGAGGACCGCGAGTTCCTGTTGAAGTTCTTCATCCCCCCGATCGAAGGCCGCTACTACCCCCCGGAGGTCCGCCTCGAGGACTACGCGCGGAGGGAGATTGCCTTCTACAGCTTTCTCGACAGCTTCGACGCGATGCGGCGGGAGCTTCCGGCCCCTCGAACGGTCATGATGGATCCCGCGGATCCCCCGGGATGGATCCTCCTCGAATACATCGAGACCGCGAAGGGCCCGAGGAGCGAACTCCTCGGGATCTCCGAGATCCTGGATCTCCTCGGGATGATCCGGAACCTTCCGATGGAGCGCCTCCTCGGGCGGAGAAACTTCCCGATCAATCGATGGGACATCGTCTCCCTCCGGGACCGGGTCGTCCGCCTGATGTACGATCCCCTGATCCTCGTCGTCGGGGAGGACACATGGTCCGATATCCGGCGCTTCTACGACGAGGCGATGAGATGGCTCGAGTCTCGGGCCCCGGTTCCGGTCCACGGGGACTTCATCGAGGAGAACATCCTCGTCGACGCCAACCACAGGCCCCACCTCCTCGATTTCGAACGGATCGGAATCGGCTCACCCGAACACGATTTCGCCTGGTTCTGGATCCACGTGGATCGACCGAAGGAATGGAAGAAGGACCTTTTCGAACGCTTCCTGGCGGATCGATTCGGATCGGACAGGGTCCGGAGCGAATGGTCGATCCGGGCGAGTCTCGTCTATCTGGCCTGCCGCAGGCTCCGGTTCGGATTCCTGACCCACGGGGAATCCGACGAGTCGCGGGGGGCGAATCTCGGACTCCTCCGCGCCTCCCTCGCGGGAGGAAGGGACCTCTTCCCGGTCTGAGGGCCCTCCCCCCCTGGAGGAACGACTCCGCGGGGTTCGAGATCGCCGCGGACCCGGGTTAGCCTGAGACCCATGGACATCGACATCCGCGGCCCCCGGCCGGAAACCCTGGATCTCGAACTCGGGCAGCGCCTCGTGACCCTGGAGACCGGCCGGATCGCCCGGCAGGCGGACGCCTCGATTCTCGTCCGGGAATCCGAGAATACCGTCCTCGTGACCGTGGTCGCGGCTTCCGAGCCCCGAGCCGGCGCGGACTTCTTTCCGTTGACCGTCGAGTACCGGGAGAAGATGGCCGCGGCAGGGAGGATCCCGGGAAGCTTCCAGAGGAGGGAAGGGCGGATCAGCGACCGGGAAGTCCTGGTCAGCCGGCTCATCGACCGCTCCCTCCGCCCCCTCTTCCCGCGAGGATTCCGGAATGAGGTGCAGGTCCAGGCGACGGTCCTCAGCGCGCAGGAATCCGGGGACCCCGCGAGCCTCGCGCTGCTCGGAGCGGGCGCCGCCCTCACCCTCTCCGAGATCCCCTTCGAGGGTCCCGTGCTCGGATGCCGCAGCGTCCTCCGGAATGGGACGAGCATCCTCCTCCCGGTTGCCGGCGAACGCGAGGACGCCCTCGCGGACCTGATCCTCTCCCTCGGCCCCCGGGGGCTCGTCATGGTCGAGGGGGAGGCCTCGGAGGTTCCCGACGAGGCGATGCTCGACCACCTATGGAACAGCATCGAAGGCCTCGAAGCCCCTCGGGAGGCGCTCGCGGACTGGGCGGCCCGGGCGGGGAAGAAGAAGAAGCCCTTCGCGATCCCTCCCCATCCGGAGGAATGGGTTTCCCGCCTGGAAGAACATTGCCTTCCGGCGCTCCGGAAGGCCCTCAGCGAATCGGGCAAGGCCGCCCGGCGGGAGGCGGTGGAAAGGATCCTCCGGGATTACCTGGACAGACGCCTGAACGAGGGAGCGGACGAGGCCGAATGCGCC
>JALUUL010000037.1 GCA_027021385.1 Planctomycetota bacterium | reverse complement strand
GGCCTTCCTCCGGACGAAGGGGGCCGGCCCCCTCCGGATCGGATCCAAGGGGGGGGAAGAGGGGACCGGCTCGGCTTTCCCTATCGGCCGGGCCGCGGGGGAGGCTGTAGCCGCTTCCCCGATCTCATCGGGATCCCAGGGTCGTTCACTTCGCGAGGCGGCGGTGCTTCTCCGCCCGCTCCGGATCTCCGAGCCTCGCATAGAGGCGGGCGAGGAGGGCATGGGCCGCGGGTTGCGTCGGATCGACCGCGAGGCTCCATTCGGTGGGGTCGAGGCAGCGCCCCCGTTCCGGGAACGAACGGAGATCCTGGACAAGGAGGAAGACGAGCCGGGAGGCGGAGATCCGCCAGAGGAGATTCTGCGCGTGAAGCGAGGCCGTGCTCTTCCCGAAGGGCAAATGGTCCAGCGAGAGACTCTGGGGAAGAGGGGGCGGATGGCGGTCGGATTGGTTTGCAAGGAGGGGATCATACATCCGGCCGCGGGGCGGGAATGGGGCTCCGGGATGGCGGATCGGGTGGAGGCCGCCTAGCCTTGGGCCGCGGCCGGGGCCGAGGGTTCCGGCGGGGCTATCGATGCAGGGGGGCCCGGAGAGGACATGAGCGAAGTCGATACCAGCGGCCTGGATTTCATCCGGGCCATCGTCAAGAAGGACGTGGCCGATGGGAAGCACGGGGGAGCGGTTCGGACGCGTTTCCCCCCCGAACCGAACGGCTACCTCCACATCGGGCATGCGAAGGCCGTTTGCGTCGATTTCGGCGTGGCCGAGGATTTCGGAGGGACCTGCAATCTCCGCTTCGACGACACGAACCCCGCGGCGGAGGAGATGGAATACGTCGAGGCGATCCAGCGCGATATCCGCTGGTTGGGCTTCGATTGGGGGGATCGGCTCTACTTCGCGTCGGACTATTTCGAGCGGATGTACGAATGCGCCCTCCATCTGATCCGGAAGGGGAAGGCCTACGTGGACGAACTGTCCCCCGAGGAGATCCGCGAATACCGGGGCAGCTTGACCGAGCCGGGGCGGGACTCCCCGTTCCGTGACCGTCCGGTCGAGGAGAGCCTCGACCTGTTCGAGCGGATGCGCGCCGGCGAGTTCGAGGAAGGGGCCTGCGTGCTCCGAGCCAGGATCGACATGGCCCATCCCAACATGAACATGCGCGACCCGACGATCTACCGAATCCGGAAGCTGCCCCATGTGCGCACCGGTACGAAGTGGTGCATCTATCCGATGTACGATTTCGCCCATCCGCTCGAGGACGCCTTCGAGGAGATCACGCATTCGCTCTGCTCCCTCGAGTTCGAGCACCATCGCCCGCTGTATGACTGGTTCATCCGCGAATGCGGGCTTTTCCCCTCGCGGCAGATCGAGTTCGCCCGCTTGAACCTGACCTACACCGTGACCTCGAAGCGGAAACTCCTGCGCCTCGTCGAGGCGGGGGCCGTCGAGGGCTGGGACGACCCGCGCATGCCGACCCTGGCGGGGCTCCGGCGAAGGGGCTACAGCCCCGCCTCGATCCGGGGGTTCTGCGCGCGGGTCGGGGTCGCGAAGGCCGACAGCACGAACGAGATCGAACTCCTCGAGCACTGTCTCCGCGAGGACCTGAACAAGGTCGCGCCGCGCGCGATGGCCGTGCTCAGGCCCCTCGAGGTCCGGATCACGAACTGGCCCGAAGGGAAGGTCGAATGGCTCGAAGCCGTGAACAACCCCGAGGATCCTTCGGCCGGGACGCGGGAGATCCCGTTCACGGGAAGGCTTTTGATCGAGCGGGACGACTTCATGGAGGACCCGCCGAAGAAGTTCTACCGTCTGGCCCCGGGGCGTGAGGTCCGGCTGCGTTACGCCTACTTCCTCAGGTGCGATCGGGTGGTCAAGGACGGGAACGGGGAAGTACTCGCCCTGGAATGCTCCTACGACCCGGAGACGAGAGGCGGAAAGTCCCCGGACGGGCGCAAGGTCAAGGCCACGATCCACTGGGTCTCGGCCGAGCACGCGATCCCCGCCGAGGTGCGTCTCTACGGGCACCTGTTCACGACCCCCGAACCCGGCCGTGCGGAGGACATCCTTTCGGTCCTGAACGAAGGTTCGGTCGAGATCCTCGAGGACTGCCGGCTCGAACCCTCCCTTGCCGAAGCGCCTCCAGGCTCGCGCTGGCAGTTCGAGAGGCTCGGGTATTTCTGCGCCGAACAGGAGGAGCATCGGGGGGTGAGACCGCGCTTCCATCGGGCCGTCACTCTCCGCGACGAGTGGGCCAAGCTCCGGAAGAAGGGGCAGGCCGGAGGCTGAGCCGGAGGGTCGATTGCGGCGCCCTCTGAGCGCGGTATCCTCGGACCCCGACCGGAGCATGCCATGCCGAGACCCGGAACCGCCCGTAGTTCGAATGCCGTTCGTCCCATCCCGGAGAGGAGGCCGCTCCTCCCATGGATCCGAGGCCTCCTCGCCGCCTTTTCGCTCCCCTTCCTCGCCCCTTCCTGCCCTTCCCAGGATCCCTACCTCTTCCATCCCCTCGGGAAACGCCACCTGCCGCCGGATCGCGGTTGGACCCATGCGATCGCGATGGGTGACGTGGACAGCGACGGGGACCTCGACCTCGTGCTCGGAAGCACCCTGCTCATGAACGGGGGACCCAACCGCCTCTATCGGAACGACGGAGAAGGCGTTTTCCAGGATGTCACGGCGACGGCGATGCCGAAGACCGGGGACCGTACCCGCGCCGTCGCGCTTGGCGACGTGGACGGCGACGGAGACCTCGACCTCATCTTCGGAAACAGCGGGCAGAATCTCATTCTTCTGAACGGGGGGAAGGGGGGCTACACGGACGCGACCGCCCTGAAGCTGCCGAAGGACAAGGATTCGACCCGCGCCGTCGCGCTGGGCGACCTGGACGGGGACGGGGATCTCGATCTCGTCTTCGGAAACGCCGGACTGAGCCGCTTGTATTTGAACGGGGGGAAGGGCGCCTTCACCGACGCGACCCTGAAGAGATTCCCCCTGCTGACGGCTTTTACGAACGCGGTCGCCGTGGGCGACGTGGACGGCGACGGGGACCTCGACCTCGTTTTCGGGAACGACGGGCGGAACCGCCTCTATCTGAACGGGGGCAAGGGCGTGTTCACCGATGCGACCGCCACGAAGCTTCCCGCGGACAAGGACACGACACGGGCCGTCGCGCTGGCGGACGTGGACGGCGACGGGGACCTCGACCTGGTCCTTGGAAACACCGGACAGAACCGTCTCTACCTGAATGACGGGAAGGGAGGCTTTGCCGACGCGACCCTCGCGAAGCTGCCGAAGGACGCGGACGATACGGCGACCGTGAGCCTCGGGGACGTGGACGGTGACGGAGACCCGGACCTCTTCTTCGGGAATACTTCGGTCGTTGCGAAGGCGAGGAACCGCCTCTATCTGAACGACGGGAAAGGGACCTTCACGGACGCGACCTCAGTCCGACTGCCGGAGGGGGCGGATTCGACCGAGGGCTCGGCCCTGGGCGACGTAGACGGCGACGGGGATCTCGACCTCGCCTGCGGGAACACCTCCCTCCTTTTCGGGGCGCGAAGCCGTCTCTACCTGAACGACGGGAAGGGGCGTTTCACGGACGGGAATGCCGGGGGCCTGCCCGGAGACCTCGACCGGACGACGTCGATCGCCGTCGTGGACGTGGACGGGGATGGAGACCTCGATCTCGTCCAGGGGAACAGCGGCCAGAACCGTCTCTACCTGAACGACGGAATGGGCGGCTTCACCGACGCGACTTCCGCCGGACTCCCGAAGGACGCCGATTCGGCCCAGTCGGCGGCCGCGGGCGACGTGGACGGAGACGGGGACCCGGATCTCGTTTTCGGGAACGACGGGCAAAACCGCCTCTTCCTGAACGGCGGGAAGGGGACCTTCACGGACGCGACGACCGCGAAGCTGCCGAAGGACACGGACCTGACCCATTCCGTCGCGCTGGGGGACGTGGACGGGGACGGGGACCTCGACCTGGTCTGCGGGAACGCGTCCCTCTTCACCGGTGCCCGGAACCGCCTCTACCTGAACGATGGGAAAGGGACCTTCACCGACGCGACCGCAACAAAGATGCCGAAGGCCGCCTACCTGACTCGTTCCGTCGCGCTGGGGGACGTGGACGGCGACGGGGATCTCGACCTGGTCTGCGGGAACTGGCTCCAGAGCCGTCTCTACCTGAACGACGGGAAGGGGACCTTCACGGACGCGACCGCCGCCAAGATGCCGAAACGGCTCGACTGGACGACCTGCGTCCTCCTCGCCGACCTGGACGGCGATCGGGATCTCGACCTCGTGCTCGGGACCATCTCCCAGAACCGTCTCTACCTGAACGACGGGAAGGGCGGCTTCACCGACACGACCCTGACGAAGTTCCCTAAGGACCAGGACCTCACCCTCTCCGTGGCCCTGGGGGATGTCGACGAAGACGGGGATCCGGACCTCGTATTCGGGGGGTCGGGCCGGAACCGCCTCTACCTGAACGACGGAAAGGGGACCTTCACGGACCTCACCTCGGGGAAGACCTTCCTCGAGGCCGACTTCACCCGCGCCGTGGCGCTGGCGGACGTGGACGGGGACCTCGACCTCGACTGGATCGCGGGCAACGCGAACCGGAATCGGCTCCGCCGCAACCTGCTGCGCCAGGTAGACGCTCCCCATCTCGCGCGGACGGGGAGGACCTACAGGCTGCGGATCTTCTCCCACGACCCGGCCCCGAACCGGAACGCTCTGGCGGTCCTCTATTTCAGTCCCAGGCTCTCGAACCCTCCGTTCCGGATCGGGGGCGTCGGACTCTGGTTCCTGGATCCGGGTCCCCTGGTCTTCTTCGGCGCGGCCTCGTTCCGAGGCTGGGGGACCCGTGAGGTCTCGTTCGTGATGCCGAAGTCGGTCTCCCTGCTCGGGGCCGTGATGCACTTCCAGGCGGGCCTGGTCCGGCGGGTGGGATCCGCGTTCCTACTCCGCTTCACCAACCTCCAATCGGATCGGATCACCGGCCTCTGAACCTCCCGGAACGAGGAAGGGGAGGAGAGGCGGGGATCGGGGAAAGCCGAGGGAGGTCAGTGGGACGAGCACCAGGCGAGCCATGAGCGTTCGAGTTCGTCCCGGGTTGTTCCGAGGAGCCCGGTCAACGTCGCCTCGATCCTCCCGCCCTCGGCGGGTCCGAATCCGCCCAGTCTCGACACCAGGTCGGGGAGGCGCCCGCGGGAGGACGGCCCCTCCGCGAGGAAGGCGAGGAACAGGCCGGAATAGAGGTATCCCGGGGAGACCCTTTCCCCGGGTTTCGCGTCCCCGAACTCGAATCTCCAGGCGCGAAGCAGGGAGGAGAGGGTGGGCCTGGAGGGGAGGCGGATCCGCCCCCGGCGGCGAAGCGTCTTGCCGCCGAGGGCGACGTACTCCGCGATTCCCTCCTGGAGCCAGAGTCCTCCACCGACCGTGAAGAGGCGGTTTTGGAGGATCTGGTGGGTGACTTCGTGTGCGAGCACCGGATCCCGCGGGCCCAAGTACGGCGCCGCGCAGAAGTCCCCCTTCGCGAATCCGAGGGTCGGGCGCGAGCTGTACTCGGCCGCGAACTCTTCATATTCCTGGTGGCTCCGGAACAGGAAGACCGGCATCAGGCGTCTTCCCGGGACCTCCCGGAACGGGAGCAGCTTCCGCGTCCTCTCGTGGATGCGGTCGAGGGCGCGGAGGAGGGCCCTCGATTTCGGACCCGTCGTGAAGACCAGGAAACGGCGTGAACGCAGCAAGTGTCTCGGCCTCGGAGGGAACGAGGAGGGCACGGATCGGCGCCAGCGTTCGAGCGCCTCCGCCTCGGTCCAGAGGGGATCGCGCAGCGGTCCCCGGTAGCGGATCGAGCGGCGGAAGAAGTCCTCCACCCGCTCGGCGAGCCGGTCGCCTCCTCGTGGCGGACAGAAGGCCTCGACCAGGTAGCCCTGTCGTGGGAGTAGGCCGCTGAGAACGAACAGCCGCCCCGTGACGCGGGAGGTCTTTAGGTCCCTCGTCATTCCGCTCGCGAAGCCCGCGATCGGAGCGCCGCCGTAGGGGCCGGTCCAGGTCCGCGCGGGTCCGAGGTCGAGGGTCCATCCCCGATCCCGGATGCAATGGGCCAGTTCTTTCGCATAGGGTTCGAACGGATACCTCGAGCACCTCCACCCGATCGGCGCGCGGTGCGTCATGCGCAGGAGTTCGAGGAGGCTCTCGGGCTCCCCGAGGAAGAAGCGGTCGATTGGAACCCGATGGACGACGAGGACGATGTCGTGTGCGCCGAGGCGGCCGTGGATGCGGAGGGGCTCGTTCGACCCTCGTTCCACGAGCCGCCCCCCGATTCCGTCGATCGCGATCGACAGTCCTCCGGGGAGGCGGAGGGTCTGGGCCCGCAGGGGGACCGCCGCGAGGGCCGTCACGAGGACCGACTGGAATCTCTGGCGCATCGGGGAACGTTCCGCAAAAAGCGGGCCCGCCGGGGATTTCAGGGAGCCTCCGTTGCGAGGCTCTCCAAACCGGGGGTCAACCTCCGAGCAGGGCGGCGGCTGCGTCGCTCGTGACGAGGCCGAGGGAGTTGGCCTTGGGATCGAGGAGCCACCATTGGAGATAGAGGGTCTTCCCGGCGAGGAGTGGATCGTTCGGGATCGGGAGGGAAAGGGACGCGGCGCCGGCTGAGGTCGTCGCGGCCGGAAGGAGGAGGTCCGGGGATGCGAGGAGCGAGCAGCCGGGAGCCCCGAAGGCGCGCAGGGGGAGCGGGAGGGTGAGGGTGAACCACTTCGTCCTCGAGGCCCCGAGGGTGAGGAGGACCGCGCCCTTTGCGGGTGCGCGGCGCAGCGAGACCTGGAGAGAACCGCCGGTGGAGGCGGGAGCCCCCCCGATGGCCGGCAGGGTCGAGGCGCTCGTCCTGCACGCGCTCCCGTAGGTCGTCCAGGAGCCGGGCGAGGCCTTGCCGAGGGCATACAGCTCGACGTCGTCGATCGTCATGCCGCCGACCGGGTCGCGGGTGGCGTTCGTCGCCTGGAACGCGAGGACGACCGAGGCCCTGTTGTCGGCCTGCGCGGAGACGTCGAGGTCGAAGGTCCGCCAGGCCTGGTCGTTCGTCCGCGTGCCCTGATGGACGACGACGCCGTTGACCAGGACCTTGCCCGAACTCCACGAATCCGTCGTCATCCACCGGCGGAAGCGCAGGCGCATCCCGGTCCGTCCGAGGGTCGAGAGGGGCTTGGAGGTCAGGGTCCAGGTGCCGCTGCGGTAGAAACGCTCGTCGGTCGCGCTGCGGTTCACGCCGAAGACCCGGGTTCCGGAGAAGGCCCGGGGCGGGTCGTAGTTGTGCCCGAAGGGGGATCCGTGCATCCAGCCCGGGGGGGAGGCGCCGTTGCTGGCGGTCCAACCCTTTCCGGAGGTTTCGAAGTCGTCGAAGAAGACCCTTCGCTTGCGCCCGATCGCGACGAGGAAGGCGTCCCCGTTCTCGGGGGGAAGGCGTTCGACGTTGCCCCGGTCGCCCGTCGCTACGAAGTAGTAACGCAGGATCCCAGGATTCGGAACCGAGGGAGTCCTCGCGACCCAGTCCCCGGAGGCGTCCTTCGTCATCGAGATCCTCCGGAAGGACCCGAGTCCCGGATCGACGAAGAGCCCGACGGAGAGCACCTGCCCAACGACGGCCCGGACCGAAGCGTGCAGCTCGAGCCCCTTGGAGGCATCGGCCCGGTCCGAGAGGGGGCGGTGCGCGAACTTGAGGTTCCCGAAGACCGGCCGGATGAAGTGCCGCTTCCAGGCCGCCAGGGCCAGCGCGTCCATGTGGGGGGTGCCGTTCGAGAGGGAACTGTCGTCGTCGTCCGCGAGATAGACCTTCAGGATCGCGTCCAACATGTCGCGGCCGTTCAACGGCAGGGAGCGGAACATCGCCTTCGCGGCGATCTGCGTGCCCTGGTTCTTGCCGTAGATCTTTCTCGCGTTCACGAGGAGATCGTAGGAGAAACCCATGTACGGCTGTCCGAAGACATGCACGCGCTGCGAACCGCCGGTCAAGGGATGGGTCAGGCGGTTCAACCCGGTGCGCACGGCTCCGCCGTTCGTACGGAAGTCCCTGCCGACGACGGGGTCGTCGCAGAAGTAGATCGCGTGCATATCCGCGATCCCCTCGCTCGGCGGTCTCGCCGGGCTGCCGATCCCCTCGTTGCGCCAGTCGACGAAATGGCCGTACTCATGGGCGATGACGCTGGCGGAAGCCGTGTTGTTGCAATTCCCCGACTTGCGGAAGAAGGTCAAGGTGCCGCCGAAGGCGCTGGAGAAGTAGGCGTTGCACGCGCGGTTGTAGTTCACCTTTACACGGATCGCCCGGTCGATGACCGTCATCGTCGGGACCCAGGTCTTCACGAAGTCGTGGACCTCGTTCACGTACTTGAAGGCGTTCGTCTGCGAGGTCTTGAACTCGACCGGCGGGTTGTTGAACACGATCTTGACCGGGGCGAGGGGGTCGAGCCGCGCGTTCAGGGTCTGGATCGGAGTCCCCGAGAGGTCCATGAGGGACGAGACCCATCGTCCCGAGGCGAGGTTCAACGTGACCGAGGGTTTCGAGCTTCCGGCGTAGGGGATCACGAAGGCCCCGTTCGCGTCCGTCCAGGCCGAGCCGATCCCGGGAACGTTGACCCGGACGCCGGGGAGGGGCAGGAGTTTCGGGGGGTTGCGGGTCGAGGACAGGCCGCCGGATTTGGGGCTCGCCATTCCGAGGACCGTTCCCTTGAGGTCGCCGAGCGCGCACTCGTGGATCAGGCTCTCGCGGTCGATCTCCTCTCCGGTGACGGCGTCGATCCAGAGGCGCCAGGCCTCGGGACGTCCTTCGAAGGCGGCGGCGATCCTCCAGGCGAGGCGCGGGGTCCCCCCCGCGTCGCGGAGGATTTCGAGGGCCGGCTTCTCGACGAGAGGTCCGGCTTCCTGCTTCCAGCCTGTCCGAATTCGAAAACGTTCGAGGGCCGCGGGCTCGAGGAGCGCGGGTTTCGGGAACGGAGGCAGGTTCGGTAGGGCCTCGGAACCGAACATCGCGAGCTTCCCGTCCCGACGGCTGACGCAGAACTCGACGAAGCCGTTCCTGACCGGAAGACCTGCGTGGACCTGGCGGAAGCGGAAGAACCAGAGGTTCGGGAGTTCGGCGCGCTGCTCGAGGCGCAGGGTGTCCCCGGCCCCCAGGCCGAGCCAGGCGGCGAAGCGGGACGCGAAGTTCCGGACCGCGGCCTTGGCCCGGGCGCCGGAATCGATCCCCCCGGGAACCAGTTCGGCCCCGGGCCCGAAGACCCGATAGGGGACGCCGCCGGGTCCGTTCCAGATCGTCCACCCGGGGCCGTATCGCCGGAGGAAGGAGGCTTCGTCCCCGGAGGCCCGGGCGGCCGCGGGGAGGATCGGCAGCAGGACCGCGAGGAGGGCGGGAAGGGGTGAGGAACGGAAGGCGTGCGGGACCATGAGGGATCTCCGGGGATCGGAGGTCTACGAGGAAGGAGGGGGGGAAGGGGCCGCGGGAGGAGGCCGGAAGGGCCGGGGACGAGCCGCGTTCTTCAAGGATACGGGATTCCGGGCTGGTCGGGGACGGGGAGTCCTTCCTCGAGAGCGGAGGGCTTCCCGGCGTCTCCGGCCGTTCCTATGATCCTGATCCGCTCCCGGGTTCCGCCGGGCGGCGGCATCGCTCTCAGAGATCGGGACCTCTTCCGCTCGAATCCCGTGCTGGGTTCCACCCGGAGGATCGAAGCACGCCGCCCGGTTCCTGTCCCGAGTTCGTCGAACTATTGTTGATCGGAGGAACGAAGTCATGCACCCGAATTCGTATCGTCCCGTGCTTCGGAAGTCCCGCCGCCCCCGGCCTTCGCCGGGGAAGATTCAATCCTTTATGGGGCTGAGCGAACGGACCCTTCTGACTCCGAAGCTGGCCCAGCCGGTTTACTTGCTGGGCCTGTTGTTCACTCTAGTTCTCGGGGCTCTATATCTCCTCGGTGGCATCCTGGATCGTTCAGCCTTCGAAATTGGGCTTGGGGTCCTGGTCCTTTTCGTTGGACCGTTCTATTGGCGCCTTGTCTGTGAATCCTGGATGATGAGATACTGGACCTACGAAGTCCTGGTCGAGATCCGCCGGATTCTGAAGGGGTCGAGGAAGGAATCTCCCAAGACGGAGTCGCCTTGATCGTCCCCGGGTCGAGGGACAAGGGGATCGCCCGGAAGGCGTCTTTCGCCTGGGCCGCCGCCTTCCTCCTCCTCGCGCTCTTCGTCGCCGGGGATTACGGGCCGACCTGGGATACGTCCCTCGGCGAGTTTCCCTATGGGGATTGGTTCGTCGCGAAGGGGCTCGGGGAGGTAGAGCGTCCGGTCGCCTCCTGGCACGAGGATCTCGTGCCCTTGCGACAGCCCCATCCCGCCTTTTACGGGGATTTCTATTGGTACCAGATCCAGCCCCTGACGGCCGTCCTCTCGGGGCTCTCCTGCCGGCTGTTCTGGGACGGCCTGGGGATGATCCCCGCCCTTCCGGCGCACCGCCTGCCGCAGTGGATCCTGCTGGCCCTCCTCCTCGCGGTCCTCGTGCGCTGGGCCGCCCCGAGGCTCGGTCTCCTTTCAGCCCTCCTCTTTCCGGTCTTTCTTCTCGGCTCCCCGCGCTTCTTCGCGCACGCCTTCCAGAACGCGAAGGACATCGTCGAATGCGCGCTCTATTCCTTCGCCGTCCTCGCGGGTTTCACGGCCCTGCGGCGCGGCGGCCCGCGCGCCTGGATGTCCTGCGGCGTCCTCTCGGGGTTCGCGCTGGCGGCGAAGCCCAACGCGTTCTTCCTTCCGTTCCAGGGGCTCTTCTTCGCGCTGCCCCTCCTGCTCCGCCGCGGGCGCCGCGAGGCCTTGCCCGGGCTCTCCTGGAAGGGGCTCGGAAGCGCTCTCCTCGCGGCGCTTCTCGCGTTCTACCTGGGCTCCCCCGACCTCTGGGCCCGGCCCATCGAGGGCGCGTGGACGAGGTTCAGGGAGATCCTCGACATCGGGAGCGCCCTGACGACCGTCAAGTACGCGGGCCTCGCGGAGGAGAGCGCGAAGGCGAACCTGAACGGGCTCCTACACGTCGCGACCGCCCTGCCGATCCCCCTCCAGGTCTGTGCGCTCTACGGGATCCTTCGCGGGAGGCTTCCTCCCTTCCTCCGCTGGTTCCTCCTCTCCTGGATGCTGTTCCCGATCCTAAGGGTCAGTCTTCCGGGAATGCGGGACTTCGACGGTTTCCGGCACTTCCTCGAGTTCCACCCTCCTCTCTCCCTCTTCGGGGCCCTGGGTTTCGCGGGGATGGCGGGGGACCTCGGGCGCCTGTGCGGGGGGCGCCTCCGGCCGGCGGCGCGCGGCCTCGCCCTCCTCGTCCTTTCGGGGCTCGTCTTCGGTCCGATGGCCTACGCGAGGCTGCGCTGGCATCCCGACGGAATCGCTTGGTACGACGCCTGGATCGGGGGGCTGGGAGGAGCGCAGCGGCGCGAGCTTCCGGAGGCCACGGACTACTGGGGGAACTCCTACTGGCGCGGCCTCCGCTGGCTCGAGGCCCACGTCGAACCCGAGGCGGTCGTCTGCGTCCCGATCTGCGGGCACGTGGCATGGAGCGCGGCGCCGGTCCGGATCCGCCGCCGCCTGCGCTTCGTCTTGCCGAAGAGCGAGGTCCGCGCCCCCGTGCTCTACGTGATGTACATCACCCGTCTCCCGTTCTACCGGGAACTCCTCTCCTGGCTCCACGCCTGGGAACGGCAACGGGAGGGGCGCTGGCCCGCGGAGCGTGGAGCGGTCCCCAAGCCTCCCTACCCCGCGCCCGTCGTCCGGGAATGGAGGGTGCAGGGGGGGCCGATCCTGCGGATCCGGAGGATCGCCGGGGAGGAGGCTGTCCGGGACGCCCTGCGGAGGCTCTGAGGCCTCAGCGTTCCTCTGCGAGTTCGAGAGTGCGGCGGTAGACGGGATCGCGGGGGGCGCCCTCGACCGCCTTCCGCAGGTGGGGGATGGCCTCGGCCAGGCGCCCGGCGCGGATCAGGCGGAGCGCCAGGGCGTAGTGGAGAGCCGGGGACTTCCGCAACCATTCCCGGGCCGCGCCCGCGACGCCCTCCCCCGCGAGGCCGGCGCGCAACAGCCGCTCGCCCTCCTCGTCGCGCCCGCGTTCCCGGAGGAGGTCGGCGAGGTTGACCCGGAGCGGGACATGGTCCGGGGCGCGTTCGAGTCCGCGGCGCAGGTGGTCCTCGGCCTTCGTCCACTCCCCGCGGGCGCGGGCGAGTTCGGCGAGCCCGAGGGCGGCCTCGGGCCGCTCGGCCGTCGCCCGGAACGCGGCCTCGGATTCGGCCAGGGCCTTCGAGATCACGGGGTCCCCGTAGTAGCGGGGCTCGGAGAGGAAGGCCCGCGCCGCGGCCAGACGCACGGCGAGAACCTCGTCGGCGCAGAGCCGCCTGCCGGCCTCGAGCGGATCGGGAAGGAACGGAATCCACGAGGCCGCGGCCATGCGGAGGAGGGGATCCTCGGAGGAGAGGGCCTTCTCCACCGCCTGGGGAATCGGGTTCCCCCTGGGCTCGTAACGGCCCTGGAGTTCGATAGCGGTCGCGCGGACGATCGGAGGCTGATCGGGGTTCCCGGCGAGGGAGAGGAGGGCCCTGCGTGCGCCCTTTTCGCGGGCTCTCCCGCGGGCGAGAAACTTCGTGAAGGGGCGCAGGGCGACGGCGCCCCTGCGCGGCTTCCAGTCCCGCATGGCCTCGGCCGCCCACTTCCGGTCGGCCGCCGTGTGGCAGCCGAGGCAGGCGAGCGGGAGGTCGAGATCGAGCGCGGTCTCGGCGTCGGGAACCGGGAACGAGTGGTCCCGGCGGGGATCGATCCTCATGTAGGTGCGCAAGGGCATGTGGCAGTCGATGCAGCGCAGCCCCCCCCGGGCGTATTCCTCGGGGGATACCTCGAGGATCTCGGGTCCGTGATGGTCGTGCTTAGGAGTCTTGAAGACCTCCATGAGATGGCAGCGGGCGCAGAGCCCGTTCCCCTCCGCCCTCGGTTTCAGTCCATGGGGTTCGTGACAGTCCGCGCAGGTCACTCCGGCCGCGTGCATGCGGGTCGTCTGGAACGAAGCCCAGACGAAGACCTCGTCCCGCATCTGCCCGTCGGGGAAATACAGGGTTTCTTCCAGGAGGTCGGGCCTGAAGTCGTCGAGGAAGGCGCCGCCGGAGGGGCGTGCGCGCAGGGGGCGCCTCCTCGCGTGGCAGGGTGCGCAGGAAGCGCCGGAATCCGGGTCGGGAGGAACGTCGCGCGTTGCGATCGCGGTCTTGAGGTTCCAGGCTCCGGGTCGCCAGGGCGGGGTACGCCTTCCGAGTCCCAGGTCCTTCGGGGCCTCGTCACGCTGTGCTTTCGTGATCCGGCGCCTTGCCTTCGCCGGCAGGTTTCGGGCCCAGGCGACGTGCTCCGCGCTCGGGCCGTGGCAGGCCTCGCAGCCTACGCCGTCCTCGACCCAGGTCGAGCGATAGCGGTCCTTCTCGGGGTTGTAGCCCTTCTCGAAGCCCGTCACGTGGCATTCGAGGCACATCGTGTTCGCGGTGTGCAGGCGCCCGGTCCAGTGCAGGGGATCGCCGGGGACGAGCTTCTCCTCGGGATGAAGGGGGAACCACCGTTGCCCGCCCTCGGTCTTCGGCTTCGTACTCCAGGCGTACTCGTAGGCTTGCAGCCGGCCGCCCTCGCCCCGAACGAGGGGCTGGGCGAGGGGGGCGACTCCGAGGAGGAAGGGGATCTCCCCCTCGGGCCGGATCTCCTCCGGCATGCGCGCCTTCCAATCCCCCTCGGGCGTTCCCCGTCCCGCACGCCGGAGGGCCTTCTCGTGCATCGTTCCCCGCCAGAGTTCCGTTTCCTCCGGGTGGCATTCGGCGCAGGCGGGACTCCCCGCGAACTTCCTCTGCCAGGGGGTCCGCTCGGGGGGGGCGGGAACCCCGCCTCCACAGGCCGGCGCGAGGCAGGAGAGTAGAAGCAGGAAGGTTCCTGGATTCAGGCGGGTTTCCATGAAGGGTCCGGGTCGCCGAGGGGCTCGGTTCCGGAGGGAGGAGAAGGACTTCGTCTCCGCGGGTGGAGGCCGAGTTCGAGCACGAGTTCCTCGATCAGGCGTTCTTCCTCCTCGACCCGCCGCCTCTCCGCCTCCTCGCGGAGTTCTGCGATGCACTTGCCCTGCTTGAGGGCGGCGCGGCGGCGGAGGAGATCCTCGTCCTTCCAGATCCGGGCTTCCGTGTCGATCGGACAGAGGAGTTTCCCGTCCGGAGTGTGAATGCCCTTTTCGGGATCGATCTCGATCCAGGCGCCCGGCCCAGCCGTCTCTTCCCGGGTGTTCCAGGCGTCCGAGGGACGCGGCACGAGTGGGGCCTTAGGATCCAGGAGCCAGGTCGGACTGACATCGAAGTGCTTGCAGAACTCGAGAACGAGGGCGAGGTTCGGGAGCGAGCGTCCGCGTTCGATGTGGGAGATCGTCGCCTGGCGGACCCCGCAGAGTTCGGCGACTTCGGCCTGGCTCCATCCACGGACCCGTGTCCTCAAGAAGTAGATCTTGAGGGCGAGCCGGCTCGGTCGAGGTCGGGGATCGGAAACGATCTTCGACTCCTTTGCTTTGGAGGGAGCAGAAGGTCCGGATTCATTTCCGGGCGAAAACGAAACGCATCACGGGGACCCTTCCGCGCAGGATGCGTCCGATCGCGCCGAGGAGCAAGGGGCTTTCGATCCAGGTGACTCCCGGATCGGTCGGGGGTGTCCCGACGGTCCCCTCGATCCCGTTCGAGAATCTCGTGTGGAGCGGATTGGCCCGGGGGGCGAAGAGCATCCACTGGCCGTAGATCTTCCGGCCCGCGAGGTTGCGGAACGAGGGGATCGGTATGTCCGCGAGGAAGATCTGGTTGCGGCTGACCTGGAGGGTCCTCGGTCTGGTCGGCAGGAGCAGGGTCCAGCTCGTGTAGAGGCTGCAGCCCTTCGCGCCGTAGCGATCGAGGGGGTAGGGCAGGGTCAGGAGGCCGAAGCGGGTCCGGCTGCCTCCGAGGACGAAGAGACCGAAGGGGGGCAGGACGTTCGATCGCAGGTGGAAGACCGCGGTCCCGCCGAGATGGAGGGTCGCGGCCTCGACCCCTGCGGGTCTCGGGTCGGTTCCGCCGAGGCACGAAGTGCCGAAGCGTGTTTCGACGCCCCCGGGTTTCTGGACCCAGGTGTCGACCGGCCACCAGAGCCGGTCACTGCTCATTCCCATCGGTCGCGTAAACACCTCGAGGCAGAGGTCGCCGCCCCGGTACCGGAACGGGGTGGAGAACGCGAAGGTCACGGCCTGGGGCGAGGTCCAGGGCGCCGGGACGGTGGGGCTCTTCGGAGGGGGGGAGAGCCGGAGCAGGCGGCGGTATACGCGGGTCCGGTCGGAGCCCGCGTTCATCTTGAACAGGGGGGAGGCTCGAAGCGGCCCGCGGGCGGCGTGGGAGATCACGATCTCGATCCAGACCATGCCTCCCCGGAAAGTCCCGTGCGTCCCGGTGCTGCGCCGGAGCGTGAGCCCGCGGAGGATCTGCCCCTTACGGGTCGCGAGGAGGTTCCCGTCGATCAAGAGCTGCCGTCGGGCGGAGAAACCGGAGAGGGCGAACTGGCTCGCCCCCGGGGCCTCGAAGGAGGCGTAGGCCTTGGGGATCACGAGTTCCTGGGCGGAGAGACCGGGGCCCGGTAGGAGGAGGAGCCCGAGAAAAGCCGTGGAGAAGAAGAGGCCTCGGCGGGAGTGGTTCCAGGGGGGACGGGGGTGGTGCGGAGAGAGCTTCTTCATTGGAGATGCACGATGCGCCGGTGGAGGTAGCCGGGCAGTCCGAGAAGATCGGAGAACATGATTTCCGTTCCGGGAGGGACCGAGGGGATCGTGAACCCCCCGTCGGTATTCGGTTTGACGCGGATCGGATCCTTGCCGTCGACCTGCCATTCGACAGTCGTGGCCGGGCCGAGGTAGAAGACCTTCAAGGGCTTCCCGGCGACCGGGGGATCCGGTTCGATCCGGAAGCGACTGCCGGCTCCCTGGAGGAGGCCGCTCATTTTCCACCTCCCGGCCCGAGGGTCCGGTTTCTGTCGTTCGTCCTGGTCATCGATCGATGTCTATCTCCGGTGGATCCACTTGCGCCGTTCATGGGCACGCGCGAGGAGGCCCTTCAGTTCCTTCCGGGTCTCCTCGAAGCCGCGGGCTTCGAGGATCGGGAGGATCCACGAGGTCCAGAGATCTTCACGTCCGAGGCGTTCGAGGCAGCGGAGCGCGCAGGCCGCGGCTGGGTCCGCCTGGGGCCCCGGACTCCTAAGAGCGAGGGCGAGCAAGCGCTCGAAGGCCGGTCCCGCTGCGGGACCCACCCGGTCCCGCAGGCTGCGGCGTTCGTATTCACCCGCGAGGGGAAGGATCCGGGTCGTGGGGGCGGTTTCGAGTTCCCGGACCCAGGAGGGAAGGAGAGGGACGGGCTTCGGCGGTGCTTCGGCGGCCTTCGCCTCCCCGTTCCCCCTCCAAGCTCGTGAGAGGAGTCCTGGGGCGAAGAGGGGGAGGCTCAACCCTCCGCAGAAGATACCGAGGGTGGAGAGGATTCGCCGCCTCGTCGAGCGGGGATGCTCCAGGCCAGGAGGTCCGTAGGGCTCGTTGATTTCACGCGGGCGGAGGATGGTCACTGAGGAGAGGGGAGTGGAATGAGACATCGGGTAGCCGGTATTCGGGGAAGGGTCTCGACGAGACCGGGGAAGACCTCGAGGAATACGCGGAGCCTCCTCGAATCTACCCTTTTCGGCCCGGCGCGCCAGGGGGGTATTGATCTCCCGCTTACTATACGGTAATGTTTTGCCTTCTCCCGATCTCTCATCCACATCTCATCCCACGGAGGTCCCGATGAAGGCCATCCTTCCCTTCTTTCTGTCTCTTTGTCTCGCCCCCGCCCTTTCGGCCCAGGCCGGCTCCTATCGGCTCTTCGGCAAGGGGTGCAACGGAGTGAGTTTCGTCAACCGCGGCGTCCCGACGATCGGAGCGAGCTTTTCGCTGATCCTCGCCCATTCCGTCCGGCCGCCCCGGCATCCGCTGGCGGTCCTCCACTTCGGGGCCTCGAACACGCGTTGGGGGTCGATCCGGCTCCCGCTGGACCTGACCCCCTATGGATTGAAGGGTTGCTCGATCTACTGCACGAACGAACTCACCGTGCGTCCGATGCCGACGACCCCGCGGACGATGATCTTCACCGTGAGGCTCCCGCGCCTGCGGAGCCTGCTCGGAGTCCGCTTCTTCAACCAGTTCATCGTCTTGAATCCCCATACGAAGCCGATCCGATGGGCCACCTCGAACGGAGGGGCCGGATCGATCGGCAGATGACACGGAATTCCTTCCCGGAAGAGTCGGCGGGTTCCGCTGGGGCGGCTCGGTTCCGTCCCGGGTGTTCGTTCCGGGAAACTTCGAAACTCCGGAGGAATGGGGGGCGTCGCTTGGAGAGGGCGGCGTCCCCCGACTTTTTCCGCGGAAAGCGTCCCCCTATCGCCGGTCGAAGGCGATCCGTAGCGCTTGCCGGGCCCGGGCGCGGACGCGGAGGTCGCGATCCTTCGCGGCGCGGCGCAGCAGGGGCCGTAGTGCGGTGGGCCCCCGGCGGCTGAGCAGGCTGTCGAGAGCCGACCAGCGGACGTTCCAGGCTGGGTCGGTGCGGGCCGAGGACTCGAGCCAACGGTCGATCTCCTTGCCGGGGGGGAGCCTTCGGAGAAGACGGGCGGCCTGGTCGCGGACGAGGGCGTCCCGATCCTTGCGCATCAGGTCGAGGAGAAGTCCTCCGACCTCCTTCCGTTCTTCCGGGGAGTTCCGCGCGTCGGTCAGGACTTCGAGGGCGAAGCGGCGCGCTTCCGCCGGGGCTCTGGCCTTCGCGAGGCCCGCGAGGTCGCGTCGTTGGGGAGCGGCGAGCGGAAGGCCCCGCAGTTCGTCCAGGATCTGGAAACGGAAGACCGGAAGGGACGGATCCCGGGCCCGCCGGATCAGGAGGGCCGGGATCCTCGGGTCCTTACCTCCCTCCTCTCTGTAGGTCTGGGCCAGGGCCTCGCCGAGAGGGGCGGCAACCCGGTCCTCCCCCTCGGTTCCGAGGGCCGAGAGGAAGGAGTCCCTCACGAGGGGATCGGCCAGCGAATGGCGGAGTGCGATCGCGGCGGCGCGCCGTTCGTCGGGGTTCCCGGAGGAGCGCAGTCGCCCCATCAGGACCGAACGGGTCCTCGGATCCGCGATCTCCCGCCGAATCGTGATCCCGAGGCCGAAGGGACCCGGCTCTCCCCAAGGCTGGTCGCCCATGTCGAAGATCTCGTCCCGGTCCGGGGAGCTGCGCGAGGCTCCGAGGGCCAGGAGGAGCCAGGGAGCGAGAGCGGGGTCGACGGGCGGCGGTCCTAGGGCTTCGCAGAGGGACGCGTCGACCCCCGGGTTCGGAAGGGTCGCGAGTACGAGGAGGAGAGCCATGCGGAACTGCAGGTCGAAGTCGGTGTCGGCGAGTTTCGCGAAGGCCTGGTTCCGTAGGGCGGCGTCCTTTCGGAGGAGGGCGCGGAGTGCGGCGGCGGACTTCCTCGCCGCCTCGACCTCCCCCGAGCGGGCGGCCGCGAGGAAGGCCGTCCATTCCGGGGTGGCGGCGAAGCCGGAGACTTTCTTCCGGGGCGCCCTCCCGGATTCGGGGATCCGCAGCGGCGGGACCGCCTTCTCCCCTTGTTCCGTCGAGGGTCCGGTCTCCCGGATCGGGGAGGTCGCCGAGCGCTGGGAGGCGCGGACCAGGTCTTCGCCCCCTTCGATCCCCAGGATCAGCAAGGCGATCCCGGAGGCGAGGAGGAGTCCGACCAGACTCAAGAGGACTCGGACCATCGGCGAGGTGTCAGAAAGGAAGGGGCCTGCCGGCGCTCCATAAGGTCGCCCTTCTTTTTCTTCTTGTCCTTGTTCCCACCGTCGAGGCTCACGATGCCGTCCTGTTCGACGACGAGGATCTCGGGGCGGATGCGAAGTTCGGCGAGCGCCCTCGAACTCAGCCACACCGCGAGGATGTCCCCGGCCAGAGGAGAGTCGACCTCTCCACCGACCGACTGGATCATGGCCGGGTAGGCCGGACCCTTGAACTTCACGGGAACCCGGAGTTTCCAATTTCCGGCATGCGCGAGAGAGGCGAGGACCAGGAGAGAGGTGTAGAGGGAGAGTGTGCGTCTCATGTTTCCTTCCAGAACGTGGAAACGAAACGGTGTGCCCACGCCGGCGTGGAATGGCGATGACCGCCGGGGGTGGGAGACGAGTTCCAGGCAAAATACCCATGTCGCGAGGACTTGAACAGCAAGGCGGGGGGAGTCCGATCGAGGATGGATCCGGATCGGGATTCGAAGATCGTCCTGCTTCCCTTCCCATCGAGGGTTCGACTCCTCCGGACGGAGAGTCGAACCGCCGAGCCCCGCCGGAACCCGGAGAAGAATGGGATCCCGAAACCTTCCCGCGGCCGTCAGATCAGGTAGAGGCGCTTTGCTTCGCTCGCCAACTCCTCCCGGAAGGAGGGGTGGGCCAGTGAGATCAGGGCTTTCGCCCGCTCGGTCGAACTCTTTCCCTTGAGATTGGCCGCTCCGAACTCGGTGACGATCCACTGGGTGTCCAGCCGCGTGTCGGTGACGGGACCCTTGAGCTGGGGAACGATTCGCGAGGCCTTCCCCCCGGCCGCGGTCGAAGGAAAGGCGAGGATCGATTTTCCCCCCTTGCTCCGCTGCGCTCCCCGGACGAAATCGAGCTGGCCGCCCGTCGCGGAGTACTGGTGGTTGTTCAGGAACTCCGCGTTGACCTGCCCGTAGAGGTCGATCTCGATCGCGCTGTTGATCGAGATGAAGTCGTCGTTGCGGGCGACGACTTCAGGGCTGATCACGTAGTCGGCAGGATGGGCCTCGAAGTAGAGATTGTCGTCGAGATAGTCGTAGTGTTTCCGGTCCCCCCAGGTGAAGGAGAAGATCGCCTTCCTCGGGTGAAGGTTCTTCCGTGCTCCGTTCGCGATCCCCTTTCTCGCGAGTTCGACCAGGCCCGGGGTCAGGCATTCGCTGTGGATGCCGAGATCGCGGCGGTCCTCGAGCATGCGGCAGACGAAATCAGGGATGCAGCCTACGCCCATCTGCAGGGTCGCGCCGTCGGGGATGAGGTCGACGACGTGTGCGGCGATGTCCTCGGCCTCGGGAAGGATCTTTCCGTCCGGAACCTCGAGGAGCGGAGTTTCGTTCTCGACGACGGCGTCGACCTCGGAGATATGGAGCAGGGTGCGCCCGTTGATGCGCGGCATGTTGGGGTTGACCTCGACGAGGACCGCACGGGCGGCCCGCGCTGCGGCCGGTCCATAGTCGTGATTCGTTCCGAAAGTGAAGTAGCCGAAACGGTCCATCGGGCTGACGGTCAGGATCGCGACGTCGACATGGAGTTCGGAGCTCCGGAGGAGCCGCGGGAACTCGGAGAAGGAGTTCGGAATGAACTCGAGGATCTTCCGTCCTTCTTCGAGGGCCCGCTTGGCGATCCGGCGTTCCGTCGTGTGGAAGAAGCCGCACTTGATGTGGATCCGGTCGAGGAGTTCATAGCGAAGAATCGTGCGGGCGGCGTGATCCATCGCGTGGTAATAGTAGAAATGCAGGTCGTCGAGGGTCCCCTCCTCGACTCTGCGCGCGATCGCCTCCAGAAGGGCCGGAGGCTCGGCCACGGCCATGGCCTTGACGACGTGGTCTCCGTTCCGGATCCGCGAGACGGCCTCGTCCGCGCTGCAGCACTTGCTCCGGTATTCCTCTCGGATCGATGCCATGTCCGCCCTCCATTCGGGAACGTTGTTCCGGAGACTCCTCGGGCCTTCCGGGTGGATGTCCCCGGCTCGACCGTCCCCGCGGAGCTATTCTCGGACCTTCGTGCCCGACTTCCTGACAGAATCGGGACAAGGTCCGGCGACTCTCCTCGCCCTGGACGATACCTTGCGAGCAACTCGCAAGCCTGTCCCGCCCCCCTTCCTTTCCAGAGTACCGAAGGTCCGCATGCATCGAGGCTCCAGTCTGTCGGCGGCCCTGGTCCTCGCTGCGGCTCTGCCGGGGCAGGCCGAGGGTCCTCCGGCCGGGGCGAAGGCCCCGCGCCTTTCGTGGAGGGTCGCTGAGGACGCCTTCGTCGAGTTCCGCCGGAGGGGGGAGGTTCCCGAGGTCGCGGGTCTCACGGGGATGGCGGTCCCCGGTTTCTACGCCTACGAACTCCGGGACGGTGCGCGTTTCCTTCCGCGCCGTCCGGGCCTGCTGGATCTCGTTCCCGCGCTTGCGTTGACCCTGTCGGGGAAGGAACCGGTGAAGGGGCGGACCCTGAAGGCGAAACGCCGTTTCGCGGATCTCTACGACACCGATCCCGTGATCGTGCAGGGAGGCTTCAAGACCAGAGCCTTCGAGGATCCCCGGGAGATCCGACAGGAGGGGCTCTTCGTGTTCTCCGGAGAGGCCCGGGCCCGAAGCAGCAAGGGGCGGGGGAACGGGCGTTTCGTCCGTGCGCGGGGTTTTCCCGGTCTCCTCGGAAAGGCGGTCCTCCTCCAGGGGCGTCTTACGGTGTCCCGTCTCGTCGACGCGATCCGGGGGCGGGTCCTGGGGTTCGACGCGGTCTTCAAGGGGAGGATCCGGATCCCGGAAGAAGGGGAGCGGAAATTCGAGATCGAAGAACACTGGGTCTTCCAGGGGACAATCCGACCCGGGAGTCCGGCTTTCCGGCGGAGGGTCCGAGAAGCGATCGAACGGGGGGAATTCTGGCTCGCCGGGCGCCGCAACCTCTCCTACGGCCGGGCGGCCCTCGCCCTGCTCGCCCTCCTGAAATCCAATCCGGATCGGGATACGCCCGGGATCCGAGCCCTGCTTCGGCGGGTCCGAGAGGAGCGGCCTCCCCAGACCTACGAGATCGGGGTCGCGATCCAGGCCCTCGAAGCCCTGTATGAACCTCCGAACGAGATGCAACAGATCCGCGAGGGCCTGATTCCGGGACCGGGGAAACGGAACCTCCCGGAAAAGGACCGGAAACTCCTCGAAGATTGGCTGACCGCCCTCCTCGCGAATCGGAGCCGGAGCGGCGGAGACCGCTGGAGGTTCCACTATCAGGGCGATGAGGGATTCGACAACTCGAACACGCAGTTCGCCGTCCTCGGCCTCCAGGCAGCCGAACGCTGCGGCCTGAAAGTCCCGAAGGAAGCATGGGTCGGGCTCGGCCGGCATTTTCTTCGGGAGCAGCTTCCGGCCGATCGGGAGGAGATTCGTCTCTCGATCACGACCTACAAGGAACTCGCCGACGGGAAGGGCGAAAAGGCGCGGACGCGTGCCCGGGGCCGGAAGTTGAAGCCCCGGGGCTTCAACTACCGGAAGCCCGAGCGGACGACCGGGACGCGCCGTCGCGCGGCGCCGAGGATCCTCCCTGCCTACGGTTCGATGACCTGCGCGGGGGTCACCTGCCTTGCGATTGTCCAGGACGCCCTCAATAGAGCCAAGACGAAGGACGGCCGCCTCCTCGGCAAGATCGACGAGGCGAGACGGCGGGGGCTCGCCTGGCTGTTGGCGCACTACGACGTCCGGCACAACCCGTTCCGCGAGAAGGCCTGGTACTACTATTACCTTTATTCGCTCGAGCGGACCTGCGAACTCTCCGGCATCGCGAGGCTCGGACCCTTCGACTGGTATTTCGACGGCGCGATGCAGCTCCTTCTCCTCCAGGGGCGGAGCGGCGCCTGGAACTCGAAGGGAAGCAGCCGCGGCGGAGTCGTCGATACGAGCTTCGCCCTTCTCTTCCTCAAGCGTTCCGTCGCCCCGGTGATCACGAAATGAGTCTCTCTCGGAAGGCCCTTTCCTTGCTTCTTTCCGTGCTTCTTCCGCTCGCCCCCGCGTACCCGCAGGTTACGGGGAAGCGGGAGAAGGCCCCCGCGCGGCCCTCCATGCGGCGCGTCCTGGACCTACCCTATGCCGGGCAGAGTCGGACCGAGCCCGGGGATCGGCGGACCCTGGATCTCTACCTTCCGGCGGAGACCGGTCGCGAACCGGAGGCGGAGGCCGCAAGAGGCCGTCTCCTTCCGGTCCTCGTGATGATCCATGGGGGGGCGTGGGCCTTCGGACGAAAACGTTCCCTGACGGTCTCCGGACTCAAGGCCCGGTATTTCACGGGGCGGGGGTTCTGCTTCGCGAGTCTCGGGTACCGGCTGACGCCCGAGGTCCGGCATCCGGAGCATGTTCGGGACGTCGCGGCGGCCCTCGCCTTCCTCCACGACCATGTCGTGGAATACGGCGGCGATCCGGAACGGATCTTCGTGATGGGCCATTCGGCCGGGGCCCATCTCGCGGCCCTCGTCGCGACCGACGCCCGCAGACTCGGAGAATACGGGAAGGACCTCTCGATCCTGAAGGGGGTCATCGTCCTCGACACGGCCGCCTTCGATCTCCCCGTCCTCCTGCGCGATTACAAGAAGGCCGCCTGGGCGAGGAACCTGTACCTGCGGCCCTTCGGGCGGGACGAGCGGGTCCAGGCCGACGCCTCACCGATCCGGCACCTGGCGAAGGGCCGTCGATATCCGCCCTTCCTGATCTTCCACACCGGATTGCGGAAGGATGCGAAGGACATGTCCGAGGCCTTCGCCCGGGCCCTCCGCGCGATCGGCGGGGTTGCGACGACGATCCATGCGAAGCCCTATTCGCACGGACTCGTCAACTCCAGGATTGGAGTCCCCGGGGATCCCGTCACGGTCTGGATCGACCGCTTCCTCGATGAGGTCCTGCGGGGCCGGGACGGCGACCTCGGGAGGGGACTGAGGAGCCGCCGTCCTTCGAGACGGTGAGGTCTTATTTCGTCTTCTCCTCGTCGAGGCCCGCGCGGACGAGTTTGAAGAGTGTCAATCTCTGGCCCGCCGGGATGCTGAAGAAGTTTCCAAGGCCCCGCCCTCCCATCCTACCGAAGCCCCGCCCGAACATTCCGCGCCGCCTGCGGCGCGCCTCGGCCTCGAGATCCCGGGGCAGGCGGATCTTCCCGATCTCGACGAAGCGATCGCCGGGGATCAGGTAGTCCTCGACTCGATCGAGCGCTTCGGGTCTCGAGGTCAGCCAGTAGATCCCCTCCTTGCGGTCGGCCAGGTCGTAGAGATCCTCGACGATGCGCACGGCCCTGAGTTCGACGTCGGGGACGTTGTAGCGGGCGCGGAGCTTAGCGCCCTTCTCCCGCTGCATCGGGGAGGCGCGGCGGAAACGGGGGTAGGGATCCCCGGCGCGGGGGGGGACGGGAGGAGGCGGAGCCCCCGGCGGGACCTCGGCTCCGGGTCTCGGTGGGGAGGGTGGGCTCCGCCGGGGAGGCCTGCCGAAACGCCCGAAGCGCCCGCGCCCGGTCGTTCCAACCGAGGCGAGCAGGCTGTCGTCCAGGAGGGTCCACTCGGGATGCCAGGCCAGGGACTCCTGGAGCCGGCGGTCCGCGGCCAGGGCGGCCCCCGGCGGAACGCGGTCCTTCAGGAAGTCCCGGGCGACGGCGATCCGCTCGATGCCCTTGCCCGCCTCGCGGTTCCGGCGAAGGGTGGAGGGGACCCAGATCGCGGCCTGCAGGAGGAGGAGGACTGCGACCGCGGCGCGCAGGCTCCGCGTCACGGCGATCTCGCGGAGGAAGAAGAACCCCGCGAGGAACCAGAGCGGGACGGTCGGAAGAAGGAAGCGGAGTCCGCTGAAGAGATTGTTCCCCCCTCCGCCGAAGTAGTAGGCGGAGTAGACGAGGAAGATCGGGAGGATCGTTCCGAGGAGGAGGATGGCCAGATTCCGGGTCCGCTTCCGCGCCGCCATCAGGACGAGCCCCCCGAGGCCGAACGCGAAGACGAGACCGACTCCGGGACCCATCAAGGCCTCGAGGTACGGGGTCCACTTGCTCTCGAGGAACTCGAGGCGGAAACCCGAGCCGTATTGCTGTTCGCCGGTCAGGGCGTAACCGGTGTCGAAGGGGGAGCCGAAGGCCCCGGCGTTCCGCCACATCAGGAGACCGACGGGGATCAAGGCCCCGGCGAGGGCGAGGAAGATGTCCGGGACCCGTCCTCTCCGTCTCCAAGCCTCGAGACAGAGGAAGAGCCCGACGCCGAGGCCCGCCACGGCCTCGGCGTAGCGAAGGGAGGGCAGTACACCGAGAACGAGGCCCGCGGCGAAGGCTTTTCCCTTCGAGGGGTTCCGACTCCAGGAGACGAGGAGGAGGAGGCCGAGGAGGAGGAAGAACTCGACGTGGGTGTGCGCTCCCCAGTTGAGGGCGTGGTAATTCAGGTCGGGTTGGATCGCGAGGAGGACGGATGCGCCGAGGGCGGCGGTATCCCCGACGATCCCGCGCGCGAGGAGAAAGAGAAGGAGGACCGAAAGGCTCGCGAGGAGGGGGGGCAAGTAGACGGCCGTGTGAGGACCGAAGAGGCGGTAGGGGATCGCGGTCAGGACGCCGACTCCCGGGGGATATCGACTGTAGAAATCCCCGTTCGGCGCTTCGAGCCAATGGATGCCGAGGTGGATCAGCGGACTCTCAGGTTCGATGTGGTCGGTTCCCCTTGTTGCGATCAAAGCCCCTTGGGCGAAGTACCCGTTGGCGTCCGGGCTGGTCCAGGCGGGAGGACAGTCGGAGCGCAGCCAGAGGAAGTGGCCGGCGGCGAGGGCGAGGGCCAGGAGGAGGGCGAGGGGGCGTTTCCAGTTCATTGCGGTTCCTTGTCGCAGGCGGAGCGCCCAAAAAACATGCATACGGAGGGGAAGGCGTTCCTGCGAAGTCCCCACCCGTCCGCAGGTAAGAAACCTGCAACGGAACATTCTGCCGATCCCCCGGGAAGACCCGGCGGCTACGACCTTCTGGAAGCGGGAGCTTCGAGGAGGGGATGAGGACCCGCGGGTTCCCTTCGATCTCCCCGCCTCCGGCTTCCGACCTCCGATCTCCGTTTCCTTTGGTTGCGCTCCCCTCCCCCTTCCTCTTGAATCCTTCCCTTCAGCCGGGAGACCAGGCCGGTCGATCGCTTCTCCGTCCTCCCCTCTCGGGGCGCGGGAAGGAGGGAGGCCGCGCGGAATCTTTTGTGTTCCGCGGTTCCAAAACCGGTTTCGCAGGCCTTGGACGGGCCGGGGAGAGGGTGACCATGACTACGACGACGGGGTTCAGTTCGATGACTTCCTTCCAAGAACAACTGAGAACGGCTTTCGGCCTGGAATCGGTCGAATACCTGTACGGCCTCTCGAAGGACAGGCTCTTCGACGAGGCCTTGGCGAACGACCGGGGCCGGGTCCGGCCCGGGGGGCCCGACGACGAGCCGAAGGCGCACGCGACGAAGCTCGGCAAGGATGGCCCCCTGATCTTCTACACCGATCCGAGCTGCACGGGCCGGCCGGTCCAGGATACCTTCGCCGTCGCCTGGCCGGGGATCGCGGACGAGGTCTGGTGGAAGAAAGACTTCCAGAAGTACGACCCGGCCTCGTACGAGGGCCTGCGGGATCGTGTCATCGCCCACCTGAACGCGAAGAAGGCGAGACTCTACGTCCAGGACGTCTACTGCGGTGCGGATCCCGAATACGCCGTCCCCGTCCGTTTCGTCGGGGAATACGCGACCCACGCGATGTTCGTGCACAACATGTTCCCCAAGAATGTGGAAGGGGTCGAGAACGAGGACGGGAAGCGCTGGACGATCCTCAACGTTCCTTCCTTCCATTGCGTTCCGGAGCGTGACGGAAGCAAATCGGCCCGGGCGGTCATTCTCGATCTCGAGGGGAAGCTCGTGCTGATCGTGGGCCGCGCGGACTATTGCGGAGTGAACAAGAAATCCCTGTTCACGGTCATGAACCACCTGATTCCGGGCATGGGCCATCTGAGCATGCATTGCTCGGCGAACGTCGGATCGTCGGGGGACTGCACGATCCTCTTCGGTCTTTCCGGGACGGGCAAGACCACGCTGTCCGCGGACCCCGACCGGAGGCTGATCGGGGACGACGAGCATGCCTGGACCTCGAGTGGAATCTCGAACCTCGAGGACGGTTGCTATGCGAAGCTCATCGACCTGAACAAGGAAGCGGAGCCCGTCATCGCCGCCGCTCTCTCGATGAAGGGCACGATCATCGAGAACGTCCCCCCCCTTCCCGGAAAAGCCCTGGAGGAGACCGATCCCCAGGAGCTGGATCTCACAGATCGTTCGATAACCGAGAACACGCGTTTCTCGTATCCCCTCGATTGCAACCCGAACGTCATGGAGGGAGCGAAGGGTCCCCATCCGAAGACGATCGTCCTCTTGACGGCGGATGCCTTCGGCGTGCTGCCGCCGGTCGCGATGCTGACGCCCCGCGAGGTCATGTACCACTTCGTCTCCGGATTCACATCCAAGCTCGCGGGGACCGAGGTCGGCATCACCGAGCCTGTCGCCGCCTTCAGCGCCTGCTTCGGAGCGCCCTTCATGGCGAGGCATCCCTCCGTCTACGCCAAGCTGCTCGCGGCGAAGATGGCCGAGCATGAGACGCGCTGCATCCTCCTGAACACGGGGTGGGGCGGAGGGCCCTATGGAGTCGGGGAACGGATCTCGATCCGCCATACGCGCGCCCTGCTGAACGCCGCCCTCGACGGGACCCTGGACGGGGTCGAATACGTCGAGCATCCGGTCTTCGGGCTTCGCATGCCGGTTTCCTGCCCCGGGATCCCGTCCGAGATCCTGAACCCGAGGAACACCTGGGAGGACAAGGAGGCCTACGACACGCAGGCGGTCAAGCTGCGGGATATGTTCCGCAAGAACTTCGCAGAAAAGGGCTTCGGAGACCTCGGGATCGAGGCCGTGATGTAGACGGCCGCAAAGGGGATTCCCCGGGGGCACGGACAGAAGGAGGGGATCGCGCTAGGATCTGCGGCTCTCGACCCGATACTCCTGAAGGGAGCCTGCCATGAAGTTCGCGATCCCCGCCTTGTTCGTGTTCTGTCTGCCCCTCTGCGCCCAAGATCGTTATGTCTCCCTCCAGGGGAAGGACACGAATCCGGGGACCGCAGCGAGTCCCTGGCGCACGGTGACCCATGCCGCCTCGGCCTCTCCTTCCGGGGCGAGGATCCATGTCGGCCCGGGCGTGTTCGGAACCGCCGGCTTCCTCGAGGGCATCGAGGTCAAGGCCGGGAAGAAGCTGACGATCCTCGGGAGCGGTCTCGGAAGAACGGTCCTCCAGGCGAACGCCTCCTTCCGCAGGACCGTTCCCTACCGGGGAGGGACGAGGACCTGGTCCGGTCCGATCCTCGTGCACGGAGTCGGAACGAGGGTGGATCTCCGAGACCTGACCCTGGACGCGATGCGCCTCGGGGCGGGCGTTGCCTACCTGACCTGCGCTCTCTACAGTGACGGGGCCTCCGGCAGTCTCGTCCGCTGCGAGTTGCGCAATGCCGGCGCGAATCCTCCGAACGGGGCCCAGACCCGCGTCGGATTCATCGCGGTCGGGAAGAACGCCGCCAACCCCTCGACGATCCTCCTCGAGTCCTGCTGGATCCACGACTGGAACAAGGTCGGCGTCGTCCTCGGCGGCGACGGTTTGAAGGGGACGGTCCGGCATTGCGTGGTCGAGGGGGCGGGCCCCCTCGGGTCGGGCAAGGCCGCGCAGAACGGAATCCAGCTCGGAACGGGGGGAGGGGGCTTCGTCGTCCAGGACAATCTCATCCGGGACATCTGGTACACCCCTTCCTCCTGGAACGCGGTCGGCGTCCTCGTCTACCAGACCGCCTCATCGGGCCTGAACCTGATCACGCACAACCGGATCCTGGACTGCAAGACCGGCTTCTATCTCTACACCCCCCGAGGGGGGACGACGAAATTCGATTCCAATCGGATCGGCGGATGCGGGTGGGGGCTCAACGTCTGGACGAACGGGGGTTCGGCCGCCGGGAACGTGATCGGCGCGCAGACGAGCGTCTACGTGAGTTCGGCGGGAAGTTTCCCGATGAGCGGGAACGCCTTCAGCGATTTCCGGACGAACAGCGGCTGGCCCTCGAAGTTCATCGCCGTCGGAAACCCCGCGATCCAGGACCTTTCCCCATCCAAGAAATTCCCCGGGCTCGCCGTGCCGGTCCCCGTCTCCCTCGGAACCGGAACCGGACCCGCCGACATGGCGACCGGCGACTTCAACGGGGACGGTAAGCTCGACCTCGCGATCGCGATGAACGGGGCGAATCGAGTGACGGTCCGCTTCGGATCGGGCGGGACCGACTTCACGTCGATTCCGGCCAAGAGCGTCACGGTCCCGGGCGGCCCCCTCGTCCTCGCGACCGGGGAGTTCAGCGGCGCCAAGGGCCTCGACCTCGCCGTCGCCTGCCGGGACGGAACGGTCCGGGTTCTCAAGAACGACGGAAAGGGGGGCTTCACCGCGGGGGCGCCCTTCGACCTCGACGGGACGAAGAACGACGCCGTCCCGACCTCCCTCGCCTCGGGGCAGATCGACGGGGTCTTCCAGGACGACCTTGCCGTCGGTTACCAGGGGGACCGGGTCTTCAAGGACGGAGGCATCGTCGTCTTGACGAACAAGGCCGGAGTCCTGAGCGCGGGGGCCGCCGTCCCCGGCGTGCTGCGCGAGATCCGCGAGGTCCTTCTCGTGGACCTCGACAAGGACGGGAAGCTCGAACTCTGCGGGCTGGACGTTTCGACGAACCGGGGAACCTCGGATCGGATCCAGATCTGGAAACCCGGAACAACCGCGGGGACCTTCACCGGGCCGACCGGCTACGCGATCGGCAAGTCGGGAAGCGGTCTTGCGGCCGGGGACCTGGACCTCGACGGACGCGTGGATCTCGTCGCCGTGACCTCGGGGGCCCCGGGGGGCCTCCACGTCTATCTCGGCCGGAGCGGCGGCGGATTCGCCCAGGTCGCGAACTCCCCCTTCCGCGTCGACGCCGACGCGGTCGCGGTCTCGATCGAGGAACTCCAGGACGATACGGGCTTCGGCCGCGCCGCGCGCGACGTCGTCGTGCTCCACGCGACCGAACGGAAGGTCACGAGGTTGCGGAACTTCCGCAGGGGAGCCTTCGAGGACGTCCTCGCGGTCCCGGCGGGGCTCGGCCCCCGGGCCTTCGCCTGGGCGAGGCTGGACGGCGACGCCCTTCCCGACCTGGTCGTCCTGAACCAGGGCGCCGCCGCCGTCCAGGTCCTGCTCGGGGATCCTCTTCCGCTGGCCCGGGAATACGGCGCGGGCTGCGCGGGGAGCGGCGGCAGGGTGCCCGCGATCTTCGCAGGCGGTCTGCCCTCCCGTCCCGAACTCGGAGCCTCCGGTTTCCGGATCGGACTCCGGAACGGACGCCCACTTTCGATCGCGGGGCTCTTCCTCTCCACGCGGGGGACCCCGAACACCCTCCCCTGCAAGATCCAGGTCGGCACGCCGTTCTACGTCGCCGGCCTCCTGACGGATGGCTTCGGGGATGCCTCGAGTCCGCTGCCGATCCCCGTCGATCCGAAGATCCTGGGCGCGGTCTTCCATGGCCAGTGGGTCGTCATCGACAACGGCGGGGGCTTCTTCCGCGCCTTCGCGTTGAGTGAGGGCATGCGCTTCCGAGTCGGCCGCTGAGACCTTTCTCTCCCCGAGGTGGGGAGGGGATTTCGGACCGGCCGTCGGGGGGGCGGGTCAGGTCCCGAGGTCCGGTCAGGATTCCTCCCGGAGGTCCCGGTAGAGGTCGTAGGCCTCCTCGGGGCTCGCGTTCTCGTGGACGACCGCGCGCACGGCCCGGATCATCGCGGCCGGATGCTCGGACTGGAAGATGTTGCGGCCCATGTCGACACCGGATGCGCCTTGCCGGATCGCGAGGGAGGCCATCCGGAGGGCGTCGAGTTCGGGCTGCTTCTTGCCTCCGGCGATGACGATCGGGACGGGGCAGGAGGCGGTGACCGTCTCGAAGTCCTCGGGCACGAAGTAGGTCTTGACGTAGGTCGCGCCCAGTTCGGCACAGATGCGGACGGCGAGACGCATGTATTTCGCGTCTCGGGTCAGTTCCCTCCCGACCGCCGTGACCGCGAGGGTAGGAATACCGTGCCGGTTCCCCGCGTCGACGAGCCTCGTCATGTTCCGGATCGAACGGCTCTCGTGCTCGCCCCCGATGAAGACCTGCACCGCGAGGGCCGCGGCGTCGAGGCGCACGGCCTCCTCGATCGACATCGCGAGATGCTCGTCGGAGAGTTCCTTCAGGATGCTCGGACCGCCGCTTGCCCTGAGGACGACCCCCTTGGCGAAGGTCGGGGGGATCACGCTGCGCAGGATCCCCCGGGTGCACATCAGGGTGTCAGCCCATCCGAGAAGGGGCACGATGTCGAGATCGATCCTCTCCAAGCCGGTCGTCGGCCCCTGGAAGTAGCCATGGTCGACGGCGAGCATGACGGTCCGGCCGGAGTCCGGATCGAAGATCCGCGAAAGCCGGTTCTGCATGCCCCAGTCGAGGGCGCCGCAGCCCTTGAGAAAGAAACCCGGGGTCTCCTGGGGGCGGTCTGTGTGGAAACTCTTTGCTTGCTTGTCGTCGGCTTCAGGCATGTCGCGCTCTCCGTGGAGTCCGGGTCCTCGAGGACCCGTGGTCGGGAAAGGGGGATGCTAGCCCTCGCCCGCCGACGCGGGGAGGGGGTAGGGCGGGGTTCCGGGAGAGCGGTTTCCCGGAACCACGGCCGCTCGGGGGAGATCACGGTTGCGCGGAAGGGGAGAGCGGGGAATCCTCGTTTCCGTCCGGAGAGAGGAACGGGAGAGGAGAGCGGACGATGGCGGACTGGAAGGAGGAGTACGGAGACCTGCCTCTCCTGCGGAGGGAGCCCTATCTCTTCTTCTTCCCCCTGGGGGGGCTCCTCCTCTGGGCCGGCATCCTGCACTGGCTCCTCTTCGCTCTGGGCTGGACCCCGCGCTACCGGCCGCTGTTCCATTCCTCCGCCCAGGTCCAGGGTTTCCTGAGCGCCTTCGCCTGCGGGTTCCTCTTCACGGCCCTGCCTCGGCGCACCTCGAGCCCCCCGCCCGCGACTTTCCTGGTCCTCCTCGGTCTGGCCGCGCCTCCCCTCGCGACCGTCCTTTCCGCGCTCGGCTTCCAGGACGCGGGGCTGGCCGTCTGGAGTGCGCTGGCGCTTTGCCTCCTCGGATTTAGCCTGCGCCGACTCCGGCCCCCCTTTGCGCGGAGGAGGGCTCCGGACTGCTTCGTCTGGATTCCGGCCTCCCTGGGGGCGGGGCTCGCCGGGGCCGCGATCCTGGGGTTCGCCCCCTCCTTCCTGGAAGGGGCGGAGGGCCTCCTCGTCGCGAATCCCTGGGTCCATCTCGGCCGGGGTCTCCTTCTCGAGGGGATGTTCTTCGGGCTCGTGCTCGGACTCGGGGGGATGGTCCTCCCGCTCTTGATGCGCGGTGCCCCGGTCCCCGACATGAGCCCTGCCACCTGGGGGCGGAGAGGGCTGCATCTCGCCTGTATCCTCCTGCTTGTCGCCTCGTTCTTCCTCCAGCACGGGTTGCTGCTCGGAAGCAGCGAGGCGGAGCCAAAACTCCTGCGGTCCGTCGCCTTCGGGCTCCGGGGGGCTCTCGCCCTCTTCCTTCTCCTCTGGTCGGCGGAGCTGTTCCGCCTTCCGGAGAAACCAGGGCTCCACCGCCGCTTCCTGTGGTTCGGAACTTGGATGATCCCGGTGGGCTACTTCCTCGCTGCGTCCCTCGGGGACCGTTTCCAGGCGGGGCTCCACCTCGTCTTCCTCCTGGGCTTCGCCCTGCCGGCCTTGTCGATCGGCCTCCATGTCACGCTGGCCCACGGGCCGCGTTCCGAACTCGTCGGGAAGCCGAGCCTCCTTACGGTCCTCTTCGGCCTCTTCTTCTTTTCGGCGGCGCTCGGCCGGATCCTTCTCGCCCTGGATCCCTCCCGCGGTCCCTTCTGGCTCGGCCTCTCCTCTGCGCTCCTCCTGCTTTCGACCCTCCCCTGGTTCGGGCGGCTGCTCCAGGGGTTCCCCCGCCGCCCGCTTCCTCAGGGGAGAGGGAAGAACTGAAGCTCGCCGCATTCCCCCTCGAGTCTGCGGCCGACCTCCGGCTCGGGAAGGCTCTCCGCTAGGGTCCGCGCCTCCTCGAGGAAGGATGCGTAGAGGGTCTTCCGTTCCCCCTCGGGGAGGCTCTCCTCCCGGATCCCTCGGGTCTTCAGGGCTTCGTCCAGCGAAAAGACCTCCTCGAAGTCCTTCTGCGCCTTGTGCGTCCAGGCGCCGCTGACGAGATCGAAATCGTAGAGAGGGAGGAAGCGCTCGCCCCGTTCGGCGACGAAGTCGACACAGTCCCGGATGTAGGCGGCCTCGACCTCGTCCATCGTGTAATGGAAGCCGACGCGGCACCATCCGGGCTTGATTCCCTGGTATCCCTCGAGGACCTGGCGGCGGTAGCGTTCGGCCAGTTCACCCTGGATGTCGAGGAGGCGGTGGCCGTAGGGCCCGGCGCAGGAACAACCCGCCCGGGACTGGATCCCGAAGAGATCGTTCAGGAGGACGGTCACGAACCGGGGATGGAGGGTGAGCCCTCCGGAACAACGAAGGTTGAAGGAGACGATCCCGATCCTGCGGGCGGGATCGGGGTTGCCTAGGATCTCGATCCTCGGGTTCTTCCTCCACTGGGCGAAGGCGGCCTCGAGGAGTTCGCGCTCGCGCGCCTCGATGCGCTCGACCCCGATCCTCTCCTTGAGTTCGATCGCGAGGGCGGCCTTGAAGGTTTGGAGGACGCCGGGAGTGCCCGCCTTCTCGCGCTCCTCGATGTCGTCGAGGAAGTCGTGGTCGTCGGGGCCGACGTAGGCGACGGTTCCGCCCCCGGCCACGGTCGGAGGCAGGTCTCTGGGGTAGATCCGCTCCTGGAAGACGAGGATGCCGGCCGCGCCCGGGCCCCCGAGGAACTTGTGCGGCGAGAGGAAGATCGCGTCGAGGGAGGGGTCGCCGCCCTCGGGGCCCGCTTCGGGGTTCATGTCGATGCGGACATAGGGGGCCGAGGCGGCGTAATCGAAGCAGGCGAGGGCATCGTGGGCGTGCAGGAGGCGGGCGACCTCGTGGACCGGGGTGCGCATGCCCGTGACGTTCGAGGCGGCCGAGAAGGAGCCGATGCGCAGGCGGTTCTTGTAGCGGTCTTCCCGGAGGAGGCGTTCGAGGTCGGCGAGGTCGAGCCCTCCGTCCGGGGCGAGACCGACCTCGACGACCTCGGCGAGCCCCTCGCGCCAGGTGACCTCGTTGGAGTGATGCTCGAAGGGGCCGACGAAGACGACCGGCCGGCGTTCGGCGAGGAGGCGCCGGACCTCCTCGATCCGCGAGGGATCCAGCCCCGACTCGAGGATGCCGAGCAGGAGGGCTCTCGTGGCCGGGGCGAACTGGACGCCAAGGATGCGCTGGAATCGGTCTATGGCCGCCGTCGATCCCGCCCCGACCGCGAGGATCCGCCCCCCGGGCCCAGCGTGGACCGCGTTCTTGATGATCCGCTCCGCCTCATGCAGGAGCTTGGACATGCTGCGCCCGGAGACATCGTCCTCGGTGTGCGTGTTCGCGTAGGTCCGTTGCAGGCGTTTCAGGTAGTCCTCGATGAAGGTCAGTCCCCTTCCCGAGGCCGTGTAGTCGGCGTAGACCATCAACCGCCGTCCGAAGGGCGTCTCGAAGGCCGCGTCGGAGCCGAGGATCGAACGGCGGAGGAACGGGAAGTCGAGGGGATCGGATTTCGGGGCTTCCATGAGGCGGGGTCCCTGGTCGTGACCTCCGGGGGAGGTCGAGGAGCCTGGCTCGGAAAGAGGGGGCCTTGCCCCCTTCATCCTGCCGGGGGAGCGGGGAGAAGGGAATGCGCGGACTTCCGGGGAAGATCCCGTTCCTGGCGCCCGGAGGTTTCCGGAGGCATGATCCGCGTATCCCGGAGAGGGTTCGGGCTCCTCACCCGTTCCCGAGACGCGCATGTTCCCGATCCAGGACAGCATTCCCCACCGCTCTCCCCCAGTCGTGACCTACGCCTTGATCGGGGTGAACGCCTTCGTGTTCTTCCTGGAACTCTCGCTGGAGCCTGCGCAGCTCGAGGCCCTCTTCCATCTCTTCGGCATCGTTCCCGCCCGCTACTCCCATCCGGACTGGGCGGTCTGGGTCGGCTTCCCGGCGGACGACTACTGGCCGTTCCTGACGAACATGTTCCTGCACGGGGGATGGATGCACGTGTTGGGCAACATGTGGACTCTTTGGATCTTCGGCGACAACGTCGAAGACCGCCTAGGTCCGACGCGCTTCCTCCTCTTCTATCTCGGTTGCGGGATCGCGGCCGGTGTCGTCCACGGGTTCGTGAATCACGATTCGACGGTCCCCGCCGTCGGCGCTTCCGGGGCCATCGCCGGAGTCATGGGGGCCTATTTCGTTCTCTTCCCCCGCAGCCGGCTGATCCTGATGGTCCCGATCCTCTTCCTACCGTTCTTCTTCGAGATTCCCGCGGTCGCCTATCTGGGATACTGGTTCCTGCTCCAGCTCGTCAGCGGTTCGATGGCGCTCGTCGGTCCCGAGCAGGCGGGGGGGATCGCATTCTGGGCGCATGTCGGCGGTTTCGCGGCGGGGATCCTGCTGCTGCCCTTGTTCCTCCTCGGGCGGCATACCCGGAGATTCGAACGGGACGAATTCGGTTTCGAAGCGGGATGGTCTCCCTCCCGCGGGCCCACTTTCCGGAACTTCGGCTGAGCGAGACGATGGGCGATTTCTTCTGGTTGTTTTTCATGCTGATCACCCTGCAGCCGGTCCTCCGGCAGAAGATGCTCGAGGCCTCCCGGCAGCGCCTGATCGCGAGGATCGAGAAGATGCGGGGCTCCCGCGTCATCCTTCTCGTGCACCGCCAGGAGACGATGGGTTTCCTGGGCTTCCCGGTCTTCCGGTATATCGACGTCAACGATTCGGAGGAGATCCTCAGGGCCTGCCAGATGACGGATCCGAGCGTTCCCCTCGATCTCGTGCTGCACACTCCGGGGGGACTCGTCCTCGCCTCCCTGCAGATCGCGAGGGCGATCAAGAGGCACCCGGGGAAAGTCACGGTCTTCGTTCCGCATTACGCGATGTCCGGGGGGACCTTGATCGCCCTCGCGGCGGACGAGATCGTGATGAGCGAACACGCCGTCCTTGGACCGGTCGATCCGCAGCTCGGGCAGCAGCCGGCCGCCTCGGTGCTCAAGGTTCTCGAGCAGAAACCCATGGCCGAGATCGACGACCGGACCCTGATGCTGGCCGACCAGGGGCGGAAGGCGATCGACCAGCTCAGGGAAAGCGTCGCGGAGCTTCTCGAGGGTCGGCTCCCCGAGGAGCGGCGGGAGGACTTGTCCCGGATGCTCTCCGAGGGTCGGTGGACGCACGATTACCCGATCACCGCCGAGCACGCGAAGGAACTCGGGCTGCCGGTCCGAACCGACATCCCGGACGAGATCCTGAGCCTGATGAACATGTTCCCCCAGCCGGTACGCCGCCAGCAGAGCGTCGAGTTCCTGCCGATCCCGAGAAGGCCGAACCGCACGGAGCCCGACTGATCCCCGCAGAGCGGGATTCCTGCGAAGGCTCGAATCGGGGGCAGGGTCCCAATGGCCGGGTCGGGTTTCGGAAAGGAGTGGACAGGCTGTCAGGGTGGCGCGATTCAAGGCCAAAATGGCACTGTGGCTTGAGGGAATCTTTCTTGTATCTCTGCAACTGCTTTTTTTTCAAGCCGTTCCATGGTTGGTCGAAATGGCATGATCCTTGCCTCGCCTCCGACGCCGTGAGGATCACGGAGAAAGGAGGCCAGGATGCTGGAGCAAGTCAAGAAGCTGCTGCCGTTCAAGAGGGAACGGGCCGGGAAGGCGGGCGGAGAACTCGAACCGGTCCACCCCCTCGCTAGGATGGAACGCGAGTTCCAGCGGATGCTGGACCGCTTCGGATTCGGTTCCCTGCTCTCCGCCCCCTTACACTCGGAGGAGGGTTGGGACCCATGGTTTGGGGATTTCAGTTCCTCCTTCTTCCTGCCGAAGCTCGACCTCGCGGATCGGCGCAAGTTCTTCGAGGTCACGGTCGAACTCCCGGGGATGGACGCGGAGGACGTGGAACTCGACATCGAGGACAACACCCTGCGGATCCGCGGAGAGAAGCGCTTCGAGGAGGTGACCGAGGAGGAGGGTTTCTACCGCACGGAACGTTCTTTCGGCGCCTTCGAGAGGAGGGTTCCGCTGCCGGCCGAGGTCGACGCCTCCAGGGCGGAAGCCCGATTCAAGAAGGGGGTGCTCAGGGTCCGCCTCCCGAAGGCGAGACCCGAAGCCCGGGCCGAAAAGATCCGGATCCGGACCTCCTGATCTCCCCCGGGCCGAGGTTTCCCCCGGGATTCCGGGCCCCCCTTCGTGTTTTCGGGGGGCCGGGCTATCCTGGGCCTCCTCATTTTTTTGCATTCGCAGGAACCCGGCGGGGTTTCCGCAGCATTCCCACTCACCCCCTCGAGCCCTTCGCGAGTTTTTTCGTTTCTTTCCGGCCCTTCCGATGAAGAACTCCACGATCCTTTCCTGCCCGGCCGCTCTCCTTCTCGCCTGTTGCGTCACGCGGCTCTCTCTCCCCGCGCAAACGACGCGCAGCTTCACCCTTCGTCCCGCTCCTGGAAAGGCAGTCATCGCCCCCGGGAGGACGGTGACGAACGGCTGGCTCTACAACAAGAAGCTTCCGGGTCCGTTGATCCGGGTCCGGGAAGGGGACCGGGTCCGGGTCAAGGTCTTCAACGACCTCGCGGAACCCACGACCGTGCACTGGCACGGACTTCCCGTCGATCTGAAAGCGGATGGGGTTCCGGGGGTGAGCCAGGGTTTGATCGGGGTCGGGCAGGAATACGACTACGAGTTCCTCGCGAAGCGACCGGGGACTTATTGGTACCATCCACATATCGATCTGCAGATCGACCGGGGTCTCGTCGGAGCCTTGATCGTCGACCCGAAGAATTCGAAGGCCGATCCGCCCTATGACCGCGAGTATCTCCTCCTCGTCGACGATTGGCTGCCGGGAGCGCCGGTCGCGGGCCGGGATCCGGTCTATACCGACTATCTGATCAACGGGAAGACCAGCGCCGGACAGACTCCGATGCTCGTCAAGAAGGGGGAGACGGTAAGGCTCCGAATCCTGAACGTCTCGGGGGCGACCGCATACGCGTTCACGGTGGACGGCCACACGATGCGGGTGACGCACGCCGACGGACAACCCCTCTTCCCGGTCACGACGAAGGCGATTCCGATCGGCCCCGGAGAGCGCTATGACGTCTACGTCACGGCGAACAACCCCGGGAAGTGGAGCATCGCCTTCGCGAACCTCCTGGACCGCAGCCGGACCCTCGTGCGGGCCGTCCTCGCCTACGCCTCGGCCACGGGGAATGTTCCTCCCCCGAATTACGTTCCGGTCGCCCTGCGCACGGCTCCGCTCCTGACCTACGCCCAGTTGAAGAACAAGGGGACCGGCGGAGGGCTCTTCGCCCGGCCGACGAGAACCTACGACCTGAGCTTCACGATGGGGGGGATGTTCCGCTACGTCTGGATGATCAACGGGCAGGCCTTTCCTAATGCCTCTCCGATCCCGGTCTCCTACATGGACAAGGTGCGTTTCCGCGCGTTCAATCGGACGATGATGTACCACCCGATGCACCTGCACGGGCATTTCATGCGGGTGCACGGGTCCGCGGGAGGGACCACCGCTCCGTTGGTCAAGGACACGGTACTCGTTCCCCCGGGGTCCATGATCTTCCCCGGCCGGCTCGACGTGGATTTCCTCGCCGACAATCCCGGGAACTGGGCATATCACTGCCACCAGATCTACCACATGGGGGCCGGCATGATGCGGCTCGTCGAATACGTCGGCCGCGACGGCGACGGGGACGGGCTCGCGGACGGGAAGGATTTCTCCCCCGCCTCGGCCTATCCGGTGACCTGGACCGAGGGTCTGGGCGGGAAGTTCGCGGTCGGGAGCCGCGTGCGCCTCGTCGCCCAGTGGAAGCCCGGCGAGCAGGTCTTCTGGTTCGTCGGCCTGCCGCTCGCGCAGGGCTTGAGCCTCGGCTCGCTCGGGGTCCTCGGGATCCGTCCCCCCCTCCTCTATCTGGGCAGGACGGGGACGACCGCGCGCAACGTCGCGACCATCGATCTCCCGATTCCGGGGGATCCTAGCTTGAAGGGAGGGAGGCTCGGGATCCAGGCGCTCGCTACACAGGCTTCCCTGAAACCCGGACTCCGCCTGTCGACGCGGTCCTATCTGACGCTGCGCTGAGACGAGGCCCCTCCGGAGGGCGGGTCCATCACGAACAGGATCCGATCGACCGCGATCTTCCCGACCGCCCCGCGGGAAAGCGGGACGGAGTGCCGGCGGGCCTTCGCCCACGAATCCATCGCGCGCAGGCGCCAGGGATCGTCGGGTCTCTCCGAGGATCCTGAGGTAGGATCGACATCGAGCGGTCGGCGTCGCTCAAGTCGACGAACCGGGAATAGGACTGCGCCGCCTAGGATTGGATCGTTGATCCGTCGACGCAGAAGAGTCCCGGGGTCCGCAGGTCGCGGGCGGGGCCGAGACCGGGAAAGCCTTCCAGGCTCTGGAAATAGGGGAGGGGCCGGCGCTTCACGGCCTCGAGGGCGAGGTCTCTCCACCGCCGGAAATCCTCCCCGTAGGCTTCGAGGGCCGAGTTCCATGCCTCGGCCAGCCCCTCGTCGACGTAGCGCCGTTCCTCCTCGCGGACCGGGGCCCGGGGATCCTTCGCGATCCGCCGCCGCACTCCCCGGAGCCACCGGGTGAGGCCCGAAAGGCCGCCGCCGTGGCGGAGGGCGAGGGGGGTGTTCCCCGCGCGGAACCTGAGCGGGATCCTCGTCGCGAGCGCCGCGCCTTCGATCCGTAGATCCGAGGAGGCGCCGTTCGCGAACCAGTCTTCGAGCAGGAGGAGGGCCATCCCGGTCTCGGGGGAGAGGGGGAGGCCGAGATCCCTGCAGTGGAGGGCTAGGCGGACGAGCTCCCTTCGCGCGGGGTTCACGCAGTCGAAGTGGATCCCGAAGACCTCCGCCGGCCCGAGTCTGCCGCCGCCCTCGAGCCGTTCGGCGAGTCTCCAGGACCTGAGGGAATGGCCCTTCGACCCGGTCGCGATCCCGAGGTCCGCGGGGTAGAAGGAGCCGACCGGGAGGTGGTTGGCCGAATAGAGGGCGCCGCGCTTCGGGTCCAGGACATGGGGGAGGAGTTCGGGGGGGAGGAAGCCCCTCCAGTCGAAGCGGGAGGCGCTTCCGTCCTGGGGGTAGCGGCCGCCGGCGGGAGAGAGGGGGGAGCGCACCGGGATCGCGGCGACGAGGGTGTAGCCGATCCTCCCCGCCCGGTCCCCGAAGAGCAGGTTCGCGCTCGGAAAACGCCACCCACGGGCGGCGTCGAGGAAGGCCGCGGCATCCCTCGCCCGCATCATCCCGAAACCCGCGCGCAAGGTCGGGTTTCTCAGGTCGCTCAAGGGGACGCGTTTCAGGGCGAGGAGGGGAGCGCCGGGCCCGGCGAAGGCCAGGGAGTTCACGACCGGACCGAAGCGGGTCTCGAGGACCTCGAGTTCCACCGGCTTCCGGCCCTTGATTCGAATCCGCTCCGTTCTCCGAACGAAGGGCCTCCATTTTCCGTCGAAGAAGTACCGGTCCGGATGCCGCGGGTCGGTCTTCAACCGGAAGAGGTCCGCCTGGTCCGCGCCGAGCGCGGTGACGCCCCAGGCGACCCTGTCCGTGAAACCGATCAGGATCATCGGGCATCCGGGGACTCCGATTCCCCGGGCGTCGAAGGTCCGACCCTTGACGTGGTATTCGAAGAAGAGGGAGGGGTTCGTGACCTTCGTCTGCGGATCGCTGACGAGAAGGGTGGAGCCGGTCGCCGACCGCCTCGCGCCCACGACCCATGCGTGGCTGAACTTCGGACCGGGCTCTCCTCCCTCTTCGGAAGGGGGGGACCCGTAGCCCTTGCTCCTGAGGAAGTCGCCGACCTCGCGGATCCACTCCTCGCTCACATCCTCCCTCCGGACGACCGCGGCGGAGTCGTCGGGGGCCGGAGCCTCGGGCTTGCGGCCCGCGAGGCGGGTCCTGCCCCGATTCCTCCAGGCGAGGAAATCCCTCGTGCCGTCGGTCGCGAAGAACTGGCCGAGGTACCACCAGCTGAGGATGCAGGAGGCGGGGGTCCAGGGTTCGGGATCGAGCCCGTAGGTCTCGAAGAGGCCCTTCCGGCTCCCGGGCCTGCGGAACCAGGCGTTCACCCCGTCCGCGTAGGCCTGGAGGAGCGTGCGGGTCTCCGGATCCAGGAGCCGGGCGGCTTCCTCGGCCTTACGGGCGAAACCGAAGATCCTCATTCTGCGGTCGTTGTCGAGGGTCGTCATCCGCCGGCGTCCATGCCTCCGGATCCCGACGAGTTCGGCCAACCTCCCCTGGGCGATCCTGAGTTTGTAATACATCTGGAAGCCCCGGTCCCGCGCGGTGACCCACCCGAGGCCGAACATCGCCCCGCGGTCGGTTGCGGCGAAGACATGCGGGACCCCGTAGCGGTCCCGCAGGCATTCGATCCTTCCCTCCGGGGCGGGAGGGGTCCCCCTGCACCCGAGAAGGATCCCGAGAACCAGGAAGACCCCTTCCCTCCGGAATCCGCGCATCTTCTTCCTCCTCGTCTCCGACCCGCCGGCCGTAGGCCCGAATCTCCGAACGACCGCCGGGGACCGAAGGTACAAGGAAGGCTCCCTCGGGTCGCCCTTTCGAACCCTGGAGATTCCTCCCTGCGAGTCGGAGCTACCGGGATGGAGGTCGGAGGATCAGGTCGAAGCCGAGGATTCCGTAGTCGTTCCGCGTGTTGCTGTCGCAATTCCGGTCACAACCTCCCCCAGCACGATGCCGGCAACGATGCACAGGACTACCCATATGGTCAGGTGCCGGAGGGAGAACCCCAGGGGCTTGGAAGTCGTGGTGTGATCCTCTGATTCGTACATGCACATGCCCAAGGGTGTCAGAACTCCAGTTGCATGCGCGCGAACAGCGAGAACAGGTCGTCGGGCGAAGAGCCGCCGGGTGCTCGATAGAAATCTCCGGTCCGCAGGAAAGCTCCTCCGAAGTCGATCGCGAGGGAATCTGCGAGCTTCCAACGCATCTCGCCGAGCACTTCCCAACCGATGTCGGAGCTGCCATTCGCCGGATTGTCCTCGGCGGAACGCAGCCAAGCCGTGGAGACGTAGCCGCGCCATCGGTTGGACAATGGCACTTCCGCCGCCAGTTGAGCCGTCAACAGGCCCAGGCCTCGGTTCTGCAGACCGACACCGAGGTCGTTCACGTCGGTCGGTCCACGAGGCGATGTCAGTCCCATGAAGCTCCAGTAGCCTTGGGCTCCGAAGTTGTCGCGTTCGCTTTGTGCGATGGTGCGAAACTCGTCGGACCGTGTTGCGGACGATCCGTCGTCTCCCGACGAGTAGAGAACTTGCGCCGAAATCGTCGCTTCGTCGAGCTTCTTGTCCACGGCAAGCCGCGCTGCCCAGCCGTGGTGCCTCCAGTTCGGTTCCTCGGTCTCGCCGTAGTTGAAGATCGCGTACGCACTGGGTTTGACGTCTCCCCAGTCGAGGTAGCCGCGAACACCGGCCCAGAGGTCCCAGCTTGAGTCATACATCGTTCGGGGACCGCCGAAGGTCCCGTACGAGTAGTCGCCGTTGTCGCGCAGATAGTAGAGGCTCGCACCGAACAAATCGGAGCCGACTTCCACGTCGACATCCGCCGTCGCCAAAAATGCTGCGCCGGTCCCGGTCAGAGTGTCGTCACCCTCGGCGAGCCATAGCAGACCTCCGCGATAGTGGATCCGCTCAGCGAACAAGCCATCGAGCGTCAGCCCTGACACGTTGAAGTCCCATACCGAATTGGCGAGTACCGAGCGCGCGCTCGCATAGTCGTCGACGGTCCAGAGCTGTGCATCGAATCCCGGGCGATCTCCGAATCGGTCTTGCCAGTCGACCACACCGACGCGCAGGGTCGCATCCCGCCATGGCTCGACCCACAGGTATCCACGCCGGAGCTCCAGCCCGACCTCGTCACCACCGGAGTCGAAGGCCTTCGGAAAGTCCTCGTCCTCTCCGAGGAAGACGTGCCCAATCTCGAGCTGGACGTAGACGCCGTGATCCTTGCGCTCTTCGTGAAATAGGTTGAACCACTGTCTGAGCCGCAAGGCACCGAAGCTCACCGAGGACTGATCGTTTGTGAGGAACACGGAGTGCCGATCGAAGTTCGTTGCCTGTCCGTTAATTCGGTACTGCCCACCAAAGCGGACTCCGTAGTTGCTTCGGATCGCGGGTGGAACCCAGGTCGACTCGGTCGTCGTCAGAGGATCCTGCGACGGTGATACGCCGCTGGCGGCGAGGAGCGCCGTGAGCGTGAGAAAGGTCCTGCCCAAGCCGAGGCTCACGAGCCGTCGCGGATTTTGGTGGGAATCGTTGCGGCGCCTTCGCGTTCGGCTGCGAAGCTTCGACATGGGCTCGGTTGCTCTCATTCACGAACCGGTGGAGCAAATCCTGTACCATCCAGGGGGCGACGGGCCATCATGTGTGCATTCACGGCAAGCATTCCCTTCCCGAGCCAGCATCGCTTGCACCGGAATGTTGCTCGGTGGTCAGGCTCGCGTGACGCGCGATCCGGCGCTCTCGTTTTTCCTCCTGGGGAGCGGAGGGAATTCATCGCTTCGGAACCCTCGATATACCGGATCCTCAGCGAGGAAGGCTGACTGACCCACCGCGCCGCGTCGAAGCCGCCCACGCGCCGCCGGCCTGACGAGCCGGCGGCGACTACCTTGACACCCACCGAAAGCCATCGTATATCCCCAGGGCCTCGCGTACTCGGACCGTCCTCTTGAGTTCCTCCGAACCCGTACCTCCGCCACGACCGGTCCTCAACTCGCAGTCGATGGAGTCGCTGTACTCACGGGCGGGTCGTATCGCCCACACCAGCGAACCGGTGCTGATCCTCGGGGAGACTGGGGTAGGAAAAGGGGTTCTTGCGCGTCAGATCCACGCAGCATCGACTCGATCGAAGAGGCCCTACCTCGAACTCAATTGCGCAGCCCTTCCGGAGTCGTTGATCGAGAGCGAGTTGTTCGGTTACCGGCCCGGCGCCTTCACCGGCGCGAACAAGCCGAAGAAGGGTCTTCTCGAGTCCGCCGACGGTGGAACCCTCTTCCTCGATGAGATCGGCGAGCTGCCGCTGTCGATGCAGGCGAAGCTGCTTCACGTGCTCGAGACCGGAATGTTCCTGCCGGTAGGTGGCACGCAGCATGCGAGATCCGATTTCCGCCTGATCGCGGCGTCGAACCGTGATCTGTTTCGGGCGAAGGAGGACGGTTCGTTCCGGTCGGACCTGTTCTTCCGGATCGGGGTCTTCATCCTGACGGTCCCTCCGCTTCGCGAGCGACTCGAGGAGCTCCCGGCTTATGTCTCGCTTTTCCTTGGCGAGGTCCGCAGCGGGCTGCACATGGCGCCTCGGGCACTGGAACGGCTCCTGTGTCACGACTGGCCCGGCAACGTCAGGGAGCTTCGCAACGTCGTCCGGCATGCCGCTCTCCTGAGTGATGCCGACACCGTTGCGCTGGAAAACCTTCCAGACTGGATCTTGGACGGATGCCCGAGGCGTGAAGTCCTCGAACGGGGGTCCTGGCGTGAGAGGGTGCAGTGCTTCGAGCGAGGACTGCTCGAAGCCCAGCTGGACGAGTCCGGGGGCGATGTCGAGACTGCGCTCAAGCAACTCGGGATCTCGCGTAGCAGCTTCTACCGTAAGCTTCGCCTAGGACGCTCGGCCGAATCGGCCTCTTCCGAGACCGAGCCGTAGAGCTAGACGCGAGACCTGCGACCTCGAGGTCTCGAGTGTCGCATGTGGCACTCGAGGCCTAACGCCAGTGCCATATGTGACCCAGTAAGTGGGCCCGGGTCGTAAAGGAGGGGAGCGTGTTGCCCGGCTCGATGACTTCGATTGACGATCTCGAGCTTTGGAATGACCGCCAGTGGCCGGGGCGACCGGCGGTGGCAGGCTTCTTGCGCGGGGATCGCCAACACAATGGAGAGATCGCAAACCCGTGACTGAAGGCAAGACCGGTTCAGGCGCCTATTCCGCCGAGGAGCTCCGGCGCATCGCCCGTGAGGGGCTCCCAGTCTTGGTTCTCAGCAAGTCCATGACGCGGTGCAACGCCGTCGCGAAAGAGATTCACGCGCTGTCCGGTGTAGAGGGGCCGTTCATACGGTACACGTGCCGCCCGCTGACGCCCCGAGAGGGGCAATTGCGGTCGCTGTCCGAACGCTGTGCCAGCCTGTTCGATCGAGCCGACAGTGGAACGCTCTATTTCCATCAAGTCGATGCCCTGTCTTCCCAGGAGCAGCGCCAGCTCTACTCCGTGCTGGAGAGTGGCCGGTACTGGAAGCCAGAAGCGAATCGAATGGAGCCGGTGCACTTTCGCATCGTTGCAAGCAGCTTTCCGGAGATCCTGCATTCGGGTCTGGCCCCCGACCTGCTCTACCGGCTTGGGGCACGCGTGATCGAGCTCCGTGACTCGGGTGAGTAACGCCTGGTCTGCTCCTCTTGGCACGGGGTTTGCGCTCATCTCGGGGTCAGTGGCCGTGGGTCACGCGAGCGAACGCACGACGTAGGAGGAACAGATGGATCCCGAGGTCGTCTACAACATCCAGGCAGGGCCCTACTGGGATTGGCGGGTCGCGATGGACCTGTTCCTCGGCGGGGCCGGGGTTGGCGCGTTCCTATTCGCCATCGGGCTCCACGAGGCTTTTCGCGCTCGCTATCGGCGCATCACGCAAACCGCAGCGTGGTTGGCGCCGATTCTCGTGATCGGCGGGTTGCTGTTCCTGCTCGCAAAGCTGGGGCGGCCCATGCATCTCTGGCTGACGTTCACGCGCTTCGCACCGACCTCCCCGCTCTGGTGGGGTGGGATCTTCCAGACTTTCTTTGTGATCGGAAGTATCTGGCACGCGTGGAAGTGGCGGATCGAGGAGCCGGACCCGGGACGGCGCCGGCTCGGCTGGGTGCTCACGCCGATCGCGATCATCGTTGGTGCCTACCACGGCCTGCTTCTGGCCGTGGTGACGGCCCGGCCGCTGTGGAACACCGGTCCGACCGTCGTGGCCGCGCTTCTGGCCTTCATCACAACGGGTATCGCAGCCGTGATGCTGACGCACCTGATTCGCATGAAGGTCTCTGGCCGTCTCGTGCCCGGGGAGCACCTCGACACGTTTCTCACCGACATGAGGCCGGTCGGGAACATTCTTTTGGCAGCCCTGACACTGCAGCTCGGCACCTTCTTCCTCTGGTGGCTCAGCTTGTCGTTCGGAGACCTCCAGGATCAGCAGGCTTTGGCCGCCGCGAATGAGAGCTACGGCACCATGTTCTGGACCGTTGGGATCGGGCTGGGGTTGATCGTGCCGCTGCCGTTGTTGGCCTTTATCACATGGCGAAACGGAGAGAGGAACCGCCTGACCCACGTTCGCGCGATCCTTGTCTCTTGCCTGCTCATTCTCATCGGCGGCTACTTCTTCCGGCTCGCCGTGGTCCTCGGCGGGCAAGCGCAGCTTCCCGTCCCGACGCTTTCCTGAGGAGATCCGACCATGGTGCATCACACGACGATCGCTGATTCGGCTTCGCGGGGTTCGGCCGTGGTCTCCCGGCGAGGATTCCTGAAGGGAACCGGCTTGGGCCTCGTGACCGCCGCCGGTGGCGGCCCGTTGCTGGCACACTTCGCGCGGTTGTCTCGCTCGCCAGCCAGCAGGATCACGGAGGAGTGGCGGGCCTCCACGTGCCAGGGTTGCACGAGCTGGTGTCCCGTGCAGATCCAGATCGTCGATGGCCGAGCGGTCAAGGTGCGCGGCAATCCGTTCTCTAAGGCGAACCACGGCGAGATCTGCCCCCGGCCTCACCTCGCGCTACAGCAGCTGTACGACCCCGACCGCATCAAAGTCCCGATGAAGCGGACCAACCCGAAGAAGGGGCGCGGTGAGGATCCGAAGTTTGTCCCGATCTCATGGGACGAAGCGTTGGATCTCGTGGCCGAACGCATGATGGAACTGCGCCGTTCCGAGGAGACGCACAAGTTCGTCCTCTTCCGCGGTCGTTACAGCTATCTGCGCGACATCCTTTACTCCGCGGTTCCGAAGGTCTTCGGTTCGCCGAACGGTATCAGCCACTCGGCGATCTGCGCCGAAGCCGAGAAGTTCGGCGCCTACTTCACCGAGGGTTACTGGGGCTACCGCGACTACGACCTCGAGAACACCCGCTACGTCTTGTGCTGGGGTGCAGATCCGCTCGCGTCGAACCGCCAGGTGCCGCATGCGATCAGCGTGTGGGGCGACGTCCGCGACCGCGCTGAGATCGCCGTCATCGATCCGCGTTTGTCGGCGACGGCCGCGAAGGCCGACGAGTGGCTCCCGGTCCTACCGGGAGAAGACGGTGCACTCGCCGTCGCCATGGCGCACGTCATCCTCACCGAGGGGCTTTGGAGCCGCGAGGTCGTAGGGGATTTCAAGGACGGCAAGAACCTGTTCGTCGCGGGGCAGACCGTGGACGAAGTCGCATTCGACGAGAAGTTCACGCACGGCGTCGTCAAGTGGTGGAACTTCGAACTCAAGGACCGAACGCCAGAGTGGGCGGAAGGCCGGTGCTCCATTCCCGCCGATCAGATTCGGCGTGTGGCCATCGGTTTCGCCAAGGCCGCGCCGGCAGCGATCAGCTGGGTGTCGCCTGGCGCAAGCATGCAGGTCCGGGGAGGTTACGCCGCAATGGCCGCGCATGCGCTGAACGGCCTCGTCGGTTCGGCCGACAGCCTTGGCGGCACGACCCAGAAGACCAAGGTGCCCGCCGATTCACTGCCGGACTACTCGGCCTACCAGGACGCACTCGCGAAAAAAGGTTCCAAGTACCCGAAGATGGACCAGCGTGGGAGGCTCGCGTTTCCTGCCCTCAAGAAGGGCAAGAGTGGCGGTGGAGTGGTCACGAACAACGCGGCGGACGCGATGCTGGCCGCCGATCCCTACGACATCAAGGTCGCGATCGCGTACTGGGCCAACTTCGCGTTCTCGTGTTCGGGCACGAGCCGCTGGGAGGAAGCGCTCTCCAAGCTCCCGTTCTTCGTGCACATCACGACACACGCGTCCGAGACGACTCATTTCGCGGACGTCGTGCTCCCCGCAGCTCATCATATGTTCGAGAAGTGGAGCTTCCTCAAGTCGAAACAGAACCTCCACGGATACTCGAGTCTGACGCAGCGCGTGCTCGAGCCGATGTGGGACGTCCGGCAGGACGAGACCGAGATTCCATGGATGCTCGCGGAGAAGTTGGCGGCCAAGGGATTCGATAACCTGCATCGGTACTTCAAGGAGCAGTTCGCCGATCCGGAGACCGGCAAGGAACCGAGCAACTCGGAGGAGTTCGCCCTTGCCGCGACGAAGCTGTTCACGCGGCCTTGCTGGGACAGCCGCCATAAGGACTACGGGAAGTACGGCGACAAGCTGGATGGCTGGCAGGACTTTGTCGCCAAGGGCGTTTGGAATTCGCACCGATACAAACACGGCAAGAAGAAGTGGGGCTCCTTCGGCACCGTGACGAAGAAGTTCGAGTTCTACAGTGAAACGCTCAAAAAGGCGCTGAAGGCCCACGCTGACAAGCACGGCAAGACGATCGACGAGGTCCTCGAGGCGACGAAGTACGTGGCGCGCGGGGAGCTTGCCTTCGTGCCGCATTTCGAGGAGGCGCTCCGTTGGGGTGATCCGGCGGAGTATCCGCTGGTCTTCTTCGAGCATCGGAGCCGTCTCAACCGCGAGGGTCGATCCGCAAACTGCACCTGGTATCAGGAGCACAAGAATGCCGACCCCGGTGACGAGAACTGGGACGACGTGCTCAAGATGAACCCAGTTGACGCTAAGAAGCTTGGGTTGAAGAACCGCGAGATGGTGAAGATCGTGTCGCCGACCGGCGAGATCACTGCCCGACTCAAGCTGTGGGAAGGCGTGCGGCCCGGTACGGTCACCAAGTGCTACGGCCAGGGCCACTGGGCCTACGGCCGTGTGGCCACGCTGGACTTCCAGCGCCGGATTCCCCGCGGTGGCAACAACAACCAGATCCTTCCCCCCGAGTACGACCGCTTGAGCGGTTCGACGGCACGGCACGGCGGCGTTACCCGGGTCAAGGTGGTGCGCGCGAAAGCGTAGTGGAGGACGAATCATGGCCAAGAAGAGATACGGAATGGTGATCGACCTGCACCGCTGCGTCGGCTGTTCGGCGTGCGACATCGCGTGCAAGACCGAGAACAACGTTCCCGAAGGGTTCCACTGGTCGAACCATATCATCGAGACGTCGGGCACGTTTCCGAACGTCCGCTACCGATACATCCCGACTCTGTGCAACCACTGCGAAGATGCGCCCTGCGTCGCGAACTGCCCGACGACCGCGATGCACAAGTCGGAGGAAGGCCTGACGCTTCACGATCCCGACCTCTGTATCGGGTGCATGACGTGCATGGTCAGCTGTCCTTATGGGGTGATCTACCGCAACGAAGTGACGCCTCACGCAGAGTGGCGTGACGAGTCGGCGGCCATTCCCGGCTGTACCTCAAGCGGACGGGAGGTAGCGGCGAAGTCCGGCGAGTCGATCCCGAATTACAACCCAGCGCGAGCGGAGACCTATCCGGGGATCCGTGAGGTCGGGCTCCCCGAGAAGTGCACGATGTGCGACCACCGCCTCGCCAAGGGCGAGCTGCCGTGGTGTGTCGAGAGCTGTCCTGCTGGCGCGAGGATCTTCGGGGATCTCAACGATCCCGAGAGTCCACTGAGTCGAGCCCTCGCCAAGCACGCACCACGGGTACTTCAAAAGGACAAGGGAACCAAGCCCAAGGTCTTCTACATCCGGGACTACTAGCCATGGACACGGTAACTGGACCGATGGCCGACGAACGTCTCGTAGCGCGGGCGAATTCGTATTGCATACTGGCCCGCACGCTCTGTTCGCCTGCTACTTGGGACGAGGGGTTGCTGGCGGGTTTACGAGATCATTTCCAACCGCTTGGGGCGGAGCTCGGCGACCTCGCCTCGAATGTCGCGAACGAGATGCAGTACGTGTGGAGCGATCGCGAACCGGTATCCGTGGCGTTTGCCAAGCTGTTTATCGGCCCCTTCGAGATCGACGCGCCACCTTACGCTTCGCTCTACCTCGATCCCGAACGCCGCCTGATGGGGCCCGTCAGCCTCGCGGTTGCGGAGTTCTATGCGGAGGCCGGTCTGGGACCGTCGGCCGAGGGTCCGAGGGATGCTCCCGACCACGTCACACACGAGCTGGAGTTCATGTACTTCCTCGCGTTTGAGTCGGCACGGAGCGGCGACCCGATCTGGATGGACCGTGCTGCTCGGTTTTGGAGGACACACCTCGGCGACTGGCTACCGCGGTTCGCCGAGAGTCTGATGCGAGCGGAGCGTCACCCCGTCTACGACGCGTTGGGGAAGCTGTTGCTTCGGTTTGCGGGCGAGGAGTCGGTCCTGTTCGGCGTGGCGCACGATTGACCTCGCCCGTGCCGGCGTGAACGCAAGTCGGGACAGGAGACCGGCGAAGTCGTCTCCAGCCCCCAAGATGCGGTGGTACGCCCGACAGGGCTCGAACCTGTGACCTTCGGTTTAGGAAACCGACGCTCTATCCTGCTGAGCTACGGGCGCCCGGGGGGGCCGTCCGGCTTGCCGGACGAAGGGCGGCCATTCTTCGGTGAGGGTCGCGGAGGGTCAAGCGCGGGCTGCCGCGGAGAAGGGCGCGGGGCGGGTGCACCTGGGGAGTCCTCCCCGTCTTTCGGAGAGCCGGGGTCAAGACGGCATCCCGGGAAGCCGATGGAAGGGGGAGAATCCGACTCTCGATCCCACCTCCGGGACCCCCTGCGTCGGGAGCTGAGGAGACAACGATGTTCGTTCGCCTGTGGATGACGAGGAATCCGGTCTGCGTCGAACCTGCGATGCCGATCGAGGAGGCCCGGGTCCTGATGGAGGACAACGAGTTCCGGCGTCTGCCCGTCGTCGAGGAGGGAAAACTCCGGGGGCTCCTCTGCGAGAGCGATGTCCGTACCCTTCCGGCGATCCACGCCGGCGATCCGGTCGAGGAGATCATGGTCCCCGAGGTCGAGACAGTCAGCCCCTTCACGCCGATCGAGGAGGCGGTCCGGAGGATGTACGAGAAGAAGATTGGCTGTCTCGTCGTCACCTACCATGAGGAAGTGCAGGGCATCCTGACCGACACCGACGCGTTTCGGGCCTTCATGTCGATTCTCGAGGCGGGGGAGCCCTCGGTGCGTTTGACCTTCGACATGCAGGACGACGGGCACGGGCTCCACGAACTCTCGGACCTGATCGAGGGTTACGGGCTCGAGGTCGACAGCCTCGTCGTGCACCGGCGCCGGGCGGATCCAGGCCGGAAGATCGTCGGAATCCGGGTTCGCGGAAGGCGCGTCGAGGCCTTCGTCGATTCGCTCTGGAAGGGCGGCTACAGGGTGCTCCAGGTCCTGATCCCCGAAGAAGAGGAGAGCGAGGCTCCGGTGGACCCACGAGGCGCTTGAAATGGCCTTCGCGGCGCGAAGCGCCGGTGGAAGGGGGAGAAAGGCTGCTTTCGGGGATCGGGAAAAAGAATCGCCCCGGGAGACTGGGCGCCCGCGTCGAGGGTTTCCCTTTCGCCGGCGGGCGGGTGGAGGGTCGGAGGCGGTATCCTGTTCGGATGCGTTTCCTTCCCCCTCGTCACCTCCTTCCTCTACTTGGTCTGCTCGCCTCTTGCGGGGGGGGAGGAGGAAGTGCGGGTCCCGGGCTCCGGGGGGGCGCTTCCGGGGTCCGGGCGGTCGAAGGGCCGCTGGACGTCGGGGCCCAGTGCAGGTTGGCCGGGGTGCTCGTGACCGCGGATCCTTTCCTCCCGTCCCTGGGGGGACCGGATTGGAAGGGGCTGCCGGGGGGCGTCGCGAAGGAATGGTCCGCGATCGGGGAGGCCGCCCTGAGCTGCCTGTTCCTCGAATCGGGTCTCGGCCTGTCCTCCCTGCGCTCTCCCTGGATGGGCGAGCGGGCCGGGGCCCGCCCCTGGATTCCCGACACGAACGCGAACGGGACCGTGCGCGACGAAGTCCGCGATCGCCTCCGGAAGGCCTACGCCTTCCGGACGGGAGCCGGGTTTCCAAAGGATTCGGGGGACGGATTCCTGCTTCCCCGGAGAGTCGAGGGGCGTTTCCTTCGAAGGCCTCGGGGCCGAAACGACCTCGCCGGACTGCGGCTCGCGCCTCCGGACGGGCGAGCCCTGGATCTCAGGCCGGGCGATCTCGGCCGGGCGATCGAGGCTCTCGTGAAACGAGCGGGGACCCTCCTCGCGCGGGGCCGCGGGGACCTCTACGGGGCGGACGCGGACTCCGGGATGCGGGGACTCCTGCTCCTCGAGCAGGCCCTTGCCCTCGATCGGCTGGCCGTCCGGGAACTCGGGTTCGACGGGCGGACCCTGGGCGGGACCCCCGACCCGGAGCGCTACGATCCAAGGAAGTCGCCGCGCCTCTCTCCGGCGAGGGTCGCCGGGGTCCTCGTTCCGGGAAAGGACGGCCTCGGGCCGCTTCCCGAGGGGCTGCGCGCCGCGGATCGAGGCGCGAGCCTTGGGGACCAGGCGCGGTTGCTCCGGGGCTTCACCGCGCTCGCCTCCCTGGCCTCCCCCTCCCGGACGAACAACCTCCTGCGCCGCCTGTTCGAGGGCGATCCCTTCGGCAAGGGCCCGGAAAGCGCCGGGAGCCCGGTGGGAGTCGTCTCCTGGGAGAAGCACATCAAGGGTCTGCTCGGATCCCGCTGCGTGGGCTGCCATTCTCCGCCCTTCCCGAGCGGGGGCTTCTCGATCGCGACGTACCGCTCGGTGCTCGCAGGCGGCCGCAGCGCGAAGACCCATCCCACCGTCGTCAAGGGGAAGCGAAACCGCAGTCTCCTCTGGAGCATCCTGACCTCGAATCCGCCGAAGGGTTTCAACAGGATGCCCAAGTTCGGCCCCTACCTCTCGAAGGCCGAGATCGATCTCGTCGGGGATTGGATCGACGGGGGGGCGATCGAAAAGGATCCGGGGGCCGGGGCGGCGGATCCGCGACCGGGCTTGGACGGGGTCGTCCTCATACTCCGAAACCTGGAGGCTTTCTTCCTCGATCCGTCGAGTGGAGGGCTCGCCGACCGGGCCGATCTCGGGGGGCCGGGGGAAGAGGCTTCCGCCGATTCGATCGGAGAGGCCCTCGCCGCCCTGGCCGCGACCCGCGAAGCCCTGCCCGCGCGCGGAGAGGCGCTGCGGCTCTTGCCGAAAGTCGCCGCCTTCGTCGAGAAGCGCTTTCTGCTCCCGGACGGAGGAATCCTCGATCGGGTCGGCCTCGGGGGGCGGACCGGGGAGGGCGCCCGCGCCGGGTTCCGGGCGACCGCCTCCATCGTCGCGGGCCTGCATGCCGCGGCCGGGGTCCTCGGGGACTCGGGGCTCCGGGCGGCCGCGGAACGGGCCGCCCGGCGGTGGTGGGCGGATTTCGTCGATCCGGACGGCGGCGTCCGCCCCTTCCGGAGCAGCTCAGGACGCCGCCTGGATCCGGAGGACCTGGCGGAGGCCCTCGAGGCTCTGGCCTCCTGGCGCCGGACGGGGGGACCCGCGGCTCTGGGCGCGCGCGCCCAGAGCCTCGTGTCCTGGTTCTTCGGGCACGGGGGGCTGCTCGCCGAGTGGCCGGCCTCGGGGGAGGTCTTCGGCGACGGAGATCCGGACAGCGACCGTGACGGGATCCCCGAGGTCGGAACGGACCTGCGCCCGGCCCTCTTCGCCCCGCTCGTACAGGACGAAGCCTCCGCGCGGGGACTCGGCTTCCCCCTTCTTCCGCCCAGGTTCAGCCGGGACCTCCTCCCCCGCCTTTTCCCCCGCTGCGGCGCCTGCCACATGGGCGGTGCGCGGAGGGGGGGCTTCGCCCTCGATCGATTCGACGAACTCTTCCGGGGGGGCGATTTCCGGGACCGGATCCCGATCCTCGTGCCGGGGAATCCCGGCGCGAGCTTCCTCTGGATGAAGCTCGTCCTGCGCAATCCCCCGTTCGGAGTCCAGATGCCCTTGGGCCGTCCGCCGGTCGATCCTGCGACGAGGGCCCTGCTTGCTGACTGGATCCGCTCGGGCGCGCCGCGAAACTGAGATCCGTGCCAGACCTGCAAACCGGGTCCCCGCCCTTCCGAAGTCCTCCGAAGACCCGGGGTCTCCCCGCAGCCTGCCTTCTCCTGCTCGCGCTCGGACTCTGGCTCCACTGGGTCGCGGATGGGGTCTTCAAGGCGGACGACTTCGAGGCGCTGCGCTATGTTTCCGATCCCGCGCGGGTCTTACACGATTTCTACGGAGCGCAGTACGACCTGATCTTCTTCCGTTTCTGGAGGCCTTTCATCACGCTCTCCCTCGCGGTCGACCGGCTCCTGTTCGGGCTGGAGGCGACGGGCTTCCTCTGGATGAACGTCCTTGCCTTCCTGGCCTCGGCCCTCCTGCTCCTCGGACTCTGCGTCCGCCTCGTTCCCGGCCGCCGCGGACTATGTTTCGGCTGGGTGCTCGCGGCCCTCTGGCTCCTGCATCCAACGGTCCTCGTCTCCCTCCGGTGGGTCGTCGGGCGGGTCGACACGCATACGGTTCTGTGGATCCTGATCGCCCTGCACCTGCATCTACGCCGGCGCCGGGGGGGAGCCTCCTGGCCGGTCTGGCTCGCCTTCGCCGTCGCTCTCGGGCACAAAGAATCCGCCCTCGGGCTGCCGTTCCTGGCGCTCGGCATCGACGTCCTCGACCCCCGCCCCGATGCGAGGGGGCGGCGGTTCCCGGGCCTTTTCCTCCTCGTGGTGATCCCCCCGGTCCTTCTCGCGCGTGTCTGGATGTTCGGCGAGGTGACCGGGGGCTACGGCTTCCTGAGCCGAACCCGAGGAGACCCTCTCGAGATGCTCGAGGGTTTCTGGAACCACCTCGGCATGGCCCTCGTTCCGCGCTTCCCCCTCGAGAACGGGCCGGGGGGGACCCCGCCCTGGCTCGAGGGGCTGAGGCTCCTGCTCCCCTTCCTGCTGCCGGCGGGGATCCTCCACGTATTCCGGAAGGATCCCGTACGGGGCCTTCGGCTCTTCTCGGGTCTCTTCCTCCTCGCCGGAGGACTCTACGGTCCTCTCCTGCCGCTCCTGCCGTCGATGCGGGATCCGGGGAATCAGCGCTACGCCTACTTCGTCCTTCTCTTCCCCCTCGGTCTCCTCCTCTTCACTTTCCTGGTCCTCCTCGGGGCCGGGGAGCCTGAGCGGGAAGACCGACCTGCGGAGGCCGGCCCTTCCCCCCGGCGGGGAGCCGGTTTCCCCGGCTTCGGTCTCCGCCCGGGCGAGATCCCGGTCCTCGCCCTCCCCTTCGTCCTCGCATTCCTCCTGCATCCTTCCTGGAGAGAGGAGGACCGGATCCTCGACGGGCACGACGCCTTCGTGCGCTCGGGGCTCGAGGCGATGGAGGCCGCCGGTTCCCGCCTCGACGACGCGGCCGCTCAGGGCCGCCGGGATCCCGCGCTCGAGCTTCCGATCCTCCTCGGCGGCGAGGTCGAACGAACCTGCCATCCCCAGCGCTTCCTCTGGGGACTGGGAGCCGTCCGGCGCCCGCCCTTCGTTCCTGCCGCCCGGGCCCGGGACGTCGTCAGTCTCCGGGCCCTCCTGCCCAACGGGCGGCCGATCCCCGAGACCTGGTTCGCCGGACTGCCGGGATACCTGGAGGTCACGGCCGGAGGTTTCCGGGTCCCCGAAGTCACGAAGGAAGCCCCCCTTGAGGCTTCGCGGCTCTTCTTCGAAGGGGTTTTACGCGCGGAGGACCTAGCCCCTTCCTCCTCGATCGGGAAGCCGGCCTCCTTCGCGCTGGGCGAGGGTTTCGGCGGGAAGGTCGTCGTCGCGACTCCACTCGGGGCGATGCTCCTCGTCCTTCCCGCCGGGAAGGACCGACTCGTATTGCGGGACCTCCTGCTCGCCTCGCCGACGGATGCGAAAGGGGCGGGGCTCTTCGCGGGACTACTTCTCTGGAACACCTTCGATCTCGAGAAGGATTCGGGGGTCCACCTGTTCTGGAAGGAAGGGAAGCGCCTCGTCCACGCGGCCTTCCGTCCGGCGCCGGATCTCTCCAAGCGCCTCTATCCGGCGCTGCTTGGAAACCGCGGTTGAGGGGACCCGGATTCGAGCGGGCGCGGGCCCTTTCCGGGCGCTCCACGAGGGTCCCCCGGGCCCCGAACCGGGAGGGCGACGTAAGATCCTTCCTATGGTCTCCCTCCGGAATCCCACCGCCCTCTGCCTCCTGATCCTCGCAGTCGCGGGGAACGGCCGGGCGCAGGAGGCTCCGGAGGGTCCGCCCGAACTCCGCTTCCGTATTCCCGAGGAGATCCCCACGGAGAGTCTCCACGTCCTGCGGGACGAGCGGGGTCTCCTCGGCATCGAATGCGATCGCTCTCTGCTGCCCGGCGGGGGGGAGGGGAGGGAACGGATCGCCCTCTCCCGCGCGGTCGGCCGGATCGCGGTCTACGGGACGCGGAGGCTCCTCTGCATGCTCGCGGGCGGGGTCCGCGAGGACCTGTCGCTGCAGATACTGAACACGGAAGGGCGGCGCTGGGGGATCCGCCTGCCGAGGAGTCGCCTTCTCCGGGGGAGCTTCCGTCCGATCGTCGACGAGGCGGGGACGGTTCTCGCCCTCCTCCATGACGGGAAGGAGGGCGTTCGCCTGCGGGTCTTCGAACTACGGGGGATGCGCCCGCGGATCCTCCTGTCTCGGCGGCTCGCGCGTCCTCCCGAGCGCTTCGCCCTCGTATCCCTACTCGGAGACCCCTGGGTCCGGGTCGTACTTGGAAGGGTCTCGCTCCGGGCACCCGGGGAGGAGGATTTCCACGAGGTCGCGGCGGATGGATCCGAGACGGTCTTCCTTCATCCCTCGGCCGCATTTCCGGTCTGCGACCTCCACACGCTCCGCTTCGGCCCGGAGGTTTCCGGCGAGGCCCGGGAACTCTCCCTCTTCCTCCGCAATCCGGGGAGCCTCCCCTTGCCCTTGCGGTTCCGGATCGAGGGGCTCCGGTCGGGAAGCCTGGAGGTTCTTCCTCCTTCCTTGATCCTCGGTCCCGGGGAGAGGAAGAAGGTCGTCCTGCGCCTCGCGTCCCCGGGGGCTCTACGGGGCCGTTTCCTCGCCCGGGGACCGACCGGGGCGGGGGAGCCCTTCTTCATCCTGCCGGTCGAAAGCGAAGCGGCGGCGAGGGAGGACCGTGATCCCCCGCGCCTCGATCCCTCGCGGATCCGCCTGTCCTTCGCCCCCGGAAACCGGGTGAAGATCCGGGGGCTGCCCGGAGCGGTCCGGGACGCGCATATGCCGGCCCTCGTCGGGACTCTGGGTGGGGCCCGGACCAAGACCGCCGCCGACGGCTCCTTCGAACTCCTCGCCCCGAGGCCCATGGACGGCCGGATCTCCCTCTGGGCGGAGGACGGGCTCGGGCTGCGGGGGCATCCCGTTCCCGCAGGGCGCCTTCTGGACCGCGAGCCTCCGAGGTGGCGCCCCGAACGCGTGAAGATGACCCCTTCTTGGAACGGCAAGGTCGAGATCCGAGGGATTCCCGGGGCCTTGCGGGACGAGACCCCTCCGATCGTGCTCGAGGTCCGGGTCGAGGGCAAACCCCCGGTTGGAGGACTTCCGGTCTCCGGCGACGGTTCCTTCGGCTTCGAGATCGACGCCCGTCCCGGGGACCGGATCGGGATCGTGGCGCGGGACGGGGCCGTCCATGCGAACCGGGGGGACCTGCTCCCGCTGGGGCGTGCCCTCCCCTACATTGAGGAGGTCCCGGGTGGGGCCTTCCTCCTGCGGGGTCCTCCGGGGAGGGGATTCCTCGTCACCGGGCGAGGGGAAACGAAACTTCCTCCCCTCTTCCGCCTCGAGGGTCGTTTCGATCTGCGCGGCCGCGCGCGTTTCGTTCCAGGGGATCGGTCCGGACTCCTCCGCCTGGAACTCGATTGCCTCGATCCGTTGCGCGGCCTGCCGCTGCGGGCGACCTGGCCCCCCGAAAAGAAGGATTGAAGTTCCCTCGAGCGGGATTCTGCCCGCCGACGGGGGGCCCGTTGCTCAGTCGGGGACCCCTTCGAGGGAACTGTAGTGGGCCATGACGATCTTCCAGTCCTTGCCGAAGCGGACCATCGAAAATGAGGCCCGCCCCCCGCTCTCCCGCTCCTCCCCGGTCGGGTCGACCTGAAGAAGGGACCATTCGGTCGTGATGGTCGCGAAGCGCTCCTCGAAGACCTGGATCTGGGGGTTGCGGAACGTGAGCTGGACCCGGTCGAGATAACGGAACTCCTGATCGAGCACTTCCTCGAAGGCGCCCCAGCCCTGATCCAGGCGTCCGGAGGGATCGAGGTGGAGAAAACGGGGGTTGGTCCAGAAAAAGCCACGGAAGGTCTTCAGGTCCTGGTTGTTGAAGGCCTGCCGGAGATCGCGCAACTGGTTCTCGATCTCTCGAAGGGTTTCAGGGCTCATGTTCTGCTCTCCGAATTCCGGACGGTTCCCCTCGGAGGCGGATCCTTCGTCCGTCCCCTGGGGCCGGGGCTGGGCTGGAAGGGAATCCGGTCCGGTCGGTTCTCCAGCGGATCCCGAAGGATCCAGGTTCGGGACGGACCCCTGGTCGTCGGGTCCGCGAAGGCTCAACGCCGGGGCGACCGGGGGTAGAACGGCTCCATGCTCCGGTCGTATCGGACCCGCCCGTTCACGATCGCCTGTTCGACGAAGGTCTTATAGTGCAGCGGAGGGCCGTCCAGAATCAATAGGTCAGCATCCTTCCCCGGCTCCAGGGAGCCGATGCGGTCCTCGACTCCGAGGCAGCGGGCGGCGTCGAGGGTGATCGTGGCCAGGGCGGCCTCCTCGTCGAGCCCCCCGCGTTCGGCGAAGCAGGCGTCCATGAACGGGGTGTTCAGGTCCCGCCCGAGGAGCCCCCCGAGTCCGAGGCCGCTGCCTCCGAACCGTCCCGGGGGGGGGATGACCGCCACGGGGACCCCGGCGTCGTGGAGGATCCGGCAGGCCGCGATATTGGAGCCGTTTTCGAACTCCCTCGTCCGCAGCGGGTCGATGCGCAGGCGCGGCTGCATGACGGCCGCCGAACCGGTGGCAGCGATCTCGTCGGGGAGGATCCAGGCCTCGACCGGACCATGGAGCAGGACTCCCCGGCCGATCAGGCGGGAGATCTCGAGCGCCTCCCGGATCGTCTTGACGGTTCGGCAACCCGTGATCCGGAGCCTCGTCTTTCCCTGCAGGATCGAGAGCCAGGCCTCCAGGCCCTTCTCCTTCTTCGGAGCGGCGGCCTTTGCGTCACCTGCAGCCTTTGCGGCCTCGTAGACCGCCTTTTCCGTCAGGTATTTCTTCGCCTTCTCGATCGTCTCCCGGGTCGTCTTCCAGGTCTTGGGTCCCAGGGGGACGGTCAGGCTGTGGATCACAGGTTCCTTCAGGATGACGCCGTCCTCGAGTTCGCGGGGGATCAGCTTGACGAGGGCCGAGCCGGCCTGCGGAGTGGACCCTCCCCGGCTCGAGGAGTGGAGGTAGCTCGTGATTCCGGCGGCCAGGCCCCTTCGGATCTGCGGGTCGAAGGGATTGTAGGAATCGGCGTACTTGCCCTTGACCTTCCTGGGGAGCCCGATCGCGGAGTCCTGGACGATGATGAACCCGGGGCAGAGGTGCCTTCCTTCGACCTTGACGACCTTCGTCCCCTTCGGAAGTTCGACCCGACTCCCGACGGCCTCGATCTTGGATCCGCGGATTAGGATCGTCCCGCGCCTGAGAACGGTCCCGTTCCCGAGATGGAGGGTTCCCCCGACGTAGGCGAGGGGTTCGCCTTTCTTCGTTTTCTTCTTCGCCGGTTTCAGGGAAGGAGTGGGGGGGGCGGCCCGCACCCTGCGGGAGCCCGGACGGGAACCCTGGGCGGGAAGGGGCGCGGCTGCCGAAAGGACTGCCGCGGCAAGAGGCAGGATCCGGAGCTTCCACGAAAGGCTGCGCATCGTCGCATTCATGATCTCGGCCACCTCAACGGCTTGGGGTTCCAGGGACTCGGGGAAGGAGGGTGACACGCGCGCCGCCGATCCAGACCCCGTCCATCAAGGACGCGGGGCTGAACGGGTCCCGGGTGAAGTGGCAGAGGTCGGCGGGCATGCCTTTCGCGATCCTCCCCCTCGTCTTCGAAACGCCGAGGAGGTCCGCGACTTTTCCGGTCATGGCCTCGATCAGGGCCGCCCGACTCAGGCCGGGGCGCGTCATGCGGGCGAGACGGGGCCAGATCTCCCGGATCTCCTTCGCGTTCCGGCCGGGAAGGAGGACGACCTCGATCCCCGCTTTCCGCAGGGCCGCCATCGGGTTGTGGTAGTACCTCGTGTCGGGAAGGAAGCCGAGCTGGCTCGACATGACGACCTTGGCCTTGTGCTTCTTCAGCAGGGGGATCACGCGATCCAGGGTCTCCTGGCTCTGGTTCGGGAAGTCGTGGAAGAGGATCAAGTCCGGGTGGAACTCCTCGAGGAAGGGGGCGAGGGCCTGGAGGGTGTGGAGGAGCGAAGCCAGGTTGCCGACGCGCAAGGCCAGAGGGCGCTTCTTCTCGAGGACCTCCGCGAGCACGACGATCTTCGGATCTTCCTTCTTCTCGGCCTTCTTGGGGGCTTCCTTCTTCGCGGTCGCCGGTTTCTGCGCGGGCTTTTCTCCGGGTTTCGGTGTCGGTTTCGGAGTCGGCTTCGGCGACGGGGTCGGCTTCGGTTTCGGCGAAGGAGTCGGCTTGGGAGTCGGCTTCGGGGAAGGCTTCGGTGCGGGAGCGGGTTTCGGAGCCGGTTTTCCGGTCGGTTTCGGAGCGGTCTTAGGCGCCGCCTTCCCGGCGGGGGGGGGAGCCGCCTTCTTCTTCCGCGCCTCGAGGAGGGCCTTGGCCTTCGCGAAGTTCTCCTTCAGGATCTTCTTGAAATCCGTCCCGGTCGCGCAGCCGATCCAGAGGAAGATCCCGTCCTTCAGGATCATGGCCTCCTTGGTCCGCCCGACGGTCCGGACGAGGCTCCCCTGCCCCGAGACCCCGCTCGTCCGGGGGAAGAGGAAGGCGGTCCCCACCCCGGCCCGGAGGAGATCCTTCCAGACTTCGGCGCGGGGATCGAGTCCGTCCGAACCCTTCCTCGTCGGCGTGAAGACGGGCTTCGACGAGGAGGATCCGCGGGATCTCCGGAAACGCCTTCCCCGGATGCGGATTGGGTGCCGGGAGGGCCGGCTGGAGGAGGAGCCGCTCGTGTCGATCCCCGCGTGGACGAAGGAGGGGATCAGGAAGCCTCCGTCGATCCTCTTCACCGATGGGGGAATCCGTACTTCCTTGCCGATGCCGGTGATCGTTCCTCCCTCGACCAGGACGGTGACCCCCTTCAGAACATTCCCGAATCCCGTGTAGACGTCAACGTTCGTGAAGGCTACGTCCTCGACTTCGGCGCAGATCTCCTCGGCCGGGGTCTTCTTGGAGTCCTGGGCGGCGCTCGAAGGGGGGGGAGCGAGGAGGGCCGCTCCCAGGAGCGTGGCGCGGGAAAGCGCGGAGAGGGGAATCCTCATGATCGTCTCCGTATCACAGCTTGCGGCGGTCGTGGTCCTTGCCGCCCGGATCAGCGTCGTAGTAGAACGAGCCGTTGACCATGACCCGGCGGACCCAGCGCCTCGGGTCGAGAGGGTCGCCTGTCCAGCAGACGATGTCCGCATCCTTGCCGACCTCCAGACTTCCGATCCGGTGGTCGGCGCCGATGAAACGGGCGGGGTTGATCGTCAGACCCCGGATCGCGTAGCGATCCGGGAGTCCGAGGCGGACCGCCATCGCGGCCTGGACCGTCAGCTCCTCCTGCGGGACGACCGGGGCGTCGGTGTTGATCGCGATCCCGTCGATTCCGAGCCCGGGGACGTCCCGGTCCCATTTGTGGCGACCCCCGAGGGCCCATCCGGCGGCCAGGCCTATGAAGCGGCTTTCGTCGTAATCGAACTGATATTGCCGGGGACCCAGGCAGACAGGAACTCCGCGCTTGCGCGCTTCCCCGGACATGCGGTAGGCGTCGAAGGTCCCGTGGTCGACGAAGACCCAGAGTCCGAACTCGTCGTGAAGCTGGCGGAGGGTCTCGAGGCAGACCTGGTAGAACTGCGTGTGCACGCTGACCGGATACTCGTGGCGGAAGAGGCCGCGCAGGTATTCGAGGTCCGGCCGGAGCTCGGGGCGTTCCTTCGTCTTTCCTGCGTCGTAGTCCTCCCAGGCCTTCCAGTAGGCTCTTCCGCGCTCGAACATGGCGCGGAGGCCGAAGTTCATCCCGATGCGGCCCGCCCCCATGTCGCCGGTTCTCCGTTCGGGGTTCCCCGCCTGGGCGACCTTCAGACTGCCGGGGAAGCGGATCAGGGCTTCGGCGGCGCTGCGGCCCGCCGTCTTCGTCAAGGTCCCGAAGCCCCCGCAGTTCGTTCCCGAACCGGGGATGTAGAGGACGGAGGTGACCCCTCCGGCAAGGGCGCGCTTGATCTGCGGATGGTGGAGCCCGACGAGGTCCAGGGTGCGGAACTCCGGATTCGTCGGATGGACCATGTCGTTCAGGTCCCAGCCGGACCCCGCGATATGGCAGTGGAGGTCGATGAAGCCGGGGAGGAGCCACCCGTCCTCGAAATCGACGACCTCGTAGCCCTCGGGGATCTCGATCTCCGAGGCCGGTCCGATCGCCCGGATCTTGCCCTTGTGGACGAGGATAACCCCGTTCGTGATCGGGGGGGAGGTGATCGGGAGGATCTTCGCGGCGCGGAGCGCCCAGTCCTTCGATTCGAACTCCTTCGGGCCCCATTTCGCGACCTTGTAGTCCTCTTCCCGGACCGGGCGGGGACCGTAGTCGATCCGGAAGGGGGGCGGGGAGGCCTTCTTCTCCTGCTGCGCCGGAGGGGTCCCCCCTCCCTGCTGCGCCGGAGCCGGAACGGCCGCGAGGCAGAGGGCCAGCAGGAACGAAGCGGTTGGGACCATCGAACGTCGCGGATGCATCATCGTTCCTTCCTTGCGTCGAGGACGAGGCGCCCCTGGTTCCACACGGCGAGAACGCGGGTCGTCAGGTCGAAGGGGTCACCGGACAGGAGGAGGAGATCCCCGTCGCGGCCGGGCGCGATCCGGCCGACCCTCTTGTCGAGCCCGAAGACTTTGGCGGGGTTCGAGGTGACGGCCCGCAACGCGAGCCGCGGATCGAGGCCCTGGGCGACGGCCCAGGCTGCGTGCGCCGAGAGATAGCGCGTGCCGAGCTGGCTGCGGGTCACGAGGCAGAGAAGGAGTCCGTTCTCGGCCAGCCTGCCGGCGACATCCTTCCATTCCCCCTTCTCCTCGTAGCCGATCTCCTCCGGGCCGATCAGGAAACCGACCGCGGCCCCTTCCGGGAGGTCGAGCGGCTTCTCCGCGATCTCCCGGGCGGCTCCGGTCAGGACGAGCCTGAGGCCCGATTCCTTGACGATGGCGTCGACGGCGGCCTGGGCCGCATCACGGTTCGCGACCCTGCAGACCAGGGGGGTCTTCTTCTCGAGGATCGGCCGGAAGGGCTCGAGCTTCGGGTCCTCCTTCCCCTTCTTCTTCGAGGAGGCCGGGGAGCTTCCGTCTCCCTCCGCGGGGGAGGTCGCCTCGGGACCCTCGACGCGCCGCATCCGGAAGGAAAGGGGGAAGGGGGCGCCGGTGATCCTGCCCTCGCAGGAGTCCTTCACGACCTTCCCCTCGATCACGATCGACGAGCCCATGACCTCGGCCGAGAGCTTGAGGATGCCGTTCTCGAAGCTTCCCTCGACATCTAAGGGCCGGTTCCGGGCGATCGGGCTTTTGAAGGTCCCGCTGACCGACTTCCCCGAGAGTTCGAGGTCGGCTTCGAAGGGGACGGGGCGCGGCATCGGCCCCCCCTTGATCGTCCCCTTCCAGAGCCCGGTGACGGGGTCGGGTTTCGCGGGCTTCTTCGGCTTCGGCTCTTCCTTCTTCTCCTTCTTTTCGGCTTCGCTCTTCTTCGGGAAGCAGTAGTCCCTCGCCTTCTTCAGGAGGCCGAGGATCTGGGCCTTGCCGGCCTTGCCTCCCGCGGTGAGCCGGAGCCGGAGTCCGGCGAGGCGACGCAGGAGGAAGTCCCGTCCCCCGGGCTTTACGGCCGTGATCCTTCCCGAGACCAAACCGCCGTCCTCCGGGGTCACGAGGACGGTCGTGACCCCGGCCTGCGCCACGGGTTCGAAGACGGGATCCTCGGGGTCCAGGTGCTTCGCGACGTCGATTTCGGGGCCGGCCCGGACCCCCGAGCCCGAGTCGGAATGGAGGCCGAGCCTCGAGGCGGCCGCGACGAGCCCCGGCATCAGGACCCAACCCTCGCCGGAAAGCCTCCGCGCCCCTGCGGGGACGGGGAGGTTCCGGCCGACGTCGAGGATCCGCTTCCCCCGGAGAACGACGGTCGCGTCGGCCATCTCCCCGCCGTCACCGAGGAGGACCCGGGCCGCGCGGATCGCGACGGTCTCCTCGGGGTCCGGGGCCAGGTATTCCCGGCGCCCGTCGACCCAGACCTGCTCGATCCGGCTGCGGGCGTCGAAGGGGGATCCGGAGAGAAGGACGAGATCGGCGTCCTTTCCGGTCGTCAAGGAGCCGACCCTGTCGGCGACCCCGCAGGCGCGGGCGGCCTCCAGGGTGATCGACTGCAGGGCCTTGTCCGGGGGAAGCCCGTAACGGGCGGCGAGACCGGCGAGGAGCCGGAGCCGTCCGAGTTCGGCGTCCGAATTCGGGACGAGGACCACCGGCACCCCCGCCTCGGCGAGTCTCGCGGGGGCGTCGGGTTGGAGTCCCAAGCGCTCGGGTTTCTCGAGCCAGTCGCCGGGGTTCTTCCGGGAAGGATCCAGGGGAAGGGAAAGGAGCACCGGAACCGACCCCTCGGCGAGGATCTTCACGGCCTCGACCGCGTGCGCGGGGCGTTCGAGGATGACGCGGGCGCCGAGTTCCTCGGCCAGGGCGAGCCCTCGAAGGATCTCGGGGACGGTGCTCGCGGCGAGACGCAGGGCCTTGGTTCCTGCGAGGACGTTCCGCAACGGTTCCAGGTCGTAGCGGAGGTAGGAAGGTCCCTCGCCTCCGCGTTCCTCCCGGCTCTCGCGGGCCTCGGCGAAGATCCCGCGCAACACCTGGATCTGGCTGATGAGGCTCGAACCCTTCTGGCGGCGCGCGGGTTTCAGGGGGTTGTCGCTGGTCGGAGTCGGGGTGGGCTCGAAAACGGCGGGCACCCGTCCCCGGGCTTGGCGGGTCAGGTTGATCCGGAGGTCCCCCCCGGCCCTGAGGGTCCGGGAATCCGGGTCCTTACCGGCGAGTTTGACGACCGAACCCTGGCCGGGGAGGAGGCGGCTCCTGCCCGGGGAGAGGTAGACGGTCGTCAGGCCGGTCTTGAGGAGTTTCTCTCGCTTCGCGAAGAAATCGAAGTTCTCGACCGCGCGGCGGCCGGGGGTGAGGTTGTAGCGGTCGTCGGCGGCGGCGAGGTCCGTCAGCGCGGCGAGGATCCCGGGCATCGCGGTCAGGCCGGAGGCGTCCACGACCGGGATCCCCTCGGGAAGAGGGCCCTCGTCGTCCCCGATCTCCCGGATCTTCCCCTTCTCGATCAGGATCCGGCTCCCGCCGAGTTCGAGGCCGTCTCCGACGAGGATCTTTCCGACCCGCAGCAGGATCTTCCCCTCGCGGCCGTCGGGAGCCTTCGAGGGTTCCCTCCCCTGTCCGGAGGCGAGGAGGGGCGGAAGGAGGAGGCAGAGCCCGAGGGCGCGCGCGTGCATCAGTGGTTCCCCTCGTCGTTCGCGGTCGTCTTCCTCCCGGTCAAGTATTTGACTCTCGGGTCCTTGCTCCGGTCGTAGACCTGTTTTCCTTCGAGGATCAGGTATTCGACGACGCTTTCGGGCTCGAGGGGTGCGGCGGAGAGGACCTGGATGTAGGCGTCGAAGCCGGGCGCGATCTTTCCGACCCGGTCTCCCAGGCCGAGGACGGAGGCGGGCCTCGTCGTGAAGGCCGCCAGGGCTTCCTCGAAGGGCACGCCCCCCCGAACCGCCGCGCCAATCTGCCACTGCGGGAGCACGTAGGCGAGGCTCGGCGACGAGCGGAACCTCCCCGAGACCGAGGCCGTCGTCAGGCAGAACTCGAGTCCCTTGTCCGCGAAGACCTTCGGGGGGCAGACGATCTTCTTCTTCCCGGTCACGGGGTCCGTTTCGATTCGTTCGATCTGCCAGTCGAGGATCAGGGGGATCTTCCGTTTCCGGACGAAGGGCGCCAGAAGGTCGGCGGCCTTGTAGCAGTCGTTTCCGAGGATGAAGACCGCCGGGAAGCGGTACTTCCGGCAGAGCTTGATCGCCGCGGGAACGTCGGCTGCGGAGGGGATGTAGACGAAGCCTGTGATCTTCCCGTCCAGGAGATCGAGGAGGGGCTGCTGGAGAGGATCGAAGACCTCCTCCCATTCGGTCTTGGTCGTCGCTCCATTCTTCTTCTCCTCCTCGAATTCCTTCTTCCTGCGGTCGAAGTCCTGCTTCGCGAGGAGCGCCCCCTCGAAGGCCTTCAGGATCGTGGCGAGATGCTTGGTCCTTCCCCCGCTTCCGGCCTGAAGGGAGATCTTCATGCCCGCCCGTTCGAGGAGGGCCATCTGTTCCGGGGTCTTTCCGTAGGGTTTCAGGACCATCCCCTGCCCGCCGATCGCGCAGTTGTTTCCGGGGGTGATGTGGAGAACCCCGAAACCGGCTCTTCTCGCGGTTTCGAAGTAGAGCGAGACCGGATCGAGGGAGTCCAGGACGCTCAGGTAGGGCGTCACCGGCATGTTCTCGTTTTCCCGGTCGAGACCGCCCGAACCCTGGGCGAGGATCCAGGCCGGCATGACGTATTTTCCGGAAGCATCGAGAACCTTCGCGTTCCAGGGGATCTCGAGATCCTTCCCGATCTTCTCGATACGCCCGTCCTTGATCAGGATCGTCGCCTTTTCGAGAATCGTGAGGGGATCCAGACGCACGGTTCCGCCCTTGATCGCGAGGATGTCCTGGGAGGGGAGGACCGTCGTGCAGAACAGGAGAGCGGGGATCGTCAGACTTCGTGCCATGTTCGGAACTCTCAGGGTCCTTCGATGAGGAACGGGGGAAGAGGTTCGAGCGGGGTGCGCGGGGCTCATCGTCCGCTCCCTCCGCCGGAGGCTTCGGAATGGACGAGGTTCCCCTCGATGTAAATTCGCAGCGGGCGGCTGCCGAGCCGGAGGGGAGGTGCGGACCAGACGACGATGTCGGCGTCCAGACCCTTTGCGAGCCGGCCGACCCGGTCCTCGACACCGAGGACCTCGGCCGCGACGGAGGTCACGGCTTCCAAGGCCTTCGTTCTCGGGAGGCCTCCGCGAACCGCGAAGGCGGCCTCGCGGATCAGGGCTTGGGCGCCCAGGCCTTGTCCGGTCTGGAGGGCCACCTTGACTCCGGCCTTCGCGAGCAGCGCGATCGTGTCGAGATGGGGGGTTGCCTGGTCCCCGGCCTGCGGCACCGAGGGTGGGGCGGCGATGACGGGAAAACCCGCTGCGGCGAGGACGTCGCACAGGTAGTACGCGTCCACCGCCTCGTCGAGGACCAGCCGGAGCTTGAACTCCCGGGCCAGCCGAAGGGCGGTCCGCAGATCCGCGTCCGAACGTGCCGTCATCCGGACCATGATCTTGTGGTCGAGGGCGGCGAGCAGGACCCTCGTCGCGCGGTCGGGTTCCTTCCCGGTGAAGGATTCCCGGTTCTTCTGCGCCTCGTAGAAGGCCCTGCGGATCTCCCAGATCGTCCCCATGCGCGTCGTCGGCCGCCGGAAATACATGCTGTCGCTCCTTCCACCGCGGAAGGCGAGATTGCCCATTCCCGGCATCGTTCCGAGCGTGATGCGCAAGCCGACCGCGTCCTTGAAGATTCTCGCCCCCTCGGGGCCTCCCGCGGTCTTGACGAGGACGTCGAGGCCGCCGAAGACGTTTTTTCCGCCGGGGGAGACGCAGGCGGTCGTCACGCCGCCGTGAAGGGCGAAGCGGAAGTCCGCCGAACCCAGGTCCAGGCCCTCCGAAACCTTGATCTGGGGGGTGACCTCCGAGGATTCCTCGTTCTCGTGGGGGGAAGGGAGGCCCAGGCTCGTGTTGCCGTCGATCAGGCCCGGGGTGATCCAGGTCCCCTCGAGGTCGAGGATCCGCGCCCCCTTCGGGGCGGGCAAGTCCTTGCCGACTGCGCGGATCTTCCCCCCGTCGACGAGGATCGAGAGGCCCTCTCGGAACGGGCCTTCTCCGGTGAAGACCCGGGCTCCGCGCAGCAGGAGCGGCGAGGTCTGGCCGTGGAGGAAGGCCGGAGCCAAAAGGATGGAGAGGACCAGGGGGATCTTCGAATGGATCATGTTCAGCGTGCTCCGGTGCGGGTCGAAACCTTCGTCGCGTCCTTCCCGGGGGCTTTCCACAGGAGGGTCCCGTCCCTGAGAACCGCGAGCAAGCGGGCGCGGGGGTCCCAGGGGGCTCTCGACCAGATGCAGACGTCGGCGTCTCTCCCCTTGAACAGGCCCCCGACCCGGTCCTTGAGCTTCAGGATTTCCGCCGGGACCGAGGTCACCGCGGCCAGCGCCTTCGAGGGGGGGAGTCCGTTCCGGATCGCGAAATACATCGAGGTCCGTAGGCGAGAGAGCCCGTAGCGGTCGGTGCTCTCGCCGCAGAAGGCGACCGGGATCCCGGCCTTCGCGAGGCGGGCGGGGAGTTCGAGGGCCCGTTTCGGGGCGGAGGGGGCGAAGGCCCTGAGGACGACGGGTATCCCCGCGGCGCGGAGAGCCTCCATCTCGTCCGCCCCCTCCTCGACCCCGATCAGGAAGGCGCGCAGTCGGAACTCCTTGACGAGGTTCAAGGCCGCGCGGATCTCGGCCCTCGTCGAGGCCGCGATCCCCACCGTCCTCCCGCCCTCGAGGCAGGGGGCCATCGCCCGCTGCAGGGGGTCCCACGCCGGGGGTTCCGTCCGGCCGATCCCCTCGAAGACCTCCCGCAGATAGTCGACGGCGCCGAGAAGGCTGGTTGGCCGGCGTTCCCGGTTCAGCATCGAGCGGGTCAGACTCATCTTCAGGAAGGCCTCCTCGCGGGCCTTCCATTCGGTCGGTCCGGGCTTGAGGAAGGCGGCGAGTCCCCCGGCCAGGTTTTGGTCGTCCGGACTCAGGCAGATCGAGGTCACGCCCCGTCGCCAGAGTTCCTTCCAGGAAGGAAGGAAGGGGTCGTAGGCGTCCTCGGCCCTGAGCCTGGGCGTCAGGGACTCGACGCGTTCATGGAGTTCGCCCGGGGGCGCCGTCAGGTTCTGGAGATCGAGAAAACCCGCGGTCGCGACCGCCTCCCCGAAGTCCAGGACCCGTTCCGCCTGGGAGGCGAAGGGGGACGAGGAACCGTCCTTCCCCCGTTGCGCGACGTCCACGATCTTTCCCCCGTCGATCAGGAAGACCGGCCTTTCGAGCTTCTGGTCGGGGCCGAGCCAGGCGCGTCCGACCCTCAGGGCGAGGCTTCGCTGCGCATCGAGGAGAGAGGTGAGGAGGAAGGGCAGGACGAGGAACGCAACGGCGCCGGCCTTCATCGTCCACCTCCGAGCAACCGGAGCTTCCGTCCGTCGAAGAGCCCCAGGACCCGGGCCGTCGGGGCGAAGGGGTCCTCGGACCAGACGACCCAGCCCGTCGCCCCCGATTTCCAGTCCCGTCCCGAACTTTCGTAGGCCGCTCGGCTGAGGGCGGTCAGGACCGCGTTCTCGTCCGCGCCCCGGGCGACGGCCGCCGCCGCGAGCACCGGAAGGAGACGGGCGGATTCCCGGCCGGCCGAGCCGAAGCAGAACTCGACCCCTTCGCGGGCGAGGGCCGCGGCGTTGGCCGCGGCGTGATCGGGGAGGAGTTCGAGGCCGGGTTGCTTGACGGTCTCCGGTAGGAGAAGGACCGAGACCCCGGCCCGGCGGATCTCCTTCGCGACCTTCCAGGCCTCGCTCGCCCCGACGAGGACCATCTTGCCGATCTTCCGTTCCTTTGCGAGAGCTAGGACCGCGCGGATCTCCTCGGCACGATGGACCTCGACGCGCAGGAGGCGCTTGCCGGCGAGAACCTCGAGCAGGGCTTCCTTCACCGGGTCCCGCTTCGGTTCCTTCGGGAACGCGGGGCGTTTCGGCGCCGTCTTCTTCTTGGGGTCCTTCGCCGACGCCGTCTTCTTCCCGTCCTTCGGAGCCGCCTCGGCCTTCGCCTTCGCGGCGCGGGCCTGCTGCAGCTTCATCTGGGCCTCGAGTTGCTTGCGGATCCGGTCGCGGAGCTGAGGAGGGTAGCGTTTCAGGATCTTCTCGATCAGCTCCGGCGTCAGTTTTGCCATGCGTCTTCCGCTCCGACGGCCCTTCCCCTTCTTCGCCGGGGTCGCGCCGGAGGGCTCCTTGTCCCCGGGTTTCAAGGGGTTCTTCCGATACCAGTCGAGGAAGGCCTTCCGTTTCTTCTCGTATTCCTTCCGTTCCTTCTTCCATTTCCGGCGGGCCTTCTCGTAGGCCTTGGCTGCGTCGAGGAGGGAGGCCAGGGTCTTCGCGACCTTGCCCCGGTCGAGGTTCGTGGCCTTGCGCGTCGGGGAGGCCAGGCGCAGGAAGAGCGCGCCGCCAGGTCCGGCCTCGGGATCCCCGCCCGAATCGAGCTTCACGAGGGCGCCGGGGCCCGCCTGATCCGCCCCGAAGGATGGGGGGACGTAGACGGTCGTGATGCCGGATCCGAGCGGAAGCTCGTCCCAGCCTTTCTGCCAGGGCTGGAGTCGTTCCCGGGCCTTTACCGAGAGATCGAGGCCCCGTTCCTTCCAGGAAGCCGGGTCGAGGAACCAGGCGCTGAGCGCGTCGCAGAATCCCGGAGTGAGCCAGGAGCCGGGGGCGTCCTTCGTGAAGTCCATCCGCTTCGCCTCCTCCCCCTCTCCCCGGGGGGGGACTTCGTCCATCGAGAAGACGCCGACCCTCTCTCTGCCGCGAAAGGCCAGCCAGACGGGCTCGCGGGAACCTTTGCCCGCGCTGGTCGGGTCGAAGAAGGCGGAGGTCTTGATGAAGAGGACGTTCTCGTCCCGGAGGAGATTCTGGAGCTCATTCGGGGATGCGATCCCGACCGCAATATTGACGGGTTCCCGGGAGTCCTGTCCCTGGAGGAGAGAGGGGGCGGACCCGAGGTGGAACAGGAGGGGGAGAACGAAAAGACGGTTCGACCTCATCGCTAGCCTCGTCGAGGGCGGAAGGCGGGGGAGCCCCTTCCATACGAGAGCCGGCGCGGAAGGATGGAAAAATCCCGAAGGGGAACCGAGGGCCCGGTTGCCGGCGACCGGGGCCGGTTCCGGAGGCAAGGGCTTGCCGGATCCGGAGATTCGGGACGCGTCGCGACGCATCCCAGCGGAACACTCTAACGTATCCGCCGGAGAATTCCGAAGAGGGACCCGCTTGGGAGGGGGAGGATCCCTCCCTCGGCCTGGAAGGCCGGCCGGCCTCTGGTAGAACGGTCCCATGCGTTCGCCGATCGTCTATTGCGGTCCAATGTGGGGCGGAAAGACCGAGGCCCTGGTCTCGAGACTCGTCCGGGCCCGGATCCAGGAGATCCCGACCCTGGCCTTCAACGCCGTTTCCAACACGAGGTTCGGGACGAGGGACATCCGGGCCCATTCCGGGGCGGGTTTCCCGGCGGTCCCGGTCGGGAAGGGCGCGGACATCCTGAAGACGGTAAGGGAGGAGCGGCCCAAGGTCGTCGGGATCGACGAGTTCTTCATGATCGAGGGAGCCTTCGGGGCCGTCCGAACGATGAACGATTTGGGGATCAAGGTCGTCGTCTCGACCCTCGACATGGATTCGGAGGGAAAGGTCTGGGAGAGCGTCGGCGAACTCCTGGGAATTGCGGAAGAAGTCGTCAAGTGTCCCGCGGTCTGCGCGGTCTGCAAGGCCGATGCGTATTTCACCTTCCGCAGGGCGGAAGCCCCGGCCGAAAGGGTCCAACGGGTGCTCGTCGGCGCCGGCGACTACTACGAGCCCCGTTGTGCTCGGTGCTTTCGCGAAGGACAGGAGGCCAAACGGGCGGCGAGTGGGGAAGGCTCGCTCTTCGGTTCCGGTTCCGCTTGACCGCCGCGGACCCTCGGCCCCGCAGCGGGCCCCCTCGATCCTTCCCGGGGGTTCCTCCCGAGCCTCAGACCCTGCGGATCGCCACCGCGTCGGAATACTCGTATTCCCGGGTGACCGGATTCACGACCATGATCTGGAACCAGATATCGCCGAGTGCGGCCGGTAGCAGAGAGACCGGCCAGGTCCCGGTCTTCCCGTTGCCGATTCCATCGAGTTTCAGGACGTCGAGGAGGATCGGGAACGGGGGTTTGATCGCGAGGAAGAACGCGCCGACGGGTCCGGGGATCGGCTTCGGGCTCAGGGCGTTGGACAGGAAGAGGAAGCCGAAACCGGAGGAGCCGATCTGCCCGCCCTGGAACTCGAAGCCGAAGGCGTCTTTCCTCGAGGCGACCGGATGGACGGCCTCGAGTCCGTGCAGGGTCTCGGTGCCGAGGCCGTAGGCCGGGGAGCGCAGATAGGTCCTGAGAGCGGGCTCGAAGTAGACCCCCGTGATCTGCAGCACGTCGAGAGTCCGTCCGTGATGGGGGGCCGGGCTCTTGGTCCCGGAAGGGCGCTGGAACGCGAAGACCTGCTTGTCCCAGGGAGGGGGGACGCGCGGCCTGCGGGAGTCCTTCGGGAGATTGAACTGGCCGTGGATGCTGATGCCGTCCGACGGCCATTTCGGAGCCGGGGGGAGGTCCACCTGGATGCCGAAGCGGTCGGGGACCTTCTTCGGGAATCCGATCGTGACGAGGAATGCGTAGGCCTTGATCCCCTTGTCCCCCATTCCGAAGAGCCGGAAGGTCGAACGGGCGAAGGATTGCGAGGGATCGGGGAGGATCCCGTTCTTCGCGTAGGGGACGTAGGCGATCGTCACGGTTTCCGGGGTCGAGGCCTCCTCGTCCTGGGCGGTCAGCTTGAAGCCGACGGTCTGGTGCCTGCCGGTGCTGTATCTCGCCGGCTGCATCATCCAGAGACTCACGGCATTCGTTCCCGCCTGCCCGCGGGAGGTCCCGTTCTCCTTGCCCTGGTTCCAGAGCGGCTTCTCGAAGAAACCGTGTCCCCTGGCCCGGATCCCGAGGAAGGTCAGGGCGGAAAGGGCGAGGAGAAGGAGCTTCGGGGGGGACATCCGGGAAGTAGCGGGACTTGTTTCAGCGAGCCTGGAAGGACTGTGCGTCGGAGGTGACGAGCTTGAGGTTCTTGACATCGACAAAGATCGACTGGGCCGCCAGGGTCGTTTGGGCTGGGATCGCGAAGGACGGGGTCACGGCCTTCCCCTTCTTGTCCAGCGCGATCGGGGGGACCGACACGACCGAGAGGGGGTCGATCAGGATCATTCCGAAGGGGGAGGTGATGCCCTTCGAGAGAATGTTCTTCGCGAGCATGAGGATGACGAATTGGGAGGGGAAGGCGTCGCCCTCGAAGCGGAAGCCGATCTTGTCGCCTCGGCTTTGACCGGGGAACAGGGACTCGGGGCCGTAGAGGTTCTCGGCGGTCCCGTAGGCCGAGGAATTCGTGAAGACCTGGAGGATCGGGCGTTCGAGCAGAAACCCGAGGGCGAGGGTCGATCCCGCTGTCGCGAAGTTACCGAGGGTGTTCGTCGTCGTCTTGTAGAACGTGTAGCGGGCGGGAGAGACCCCGGCCGGGAGTTTCAAGGTCGTGCCGGCCTGATAGTGGATCGAGACCCCGTCGTTCGGCCAGCCCCGTGGGGCTGCAAGGGTCAGGGCGATGCCCGCCTTCGCCGGGATCGTGACCGGCTTGAGCATGGTCAAGGTCCATGAGTAGGCGGCCGCCCCGGTCCCTGAACCGAAGAGGGTGAAGGTCGTCTTGCTGCCGGTCACGGTTCCCGCCGGCGTGATGTCGGGGGAGACCCCGTTCGCGGCGTACTTGACGACGGCGATCGAGACCTGCTCGCTCGTGGCCTGGTTCTGATCTTGGAAGATTCCGCGCCATCCCGAAACCATTCCGTAACCGGTATGGAAGGCGCCGGGCTGCATGAAGTAGATCGTATCGACCGCGTTGGCGCTCACGCGCGTCGTGGCGCTCGTATGAGCGGCGTTGTGGAAGATCTTTTCGTTGAGACCGGTGCGGGTCTGGGCGATCGAGGGCAGGGCGAGGAGGCCCGCGGCGGAAAGAGTCAGGGGGATTCGCATCGTAGGAGAACTCCGGAGAATCGGTCGTGGGGACGGCCCTTGGGCCGGCAGGGGTCCGAAACAAGGATACGCCAATCGGCGGCGAGGAACCCTCCCGGGGCGAAAAGATGAGGGTGTCAGGGCTTCCCCGATCCTCCCTCGGAAGGCCGGGGAATCGACGGGAATCCCGGAGGAGACCGGAAACTCCGGTGCCATCGGAAAAGCGGGGCCGCAGGCCGGCAGCGCCCCCGGGGGGGGCGGTGTTCACTTCGCAACGAAATTGACGAGCCTTCCGGGGACGAGGATCTCCTTCAGGATCCGCTTTCCTTCGAGATGTTTCGAGACGGCCCGGCGGGCGTCCTCCAGGACGCGCCGCTCCTCCCAGTCGGAGCCGATCCGGATCCGGCCCCGGACCTTGCCGAGCACCTGGACCGCGATCTCGATCTCGTTCTCGACGAGGAGTTCGGGATCGAAGTCCGGCCAATCCTCGTAGGCGAGCGAATCCTTGTGACCGAGGCGGTTCCAGAGTTCCTCGCCGAGGTGGGGGGCGAAGGGGGAGAGGATCTTCACGAAGCGTTCGGCCTGGGAGCGGGAGAGCCGTTCGGGGTCCTTCGTGGCCTCGTTGACGAAGACCATCATCGCGGAGATCGCGGTGTTGAACCGCATTTCCTCGAGGTCCCGCGTGACCTTGGCGATGCAGCGGTGGAGAGCCCGTTCGAGGGTGGGGTCGTCGGGCCCCTCCCCGCCGAGCCATGGATGCGCGCGGCCGTCCTCCTCGTCCTCGGGCACGACGAGTCTCCAGGATCGGTTCAGGAAGCGATGCACGCCCGGGAGGTCGTCGGGGTTCCAGGGACAGCTTGCCTCCAGGGGACCCATGAACATCTCGTAGAGCCGCATCGTGTCCGCGCCCCAGGCGTCGATCACGCGGTCGGGGTTCTCCACGTTCCTCAGGGACTTGGACATCTTCGCGACGATCCTGGTCAGTTCTTCGTCGCTTCCCTTCCGGAAGAACCTCCCCTCCCCGCGTTCCTCGACCTCGTCGGTCGGAACGAGCGCGCCGCGGGCGTCCTTGTAGGCGAAGGAGAGTACCATCCCCTGGTTGAAGAGCTTCTTGAAGGGCTCCTTCGTGTGTACGAGACCCAGGTCGTAGAGGACCTTGTGCCAGAACCTCGCGTAGAGCAGGTGCAGGACCGCGTGTTCCGCGCCGCCGACGTAGAGGTCCACGGGTCCCCAGTAATCCTCGGCCTCCTTCGACCATGCCTCCTCTTCGTTGCGGGGGTCCATGAAGCGCAGGTAGTACCAGCACGATCCGGCCCATTGGGGCATCGTGTTCGTCTCCCTGCGGAGCGGGGGGCCGCCGGAGGGGTCCTCGACCTCGATCCAGTCCTTCGCTCTTGCGAGCGGCGGCTCCATCGAACCCGAGGGGGAGAAGTCGTCGAGTTCGGGAAGGGTGACCGGCAGGTCCTCGTCGGGGACGAGCCTGGGGTTCCCCTCCGCGTCGTGGAGGATCGGGAAGGGTTCGCCCCAGTAGCGCTGTCTCGAGAACAACCAGTCGCGGAGGCGGTAGTTGACCTTCGCCTTGCCGAGTCCCTTCGATTCGAGCCATTCGGTGATTTTCCGGACCGCCTCTGCCTTCGGGAGACCGTCGAGCGAGATCTCCGCGTTCGAGGAGTTGACGGCGCGGCCCTCGCCGACGAAGCATTCGAGGACCTCTCCGTCCCGTTCCGCCTCGCGAAGGAACCCGAGACGTTCGGCCTCCTTGGGATCCTGTGGCTTCGGCCCGCCGTCGCAGACCTTCAGGATCGGCAAGCCGTATCGCATCGCGAAGTCGAAGTCCCGTTCATCGCCTCCCGGGACCGCCATGATCGCTCCGGTCCCGTAGGACATCAGCACGTAATCCGCGATCCAGATCGGGATCCTCGCCTTCGGGTCCTCGGGGGGATGGACGGGGTTCAATGCGTAGGCTCCGGTGAAGACCCCCGTTTTCTCCTTCTGCAACTGCGCTCGTTCGAGGTCACTCTTCCTGGCCGCCTGCTCCTTGTAGGCCCGCACCGTTTCGCGTCGTTCGCCGGTCGTGATCCGATCCACGAGGGGATGCTCGGGTGAGAGGACCATGAAGGTGGCCCCGAAGAGGGTGTCCGGCCGGGTCGTGAAGATCTCGAACTCGAGGTCTTCGCGATCCGCGACCCGGAACTTGACCTCGGCCCCTTCGCTGCGCCCGATCCATTCCCGTTGCATGGCCTTGACCGACTCCGGCCAGTCGCATTCCTCGAGATCTTCGAGAAGCCGATCGGCGTACGCGGTGATCCTGAGCATCCACTGCCTCATCGGCCGCCGTTCGCAGGGGTGGTCTCCCCGTTCGCTCCGGCCGTCGATCACCTCCTCGTTGGCCAGGACCGTTCCGAGGGCCTCGCACCACCAGACCGGGACTTCCGCCATGTAGGCCAGACCCCTCTCGAAGAGGCGGGCGAAGATCCACTGCGTCCAGCGGTAGTACTTCGGATCCGTCGTCGTGATCTCCCGGCTCCAGTCGTAGCTGAATCCGAGCCTCTGGAGCTGGGCCTTGAAGCCCTCGATGTTTCTGGCGGTTGTCTCGGCCGGATGGGTGCCGGTCTGGATCGCGTACTGTTCGGCGGGGAGGCCGAAGGCGTCCCAGCCCATAGGATGCAGGACGTTGTATCCCTGCATCCGCCTCCATCGGGCGATGATGTCGGTGGCCGTATAGCCCTCTGGATGGCCGACGTGGAGACCCGCCCCCGAGGGATAGGGGAACATGTCGAGGACGTAGAACTTTGGCCGGTCCGGGTCGAAATCCGGATCCCCGGGGTTCGGGCAGCGGAAGACCTCACGTTCGGCCCAGAAGGCCTGCCAGCGGGGTTCGATTTCGGAGGGTCTGTAGTTCTGTCGGGCCATGGCCAGCGCTCGTCCTCCCGGGAAACGAAGCGGAAGAGGATAGCAGGCGGGCCGGCGGGGGACAGGCGGGAGAAGGGAGATCGAAGCCTTGGGGGAAGGCGGGAGGAAAGCGAAGGCCCTCCGCCCTAGGCTTAGGGCCGATGGAGGTTCCGGGAAAAGACCTGCCCTTTCCGATGCCGTTCTGGGAGCGTCTCGTCCTACTGCTCCTCGTGACGGTTCTCGTCTACGTCCTTTCCCTGCTGGCTTCGCTGGAGCCGGACCCCCGAGGCATGGGAACGCACGAACAGCTCGGCATGGCCCCCTGTTCCTGGCCGATTCAATACGATATGCCCTGCCCGACCTGCGGGGTGACGACCTCCGCGGTGGCCCTGCTGCATCTCGATCCCCTCACCGCCTTCCGGATCCAGCCCTTCGGGGCCCTATTCACGCTGGCGGGGATCTGGTTCGGGCTGCTGGCCCTCCGGCATGTCGTCCGGGGGCGCAGCCTCTTCGCCCGCATGGCCTTCTGGCCCTGGTCGTGGATCCTGGTGACCGCTACGGTCGTCCTCCTCGGGTCCTGGTCGTGGAAGATCGCCGTGTTCAGGGCGGGTTGAACCTGCCGCTCCGACCGCGGGCGCTCCAGGTCTTCCGGGTTCGAGCGGGAATCGGATCATGTGGGACGAAGGAAGGAAGACCGGAGACCCGCCGCCGCCCAGGCTCGTCCGCCGGGCGGCGATTACGATCGGTCTGTTCTTCGCGCTGTTCCCGATCCTGTTCTTCGATTGCTTCCGAATGGGGGGAGCCTGCATGGGGCTCGGCGTCTGGCCGGGGGTCATCCTTGCAACCCGGCTCGTCGCGACCCGGGAGCGCCCGGTCCCCCTCGAGGGGGCGAGGATCGGGTTCCTGGTCGGCGGAGGGGCTGCGGTGCTCCGTGTCCTGCTCGCCCTTGCCTTCGGGCTCGGATCCTGGAAGTCGATCCCTCTCGACGAGGCCGTAGAGAGGGCGCGGGAGACCCTCGAACGTCTCGGGTATTTCCAGGGCCTCGGGGAGGAGGAAAGAGCCCGGGCGCTGAGGGAACTCCTCGATGCGCAGGTCTTCCTGCAGCATTACGGGGACGCCTTGACCGCCGTGCTCCACGCCCTGGGGGGCGCGGCGGTCGGGGCCGCGGCGGCCTTCATGATCCGGCGGCGGCGGGAGCGGGAGGCGCGGGGATCCTGAGGTCCTCGAACCAGCGCGAGAGATCGGCGAGGCGCCCCTCGGCGATGCTTTCCCAGGAGAGGGCGCGGGAGGCGTAGGCCCGCGCGGCCCGTCCGGCCTCGGCGAGCCGCGCGGGGTCTTCGAGGTCCCCGAGAATCTCGAGGAAGGCTTCGGGATCCCGGGGGGATCCCCCTTCCTCCCCGTCCGTCCCTGCGAGGAGGATGCCGTGCTCCGGAAGAGCTGCGTATCCCCGCGCGCCGAAGGGTGTGGACAGGACCGGAAGCCCGTGGGCCAGGCATTCGGCGACCTTGAGGTTCATGCCGCTGCCCTCGGTCATCGGATTGAGGGCGAGGTCGGCGGCCCGGAAGGCTTCGAGGAGGTCGGGGAGAGGACCGGTCGCGAGCCAGCCCTTTCCCGAGACGCGACGGGGAAGGACCGAGCCCGCGAGGACTGCGGTCCAGACGCCTCGTTCCGCGAGCCGGGGGGCGAGGACCTCGACGATCCAGGTCGCGGCCTCGCGGTTCGGAGCGTGGGCGGAGGCGGGGAAGAGGGCGTAACGACCGTCCTCGGGCAGGTCCAGGCTCCGGCGCGCGCGCGCGCGGACCCGCGGGTCCCAGGGGGCGCCCTCGGGGAGATCGGCCCCGAGGGGGCGGACCGCGAGGAAACCCTTCGGCTTCCCGTGGAGTTCGCGCAGCCTCCGGGCATCGTTCTCGTGGAAGACCCAGACGAAATCCGCCTCGAGGAAGGCCCGCCCCTCGAGTTCGAACGCGCGACCCCGCATCCCCGGGCCGCCCGCGGCCTCGAGCGCGTCTCCGTGCAGGTCGGATTCGACATTGTGGGCGACGAGGCCCACCGGTCCGCCGGCGTGTTTCCGAGCGAAGGCGTAGCCCCAGGGGCCTTCGCACCACCAGATGTCCGCCTTCTCGAGTTCCCGGAGGAGGGAAGGGGGGATCCGGGCCTCGAGGGTCTCCGAGAGACCGAGGGGGGGCAGGCGGAGTCTTCCGCCGAGGAAGGAGCGCAAGAGGCCACGCCGGTCGACGACACGATGTTCGGTCAGGCCCGGGGCGATCTCCCTGCGGTGGGATCGGGGCCAGATTCCGTCACCGCGGCGCCACCCGAAGCTGCAGATCTCGAATACATGTCCGCGCTCCGCGAGCCGGAGGAGCGGCGCGAGGACCGCGAGATGTCCCGCGGAACGCGGTGGATGGAGACCGTAACCGCAGAGGACCGTCGCCCTCACCGTTTTCTCCCTCCCCTCGGGCTTCCCCGGGAGCCCTGCTCCGGCTCCTTCTTGGATTCCGGTCCTTTTCCCCGCGGGGCTTCCCGCTTCCGATCGACTTTCTCTCTTTCCTCGAGCGGGAAGGTCCGGAAGAGGACGGGCCGGCCCTCGCTGGCCGCGCAAAGGATGCCCTTTTCCTCGACGTAGGCCAGCGCTTCGGCCTGGGGCATCGGGGGCAGGGGGATCCTCCGAAGGATTTTCGGGGAGGCCCAGAACTCCGTGCGTCCGGAGGAGTCCGGGCCGGGCGGCAACGGAAGAATGAGGATTTCCGAATAGGTCAGGATCGCGAGGAGCTTCCGATCTCCGAGGGTGGCGGCGGCCGTGATAAGGCGTCCGTGGGGTCGGGAGGCCCGGGTCCGGATCCGGCCACGCCTGTGCGCGGTGAGGACCTGGTCCTCCTTCCAGGGGGGGGCGGCCGGCGGCGGGCTCTCGAAGAGGCGGACCTCGTACATCGCCGAGGGGTCCGCCCCCCGTCGCTGGAACAGCCAAAGGCGGCTCCCGTCCGGAGAGAGCGTCACGGCCTCGATGTTCGGAGGATAGGTCCGATCCGGGAAGCGGAGTTCCAAAGTATGGACATAGGGGCCGCGAAGGACGGGAAGCGGTGCATCCCCGCCGTCTGGGAGGGGGAGCCCCGCCGCGAGGGCCCCGGGATCCGGTTCAGGGAAGGCGTAGACCTTCGGGACGGGTAAGGATTGTTTCGGGAAGAGATTCCTTCCGGTGTCCGCGACGTAGATCCAGGGACGTCCGCCGGGTCCGATCCCAAGGGTCAGGTCCTCCCAATCCAGGGCCTTCGCTCCTTGGAGCTTGAACCGGCAGCGCAGGCGGTGCGCGGGGTCGATCAGGTAGAGGTAGGCGCCGTCGCCGGAGTCGTTGTGGGCCCAGAACCAACCCTTCCTCCGGCGCGAGGCGACGAGACCGCTGATCTCGGGGAGCTGCCTGTGGTCGATGCGCCAGGCCTCCCCACCGGCTTGTCCGGTTCCCGTTCCGGGCAGGATCCCGAAGAGGACCGAGAGAATGACGGGCGGGGTCATGGGTTCCTTCCGGACCGGGTCCAGGGGCGGTGGGAGAAGCTGCGGAACAATCGGCAATGCGTCCCTCCTCCGGGCAGGCTTCGGAACTCCACGAGGTCGAAGGTCGCGCGGATGATCGGCAGCCCCCTGCCGCTCTCCTCGCAACCGCCGGGAGGTTCGATCGCGAGGGTCCGCGGAGGAGCGTTCCGAGCCTCGTCGATCAGGACGATCTCGACGCCGTCCTCGAGGGCCCGCATCCGTAGTTCGATGCTTCCCCCCTCCGGAAGGTCTCCGTGACGAACGATGTTGGACACGACCTCGTCGACGGCGAGCAGGATCTCCTGGAGGTCACGGTCCCGGAGTCGATGGGCGCAGATCCTCAGGAAGCGCCCGGCCAGGGCCCGGAGTTCCCGGAGGGCCTCGGGGTCCGCTTCGAAGATCCTCCGCAGCCGCTTTTCCCCGGGCGTCATTCTCCGGAGTATCGGGTTCCGCGTCGTTCCGTGGAAGTTCCGGCTTACTTCCAGGTCAGGGAAACGACCGGAGCGGCGCCGACCTGGACGGTTCCGGTCCTGGCCTTGAGGTCCCCGATCCGGAAGATCCGCGCGGTCCGGATCGGACCGCAGGAGCGGACTTTCCGGCCGAGACTGGTCACGAACCCGAGTTTGTTGGCCTTCACGTCGACGGTCAGGGCCTGGCAGTAGAACCACCGTCTCCAGAATTCCCGTCCCTTCGGGATCGGGAAGGTGAAGCCTGCGGTACCCGCGGCCGAGGCCACCCGGCCGGTGACGAAGAGCCAGTCGGTGTTGATGTAGCAATCGGTTCCGCCCCACTTTCCGAGATCCAGGGGGGTCGGGAGTCCGAGGGCCTTTCCGGGAGGCTCGTGGGAACCGAGAGTGAAGACGCAGACCGCCTCTGCCTCCGCGCCTGAGAGGCGCCAATCCATGCGCTGTCCGACCATGAAGCTCGGCCCGTTCCCGAGGAGGAGGGGCTTCTTCGAGGAGGAGAGCACGCAGCGGGGTCCGCGCCGGCCGAAATCGGCGGCGACGCTGCGGCAGGTCAGGGTCGTGTCGAGCCGGTAGTCGCCGGCCGGCTGTCTCGTGATGACGTATTCGATGAGGAGGGGGCCCTTGGTCTGAACGTGCACGAAGGGCGTGTCGAGCTTGAAAACCAGGCCGAAGGGGCGCGGGCCCTGGGTGAGCCGCCCCTGGGTCGGGAGGGCGACGGCTTTCTCCTTGAAGACCATGACCGCGTCCTTGCCGCGGTTCAGGCCGAAGTCGCTGGAGACCGTGTCGAAGGTCTTCCGGCTGTGGGACATGTAGATCTGTAGGTGTACCCACTGTTTGCCCCGGATCACGTCTTGACCTTTCACCGGGGACCAATCGGGACGGATGGCGAGGGAAGTGATCGTCCGGGGAACCTGGTCGACGACCCAGCTTTGATAAAGGGTCTGGAGCCGGACCGGACCGGAAAGGCCGAAGGGGATGCTCGTGCCTCCGATTCCTTCCTGCCCGCGGAACTCTTTTGGGTAGACGAGGCTGCCGCCCTGGGCGGGGACACGCGGCGGAAGTCCCGCCGCGAAGAGAAGAACGGGGATGAGGACTCGTTTCGGCATCGGAGGGGATCCTTTCTTCCGCTGGGATCGGAAAAAAGGGCCCATCTTCTGAAGGATGGAAGGGAGGGCTCCAGGCCCGAAGGCGCCGTGGGACCGGGGCCACGGAGTTTCCGGCGCGCCGTCCGCTTCTTTCGTATCGGGCGCCGATTCAAGTCGACTGTAGGGAATTCCGACACAGGAGGGAGGGATCGACGAGATCCGCGACACCACGGTCCGGAAACGACGAGGGAGGACGGAATGGGGGAGGTCGGAAAACACCTCGAGATCGAGGCACTCGGTGACTTCCGGGCCGAAGTCCAGCCGGAGGTCCGTTATGCGAAGCTCAAGAAGGACATCGAGAAGGGGTTCGCGAAGGACGAGACCTGGGCGGCGTACTGCGAGGTCTGCCTCGAGACCGATCGGCTCGGTGAGGCTGCAAAGGCCCTCCGCCATATCTCTTCTCCCGAACTTGCGATCGATTTGACCCGGAAGCTCGAGAAGCGCGGCGTTCATTTTTTGCTGGAGCGCAAGGAGGGACCTCCCGGAAGGCCGGCCGCCCCGCCCTCGCGGAAGCGGGGAGGCGCTCCCGCGCCGCGCGGATCGTCCGGGATGGGTCGGCCGGCCTCGCCTGAACCGCAGCGGCGCAACCGGACGAGGATCTCCTCGGCCCTGCAGCGGGCGAGAAGGATCCAGTCGCGGAGGCGGGAGGTCGCGCGGGAGTCCGCGGCGGCCCGCATCCTCGACGGCGTGCACTATCTCTTCGTCGAGCACATGCCTTTCGCCTCGGTCTGCCTGATCCTTTCGTTCCCCTTCGCGGCGGCTCTCAGCTTCTATCACCCGGCGCCGGGCATGCCCCTGCTGGACGAGATGCTGCGCGCCCTTCCGACCCTGATTGCGCTGGGCATGAGCCTGCACTGCATGCGGAGGGTCCTCCAGGCGTCCTCCGAGGGAATGGAGGATGCTCCGGTCCTGACGAGGGATTTCACCGATGGGACCTGGAAGGCTCTTCTCGGGTTCTCGACCTTGCTTTCCTTCGCCGGGGTCCCTGCCGTCCTCGCGGCCCTCGCGGGGTTCGCGCCCGGAGTATGGATCACCCTGGCCGCCCTCGGCGTCGCGTGGCTTCCAATGGCGACCGGAGGCCTGGTCGTCGGTCGAACCTTCGACGCGGTGATCCCGACCCGGATCTTCGCCGCCTATCGGGCGGCTCCCGGCGGATCGCTCCTCCTTGCGTTCGGAACCGCCCTCAGCCTTCTGCCGGTGGCCTTCGTTTTTCTCCTGCTCGGGAATGCGCCGATCCTTCTGCGAATCGGCATGGCCGGACCGTTCTTTGTCCTGCAGGGAATGATTCTTTCCCGGATGCTCGGGCGGCTCTTCTACGCGCACCGCCCCGCCTTGATCCGGGCACTGGCCCTCCCGGTCGAGGCGCCGCCGAGGGTCGAAGTCGCGGGGCGGGGCACCTCAGCGCGGAGACGGAGCGCTCCGGCGGAAAGCGCGACCGGGAATCTGCCGGGATGGGACCGAAAGGCCCGGCCGCCCCGGGGCCAGGCCCCGTCGAGAGGCCGGAAGATCGAGACGAACCGTCCCGGGAAAGGGCGGGGTTCGGGCGTCTGGAAGAACAGGGGGCCGACCCGGCTCGGGAGCCACACACACACACCGTTGCGCCGGCGCTGAGAGGTCCGCCCTTCCGCGTTCCACGCGCGGGGGCTAGGTTCCCAGGGTCGATCGTTCGGGCGGTCGGCCCCTTCGCATTCCGGGTTGCAGGGATGCACGGCCTCGTGGCCGCGGACTTCGCCGCGGCGGGATCGTCGAGATGAAGGACCTGGTGCGCATCGCCAACGGGCAGGGTTTCTGGGGGGATTCGATCCTCGGTCCGGTCCGCCTCCTTCGCGAGGGCCCCCTCGACTACCTGACCCTCGACTACCTGGCCGAGGTCACGATGAGCATCCTGCAGAAGCAACGTTCCCGGAACCCCGAGGCCGGGTACGCGACCGATTTCATCCGGATGTTGGACCGTCTCCTTCCGGAGATCGTCGAGAAGGGCGTCACGGTCATCGCGAACGCAGGGGGGGTGAATCCTCAAGCCTGTGTCGAGGCCGTGCTCGAGGTCGCGGCCCGTCACGGGTGCAAGGGGCTGAAGGTCGGGAGGATCGAGGGCGACGATATCCTCGATCGGCTCGACGAGTTGCGGGCCTCGGGGGAAGAACTCCGGAACATGGACGATGGAGAGGCTCTCGACGCGATCCGTGACCGCATCAGCAGCGCGAACGTCTACCTCGGGGCGGCTCCGATCGTCGAATGTCTTCGGCGGGGCGCGCAGATCATCGTCGGCGGCAGGTTGACGGATCCTTCCCTGGTCATGGCTCCGATGATCCATGAGTTCGGCTGGTCGATGGACGACTGGGATGAACTCGCCTCCGCGACCGTCGCGGGGCACATCCTCGAATGCGGCCCGCAGTGCACGGGGGGGAACTTCTCGGATTGGAGGAAGGTCCCTGACATGGCCCGGATCGGTTACCCGATCATCGAGGCCCGTCCGGACGGCTCGTTCGTCGTGACGAAGCACGAGGGGACCGGCGGTCTCGTGACCCGCGAGACCGTGAGTTCCCAGCTCGTCTACGAGATGGGGGATCCTTCCGCCTACATCGGCCCCGATGTCGTCGCGGACTTCACGAGCATCCGGCTCGATCCGGAAGGACCCGACCGGGTACGGGTGCACGGAGTCCGCGGCCGCCCGCCGACCGATACCTACAAGGTCTCGATTTCCTACAGGGACGGTTGGAAGGCGAGCGGGCAGCTCGTGATTTCGGGCCCCGACGCCTTGGCCAAGGCCCGCCTCTGTGCGGATATCGTCTTCGAAAGGGCGGCGATGGACGGGGTCGAGTTCCCCGAGGAGAGGAAGACGGTCGAGTTCCTCGGAACCGGAGTCTGCCATCGGGGCATCGTTGAGGCCCCCGGGGATCCCCCGGAAGTCGTGCTCCGGATCGGGGTTCGGGACCCCGACCGGGCCAAGGTCGCCCGTTTCGGCATGGAGATCGTCCCCCTCGTGACCTCGGGGCCACCCGGAGTGACCGGCTTCGCCGGAGGACGGCCGAAACCCCAGGAAGTCGTCGGCTACTGGCCGGCCCTCCTCTCCAAGGACCGGGTCGAGCCCCGCTGCACGGTCGTCGGCGGCTGAGGTCCCCCCAGGGAGGGAATCCCTTTTCCTGCGGAGTTCCCGCCCGGCCGGGAGGCGACTTGGAGGGGAAACGGTACTTGTCTCCGATCCGCCTCCCCCCTTTGATATGAGCCTTCCACGTCGGAAGGGAGAGGGACTCCTCTCCCGGACCCCGACCGGAGACGCCCCTAAGGCCCGTTGGGCTCAAGCCTTCTGCAGGAATCCAAGGACATGAAGAAGCTCCTCCTCGCTGCACTGCTCGGATCCTTCCTCTTCTCCCTGACCAGCTGCGGAACCGTCCGCCGTGCGGGGAAGGACCTCCTGATCACCGCCGGCTCCCCGCTGATCGTCCTCTATGGGGCCGGGACCGACGGGGCCGCCGACGCGGCCAACATCCAGAAAGGCTTCGAGGGGAGCGACGCGACCCAGGTCGTTTTCTTCCCCTTCACCTTCGCCTACCGGCTCGTCGACCATACGTTCTCCTGCGCGCTGCACGCCCTGGACTTCGTCGCCACGCCCCTCTACGGGCTCGCCGAGCTGCATCCGAACGGTCCGGATATCCAGCCCCTGCAGATCTACACCGGGACCTTCTTCGACGAGCAGCCCGGGGAAGACGGCGACGTCGAGACCGGCGAGGGCCGCTGAGTCCGAGCGGAAGCGGTTCCCCTCCTCCGCTTCCCCCCGACGGCCGGACGCGTCCGGCCGTTCGCATGTACGGACGGAAACCCGAACCCCTCCGCCTCGGACGGAAGGACGGGGGAGGGGTTGACCGCGCCCCTGAAAAGGAGGACCCTCCGGGCTCGGACGGCCTCGGACGAGGCCGCTCTCCCCTTCCCTGATCCGCCCGGCGGGACGATGAAGATCACCCTTGTGATCACGGTTTTGTGCGTGGGATTCGGGGCGGGCGGCTCGACGACGGATCCCTCGGTCCTCCAGCGGCGGGCCTACGAGCGGGCCGTATCCTTGACGGAGGAGGAGGCCGGGACTCCGCTCTCGAGCTTCGTCGTCGTAGGGGACACGCAGCAGTTGCCCGTGGTCGACAAGCTCGTGGCGGGGGGACCCCTGGAGCGGAAGAGGATCCGCCGGAGGATCCGGGAACTGAGGCCGGACCTCCGCCTGCACGCGGGGGACATCGTGACCTACGGGGGGCTCCGGATCTACTGGAGGGCCTACCGGAAGGAGTACCGAGACCTGCCGTTCTGGCCCGTTCTCGGCAATCACGACCTCTTCGGGTCGAACCTCGTCGCCCTCGCCTCCTTCTTCTCGATCCATCCGAGGCTGAAGGGCCGGCGCTTCTATCTCCTGCGGCGGCCGCCCCTGGCCTTCCTGATGCTGGATTCGAATTTCGGGGAGATGAGCGCCGAAGAGATCCGGGTCCAGCAGGAGTGGTTCGTCCGGAGCCTCGAGGAGGCGGAACGCGACGGTGAGGTGCGCGCTGTCATGCTCGTCGTCCATCACCCTCCGTTCTCGGCGCACATGAGCGGCGGGAACGAGCGGGTGCGCCGGCTCTTCTGGGATCCCGCGATGCGTTTCTCGAAGGTCGTCGCGGTCTTCAGCGGGCATCATCACGACTACCAGCACATCCGCATCGACGGCCGTCACGCCTTCGTCACCGGGGGAGGGGGGGCTCCCCTCTACTTCACGAAGGGCCCGGGCCTGCCCGCGGGCGCGGAGTTGCTGGCCGCCGTTCCGGCGCGCCACCTGATCTGCGGAAAGATCGAGAAGGGGGGGATCTCGCTCGAGATGCACCGGCTCCATCCCGACGGGAGCTTCCAGATCGAGGATCCGACCTTCCTCCCCTGGCCGGACGTCCGGAGGGGGGAGCCTTCGCTCGAGATCGTCACCGGCGGCGGTTCCGAGTAGGTTCCCGCTCCGGGCCTCCACCGCTGGGTCGAGGGGGAAGGGGTCCTGCGCCTCGAACTGCATTTCGGGAAGGGAAAGGCGCCGGGGGCCGTGCCCCCGCGGGGGGGCTTCGAGGCGCGGGCCGAAGGGGATTCCTGGAGCTTCCGCCCGGGAGAGGGGAAGGGCCGGGCCCGCCTGGCGTTGACCCGAGAGATCCGGAAGGCCTGGGAGGCCGCGGGCCGTCTCGAGATCCGAGGGGGGGACTTCGAGCCGATCGTGCTCCGCTGGCGGCCCCGGAAATGGGACCTCGGAAAGGCGACCGGAACCTTCCTCGTCGAACAGCGCCACACGGCGGAGATTCCGGGTTTCCGCGGATGGGCCCGCGTCGTGCTCGACGACATCACGAGGGGGCAGGTGCTCCTCTGAGTGGTGGACGGCGAGGGCCGGATCCTCCTCCCCCCGCGCTCCATCCGTCAAGGCGGGGAGGTCTCGTTCCGGTTCGGGGGGGAGGACTGCGCGCTCCGGATCGACAGGCTCGAGAACCTCCTGATCGGCCCGGACTGCGCCGATCTCCAAGTCTTCGCTAGGTAGCGGAGGCCTCGGCTCCCGAATTCCGGGCGGGGACGCCCTCGAGACCGAGTTTGGAGCGGATCCAGATCCAACCCTTGCGCTTCAACTCGATCAGGAAGGTCTCCATCTTCCGCGTTTCCCGGCCCCGAAGGACGTTCCAGAGGAGGGAGAAGACCCGCCAGGGATGGGTCAGGACGGAGACGAGGTAGAAGTTGAGGAGGATCCGGTATTTCCAGGAAGTGAGCTGCTTGGCCGTGAGGTGGTCGCAGTAGTTGTTCTCCTCCTCGCAGCGCTCGTCGTTCGCGAAGATCGGAGTCAGCAGAAAACGGTCGGAGAGGTCGACCCGCCCGCGTTCCAGGAGTTCGTCGAAGAGCCGGGTGTTCGGGATCGGGAAGAAGAAGCCGATCGCGATGTCGTCGATCCCTGCCGCCGCGAGACGTCGGGCGAGGCGGGTCGTCTCCCTCAGGTCCTCCTTCGTGTCGTGGGGGAAGCCGATGACCGTGAAGGAGGTGATGTTCAGGTCGTGGCGGACGGAGGCGCGGACCGCATCCATCAGGGACTCCTCCTTCATCTGCTTGCGGATCAGCTTGCGCGTCCGTTCGCTGCCGCTTTCGGGGGCGAAGGCCAGCGAACGACCTCCGGTCAGGCGCAGCAGGCGGGCCACCTCGTCGTCGATGACCTCGCAGCGCGTGCCCGAGGGGAACTGCCAGGTGATCCGGAGGTTGCGGCGGAGGAGTTCCTCACAGAAGGCGACGATCCAATCCTTCTTCAGGATGGCCGTCAGGTCCTGGAACGGGAAGTTCCGGGCCTGGTAACGGCGGACGTAGTACTCGATCTCGTCGACGACCTTCGCGGGGTTGCGGGCGTACCAGCGGGTCGTCCACATGCCGGGATTGGAGCAATACGTGCACTGGTAGGGACAGCCGCGGGTCGCAAGGATCGGGATCGTGTTGCCGGCGTGCAAGCCCGCGACGAGGTCGTGTTCGTCGTAGGCCTTGACGTCAAATAGGTCCCAGGCTGGCCAGGGGATCTCGTCGAGTTCGCGGCGGCGCGTCCGATCCGGGGTCCGGACGGGCCGGCCCTCGAGGGTTCCGCCCTCGTGGTAGACGACCCCCTGGATGTCCTCGAAGGTCCGGCGTCCCTTCTCGAGGGCGGCGAAGACCTCGACTGCGGCCTCCTCGCCCTCGCCCCGCACGATGACGTCGATCGGGGCCTGGGACATCGAGAACTCGGGAAGCCCCGAGAAGTGTTCGCCGCCGCAAACGAGGGGGAGTTCGGGGTGGTCGGCCTTCAGGCGTTTCACGATCCGGCGGACGAGCGGCCAGGAGAAGGACCACATGTTCGTCAGTCCGATCGCGTCGCAGTCCTTCCCGACGCGGGCGGAGATCTCCTCGGGGGAAAGGCCCAGGCGGAAGATTCGGGGGTCGAGGTCGTCGCGGGTCACCCGGTCGGGGGCCTCCGCGACCGCGTCGATCAGAGAGACCTCGTGGCCGGCCGCGCGCAGGCTGCCAGCCACGTAGGCGAGTCCCAGGGGGAGGGCGGGCCGCAGGGCCGTCATCGCGTGGACGTTGAGGAAGACCGGAGGGTGGATCAGCGTGATGCGCATCGGCGAGGCGTCGGATCGCGACGGAAGAGGAGAGAGGACGGCGGATTCGTGGAGAAGTATAGGACAGGAACCGGGAGGCCCGGAGAAAGGGACCGGCGTGGATTCCGGGGCTTCCCGGGCTAGTCTCGCGCCTCGAGATGGGAACGGCCCGAATCCTCCTGGTCGCCAGAGAGGGCCCCGAACGGAGGGCCCTGGTTCGGGATTTCGGTAAGAGGCAGGAATTCGGCCTTGCCGCGGGGATTCCGGCCGAGTTCGCGGAGCTGGATCTCTGTTGGATCCATCTCGGACCCGGGGAGGAGCCCTTCACGCCGGATCCCTTAGCCTGCGAGGCCCTGGCCGATTGGGTCCGGGAGGGAGGGCGGCTCCTTCTGAGCGGGACGGCCGCGGCCCTCCTGGGTCCGCTCGGCTTCGAACGTCGCCCCCCGGTCCCGAGGGTCCGGGTCTGGGAGGGCCCGCTCCGGCCCGAGGACCGGCTCGGCCTCGCACCGATGCCCGGAGCGCCGCTCTTCCACCGCTTTCCCGGAGGAGTGGACCTCCGCCGTCCGTATGGAGGATGCAGGGTCGGTGGGGCCGGGTGGTGGGGAGGGGAGAGCCCCGAGGACGGGAGATTGCTCGCCGTCGAGAGGGTCTTCCTCGGCATCGATGCGCATACCGGGCTCCTGGCCGAACACCGTCCCGGCCGCGGTCTCGTCCTGTCGGTCGGGGCGCATCTCGTCTTCGATCCCGGGGAGGTCGTCGAGGATCCGTTCCTCGAAGCCCGCTTGCGCTTCACAGGAGACCTCTGCGACTACCTGATGGCGGGACGGGGAGGAGAGGGTCCGGCCTGGAGGATGCGGCGGGGAAAGGCCTTCGGGGGCTGGGGAGGGGAGACCTTCGCTGCGAGCCCCTGCGCGGAGGAGGATCCCGAGGCCTTGCTCGAGACCCGTTCGTCGCTGTTCCGGGAGGACGGCCTTCCCGGCGAGGGGGCCGGGAACGAGTTCTTCGACCTAGTGGACCCCGAGGGGGAGCTGTTCGCGCTCGGGCGGGCCGACCTTGGGCTGGCCGAGGTCTGGGCTCCTCCGCTGCGGTTGCTGCGCGCCCTGTCGGTCGAGGCGGCGGAAGGGGAGGGGGAGCCGGTTCCACTCGAAGGGGGCAGGCTCGACCTGCATCCCCTCGTCGCCTCGAGGAGGAGCGAAGCGGGGCTCGTCGAGACCTGGTTTCCCGGGTCGGAGCCCCGGAGCCTCGCGGGCTTCCTCCACGCGGAACGGGATCTCCGCATCCGGTTCCGCTTCGTAGCCGATCTCAGGCTCTACTGGCCCTATCCGGAAGGAGCCCAGGGGGGGCTCCTCCTCGGGGATGGGGGCGGGGGGGCGGTTCTCTGTGAGTGCGAGTCCGGCCTCGGCGCCTTCGCCCTCGCCCTCGACCGCGAAGACCTGCTCCGGTCCCTCGAGGCCGGGGAACCGGAGGACGGAGGACCGGGGGTCGAAATCCGTTTCGAGGTCGACCTCCCGGCCGGGGAGCTGTGCGGTTGGAGGCTGGCCGCCGGACGGAAGGCGGGAGGGGCGGTCCGCGCGCTGATGGACCTCCGGTCCATTCCAATGCACTCGATGCTCGAGGCCCATCGCCGGCGGGTCCGGGAGAGGCGGTCTGCTAGGCTCGAAATCTCCTTCGGGGATCCGCGGCGCGACCGAGGACTGCGTTTCGCGCTGGACAAGAGCTGGGACTTCCGCCTTGGCACGGCCGGGGACGCCCCGGTCCTGCCCGGCGCCCGGGGTTGGTTCGCGGGCTTCGCGCTCTGCCGTCCGGGCTGGAACGCGGCGAGGCCCGGCTACGCCTGGTGGTTCGGGCGGGACGGCCTCTGGTGCGCCCGCGCCTTCCTGCCCTTCGGGGATCGCGAGGGCTCGGCCGATCACCTGCGCCTGCTCGCCCGGACGCAGGGACCGCGGGGGGAGATCGCCCACGAGATCACGCCTGCGGGCACCGCACACTACGACGCGGCCGACGCAACCCCGATGTTCGTCGCCGGGGTCGCGGACCATCTCGACTGGACAGGCGACCGCGATCTCGCCCGAGAACTCTTCCCGGCCGTCGAACGCGCCCTCACCTTCCTGAGCGAACGGGACCGGGACGGTGACGGTCTCTCGGAGAACGAGGGGGTCGGGCACGGTTGGATCGAGGGGGGGCCGCTCCGTGACGGGGTGCGGGTCGAGCTCTACCACGCGGTCCGGCAGGAAGAGGCCTATCGGGCAGGGGCACGGCTCGCCGGGGATTTCGGGGAACCGGGGCGCGCGGCCGAATGGGCCGCGCAGGCCCGCCGGATCCGGGAGGCGATCGAGGAGGGCTTCTGGGACGAGGAGCGCGGCCGCTATGCGCATGCGCTCAAGACCGACGGGTCCTTCGACCCCTCGCCCTCGGCCCTCCATCTGCAACCCTTTCTCCTCCCCGGGCGGGACGGGCGGAGAGCGGCCCGAGCGCTTGCCCAGGCCTCGACCCTGGCGGCCCTCGCTCCCTGGGGACAGCGCCTGCTCCCGGCGGGGGATCCGCGCTACGACCCTCGTTCCTACCAGGGCGGGAGTGTCTGGCCCTTGTTCGGGGGCTTCGCGGCGCTCGCTTCCTATCTCTACGGCCGCCCGGACCTCGGTTGGCTCAGGACCGAGGCCCTGCTCCGGCTGGTCCTCGATTTCGACCGGGGGCTTCTCGCAGAGGTACTCGACGGAGAACGCTACGAACCGCGGGGTGTCTGTCCCCACCAGGCCTGGAGCCACGCCGCCTTGCTCGGCCCCCTCGTCACGGGCCTTCTCGGCGCCCGTCCGGGGGATGGGGGCCGGTTCGAACTGGCTCCCCGGCTGCCCGACGAACTCGACCGCCTTTCCTTCCGCCGTCTCCGCTGGAGGGATCTCGAACTCTCGGGCGAGATCCAGAGGGAGGAGGAAGGATTCCTCCTGCGGCTCACCGTCGAGGGGGAGGGGGAGGGCGTGGCCGACCTGGGGATCTTCGCGCCCGCCCCTTCCGAGGTCGAGGGCGTCTTCGAGGGGGATCGCGCGCTGCCTAACGAATGCGAGACCTTTCCGGGGGGCTGCCTCCTCTGGCTCAGGGATCGGGAACTCCGGCCGGGGCTCGAACTCGGGCTCGAGTTCCGGATCCGCCCCCGGATCCTCGTCGAGACCGCCGGGAAGGGGGATGTCCGTCTCCTCGAACGGGAGGGGGAACTCGGGGAACGGGAATGCCGCTTCCTCTTCGAGGCCCCGCCCGGCCGCCGGAGCGTCCGTCTCCGCCTCCGCGGGGAGAGGCCCACAAGGGTCGAGGGGGCGGAGATTCGGGACGGGGCCCTGGTCCTCGACTTCGAAGGGGAGGAGGGCCGCCCGGCGAGGCGGGAGGTCCGGTTTTCCTGGGGGACCCGGCCGGAACCTCGAGGCGCACCGGAACCGGAGGGGGAAGAAGCTCCGCCCCGGCCCAAGGTCCTCCATTTCTGTCACGGATTCCCGCCGGAGTTCGTCGGGGGCACCGAGTCCTACGTGCGTCTCCTCGCGGAGGAGCAGCGGGCCTCCGGTTGGAAAGTCGCGGTCGCCGCCGGAAGCGGAGCGGGGGCGCCGGAGGGTGAGACGATCCCCCTCGCCCGAAGGGAGGAGGAAGGGGGGATCTCGGTCTGGCGCTGCCTGCATCCCGGAATGTTCCACGAACGCTGGGACCACGTACCCTGCCCGCGTCTCGAGTCGACGATCCTGGGGATCCTCGAGGAGGAACGGCCCGACCTCGTCCATGTGCACCAGTGGTTGCGCCTTTCGCGTTCCCTGGTCCGCCTCTGCCGGGATGCCGGGCTTCCGGTCGTCCTCCATCTTCACGATCTCTTCACGACCTGTCCCCGGATCGTCCGGATCAGGGAGGGGGAGTCCTTCTGCATGAGGCCGCTCGGGCCCGAGGGCTGCCGGGACTGTGTTCCTAGGGAGCGCTGGATGCGGGAGGAGGATCTTGACGCCCTTCTCGAATGGTTCGACGAGGACTTCGCGGCCGAGACCGGGGCCGCCTCCCTCCTGCTGGCTCCGAGCCGCGCTCACGCCCGACTCCTCACCCGATTCCGGCCCGACCTCGAGGGTCGGATCACCGTCCTGCCGCACGGAGCGCTCTTCGACGGGGAGCGCCGCGCGACCCGTCCCCTCCCGCCGGCCTTCGACGCCGGGCGCCCTCTGCGGATCGCCCATTGGGGGCATCTCCAGGAGGTCAAGGGGGTACATCTCCTTCTCGAGGCCCTCCACCGGCTGGAACGTCCCGGACAGGTCGTTCTCGAACTCTGGGGAGAGGCGGTCGAGGCGAAATACGGTGACGGTCTCGCCTCCCTCCTCGAAGGGATCGAGGTTCGGCGGAGGTCCGCCTTCCGCAGGGAAGACCTCGCCGAACTCGAGGCCGACCTCGCGGTCTTTCCGACCCTCGCGCACGAGAGCTGGTCTTTCGTCCTCGACGAGGCCTTCGCCCTGGGCCTTCCCGTCCTGGGCTCGGAGAGGGGCGCCCTGCCCGAGCGGATCGGGGGGGCCGGAGCCCTGTTTCCTCCCGGGGACGCCGGCGCCCTGGCCGCCCTGCTCGAATCCGTGCTCGAGGACCCGGCAAGGCTCGAGGCCTGGAGGGAGAGGCTGCCCGCGCCCCGGAGCATGGCCGAACATTGGAACGAACTAAAAACCCTGTACGCCGCGGTCCGGGAGACGGAAGGCGGCCCCCCCCCGCCCGTGGCGGGATCGGAGGAAGACATGCGAGCACTCGCCAGATGGGAGGATACGGCCCGGAGATTCGAGGACCGTTGCCGCGAACTCGACGGTTTGCGCGAAAAGGCCGAATCGGAACGGGCGGCCTTGGCCGAAGCCCTGGCCGAACTCGAGAGGAGCGTCGAGGAATACCGGGAACGGGTCGAGGACCAGGAAGCGGATCTCGCAGAGCACAGGCGCAGGCTGGTCGACCTCGAGGAGAGTTACGAGGCCGAGCGGGCCGAGTTGTGCAAGAGTCTCGAGGAGCATCGCAGGAGCCTCGACGAGCACCGGGAGGACCTGGCGGAGCACCGCCGGGAACTCGCGCGCGTCCGGAGGGAATACGCCGAGGTCGAGGAAGCTCTCAGGGAGAATCGGGAGGCCCGGGAACGTGTCGAATCGGAACTGGCCCTGCGGACGGAGGAGCGTGACAGGCTCGCGGCCGATCTCGCCCTGCGGACGAAGGAGCGCGACCGTCTGGCCGAGGAAATCCGGGCGACCCGGGAAGTCCTGGCCGCGACCCAACGCGAAAACCGGCGCTACCGGAGGGTGCACCTCATCCTACTTCCGCTAACCTGGCCCCTGAACCGCGTCCTCGACCTCGGGGCGGCGATCCGGGTACGCTTCGCGAAGTGAAGATTCTCTTCGTCGTCCACCAGTTCCTCCCCCGGCACGCCGCCGGCACGGAGATCTACACCTTCGTGCTCGCGAAGGAACTCCAGGCCCGCGGCCACGAGGTGCGGATCTTCACGACCGAGATCCATCCCGAACGTCCCCAATACGAACTGGGGGAACGGGAACACGAGGGCCTTTGGATCCACGAGGCCGTGCACAACCACGCCTTCGATCGTTTCGAGGCCCATTACCTCGATCCGCGCCAGGAGGAGAACTTCCGGAAGGTCCTTGCCTCGTTCCCCCCTGACCTCGTGCATTTCCAGCATCTCCATCTCCACAGCCTGGGCTACATCGACGAGGTTCACCGCCGGGGGCTGCCGATGGTCTACACCCTCCATGAATACATCCTGATGTGCCTGCGCGGGGGACAGCTGCTCCGGCCTGACGGAGGGGTCTGCGAGGCCCCCGATCCGGGACTCTGCGCCGCCTGCGCGACCTTCCTCCCCCGGCCCGACGCCCCGCCGGTTCCCCCCCCGGGTCCCCTGGAGCGATGGGCCAAGCGCCTCCTTCCGAAGGGGCTCCGCAGCGGAATCGGCGGGCTCTTCCGCCGGGAGGCCGCCCCCCCGGTCCCCGGGAACGGGGAGGACCCCTATGTCGCGGCCGTCTCGAGGAGGCTGGTCGAGGTGCGCAGGCGGCTCTCCAAGGTCGATCTCTTCCTATCTCCCTCCGCCTTCCTCAGGAAGCTCTTCCTCGAGAACCGAATGATGGCTCCCGAGCGCATCCTCCATTCGGACAACGGGTTCCAGATCGCTCATTTCCACAAGGTCGAGCGGGTCCCCTCCGATCGCCTCCGGATCGGCTACATCGGAACGATCGCACCCTACAAGGGCGTACACCTGCTCGTCGAGGCCTTCCGGGATCTCGATCTTCCCGGGATCGAGTGCCGGATCTACGGGGACATGCGGACCTTCCCCGATTACGGGGAGGAACTCGAGGCGATGGAGCGGCCCTCGAACCTGAGCTTCGAAGGGCGCTTCGACAATGCGAGGATCGGCGAGGTGCTCGCCGGGCTCGATGTCCTCGTCGTCCCCTCGCTCTGGTTCGAGAACAGCCCACTGACGATCCACGAGGCCTTCCTCGCCGGAGTTCCGGTCCTGACCGCGGACCGGGGAGGAATGGCGGAACTCGTCGAGGACGGAGTCCACGGCCTGCACTTCGAGATGGGGAACGCGGCTGACCTCGCGCGGAAGATCCGCCGACTGCTCGAAGAGCCGGGCCTCCTCGAGTCCCTGCGGGGCCGATTTCCGAAGGTCAAGACCATCGGGGAGGACACGGACCTGATGGAGGAGAGGTACCGGATCCTCCGTGACGGGGGGCTTCCCGAACGATGAGCGCCCCCCGCAGGGTCCTGCACGTCGTCAGCGGCTACCTCCCCGGGGACGCGGGGGGCACGCAGCTCCATCTTCGGGATCTCTGCCGGGCGCAGGGATCCTTCGGCTGGGAGCCGGTGATCTTCACGCGGCAGGACGGGGAGGGTCCCGAGTTCGAGATCCAGCGGGACGAGTTCGAGGGCGTACCCGTCCACCGCCTCCGGAACAACTTCCTGGATGTCGATCGCTTCTCCCTTCTCTTCGAGCACCCGGGGATCGATGCGAAGTTCGTCGAGGTCCTCGAGGAATGCAGGCCCGATCTCGTCCATGTCCATCACCTGACCTGCCTCTCTTGCTCGATCCTCCGGGAAGTCAAGGAGAGGGGGCTTCCCCTCGTCATGACCCTCCACGATTACTGGCTCCAATGCCCGCGGGGCCAGCGGATCCGCCCGGAGGATCTGGAGATCTGCACGAGGATCGAGCGGAAACGCTGCCTTCCGTGCCTGCGGAGGCTCTGGCCGCATCTCCTCCCGGGCGGCGATCCGCAGGGCGGGCTCCTCGGGAGGATCCGCGCATGGTTCCACGGTCCGGGGGAGGCCGAGGAGAACTACGCCTGGCGCGAGGCCTTCGTGAAACGCATGCTAGACCTCTGCGATGCGACGATCGCCCCCTCCCGATTCCACCGGGACCGTTTCCTCGAGTGGGGGCTGGACGGGGCCCGCTGTCGTTTCATCGAGCACGGCCTGCCCCGTGAGGGGCTCGAGGCCCCTCCGCACGATTGCGATGAGGTCCGGCACATCGGCTTCCTGGGCTCGGTGATTCCGAGCAAGGGCGTCCACGTCCTCGTTGAGGCCTGCAAGAGGCTCGAACGGGAGGGGATAGTCCTCGACATCCACGGAGAGTTGCTCGATTACCACGGGGACCGCGGATACGGGGACCGGCTCCGGGAACTCGCAGGCGATGACATCGAACTCCGCCTGCACGGAGGATATCGGAGCGGGGAACTCCCCGGGATCCTGAAAGGGCTCGATCTCCTCGTCGTCCCCTCGATCTGGTGGGAGACCTTCTGTCTGACCGCCCGGGAAGGGGCCCTCGCCGGTCTTCCGGTCGTCGCGGGACGCTTGGGGGGCGTCGGGGAAGCCGTCGAACAGGGGCTCGCACTCGGTTTCGAGGCCGGGAACGCCGGGGACCTCGCGCGTGTGCTCGAGCGGCTCTGCGGGGACCGCGAACTCCGCAGGGAGATGGCCGGAAAGGGCGGGCTCGTCCGTTCGATCGAGGAGTGCGCCGCCGAGACCTGCGCCCTCTACGAGGAGCTGCGGGCGAGGGCCGGAGGGTAGTTCATGCCGTTCGCCCCCGAGGATAAACCCGGAGTCAGCATCGTGATTCCGACCTGGAACGCGGGAAAGGAATTCCCCGCGATCCTGGAACGGATGATGGCCCAGAACTGCGACCGGCCCTACGAGATCCTGTGCATCGATTCGGGATCCGGGGACGGGACCGTGGAGTTCCTGGAATCACGGCCCGTGCGCCTGATCCGGATCCCGAACCACGAGTTCGATCATGGCCTGACGAGGAATCTGGGCATTCGCGAGGCGAAGGGGGAAATCGTCATCCTGGCGACGCAGGACGCGATGCCCTTCGACGAACATTGGATGCAGCGTCTCGTCGACTGCTTCGACGATCCCCGCGTCGCGGGGGCCTACAGCCGCCAGTTGCCCCGTCCCGACGCGAACCCCTTCATCAAGGACCGCCTCTCGAGCTGGGTCGCGTCCCGGGAGGAGCCGCGGGTCCAGGAAATCGAGGATCCCTCGAGCTTCGAAGCCCTTCCCCCGCTCGAGAAACTCGCGCGGGTCGCTTTCGACAACGTGAGTTCGAGCGTCCGCCGCGCGACCGCCCTTGAGATCCCGTTCCGCAAGCGGCGATTCGGGGAGGATCTCGACTGGGGGCACCGGGTCGTCCTTGCGGGTTGGAAGGTCGTCTTCGAACCGAGATCCAAGGTCGTCCATTCGCACAACAACTCGATCTGGTACGAGTTCAAGAGGATCTATCTCGACCACCACAACCTCCACCAGCTCTTCGGGGTGCATACGATCCCCCGCTGGAGGGATGTCTGGAACTGCAGCCTGCACGGGATCGGCCATTTCTTGAAGGTCGTGGCCCGGGACCCCGGGCTGAGCCCTCCGGGGAGGCTCCTCTGGTGGAGCAAGGTCATCCCCTACGCCTTCTCCCAGAACCTCGCCCAGTTCCTGGGGGCGCGTTCCGTCCGCAAGCTGAAGGAAGGGAGCCGCGCCTACGCGTGGCTCGATCGGATCCTGCGCCGGGGGGTGTGAGGCCCCCGGAGGGGTGGCCCGACAGCCGGAGGCTTCGCCGTCGGGCCTTCAGCGGGACTTCGCGACCCTGACCTCGAGGGAGGGGCTGAGCGCGAGCCTCGGGAGGTTGCCCGCCCCCCGGTCCGCGACGACCCATTGCATGAACCAGGTGATCCCGGGCAGACGGGGATCCTTCGGGATGCTCATCGGAACGAAGGCCATTCCTCCTCCTCTTCCCGCGCCCGTCGTCTTCGTCACGAGAACGAACGAGGGGAAGCTCTGCCAGGTCAACCCCATGTAGGTCAGGGGGATGTAGCGGGGACTCAGGAAGAGGATCGCGTGGCTTCCTCCACCCTTTGCATAGGAGAGACCTACCGCGAAGGAGGCATCGCCGAGCACCGGCCGCCCGCTCCGGACCGCGATGGCCGGGATGATCCCGTCGCTTCCTCGAACTCCCTTCCCCCTCCAGCGCACCCCGACTCCCGTTTTCGTCAGGTTCGGGAAGAGGATCTGAACCATCTTCTGGTTTCTTGGATCGTTGATCGACCCGAGAACGAGTTCTTCGGCCAGGTCGCCGTCGAGGTCGGCGGCCTGGATCAGGTTGACGAAGGTCGGGGTCTCGTGGGTCGGGATATTTTGGGACAACCCGAGGACCGAGGCGCCGGTGAAGACGAACTTGCCCCGTCCGGCGAGGTGGAGGACCGCGGCCTGGGATGTGTCGGAGGACATCAGGAGGGCGAGGTCCTGCTTTCCGTCCCGATCGAAATCACGGGCGACGATTCCTTCGATCGCATGTTTTGGCAACTTGGGAAGAGGGACCGATACGGCGCTCGCGAGGGTCCCGTTGCGCGTCCCGGGGTAGATCCGGAGACGGGGGACGGGCCCGGTCGATCCTACGAGGACGTCGGCCCTTCCATCCCGGTTCAGGTCCCGTAGCTCGATCCGTTTTCCGCGCCCCGATCCGCCGAGACTGAATGCGGCTGGGATGAACTTCCCCGATCCCATGTTCCTGAGAACCGTGACCTTGTTCGAGGAGTTCAAGGCGACGAGGTCCTGGTCGCCGTCCCCGTCGAGGTCCCCCGCGGCGAGGTCGATGTATCGCCCGGGCTGGAGTACCGTTTCCGAGACCGGATTGCCCTTCTTGTCGAACTTGACGAGGGAGATCCCCGTACTCTGGACGATCTCGAAGAACGAGACGAGGTCGCCGGTCAAGACCATCTCCTTGGGGGGGAGTCCGTCGAGGTCGACGAGGAGGGCTCCGTGCAGCTTGAGCCCGGCGACCGAGAGGTTTGGGTTCTTTCCGACCTTCAGGACGAAGGACTTGCCGTTCTTCCGGTATCTCGGAACTCCCTTTCTCTTCTTCGACTCGATTCCGTCGTGGAGGAAGACCGTGAGAACGGCTCGGTCGCTGATCGATACGAGGTCGACGAGCCGGTCCCCATTCAGGTCTTCGAGGAGGATTCCGGCCTGCGCGACGAGTCCGGGCTCGCCGGATGGAGGAAGGTCGTTTTCGTTGCGGATCTTGTAGTTCGCATCCAGCAGGTAGGCGCTGGCCACCCCCCGCAACACGTCGAAGCCGAAGGCGTTGGCGACAAGGAGATCCGAGCGCCCGTCGTAGTCCAAATCCGCGATTTGGACGGAACCGGGGAAGTTTCTGCTTCCCCGGACGATACGTTCCGTTCCGAACGGGTGCCCTTGCGCCGCCAGGGGCGGCGCGAGCGCCAGCAGGAATGCCAGGACCGGCTTCCTCATGGCTCCCTCCCTGTGGTCGTGCCAAAGTGCGGATCCGTCGGGCTTGCATGAAGCCCAGCGGGCGATCCGGGAGGGCGGAGACGTCGAAACCGGCCTGTCGCAGAGCTATGCCTGTTCGGCATTCCGGGATCCCCCGGATCCCGAGGCCCCGCGCCGGGCGTTTTCCGCGCCTTTTGCGGGGCATCGGTTGTTCGTCAGGCAGGCCTTTCCGACTTGAGAAAAAATCCGCCCTCGTCTCTCCGCCCGATGACACGGAAGATCCGAACTTCCGTTTCTCCGATCCGGCCGGCCCTTATCTCCCGAAGGTCCTTGCGTTCGGGAAGGCGCGAGGGGACCTTGGAGCGCTCTCGACCTTTGCCGGAGCCCCGATGGAACCCCTAGGATCCCTGCCCTTCATCGAACTTCTTCGGGTCTTCGCCGAACGGCGGCCCGTTCCGGGTTGCGGGTCCGGAGCCGCGTTGGCGGCCGCCCTCGGGGCCGCTCTCGGTTCGATGGCGGTGCGGTATTCCCGCGGTCGCAAGGGGAGAAGCGAGGTGCTGCTCGAGACCGATCGGAGACTCGACCGGGCGGAGACGGACCTCGCCCGGGTCGGAGAACTCTGCACCAAGCTTGCGGATCGGGACGCCGAGGCCTATCGGGGGGTTCTCGAGGCCTGGAAGGAGGGATTGGAGCCCCGCCCTCGGCTGGACGAGGTCCTGAAGGAGGCCATCGCGGTCCCCTTCGAAGTTCTTTCCCTCGTCCTGGACGCCCTCGATTCGATGGCCGCGATCGCCGATCAGAGCAATACGAACCTGATCGGGGACCTCGCCGCTGGCGCCTGCCTTCTCGAGGCCGCGGGGTCCTGCGCGGCGCTCGCCATCCGTTCGAATGCCGTGCAGATGGCCGACCGCGACCATGCCGACGGGGCGATCGAGGAGGTCGATCGGATCGAGGAGTCGATCCGGGCGGCGCACAAGAAGATCCTGGACACGGCCCTGACGGCCATGTCCTGCTAGGAATCCGAGGAAGAGATGCGAACGGTCGAAGGTCCGGTGCTCTTGGCCATCCTGGACGGTTTCGGGGAGGCTCCCCCGTCCCCGTCGAACGCTGTCACCGCTGCGGAGCCGCGCTTCTATGAACGGATGCGCCGTGAAGGGAAATGGACGACGATCCGGACCTCTGGGCTCAGAGTCGGATTGCCCGAGGGGCAGATGGGGAACAGCGAGGTCGGACACCTGACGATCGGCTCGGGAAGAGTCGTGCATCAGGACATCGTGCGCATCGATCTCGCGATCGAGGACGGGAGTTTCGGTCGGAACCCCGCCTTCGCCGCGTTGCTCGACGGGGTCGCCACGAGAGGAGGGGAGCTGCACCTGATGGGGCTGGTGTCGGACGGCGGCGTGCATTCGAGCGACCGGCACCTCGAGGGCGTCCTCGCGGCGGTCGAAGAACGGGGATTGGGTCCGCGTTGCCGCCTCCACGCCTTCCTCGACGGCAGGGACACGCCGCCGCGCAGCGCGGGTCCGTTCCTCGAGCGTTTCCATCGAAGACTCGAAGCTATCGGCGGTCGGATCGCGACGATCTCGGGGCGCTTCTACGCGATGGATCGGGACAAGCGCTGGGACCGGGTCGCGCTCGCCTGGGCCGCCCTCGCGCAGGGGGAGGGTCCGCGGGCCCCGGACGCCCGGACCGCCCTCGAGGCGGCCTATGCGCGGGGGGAGAACGACGAGTTCGTGCGCCCGACGGTTCTCGATGGTCATGAGGGGATCGACGACGGGGACGCCTGCTTCTTCTTCAACTTCCGCGCGGATCGGGCGCGGGAACTCTCGCAGGCCTTCCTCTTCGCGGAGTTCGACGGTTTCGAGCGAGGCCGGCGTCCCGAGGTCGACTTCCTGACGATGACGGAGTACCGGAAGGACTTTCCCTGCAAAGTCTGCTTCCCTCCGCAGGAAATCCCCGATCTCTTCGCCGAAGTCGTTTCGAGGGCCGGGAAGCGGCAGCTCCACATCGCCGAGACCGAGAAATACGCGCACGTCACGTTCTTCTTCAACGGTGGGCGGGAGGAGCCCTTCGAGGGTGAGGACAGGATCCTCGTGCCGAGCCCGAAGGTCGCGACCTATGACCTGAAGCCCGAGATGTCGGCCTTCGAGGTCACGGATCGGCTCCTGGAGGAGATCCGGAGAGGCCGGCACGCGCTCCTCGTCCTGAACTTCGCGAACGGGGACATGGTCGGGCACACCGGAGTGCTCGAGGCCGCGATCGAGGCCGTCAGGGCCCTGGACCGCTGCCTGGAGAGGATCGTTCCGGATGTCGTCGAACGGAAGGGACTCGTCTGCCTGACGGCCGACCATGGCAACTGCGAGGAGATGATCGATCCAAAGACCGGAGGACCGATGACGGCCCATACGACGGGTCCCGTCCCCTTCCTGCTCTATGGCGAGGGGGCATCCCGGATCCGGGGGCTTCGGGAGGGCGGGTCCCTGGCCGACATCGCCCCGACCCTCCTGCCCTTCCTCGGGCTCGACCCGCCGGAGGCGATGACGGGAAGGGATCTCGTCCTCGAGGCTTGAGGAGCCCCGGATGCCGTGGAGACCGGCCGCGCCCGGCCCAAGCGCCCTCCGACCGCTGCGGGCCGCCGCGGCGGATGGAAGTGCTCCTCCCTCTCCCCGCGAGGATCCGTCCCGAGGCCCTCGAGCGAACGATCAGGGATCTCGTCTCCTCCTGCACACGCAACAGCTTTTAGGATCCGGGTCCGGGGAAACGCGGGATAGGAGTGGAGAGGAGGTTCATCGAATCCCGCCTCCGGACCGCGGCCGCGCGCAGCGGGGGACGCATGAGGGTGGAGGTCGACCGGTATCGCTCGGTGATCCGCGGGAGGGAGGAGCCGGTCGAGGTTGTCAACATCTCGGCGACGATCCGGGGATCGCTCCGCTCACTTCTTCCTCGTCTCCGCCCACTATGACTCTCGGAACGAGGAGCGGCGCGACGGGACGCGGGACGCCCACGGGGCGAACGATGACGGGTCGGGGACGGCCGCCGGGAGGACGGCTACGTGCGGTTCTTCTCGTACCTCGAACATGGGGGGATTCCGGCCGCGTGGGTTCCGATTCCCCGGGAAGGAGCTCCGCCCGGGGCCTGGCCGCGGACGCCGAGGCGGCCGCGGAGGCCGGTCTGTGCCGCTCGGGGGTGCGGCGACGAGGACAAGGAGTTAGGATTTCCGCCCATCGTGCGCGGATACCTTTCCACCCTGTTCCCCTTGCTTCTCCTCCCGTTCTCCTGCAGCGTCGGGGACGGCAGCGAGATCGATCCCGCCCTCCGGCGCCCGACCGGAGAGGTGCTCGCCGGCTTCGTGCTCGACGCTTCGGGGACCCCCGTCGTCTCCGCGGAGATCCGGATGCACGGGCGCACGCTTCCGGTCACGGCCAGCAACCGGGTCGGCCGCTTCCGTCTCGAGAATCCGATCCGCGGGGATCTGCTCCTCTCGGTCGACGGGAGGGGCGGCAGCGCGGACGGAACGGACCGCCTCCCCTTCCTCCGCTTCCGCCTGCATTACCCGGGAGGCGAGCATCGGCTCTCCCTGCCGGTCGTGCTCCCCGACCTGAACGCCGGCAGCGGGTCGACCCTGGACCTCGGCGTCCTTCCCGGGGCCAGGGTCCTCGACGACGGCCCGAACTCGGGCGGACGGCTCGATCTCGCCGCAGGGACCGCGATCGGCCTCGAGGGGGCAGTACAGGGAATCGTGCGCGTGGACCTCGTCGGCCTTCCGAAGACGGGCTTCCCCCGGCCCCTTCCGCCGCCCTCCACGGGCGCGCGGCTGGCCGGGGCTCCCCTGCTGCTCTCCCCGATCACGCTCTCCTTCGGTTCGGGGGCGCGCCTCCAGGCCTCGAACGATCTCGGCCTTCCGGCGGGGGGGAAGGCGCGGCTCTACCGCCTCGATCCTTACACGGGGACCTGGAAGGACGTCGGGGGCGCGACGGTCGAGACCTCGGGAGGAAAACTCGTCCAGGATCAGGCCCTCCTTCCGGGCGGCGGCCTCTATGTCTTCGCGGTCAATGTCGCGGTGACGGGAAGCCTGACGGGGGTGGTCCGGGACACGCTCCAACGCCCCCTTGCCCGCGCCGTCGTCACCGTCCAGGGAGGCTTCTCGGCTCTCACGGACGCCGCGGGCCGCTTCCGGGTGGACGGGCTTCCGCTCCGGGATGGGGGAGGCGGGAGCCCCACCCTCGCGGTCCGTATCCTCGCCCCCTTCGACCATGCCCCGAAGCTCCTCGATTTCTCGGTGTCGATGGACTCCTCCTCGGTCGATGCCGGGGCGAAGGACCTCGACACCTGGCCGGTCGGGTCGATGCGTTTCCTGACCGCGTCCCGGGGGAGGTCGAAACCCTGGATCCGGGTGGAGGTCGGCTCGGCCTCCGGCTTCGGTATGACCGTCACCGCCGACGCCGCCGGCAAGGGGGTCCTTCATGATCTGCCGTATGGGATGGTCGCCTCGCGGATCTCGTGGATCGAGGCGAAGGACCTCTTCGCGGGGTTCAACCAGGGACGGATCGATGGCCGGGATCCGCTGAGAGACCTCCTGACGCTCGCGGGTCCGAAGAACCTCCGCCCCGCGGAATTCCGGGGGAGGATGTCGGCGACGCTCCTGGACGAGGACGGCGGCGGGCCACTGTCCGGGGCGATCCTCCAGGGGAGGGCCGATGCGAACACCGGGGACAAGGGCACTTCGGACGAGAACGGGCGCGTCTTCGTCGGGGGAGAGAGGGGGGGCGTTTCGACCGCGGCCTTCGAATCGAGCTTTCCGGGATCGAAGAAGGTCGTCGCCGCGCGTTCCCTCGTCCTCGTCGATCACAACAGTCCGGAGTTTCCCCTCGCAGCGGCGCATCGCCCTCCGCTCGGAAACTTCGATCCCTTCGCCCGGCTGCGGGGATCCCTGACGGGGGCCGCCCTGGTCGGGAAGGAGGTCCGGATCCTCGTGCGAGGCGCCCTAGACGGGGGGGGGTGGCGGCAGGAGGTCCTGAGCGGGAGTGCCGACCTCGGACGACTCCCTCGCTTCGTCGAGCCCGGGAAGAGCGGGTCTCCTCCCTTCGACCTCGGGATCCCTCCCGGGAGGGCTTCGGTCACGGCCGTGCTCGGAACGGAGAGCGGCGGCGTCTTCCTCCCCGAACGCCTCGGCTTGCTCGGGGACCTGGTCGCCTCCGCGGGGAACGTCCTTTCGAAGGACCTGGATCTTTCGTTCCCCCTCGACAAGACCATCGGGATCCGGGGGATCCGGGGGCTCGATCCCTCCCTGAACTCCGGCGCCTACCGCTACCTCCTGGCGGCCCGGAGGAAGGACGGGAGTGTCCTGACCCTGCTGCCGGAATCGGGAGGAATCACCGTGAGCGGGGGGGACCTGACCCTCCGGGTGCCCGACCGCAACGGCCCCCTCCTCGGAGGGGCCGCCTTCCTCTGCGCGGTGAAGGCTGGAGGCTCGGCTCCCGGGGGGGCGGACTTCTTCCAGCAGATCTTCGTCGAAAGCAACGGGAGCGAGGCGAAGGCCCCATCCTTCCTCGCCGTTCCCTTCCCCGCCCTGCCGGCGGCGGGCTCGAAGACTCCCTCCGCGGACTTCGTCGATGTCCGGTGGACCCCTCCCCCGGGCGCGCATTTCCAGACGCTCGAGATCGAGAGCGAGGGGACGGCCGACCGCCTCGTCTGGCGCGTCCTCCTTCCCGGGGATCGGGGGGAATTCCGTTTCGGCGATCTCGTTCCCGAGGCCCCGAATCCGTTGAAATCCGGACGCACCTACGTGATGACCCTCAAGGCCTATCGCTACGGGTCCGGGTCGATCCTCCGGGCCTTCCAGGACTCCTACCAGAGGATCCTCGGCAACCTGCAGAGCTTCCGCTTCGGAGACATGGAGATCGAGGCCGTGTCCGGGGTCACGCAGAGCTTCACGCTTCCGTAGAATCCCGGCTCAGGTCCGACGATCCTCTTCCCGAGAGACCCGCCATGGAGAAGTCCGACTTTCTGAATCCCGACCGGGCCATCCGGCATCTCGAACCCGGAGAGCACCGGGGGATCGACGCCCTCCTGCGGGCGATGGGGGGGACGAGTTTCCAGGCCCGCAACCTCGCCCGCGCGGCCGACATCCTCGAGCGCGCCCTTTCGGAGCCCGATTGCCTCGTCGTCCTGTGTCTCGCGGGTTCCCTCGTCTCGGCCGGGCTGAAGCGGGTGATCGCCTCCCTGATCGAGGAGGACCTCGTCGACGCGGTTGTTTCGACAGGGGCGAACGTCGTGGACCAGGACTTCTTCGAGGGCCTGGGGTTCCGTCATTACCAGGGAAGTCCGTCCGCCGACGACGATCTCCTCCGGGAACTCAGGATCGACCGGATCTACGACCATTACATCGACGAGGACGAACTGAGGGTCTGCGACGAGACGATGACGCGCCTGCTCGACGGGCTCGAGGCGCGCCCGCATTCGAGCCGGGAGATCGTCCGGGCGATGGGCGAGTATCTCCGGGTCGAGGGGAAGGACCACACGGGATTCGTCGAGGCCTGCGCGCGCAAGGAGGTCCCGGTCTTCGTCCCCGCTCTGTCCGATTCCTCGGCCGGCTTCGGTTTCGTCCTGCACCAGCACCGGCGCCGTCTCGAGGGGCAGGACCCGGTGAGCCTCGACACGGCGCGGGACTTCCTCGAACTCTCCTATCTCAAGATGCACGCCGCGAGGGAGTCCGCCCTCCTGATGGTCGGCGGGGGAGTTCCGAAGAACTTCGCGCAGGACACGGTCGTCGCGGCCGAGGTCCTCGGCGACGAGGTGCCGATGCACAAGTACGCGGTGCAGTTGACGGTCGCCGACGAGCGCGACGGCGCCCTTTCGGGCAGCACCCTGAGGGAGGCCGCGAGCTGGGGCAAGGTCTCGACGACCTTCGAGCAGATGGTCTACGGGGAGGCGACCGTGACCTTCCCGCTCCTGGTCTGCGCCCTGCTCGAGCGGCGGGCCGGAACCGCCCGCCGTCCCCGCCGGCTCGGACGCTACCTGCGCCCGGACGGCGGCTTCGACCTCGAAGCCTACCGCGCGGCGTCCGGGGCCGGGGTCCCCGCCGGATGATCGAGGTCGAGGTCCGGACTCCGGAACGCTGCGCCTTCCTGCCGTTGTCCGGAGAAATCGGGGAGCGCTGCCGCTCGCTTGGTTGGATGAGCGGGGTCCTGACCCTCTTCGTCCCCCATACGACGGCCGGGATCACGATCCAGGAGAACGCGGATCCCGACGTCACCGGAGACCTGTCGAGGCTGCTCGACCGCCTCATCCCCTGGAAGCACGCCGACTACCGGCATTTCGAGGGGAATACCGCCGCGCACGCGAAGGCGAGCCTCCTCGGGTCCTCGGTGCAGGTCCTCGTCGAGGACATGCGACCGAAACTCGGACGCTGGCAGGAGATCTATTTCTGCGAGTTCGACGGCCCTCGGACCCGGAAGCTCTGGGTATCGTTCCAGGGCTACGTGCGCGATCGACGGACGGGGGAGATGCTCGGCTGAACCCGCCGCGATCGATTCAAGCGGGGATTTCCCTCCAGACTCCTCGTTCGAGGTCGAGTTCGAGTCTTCCTTCGCCGGTGTCCAGGCTCCTGGGGTAGAGGAACCCGGGGGAGCCGGATCCCGTTTCGGGAACCTCCAGGCCCGCGGTCCGGCAGAGGCGGCGGATCAGGGTTTCCGATTCTTCGTCCTCGGGTTCACATTCGGGGCAGCGATGCCGGAAGACGAGGCGGCCGAGTTCCATCGGGAGTTCGAGTCCGTTGGGCCCGGTCGCGAGGACCTTGTTCTCGCGCAACCAGGGAGGGAGTTCGCCGCGCAGGGCGCCGCGGACCGCGACTTCGGGAATGCCGAGGAGGGAGATCCTCTTGCGGTCGAGGGTCTCGTCGATGCAGAGCCCGGTGATCAGGACGGTTGCGCCCCTGCGCGCCTGGCTCCAGGCGAGGTTCCAGATGTTGTTTGGAAGAGGGCCGTGGGCGGGGATCCAGAGGAAGGACTGGGCCTTGTGGGCCGCGGGCCGGGTCTCGGGCCGGAGACCCGCCTCGATGCGGGCGGCGCGGTGGCAGAGGTCGAGGGCGCCGTGGAGGGCGCGGGGCGGTGCGCCGTGGGGGATCCCCCCGGGGAACTCGCGGCAGAGCACGGCGGCCTCCTCGGGCCTGCGGTCCGGCCATTGCGGGGGCAGTTCGCGGAAGGGGGCGCAGCACCGTTTCAGGAAGTCCGGGTCGGGGTTCCAGGGAAGCTGGATGAGGGCGGCCCCCCCCCCGAGTGCGGTCGCGAGGGCGAGGTCGGAACGGCGCCGGTCGAGTCCCTTCCCCGGGGCGATCCGCACGCAGAGGGGGCGGTCGGGGAGCCGGGCCGCGAGGAGGGGGGCGAGTCTGCCCGAGGGGGTCTCGAGATCGGGGTCGAGGTCCGTGCCCGTCATGTCGGCGAGGAAGCCCGACCCCCGGAGCAGGGTCCCGGGGGGGCCGAGCGGATCGCTCGACAGGACGCAGAACGGAACTCCGAGGCGCGACAGGAAGGGCTGAAGTCCGTCGTCGATCCGGTGGTCGAAGGCTTCCTGGTCGAAGTCGAGAGGGATCGTACAGAGGGCGAAGAGGCCCGGGTGGCTGCGGGAGAGTCCCTCGAAGACGAGCCGCAACCGGGGGGAACGGTCGGGCATGCTCGAGGGCCGGTCGGGGTCGAGAGCGATCCCGAGGGCGAGACCGAGTTCGGAGGAGGACCGCCCGAGGGCGTCGAGGATCTCGGGGGAGATGCGGGTGGGGTCACGGACGACCAGTCCGTGGAGACCGGTCTCCCGCCACTGGCGGAGAGTGGAGACGGTCGGACTGTTCGGCGGCCGGCAGAGCGGATCGACGTCCATCACGACCATCGGGGCCTGCCTTCCGTTCCAGGCGAGCCAGGTTCCCGCGGCTTGGATCCGTCGTCGATGCATCGTCCTTACTTTCCACGCCTCCCCGCGGCATTGTAGCGGCTTCGGTCCGGGGGCTCGGGATGGTTCCCGGGCGGCGCGGCGTAAGGAGGCTGAACATGGCGTGGATCCGGCAGGTGGCGGACGGGGAGGCCGAGGGCAGGCTCGCGAAGATCTACGAGTCCGCGAAGGGGCGGGCCAGAAAGGTCTTCGGCATCGTGCGGTTGATGTCGCTCGAACCCCACGTGCTCCAGGCCTCGATGGGTTTCTATCAGGCCGTGACGACGAGTCCCCGTTCGCCGCTGCCCCGCTGGTTCCGGGAACTGGTCGCGGTCGAGGTCTCGCGCGCGAACGATTGTTTCTACTGAACGAAGGCGCATGAGGCGGACCTCCGTGCCGAGGCCCCCGAAGATCGGAGAGAAGGGCTCTGCTCCCCCGACCCGTGAAGGAACGCGCGCTGCTCGACTACGCCCTCAAGTTGACGAGGGCCCCGGCCTCGTGCCGGGAAGCGGACGTCGCGGGGTTGAGGGAGGCGGGGGCCGAGGATGTCGAGATCCACGCCACCGTGCAGGTCGCCGCCTACTTCAATTACATCAACCGCGTCGCCGACGCCCTCGGCGTCGATCTCGAACCGGAGATGGAGCGGCCCGGCCCCTCCTGATTTTCCGGATCAGGCCCACCCGAGGTGGCGTTCCAGGATCGCGAGCGCGGCCTGGGAATCGGCCAGGCGCTTGCGCCTCGCCGCCTTCAAGCCGTTCCGCTTCAAGCGGTCGTGGGCGAGGTCCGTCGTCAGCGCCTCGTCCTCGGTGCGGATCTCGAGACCGGGATGGCGGGATTTGAGGACGGTGACGATTTCGAGGATGCGGGCGGCCATCGCCGTCATGCCCCCGTCACGGGCGAGAGGGAGGCCGACGACGAGGACCTCGGGGCGGCGCTCCTCGAGGATCGGGACGAGAAGGTCGGGGACCTCGTCCATCGAGGAATGCTCGAGGCGGGGCAGGGGGAGGGCGATCGTTCCCGTCTCGTCCGTCGCGGCGAGGCCGGTTCGGCGTTCGCCGAGGTCGAGGGCGAGGAAACGACGTTTCTCCTTCACCGGTCCCCTTCGGAATCCACCGACTCCGCTGCGAGGTTGCGGACTTCCTCGGAACGCTCCTTGGGGAGGATCAGGGTCCTGCCTCCCGAATGGACGACGACCAGGCCGTCGACCCCGTGGAGCAGGACCTCGTGCTTCCCCTCGACGAGAACGAAGTTGTCCCCCCCCTCGGAGATCCGCGCGACCCCTCCTTCGAGACACCAGCGTCGATTCCCGCCGTCCTCCTCCCGGCAAAGGGAGGCGAGGGCCTCGAAGCCCCCGACATCCTTCCAGTCGACCTCGACCGCGACCGCGCCGAGGGGCGGACCGAGTTCGAGGAGGGCATGGTCGATCGAGCGTCTGGGAAGGTTCCGGAAACGGGCCGTCCAGTCCCTTCCAGAAGCCTTCCACTCCCGGATTTCACGCAGGCCCTTCCCGAGGTCGGGAGCCTTGGCTGCGAGTTCGCGTTCGAGGAGATCGCGCCGGGCGACGAGAATGCCAGCGTTCCAGAGGTGCTTCCCTCCCTCGAGGAGGGTCCGCGCCAGGTCGGGCCCGGGTTTCTCGACGAAACCCTCGCAGGCGAACCGCCCCAGGCCCAGGTCGTCCCCCAACGCGAGCCAGCCGAATCCGGTCGCGGCCCTCGTAGGGCGGATCCCGAGGAGCCAGAGCCGCTCTCCCGCAGCCGCGGCTTCCGCGGCGGTCTTCAAGGCTTCCGCGAGCCGCTCTTCCGGAACGAAGCGGTGGTCGGCGGGCATGAAGACGACGAGGTCGTCCGGACCGGCGCGTTTCCCGAGGTCGGCCAGGGCGAGGACGACGCAAGGCCCGGTGTCCCTGGCTTCCGGTTCGGGAAGGAACTCTTCCGCTTTGAGCCCCGGGGCCGCCCGCCGGATCGGGGTCTCGAGACTCCGTCCGGCGATCACTCTCAAGGAACCGCGGTCCGCGATCCTGCGCGCGCGATCGACGGCCCGCTGCAGCAGGGGCTTGCCGTCGGGCATCGGGAGCACCTGCTTCGGCCGGTCCTTCCGGCCGAAGGGCCAGAGCCTGGTGCCGGCGCCTCCGGCCATGATGAAGAGATGCAGGGCCTTGTTCATCGTATGGATCCGGTTCGGAGGGTTCAGCGGAAGACGGGGGGGCGGGGGACTGGGCTTCCGGGAAGGGGGCCCATCGGAAGGTGTTTCGGGTTCCGTTCGAAGAGGAAGCGGGGACCGGTCCTCGTGTTCCCGATGTAGCCCCAGATCTCGTAGCTGACGAGACTGTTCGCGAGGAAGCGGTAGATCCCCGGGAGGATGAAATAGGACTCGGCCTGGGGGAAGAGGTCGGGGAAATCGACGTGGAGCTTCAGATAGCCGTCGTATCCGAGCGTTCCGCGCCCCTCGATCTTGAAGATCGGGGATTTCAGCATCAGGTGCTCGATCCGGAAGACCCCGTCCTTCCCCCGGACCTCGAGGGCGGCCGCGTTGAAGTTCTGGCGTTTGCTCGGCTTTAGGAACGAGTAGATCGTCCGGAAGATCGGGACGTCGCCGAGCTTCCCCTTGGAGATGCCGAGCTTCGCATCGAGGCGGAGGGTCGACAGGTCCTCCGTCTCCACCCCGAGATCGATCGTTCCCCTGAGGAAGCCGTCGTAGCGTTGGTTCCTGGAGAAGTCCTTGAGGAGGGGAGCGAGGCGCAGGTCGTCGAGGGCGAGGTTCAGGTCGAGGCGCCCCTTCCTTCCGAACCCGTAACGCAGGAGAGGGGATCGCCGATCCCCCTCGGCAGGGGGGACCGGACCGCGGATCCGTCCCCGGCCCAGCCGCATACTCCCTTCCTCGATGACGAAATCTTCGTGCGTCGTGAGGAAGCGGCCCCGTGTGTCTCTCAGGATCTGGCCCAGGGCCTGGAGGTTCAGACCGTTGAACGAGCCTCGGAACTCCGCGCCGTAGGGGTTGAAGAACCCGCTCCTCAAGCGCGCCCGCCCCTGGATTCCGGTCAGGGGGATGCCGACTTCCATCGCCAGGTTGTGCGCGAGGAACTCCCCCTCGCCGAAGCGTGCGACGAGCCCGAGCCCCTCCACGCCGTCAGGGGGGGTGGACGGGATCTCGAGATGGATCCTCCAATCCGCGACCGAGACCCTCCCGCGGGGCTTGCGGGCGAGGTAGGCTTTCTTGACTTCCCCCTCGAGGAGGCGGGCCAGCCGCTCGTCGACCGGGTATTCGGTCGCGCTCAGGAGGAGATCGAGGATCGTCCTTTCGCCCTTTCGGTAGATCGTCCCCTCGTGGCAGCGGACGAGGGCCTCCCCCAGGTAGCCCTTGCAGTCCTCGAGACGGATCCTCTGCTCTTCGTCGATGCGCACCCGCCCGGACAGTCCATGGAGCCGGTCGGGGAGGAACGCGGCCGTCGACTCCGCCTCCCGGAGGTCGAGAAGGATTTCGTGACGGAACTCCTCTTCTCCGTAGGCGCGACGGATGCGGTCGACCGCGTCGACCCTGCCCGTCGCGCGGCAGAGCTTCCAGACCTCGCGATCCAGGATCCCTTTCGCGATCAGGACCTCTGCGAGGTTCTCGTCCACGCGGACCCCTTTGGCGGCAATCGTCAGATCCGCGGCCGGGCTCCGGTCGTCCGGGTCCCCGGGGGGGCCTTCCCTGACGACTCCTTCGAAGAGGAGGTCCGCGCCGAGACCGCGGCCCTCGAGACCGAGGAGGTCGACCCGCGAGCGTTCCCCGTCCCCGTGGAGGGCGATCGTTCCCCGGAGGGAGGTCACCGGAGTCGGGAAGGCCTCGAGGAAGATCCTCCCGTCCTTTAGATCCGCCCGCAGGTCGTACTGGAAGACTCCGCCTCCCTTGCGCCACCCCAGAAAGTCGAGGTCCGCCGTCCCCTCGGGGGAGAAGGTCTTCCAGCGTTCTCCGAAGGATCCGCGGAAGCCGACGAGGCCCCGCCGCAACGCATCATCGAGAGGTAGGCGACTGGCGGTGATGTGGATCTCGTCCGAGCCGTCCTTTCCCTCGCCGGGAAAGACGAAGCGGGCGCGGGCGCGGATCGGCGTCTCGGGGCCCCGGTTGCCGTTCAGGCGGAAGGAGACCTCCTTCGTCGTGATCCGGACCTCCCCGGTCAGGTTGTGGATGCGGTAGGGGAAATCCTTCCACGCGGCGCTTGCCCCCCGGGGCCTGAGCCGGAGATCGAGTTTCGGTTCCCCGCCGTTCCCACCGAGGTCGAGGTCCAGGCTGAGCGAGGTCCGTCCCCTGGGCGCGTAGTCGTCGTAGATCTCCGCCCCGCGGACCACGGCCCGGTCGAGACATGAACGCAGGAGCGGGGAAAAAGGCAGGTCATCGGCCTCGAAGGAGAGTCGGACCTCGCCGGTTCCGGGAAGGATCGATCCCTCTCCGCGGATCCGGCCTCCATTCCCTCCTCTTGCATGGAAATCCGTGAAGCGGATGCTCTCGTCCCGGATCCGCACCTCGCCCGAGGCCTCCCGCAGGGGATAGGGGAAGGCGATCCTCCGGCCTCCTTCCTCCCCGGAAGGAAAGCCGTCGAAACGCAGCGAGATGTCGCGGAGGCCGAGGTCGAGCTGGAGGGTCGGCAGGTCTCCGTTCCTCGGGCGTCCCGAGACGAGATGGATCGCGACCCTCGCGCGTCCCCCCTCCGGGTTCAGCGCCCGAAGCAGGCGCCGGGTCGCCGGAATGCCCTCGAGCGCGCGATGGATCCTCCTGTCGATCAGGACCCCGTCCGCTTCGGCGGAGAGGCGGAGGGTCTCGTTCTCGGTTCCGAGATCCTCGAGGCGGAAGGATCCCTTCAGGCTCATGTCGGTGCCGGTGCGTTCCGCTCGGACCTGGAGGACCCTGCCCTCGGGGATCCAGGCGACCTCGCCCTGCAGGTGCGTGAAGAGGTAGCGGAAGGTCGGGGGGCGCACGGAGAACTCCGCTACCTTCGCTCGGACGCCGACCGCCAACCCTCCCCGCCCGTCGGGATACCGGACCCAGAGCGTCGGTTCCACCCACCCCTTCAGGCCGAGTCTCCGCACGAGTCTCTGGATCGCCTCGCCGAAGGGTTTCGCTCGTTCCTCGGAGATCCGAAACCCTCCGGTCTCCGCGATGAGACGGAACTCCCGCTTCTCCGCGTCTCCGGTTCCCTTGATCGTCACGGTTCCCCCGAGGGGGTGCGGACAGGAGCCTTCCAGGAGGATTCTCTGGGGTTCCTCTCGACTCGGGGTCGCGAGAAGGTGGATCGAAGAAAGGACGAGGACGCCGTTCTCGAGACCCGGGAGATGGAGCCGCACGACCATGTCCCTGATCTCGAGGACGGGAAAGGGTTCCCCCCTCCCGCCCTCATCACCCTCCAGGTTCTTCAGGTCGAGGATCCGGGAAAGGTCGAAGGGGGTACTGTCTCCGAGCCAGAGATCCAATTCCGGGCGCTCGACGAGGACCCTGCGGATCCGGCCGGGAGAGGACAGGGGATTCATGGAGACGCCGACGACGACCTTCGGGACCGTGAGGACCTTCCGGTCCCCCTTCTTCCGGACGGGGTTCCGTTCCCCGATCTCGAGGTTCCGGATCTCGACCGTTCCTCCGAGGGGGTCGAGGGAGACACTTCCGAGGTCGAACTCCCCGCGGAGGAGCCGGGAGAGAGTATCCCGGATCAGGGAAGCCGGGATTCCGCTGTAGCGGAGGAGACCCCAGGTGCCTCCGGCCAGGAGGATGAGGAAGAGGAGGGTCGTGCGGAGGATCTTCGGGCGCTTCATCGGGGGAGGGGATGATACCGACCCGAGGGTCCGCGGCCTCCCTTGGATCCCGCCGGGGAGGGCGGGATGCGGACGAGGCCGCGCCCCGGGAGGGCGCGGCCTCGCATTCCGTTCCGGCGGGTCCGCCGGAGTCCTTGGAAGGGATCAGCGGCAGTCGCCGAGGAGACCCTGGCTGCTCGAGACCTTCAGCGTCACGCGGTCCAGGATGATGGTCTGGGCGTAGAAACTGATCGGTGTGAAGGGGGTCGCCCCGGGCACCATCGTGGCTTCTCCGAGACTGTTCGTGAAGAAGGGGAAGAAGATGACCGGGTCGACGAGCAGGAAGCAGGCCGTTCCGGGGATCGACCTGTTGACTGCCCGGGCTCCGAGGAAGAGTCCGACGGGCGAGGCCTTCGGAGCCTTCGTCAACTTGAGGAAGACGATCGCCCCGCCCGGAGTGGCCTTCGCGCTTCCGCTGAGGAGGGGGCCGCAGCTCTTGCCGTAGTTCGTGTAGGAGCAGCTGGGTTCCGGAATCCACATGACGACGAGACCGTTCTCGTAACTCGACGTGCCCTTACCCTTGAGGCTCGCCCCCGAGCTGCTCGAGATCTTGATCGTCACGCCCTTGGGGCCCGCGACGGCTCGGAAGTCCTTCTGGACCTCCGCGCCCGCCTTGGCCCGGAACTCCACCCGTCCGTCGTTTCCGATGTCGACGAGGGCGTTTCCGAAGCCGTTGCCGGTCAGGACGCCCGAATACCGGACACGGACCCTGCCCCTGGATCCCGCCTTGACCGGAAGGACGAGGAGCACGACATTGGCCCCCTGGACGGGATTCGTGCCCTTCGGGGTGGCGGTCGTCCCGGCTTCCGTGAAGGCGGTCGGGTTCTGGCTCGTCGCCGCTCCCCGGTCGGCGATCGTCACGACGACGAATCCGTCGGTGTCACGGATCTGGAACTGGGATGAGGCCCGGACGCCGGTGACCGTGTTCTGTTGCAGGTTCAGAGCGCTCAGGATCTTGGTGCCGGTCTTCGTGCTCTGGTGGGCGAGGTTCTTGGGGTCCTTCGCGAAGACTCCGAGGGAGGAGTCGGCCTGGAGATAGGGGGTCTGGGCCGGGAGCAGGCCGGCGAAGAGGACAGCGGTCGAAAGGAGAGGGATGCGCATCGAATGACCTCCGATTCGGTACGAGAGACTCGCGGGGAAGGAAGTTGAGGAAGAGAGATCCTGAGCCACCGGGCGGGACTCCGGAAGGGATGAGGATAGCAGAGGGAGGCGGGATCGGGCAGATGGGGCGGGAAACGAGGGTGAAGAAAGCTCCGCTTTTCCGTTGCAGCACTGCCTCCAATTCCGTATCTAGCACGTCGAATTCGGCGGTTTCGACGGGTTTTGGGCCGTTTCCGGCCCCTCGATGGGGAGGAGCGGTTCGGACGCGTGCGCCGGTTCGTCACCTTTCTTTCCGGGTAACCCGAACTCGATTGTTCTCAAACGCACCGAGGTTTCACATGGCTGCAAGAAGGAAGGCCAAGAAGAAGGCCACGAAGAAGACCGCGCGTCGCAAGACCAGCCGGAAGGCCAAGCCGGTCGACCTGATCATCTCGAAGAGCCGCACGAAGAACGCGGTGGACCTCAAGGTCTCCTCGGATTTCTACGGCGCCCTCGACAACGCCGTCCGGGAGCTTCTCGAGAAGGCTTCCGAACGGGCCGCAGCGAACAAGCGCGCGACTCTGCGACCGCAGGATCTGTGATCCCGTGCTTCGCGGAGGGGCATCCCTTCCGCGGGGCCAGGATCTCGACGCGGGGTCCGCGGGAAAGCCCGCGGGCCCCGCGTCTCCTACAGGAGGGCGGTTTCAGTCCCCCTGCGGGGCTTCGAGGAGGACTAGGAGGGTTCCCGCCTCGACCGTCTCCCCCTCGCGGGCGCGGACTTCCGCGACCCTGCCCGCGAAGGTCGCACACAGCCTGTGCTCCATCTTCATCGCAGTCAGGACGCAGAGTTCCTCCCCTTCTTCGACTTCCGTTCCCTCCTCGACCCGGACCTTGACGATCGTTCCCGTCATCGGAGCCAGGATCCTGCCGGGGGCGTCCTCCCCGGGTCCGCTCTCCTGTTTACGTTCGGGGGAGTCGAGAATCCAGGTTCGCCCGTCGAGGCGGATCTGGACCCTTCCCTCGACGACGGCCGCCGTAGCGTGATGCCTGCGGCCCGCAGGGTCCCGGAAAGCGAAGGCTCCCTCCCCGAGGTCGCGTGCCTCGATTTCGAAGGTCGCTTCCCCGACCCGCACCCGGAACCGATGCCCGTCGAGCCGGATCGCGGAGAGATGGACCTCGCGGTCCCCGAGTTTCAGGTTCTCAGGGAATCGATTCATGAGGCCGGACCTCCCGTCCCGAGACGGAAGCCGTCGGCGAGGTTCCAGGGAGAGGGGGGGGCCGTTCGACCCGGTACGGAGACGGTTCCGTTCGGCTCCTTCCGGAAGAGGGGCGCGAGAGCAGCCGCGATTCCGACCTCCTCGGGAGGAGTCCCGGCGCGCCCGGTGAAATCCGATGCGTGGACTCCGAGGAAATCGGTGCGCAGCCTTCCTTTCCGGAAGTCCTCGTGACGGACGAGGTCGATCAGGAAGTCGAGGTTCGTCGGGAGTCCCAGCCAGGCGGAGCGGCGGAGGGCGTCCTCCATCCGACGCAGGCAGGAGGGCCGATCGGGCGCGTGGACGATGACCTTCGCGAGGAGGGAGTCGTATTCCATCGGGACGGTGAAGCCCTCGTAGACGCCGCTGTCGATCCGAACTCCGGGTCCCGTCGCCTCGCGGCAGAGTTCGATCCTTCCGGCGCAGGGGAGGAAGTCGCGTTCCACGTCTTCGGCGCAGATCCGGGCTTCGAGGGCCCAGCCGCGGGGGGTGGGGTCGTGCTCGGGTACGGCTTCCTCGAGAGCCCGGCCCCGGGCGATTCGGATCTGGGCCTGCACGAGGTCCTGGCCGCTGACCCATTCGGTGACGGGGTGTTCGACCTGGAGGCGTGTGTTGACCTCCAGGAAGTAGAAGGCGCCGTCCTCGTCGAGGAGGAACTCGACGGTTCCCGCTCCGAGATAGGCGACGCGCCGCGCCAGGGCGAGGGCGGCTTCCTGCATGCGTCCGCGCAGATCCGGGTCGACGGCGGGGGAGGGGCTCTCCTCCAGGATCTTCTGATGGCGGCGCTGGATCGAGCATTCGCGCTCGGGAAAGGCCAGGGCCCCACCCTTACCGTCTCCGAGGATCTGGATCTCGACGTGCCGGGCCGGGTGGATCCTTCGTTCGAGGAGGAGTTCTCCGTTCCCGAAGGCCTGCTCGGCCTCGCGGCGGGCGGCACGGATCGCGCCGGGAAGCTCCGTCGCGCTCTCGACGAGCCGCATGCCCCTGCCGCCGCCTCCGGCGGAGGCCTTGACGAGAAGGGGGAAGCCGCAACGATCCCCCGCGGAGATGAGTTCCTCGTCCGTCGCCCCCGCTTTCCGGAAGCCGGGGACGACCGGCACGCCCGCCTCCTCGGCGACCGCCTTCGCCTCCTGCTTTGAACCCAGGGCCTCCATCGTCTCGGGATCCGGGCCGAGGAAGACGAGATCCGCCTCGCGGACGCGGCGCGCGAACTCCGGGTTCTCCGCCAGGAAGCCGTAGCCCGGGTGGACGGCCTCGGCCTTCATCTCCTTCGCGGCCTCGAGCAGGCGGTCGATGTCGAGATAGGAATCCTTCGGGGCGGGGGGGCCCAGGAGCCGCGCCTCGTCGGCGATGCGGACGTGGAGGGCCTCCTCGTCGGCCTCGCTGTAGACAGCCAGCCCGACGCCTCCGGCCTCCCGGACCGCGCGGAGGATCCGGACGGCGATCTCTCCGCGGTTCGCAACCAGGATGCGTTCGAGAGGCTTCGGAGTCACCGTCCACCCTCCGTTTTCCGGACCCAGTTCGGCGGGCGTTTCTCGAGGAAGGCCGCGAGGCCTTCTTGGGCCTCCTCCGAGAGCCGGATGTCGGCGATACGCGCGGCGGTGTCCTCCCTGCGGGCCGCATACGATTCCCCGAGGAAGGAGAGTGCGAGCCTTTTGGCTTCACGAAGGGCGTGAGGTCCGCCCTTCGTGAGGTCGGCGAGTGCGCGGTCGATCGAGGCGTCGAGTTCCGCCTCGGGGACGGCGTCGAAGACGAGACCTAAGCGGCGTGCCTCCCTTCCGTCGAACCGGCGCCCGAGGAGGAAGAGGGCCCGGGCCCGGGCCGTTCCGATCTTCTCGACGACGTAGGGGGAGATTACGGCCGGAAGGATGCCGAGTCGCACCTCGGTGAAACCGATCTTCGCGTCCTCGGTTGCGATCGCGATGTCGGCGGCGGACAGGAGGCCGGCCCCCCCTCCGAGGGCCGCACCGTGGACGCGGGCGACGACCGGCTTCGGGCAGGAATGGACTGCCTCGAACATGTCCGCCATCCTGCGTGCGGAGACGAGGTTTGCCTCCCGGTTCCCTTCCCCGTTCGCCTTCATCCAGGAGATGTCCGCTCCGGCCGAGAAGGATGGGCCATGGCCCTGCAGCAGCACGCCGCGGATCTCGGGATCCCCGCCCGCCAGGTCGAAGACCTCCCGCAGCTCCCGGACGACGGTCTCGTTGAAGGCGTTGTGCCGATCGGGGCGGTTCAGAGCCACGACGAGGAAGCCGGGATCCCGCGCCGAGATCTCGAGGGTCTCGTAGGGGGGCGAGGCTTGGAGGAGGCTTTTTCGGGTCATTTCGATTCCGAAACGGTGTCACATGCGGAAGACCGGGGGGCGCCAATCGGGGATGCCCGCGTTGAGGGAGGCGGCGAGGCCCAGGGCGAGGGCCTTTCGGGTTTCGAGGGGATCCAGGATGCCGTCGTCCCAGAGTCGGGCCGTGGAATAGTAGGGGTTCCCCTCCCTCTCGTATTTCTCGAGGATCGGGCGGCGCATGGCCTCCTCCTCCTCCGGGCTCAGGGACCTGCCTTCGGCCGCGTACTGGTCCCGCTTGACGGTGACGAGGACGCTGGCCGCCTGTTCCCCCCCCATGACGGAGATCCGCGCGTTCGGCCACATGAAGAGGAGCCTCGGCTGGTAGGCCCGCCCGCACATGCCGTAGTTCCCGGCCCCGAAGGAGCCTCCGATAATGACCGTGAACCTCGGCACCTGCGACGTCGCCACCGCCTGCACGAGCTTGGCTCCGTCCTTCGCGATGCCGCCGGCCTCGTACTTGGAGCCGACCATGAAACCCGTGATGTTCTGCAGGAAGAGCAGGGGGATCCCGCGCTGGCAGCAGAGTTCGATGAAGTGCGCCCCCTTGACGGCGCTCTCGGAGAAGAGGATGCCGTTGTTCGCCAGGATGCCCAGGGGCATCCCGTGGAGATGCGCGAAGCCGCAAACCAGGGTCGTCCCGTAGAGGGCCTTGAACTCGTGGAAGCGCGAGCCGTCGACAAGGCGGGCGATGATCTCCCGCACCTCGTAGGTCTGCCGCGGATCCCTCGGCAGGATCCCGTAGATCTCCTCGGGATCGTAGCATGGCTCCTCGGGCTCGACGATGTCGAGCCGCGTCCTCTCCGGGCGGTTCCGCATCTCGAGGATGTCGCGACAGGTCGCGAGGGCGGAGACCTCGTCGGGGGCGAGATGGTCGACGACTCCCGATCTCCGGGCGTGCAGGTCTCCGCCTCCGAGTTCCTCGGCCGATACCTCTTCTCCGGTCGCCGCCTTCACGAGCGGCGGGCCTCCGAGGAAGATCGTCCCCTTCTCCTTGACGATGATCGTCTCGTCGCTCATCGCCGGGACATAGGCGCCCCCGGCCGTGCAGGAACCCAGGACGACCGCGACCTGGGGGATGCGGGCCGCGGACATCCGGGCCTGGTTGTAGAAGATGCGGCCGAAATGGTCCCGGTCCGGAAAGACCTCGTCCTGGAGAGGGAGGAAGGCCCCTCCCGAGTCGACGAGATAGACGCAGGGGAGCCGGTTCTCGAGGGCGATCTCCTGGGCCCTCACGTGCTTCTTGACCGTCATCGGGAGATAGGAGCCTCCCTTCACGGTCGCGTCGTTCGCGACGAACATGACCTCCTGTCCGTGGACCCGTCCGATTCCGGTCACGATTCCCGCTGAAGGCGCCTTGTCGTCATAGAGCCCGTTCGCCGCGAGCGGCGAGAGTTCGAGGAACGGGCTGCCGGGGTCGAGGACCCGGTCGATGCGCTCCCTCGGGAGCAGCTTCCCTCGGGCGTGGTGGCGGGCCACGGCCTTCGGGGACCCCCCTTCACGGACCTTCGCGAGGCGTTCCCGGAGTTCGCCCGCGAGCGAGAGGTGGTGTTCCCGATTCGCCCGGAACTCGGGGCTGCGGGTCTGGATTCGGCTGGGAATTCTCGGTGCCATGCGGGATCGCTCCTTGCGGGTACGAGGCCCGCGGATTCGGCGCAAGGTACCCGGCGGGTCGCCGGGGGGCCAACCTCCGGAGGAGAACGGGCCCGCCTCCATGCCCAGAGTCGCCGCCTCGGACAGGACATTCCTTATTCTTATCCGCCGGGCTGGAGGCGTGGAGGCTTCCCGGACCGTCCTCATGTTTGTAGAATCGGAGCCCCTCTTGATGCGGGTTCTTCCCCCGATTCCCGAGCCTTCTTCTATTCCTTTTTCCCCGACCCCAGGAGTCCGCCATGTCGAAACTGATCCCCCTCCTCCTTCTCGTGACGGGTGCCGCCGCTCCGATCCTGCCTGCACAGGCGCTGACCGCGATCGCCCCGAAGAGCGGCGCCCCCGGAGGCAACACGAACAACAACATCCCCTTCTCCTGGTATCCGACCCGTTATCAGCAGATCTTCGCCCCCGACGCCTTCACGAAGACGAACCTGATCCCGATGCGCTCGGTCGCTCTCCGGATGAACAAGAATTTCGCGAACGGGAGGTATGGAGGGCAAACCGTGACTCTTTCCCTCTACCTGTCGCTCGCGAACAAGAGCCTGAACGGCGTTCCCGTCACCCCGGCGAACTATTCCTCGACCTTTGCGAACAACCTCGACTCGACGACGACGAAGCTCGTCATCAACAAGAAGAAGATCCTGCTCCCGAAGCTCAACAACCAGAACTTCGGTTTCAAGCTCCCCTTCGACACCGGAGCGATCTTCGTGTGGCTCGGACTGAAGGGGAAGCGGTCCCTCGTTCTCGAGGCGAGGACCTACGGGAACACGAGCAACAACCGCCCCTTCACCTATCCTCTCGACGCCTGGTGGGGGCGGAGTGCAGGGAACGGAAGCTACACGCAGAACGGCACGTATGCCGGATGTCTCTCGAAGAGCGGAGCCCGGGTCTCCCACTACGGGAATACTTCTCTCTTCAAGGTCAACAGCCCGTCCCATTACTTCTATGGCTACGGCAGGGCGGCGAATCTCCCCTCCGTCATCTTCCTGGGGTCGAAGGCGATGAGCGGACAACTCCCCGGGACGAGTTGCTACATGGTCCAGGACATCCTTTTCCTGCTCACGGGGGTCTCCTCCGGGGCCAGCGGGTTCACGAGGATTCCCGTGCCGATCCCGAACAACCAGAGCCTCGCCGGAAAGAAGCTGTTCACCCAGATGCTCTGGGTCCAGCCCGGGGCGAACAAGCTCGGCCTGACGACTTCGAGGGGCCTGATCCAGACCGTGGGACGCGGAGCGTCCGGAGGCACCGAAGCGACCCGCCTCTTTCGTTCTGGATCCACTACCGGGAATCCCGACAACTACACGACCGCCGCGGGCGTCACGCGGAACTTCGGCCTGATCTTCTTCTTCTCCTCGGTCTGAGGCCGGGGAGCGGCGCCGGCCGGGAGCCCCCGGTTCCTGGCGGTGGTCAGGAGCGGGTTTCGTTCCGGCCATCGGCCGGGATGGCCCGCTCCTCGTCCCTTTCCTCTTCCTCGTCCTCGTAGAGGGAGGCGAGCCCCGGGAGTTCCTCGAGTTCGGGGTCGAGAATGCTTTCGGCGGCCGGGTCCTCGGATTCGAGTCCTCTTTTCGAGAGGGGCGTTCCCTCCTCGACCTCCCCGCTCGGAAGGAGCATCGCCTCGAGGTCGGCGCGGGAGCGCCGCGATCTCGCTCTCCGCAGCAGGATCCGAAATGCGAGGAAGAGGAGGGCCAGACCGGCGGGGAGCCCGAGCAGGCCGAGGCGCAGGCCACTGGGGAGGTTAGCGAACCATGTCTTCGCGGATGTGAGCTGCGCCCGGAAGGCCGCGACGAATCGGGCCCAGCTCTCGCCCAGTTTGCCGCGCGGTTTCGGGGCGAGGGCCTGGACCGCAAGTTCGCAGAGTTTGACGAGCCCGGGATCCCGTTCGCGGGCCACCGCGTCGCGCAGGAGGGGTAGGGCCTTCGGATCATGGCTCGCCCCGAGGGCCTGGATCGCGTAACGACGCAGGGGTTTGTTCGGGGAGGCGAGGGCCGCGCCGAGGATCCGGAGGCGTGCCTCCTCCTCGAGGCGCGGACTCAGATCCTGGAAGGTATAGACGAGGGCCTGCTGGAAGCGGGGACCGCCGGCCGGGGTCGCGGCCAGGGGCTTGAGGACCGAGGGGTCCCCTTCGTCGTGCAGGGCGAGGACGGCCTGGGCCCGGGCCCCGGCCTCGTCGGAGACGTAGGCGTCGATCGCCTCGAGCAGCCCCTGGATCTCGGAAGGCCCGGCCGCTCCGCCGAGGAAGGAGGTCGCGGCGTGCAGGCGGACACGGGGATTCCTGTCGGTCAGGACCTTCTTGAGCCAGGGCCGTCCCGCTCCCCGTTCGAGAAGGCTCAGGGAACGTGCCGCCTGCGCGCGCAGGTCCTCGTCCTTCGAGGTCCGCAGGAGGGCGCCGAGAACGCCGGCGCTCCCCCCGTCCTTGAGGTCGCCCAGACGGTGGACGGCCAGGGTTCGGACCTCCTTGCGTCCGTGGGTGAGATAGGGCCGGATGGCTTCCGGGTCCTTTCGCCGGTAGGCCTCCTCGATTGCTCTCGTGCCGCCCTCGAGGGATTCGGAGATGTCGAGGATCTCGAGGGCAGCCTCGAGGGCGGACTCCCGCCCGGCCGGGTCCTGTGCTTCCAGGCTTCCTCGAACGAGGGCCGGAACCAGAACGATCGCGCAGGCGATTCGTCGGATATGCTTCAGCGCCATGGATGCTCCCCCCTCCGACCGTCCGGGCTCCGGACCCGACGGCAGGTGCCCTATCGGGTGGGGGAGTGGGGATCTTGACGGAGTCCCGAAGGCGCCCTGGCGCGGGCGGAAGGTGGAAGGGTGGGGTCGGATGGATGGAAGCCCTGCCTGCGGCTTCCCGCCCCACCCCTCCGGGGGGTGTCCCTGTCTGCCATCAGGGACATGCCTCCGGAGTCCACCTTCGGCGACCTCCATCTGGTCGTCCGAAGGCCCTGCGTGCCTCTGAAACGGACATCCGAAGGCAAGAAGCGGCCGATCCACGGTGACGGGGAACGACCCTTCTGCTCTCTCTCTCCACAGCGACGGGGGACCGTCGCAGACCGAGACAGAGCAAAGGATGTGCCATCAATGGAGTGGCTTCCTGGTTGAGCTCGTAACCCCTTTTCTGGTAGGGTTTTCTTGAGTCTTATCCGCCCCGGAATCCTTGCCCACCCGCAGGAGGGGCCGGGAAATCGGAAGGATCCTTCCGATCCTCCTCAGAGTTTCGCGAGGACTCGGAGGTCCCGGGGAAGGTCCTGGAGTCCGAGGGCCTTCAAGCGCTCCTGCAGCCAGCGCCTCGAAATGCCGAGAGCTTCGGCGGCCTTTCCCCTGTGCCCCCCGCAGGCCGCGAGGCTCTCGGACAGGAGCCGCCGCTCCTCCAGTTCCAGGGCCGCGCGCAGGGAGGGAGGGCGACCGGAAGGAATCGGCCCCGCCGGGTTCCGGAGGGAGGGACCCAGGACTTCACGGTCCGGGTCGAGGAGGAGGGCCCTCCGGAGCCGGTTGCGCAGTTCTCGGAGGTTCCCCGGCCAATCCTCCCGCATCAAGGCCTCGCAGGCGGAGAGATCCACCGCCCGGGGGCGGTCGTTCGGGGATTCCTCCCGGCACATCGCCGTGAGGAGGAGGGGCAGGTCCTGGATCCGCTCCCTGAGGGGGGGCAGATGGAAGACGACTCCTTGCAGGCGGAAGAGGAGGTCCTGGCGGAGGAGACCCCGGCGGGCCCAGTGCTCGAGGGCTTCCCTGCTCGTCGTGATGCAGCGGAGATCGAGGGGGCGGGGCCGGGTCGAGCCCAGTCTCCGGATCTCCTTCCGTTCGAGGGCGCCGAGCAGGATCGACTGGAGGGTTTCCGGGAGCATCTCGGGGTTGTCGAGGATCAGGGTTCCGCCCGAGGCCTGTTCGAGGAGACCGGGACGGTCCTGCTCGGCTCCGGTGAAGGCTCCCTTGCAATGCCCGCAGAGTTCCGCCTCGCCGAGTCCGCTGCGCAGGGTCGCGGCGTCGAGGACGATGAGGGGCCCGTCGCGGCGGTCGGAGGTCTCGTGGATCCAGGCCGCGAAACGGCTCTTGCCGGTTCCCGTCTCACCCAGGATGACGAGGGGAAGGGTGGAGGCCGCGGTCTCTTCCGCGAGGCGGATCGCCGCCCGGATCCTCGCATCCCTTCCGTCGAGGGGGGGGTGGGGGCTCGAGAGACGGCTCCCTTCCCTTCCCCGGGCCGGAGGGACCGAGGGGCGGGGAAGGAGGAACGAGGGCTCCGCGCCCTCCGCTGCGGGAAGAGAGGGTGCCCCTCGGGAGGCGGGGGCCGGGCGAGCCTCCTGGGAAGTCCTTGAGAGAAAGATGCCGCGTTCTTCGAGGATGGACAGGAGGAAGACGAGGGCCTCGCGTTCGGCCGTCCCGTACCGATACCGGAGGCTCGAGTTTCCGAGGCAGAGGAGGAGTCCGCCCCCCGGACTCCGGACGAGGAGGAGGCTCCCCTCCCCCGCCTCCGGCAATCCGGAACGATTCCAGTGGAGGACTCTGGCGGGATCCAGGTTCCCGCCCCCGGCCGTCCGCCGCCAACTCCCGGCCGGCCCCCTCGAGAGGAGGAGCCAGGAGTCGGCCTCGAAGGCCGATCGGAAGAACGCGGGGAGGGCTTTGAGCAGGAGTCCCCGGTCGGCGCCGAGAAGGGTGCGGCACATCGATTCGAGAAGGGGGAGGCGCCGGTTCGTGAAGACCGGGGGCGGGGGGCCCCCGGAGCGGAGGGCGAGAAGGCGTGCATGGAGTTCCCGGGCACGGCGCAGGGGAAGAGGGAGCGCCCCGCCCTCGAGAGGCGGTTTCCCGCGAAGGGCGGCGCGGGCCGAACGGACGGCGAGGGGAGGGTCGCTCCGCGTCCGGAATAAGGCCCGGGCGAGTCTCGTCCTCGCCCTGTAAAGATCGGATTCGAGACCGGCGAGTTCGGCGAGGATCTCGGCCTCGAGCTTCGGCGGGGGTTCGGGGCCGAGGATTTCGAGAGCCCCTTCGAGTTCGTTCCGGGCGCCGAGAGGATCCCCGGCGAGGATCCGGGCCTCGGCGCGGATTCCCCGGATGGAGGCGAGGACCGGCGAGGATTCGGGCTCGGGGATTCTCCGTTCGAGACGATCGAGGGCTTCGAGGATCCGGTCCGGCGCGGCGCCCCGCCCGAGGTCGCAGCGGAGACCGAGCGCCTCCGCCCGGACGCGGAGGAGGCCGGGGTCCAGGGTCTCCAGGACGAGGTCCAGGGTCTCCCTCGACCGTTCGAAATCCTCGAGGTCGAGGAGGAGGGACGCGAGATTCAGACGTACCAGGGCGATCGCCCGGCTTTCCCCTCCCTCCTGCAGGCGGCGGATTGCGGATTCGAAGAATTCCCGCGCCCGACGGCCGTTCCCTGAGCGGTGGAAGAGAAGGCCGAGATGGTTCTCGGTCTCTCCTGCATAGAACGCGTCCCCTCCCGTGATGAAGGCCCGCCGCGCCCTCCCCAACCAGCGGGCCGCCGCGGGACCCGCATCCCGCTCCGCCAGGACGAGGCCCACGTGAAGGGAGGCTCTGGCCTCGAGTTCGGAATCCCGGCGGCGTCTCGCCTCGCGGACGATCCTCGCTAGGACCGGGAGGTGCGCGGCCCGTCCCGGGGAGACTTCCTGTAGGCAGCGGGCGTAGGCCAGGTGGAGTGCTAGTTCGGCCTTCGTCGAGGTCGGGGACGGGGGGTGGAGGGCTGCCTCGAGGTAGGAGAGGGCCCGTCTCCCGCGCCCGCAGAAGAGGAGATTCCGGGCATGGAGTTCGGGAAGGTCCTCCGCCTCGTCCCGCGACCGAAGGAGGGAGGTCGTGAGTTCCAGGGATTCGGAATACCTGGCGAGGCGGTGGAGGAGGCGCGCGCGCCAGAGACGGAGTCTCGGGTCGCGGCTCCTCCGGAACCAGGGGCGTCCGCAGAGATCGGTAAGTTCCGCGATCCGTCCCTCCGACCAGAGTTCCTCCGAGAGCTTGCAGGCGCGGTCTCTGCGCTCACCGTTGTCTCCGGCGAGTTCGAGAGCCTCCCTGAGGAATCGGATCCTGGTCTCGGGTCTGCACCGAGGGGGAGGGGGGAGGGTTTTGAGGAGGGCCCTGGCACGCCTCAGGTCCCCGGCCTCCCGAAGGAGACCGAGACGACGGGCGGGGTCGGGGTGGTGGTGTCCGAGCATCCTCCGGATGCGTCCTCCCCGCTGCCGGAGTTCCTCCGGGTCCTTTCCGCGGAAGAAGAGACGGATCCCCCCGCGCGTCCTGTGGATCCTGGCGCCGGGAAGGAGGGCGGGGAGGCGCCCTAGGGCCGCCTCCAACTCCGCGGGGCCCAACCCCAAGGCGGAGGTCAGGACCTCGATCGGGAGGGGCTCCGCCGCTTCGTGGAGGAGCGCCGCGAGATCGAAGACTCTGGTCCTTCGCGGGACGGACCTGCCTTCCGACTCCCTAACCATGGCAGGAACATCCCATGCTACCGGAAGTTCCGATTCCGGCGCAAGCGAGGAAGCGGGCCGGTCCCGGGCTCGGGGGCTTCCGAGAACTTCAAGCCTTTGGGAGCGAGGGAAAGGCGGAGTAAGGATTTCCGGCCGCTGGGGATTATGAGCTGGGGGGAGAAGGGGGGATGACCGGGGATTCTCGATTTCGGACGCAAGTCCGGCCCCGGGGCGGCCGAAGTACTCCGGGGCCAAGGACCCGGAACCGTCAACCTTATCCGAGCCCGATTCGAAGCCGCTTCCATGACCATGGTTCTTCTTTTTCCGAGACCATGGGCGGTCCGGTACATGTCGGATCACCCTGACCCTGACCGGGACCTCCGTGCGTTCCGAGGGGGAGGGCTCTGATGTTCTCGTGGAGCCTCCTTTCCGGGGGGGTCCGGGTCGGAATCCTCGGGGCCTTCCTGGGCGTCCTGTTCGTGGCCTTGCTTCCGGAGGAAGGGAAGGATCCGGGGCTCGAGGTCGCGCTCGAGTCGCTCCGGCTGCGGGGAGTGGAGGCCGTGGAGACCGGGGACCGAGCGTCTTTCGTGCAGGAGGCGGAGGCGCTCGTCGATTCCCTCGCCTCCAGGATCCGCGGAGTCCGCCTGCTCGCGGGCCAGGGTCTCGTCGTCGAGCAGGTTCCCGGAGATCTGGAGTTCGAGGGGGAGGAAGGGCTTCAGACCGTCGAACTCCCGAAGGGGCTCCGTTTCGAAGCGCTCCTACGCCCCCGCCCGTCCACGTGGTGGAGGCGGGCCGCCCATGCCGCGGCCGGCGCCCTCGCGGTCTTTCTGGCCTTCCTGGTCTGGTTGAAGACGAGGGTCCGCAGGCCCCTCGATCTCATAAGGAGGATGATCCCCAGGCTGGGAGAGGATCACGCGCAGATCGATTTCCCGGAGATGTCACTACTGGAGATCGAGGAACTCGCCCGGGAGATCAAGGGGCTGGCCGCCCATTTCGTCGAGAGGAACCGGACCTCGCAGGCGAACTATCTCGCCCTCGAAATGGCCTTCGAGAAGATCCGGGCCGTCCTTCATTCCCTGGGCGAGGGGGTGCTCGTGACGGACCGCGGAGGGGAGGTCGTGCTCGCGAACCCTTCGGCCTCGATGATCCTCGGAAGCGAAACCTCCGACCTCAAGGGGAGACCCGTCTGCGATCTCTTTCCGAGGGAATCCCGAGAAGATCTTCAGGAAGCGATCTCCCGGGCCCGGCGCGGGGGAAGGACCGAGTTCGTCGATGGGGTCGTGATCGAGGACCGCCATTTCCACGTCTCGATCGCTCCGATCAAAGACACGGGGATCGGGGGGAACGAGGTCGGGGAAGAGGGAGGGGTCGCGATCGTTCTCCTCGACATCACGGCGTCGGTCGAGATCTCGAGGATGAAGGACGAGTTCCTGTCCTCGGTGAGCCATGAACTCAGGACCCCGTTGACCTCGATCCGCTCCTACACCGAGATCCTCCTCCACATGACCCCGGAGGACGAGGACACCTGGAAGGAGTTCCTCGGCATCGTTTCTACGGAAGCGGAACGCCTGACCCGCCTCGTGAACGAGATCCTGGATCTCGCCCGCATGGAGGCGGGGAAGATGGAGTTCAACTTCGGGCCGGTGGACGTGGAGCACGCCCTACGGACCCTGGGGGCGGTCTTCGATCCCCTCCTCAAGGAGAAGAAGGGGGAACTCGTCCTGGACCTCCCGGAGAAACTGCCGCCTGTGCACGCGGATCGAGACCGCCTGCATCAGGTTCTTACGAACCTCGTCGGGAACGCCTGCAAGTTCCTTCCGGAGAAGGGGACCGTCAAGCTCTCGGTCGAGGTCCGCGACGAGGAGGTGTTCTTCCGCGTCGAGGACAGCGGCCCCGGGATCCCGGAGGAGGAGAGGAGGCGGATCTTCGAGAAGTTCCAGCAAGTCGGGGATTCCCTGACGGAGAAACCGAAGGGAACGGGCTTGGGGTTGCCGATCTGCCGGGAGATCCTCGACAAGATGGGTGGACGGATCTGGTGCGGAGCCTCCGGGGAACTCGGGGGTGCGAGTTTCCACTTCACGCTGCCGGTAAGCCGCGAATCGCATCCGACCTGGTAGGGAACTCCGGGAGGGGGCGGTAGGATCCCTGTCGATGGACGGTGGCGAGGGCGGGAGGAAGGCGGACTCCGAAGGGAGAGAGAAGAGATTCCCCACGGGGGCCTTCCTCGCCGGGATGTTCGGGCTGGTCCTCTCCAGCATGCTCGGAGCATGGCGGACCGCGGGACTCTCCGCCTGGCCCGAGGACTGGTTCTTCATCCGGGCGACGGGGGGGGAGTCCTTCGACCCTCCCGCTCTCGCCTCCACCCTCGCCGGCCTCTGCCGGAGCTTCGCCGTCGATCTCCATGTCCAGCGGGCGGTCTTCGCGGCCCTCGCCTTGCCGGGTTTCGCCGCCTCTCTCTCTGTTCTCGTGCTGCGTTTGGCGCCCTCCGCGCTCGGCGGTTTCGCGGCGGGGTTCACCCTCGGGGCCTGGGCATGGGTGCTCGGAGCCTCTCCGGCGACGATCCAGGAGGCCTGGCTCTGCGTCCCCCTGGTGCTCGGGCCGCTCCTGCTCCTCGGGTCCTCGAGGCCGGGACTCCTGCCCTTCCTCGCGCCAGTCGCAGGTCTGGCCGCGGGCTTCGCAGATCCCGTCTCCGGGATCCCCTGGGGACAGTTCCTGTTCTTCCTTCTCTACGGCCTCTCCGGACGCCGCGGTCGGACGAGCGTTCTTCCGGCCCTGGCCTTGCTCTGCGCGGGTTGGTTATGCGGCCGTCTCCTGCATCCCGACCTTCCGTCCTGGATCGGCCGTCCTCGAAGTTTCTGGAGCGACCTCGGATCCTCGGGCCCGGCGACCGACTTCTGGTTCCGGGAGTTCGGGTTCTTCCTGCTGGGAACCCCTCTGTTCCTCCACCGCCTGAGGGTTCCTCTTCGAGTCCTGCTCCTGGGTCCTGCCGTCCTCGTCGTCCTCGCCGCTGAACTCAGGATCCGCGCCCTGGAGCGGGTCGGCGTCTGGCTCCGGAATCAGCAATCCTCTTGTGTCGATGCGCTTGCGGAGCTGCCCCCCCTCGGCGGACTCCTCGCCTGGAATCCTCCGCGTGCGCTCGTTCCGTTCCTGCGCTGGCGGATCTCCTCCGAACCGGGGCGCGATCTCGTCCTTCTCGAGAGTCTCGACCTCGGCGCTCAGGCCCAGGTCGACGAGGATTGGGATTGGCCCCTACAGACTCCGGTCCTCGCCTGGCGTAGGGCCCGGTGGGTCCCGATGGTCTTCGAGGATCTCCTGGCTCTCGAACCGGTCCCCGATCGGGTCGCCGTCTCCGAGCGGGGGCGTCCCTGGCCCTCGGACCGTCTCTCCCGGGAAGGTCTCGGCCGCCTTCCCGAGGCGCTTCTCTACCCCGGCCCTCCCGCCCCCCGGGCCTTTCTCGAGAGGCTCCGCATCGAGCCCTCGGGAGAAGGGCTCCGCCTCGTGGCCGGGATCCAGGGGTCGGGGACCTTCGCCGTCCTGGCCGCTCCCCCGCGTAAGACCCCCATGGCGGGACTGGCCCCCCGGTCCGCCTTCTGGCGGCCGTCGAGGGAGCCCGTATACCGTCTCGAATCCTCCTCCTTCCGGATCCTCGGGGTCCTGCCCGCCTTCGGTCCGGTCCTGCGGGCCCTCGATCGCCTCGGCCCGGGTTCCACTGCCCGAATCACCCGGCGCTGAGAGCCCCCCTCCTCTTGAATGATTCTTCTTTCCCCAGTGTCCCCCCCCCCCCCCCCCCCCCGGGGGGTTTCCCAG